>NZ_JCAFRM010000009.1:0-206867 GCF_059368215.1 Stenotrophomonas sp. YJH_SMC_123
AGAGCCACAGCCTGGCCCGCCTGGATGCCTGACACGCGGGGGAAGAGGGGCTTGTGTGCGAAGTAAAGGAGGAGGTGACGGCCGTAGGCCGGCGCCGGGGGACATTCGCACGCAAGCCCCTCTTCCCCCAGCGCTCGACCAGCCTGCTTTTCTGCTCGACGATGCAAAGAAAAAACGCGGCCCCGATGTTCCGGAGGCCGCGCCAGGAGAGAAGATGCCGTGGAAGGGGCAGGGGATCAGAACACGAAGCTGATACCGGCCACCGGGCCCTTGAATTCCTGCTTCAGGCCGACCGTGCCGTCGCTGCCCTTCTTGTCCACGTCCAGCTTGAACCAGTCGTAGCCGGCGAACACACCGAAGTTCTTGGTGAAGCGGTAATCGACGATCGCATTGGCGCGGCTCAGGTCGCCCTTGTAGTCATCGAAACTGCCCCAGCGCGTGTTCAGGTACTGGCCCTGCAGCGTGATCATCCAGCGCTCGGACGGAGTGAAGGTCATGCGCGCACCCACCACCGGTGCCACGCCATCGGCCTTCTCGTTGAGGAACTGGCCTTCATACACCGTGCCCAGGTCCGCGTAGCCCTTGGTGCTGACCTTGGCGTACTCGCCACCGATCTGCAGGCCCAGGTCGAAGGTGTCGGTATCGACGACCGAGTAGTCATAGACCAGGCTGGCCACCTGGTACTTCAGCTCGCCCTTCACGAAGCTGCCGGCCGGCACGCTCTCACCGCCGAAGGAAATGCCCTGGTCAAGCGTCTCGCGACGGTCCTTGTCGTACTTGAAGTAGTTGAAAAGCAGGCGCTGACGGTTGCTGATGCGGAACATGCCGTCGATGCGCGGCTCCCATTCCTTGCCACCCAGCTTGAAGTCCTGGTCCAGGGAGATGTCCTGGCCGGCCACGGTGGTGCTGCCACGCAGCGTGTTGTCCGAATCGATGTTCATCGCACCCAGACGGATGGCGAAGCGGTCGTCGCCTTCGGCGGCGTGGGCGGCATTGGCGAACGAGGCGCCGGCAGCGAGCAGGGAAAGGGCGAGCAGGGTGGGTACGGGGCGCATCGAAGAGTCCTTGCAGTGGTTCATCAGAATGAAGACCACTGTGCCGGACGCCGCCGTCCACCATCCGTGAACGTATGGTCCACGGAGTGTGCACGGTTCAGCCCTGTCGCGACGACGCAAAAAGAAAGATGGCCCCGGAGCCGGGCTTCGGGGCCATCGTGGGACCTGCGGGGCGGAGCGTCGACGAGGTTGCTGCAGGCAGGTCGAAAGATCGGACCGGCGCATCCAGCGAAAGTTCCGCGCCTGCGACCAAAGTTCAATACTGCAGTGCAGCATCACGCGGACGTCATTGTCCCCCCGGGTGGCACGCAAAAATGTAACCGTTACCGCAACTTGCGGCTTCCAGGGATGAACAGGCAGCGGTTGTCTCGCAAATTGTCCCATTGCTATAATTTGGCGGCTCGATGAGGCCCCCCTGCTGTAGCCGCCTCAGCCCTCCACTTGCAACCACGCGGGACGTCCTGTGCTGAACTCCGTTGATGCGGGTCGGCGACTGATGCTGCGCGCCGCGGTCTACCCGCTGGCCGCGGTGGCTGTCCTGGCCCTGGCCTTCCTGCTGGTAGGCCCGAAGTATGCCCTCGGCGCGCTGGCGTCCGGTGTGGCCATTTCGGCCGGCGGCTGGGTTGCGGCACGGATGGCTCTGGGCGGTGGTGCGGTGGCCGCAGGATCGGCGATGGCTCGCCTGATCATTGCGATCGTGGCCAAGTGGGTCGTGGTTTTCGGCGTCCTGCTGGTGGGGTTCCTGGTCTTCAAGCTGCCTGCATTGGCGCTGTTGGCCGGTATCGCCGTCGGCTTGATGTTCCAGGTCCTGGCCATGGCCAGGCGTTGACAGAATTCAATTAACTGAAGGTTCCGGACACATGGCGGGCGAGGCTCTAACCCCTACCAGCTACATCCAGCATCACCTGCACAACCTGACCGCACCGGTCGGCAAGGGTGAGGGTATGTTCTGGCATATCCACGTCGATACCTTCCTCACCGCCGTCCTGATGGGCCTGGTGATCGTTGTCGCGTTCTGGCTGGGAACCCGCAAGGCCACCGCCGGCGTGCCGGGCAAGTGGCAGGCCTTCGTCGAGATCTGCCTGGAGTTCGTCGACCGCCAGGCCAAGGACACCTACCACGGCAAGAGCAAGCTGGTCACGCCGATCGCCATCACGATCTTCTTCTGGATCCTGTTGATGAATCTGCTGAAGATGATTCCGGCCGATTTCATCGCCAAGCCGCTGGAATGGGTGGGCGTGCACTACTGGAAGCCGGTGCCGACCGCTGACGTCAATGCCACCCTCGGCATGGCCATCAGCGTGTTCTTCCTGATGCTGTTCTTCGCGCTCAAGTCCAAGGGCCTGGTCGGCTTCGTCAAGGAATTCCTGACGGCGCCGTTCGGCAAGTGGATGATGCCGTTCAACCTGATCCTCAACATCGTCGAGTGGCTGAGCAAGCCGATCTCGCTGGCGATGCGACTGTTCGGCAACATGTTCGGCGGCGAAATCGTGTTCCTGCTGATCTGGGTGCTGGGTGGTGCCGGTTTCTTCGGCGCCATCGCGGGTGGTGTGTTCGGCCTCGGCTGGATGCTGTTCCACCTGCTGGTGATCCCGCTGCAGGCCTTCATCTTCATGATGCTGTCGATCGTGTACCTGAGCCTGTCGGAAGACGCTCACTGAGTTTCAAGCTTCAACGCGTTTCAACCTTCATCCGTTTCATCACCCTTAGCAACTTAAGTTCCTGGAGATAACCATGTACTTCGCCGTCCTGACCAACTTCGCGCAGATTCAGAGCTCCACCGCCCTTGCCGTCGGCATCATGATCGGCCTGGCCGCGCTGGGCGCCGGTCTGGGTCTGGCCATCATGGCTGGTAAGTTCCTGGAGTCGGCCGCGCGCCAGCCGGAACTGATCCCGGTCCTGCAGGTCCGCATGTTCATCACCGCCGGCCTGATCGACGCCGCGTTCATCATCTCGGTCGCCGTTGGCCTGCTGCTGGCCTTCGCCAACCCGCTGTCGGCTGCCTTTGCTGGCGCCGTCACCAAGGCTCTGGCCGGCTGATACAGCGGTTTGAGACGACCGGGTGCTGATGCACCCGGTTTCGGATGAAGGCCGGATGTGCCGCTTCGGCGGCACGTCCACCCCGAAACCAGCGATCGAGCTAACCATGAATATCAATTTCACCCTTCTTGCGCAGGCGCTGGCCTTCGCTGGTCTGATCTGGATCATCGCGACCAAGATCTGGCCGCCGCTGATGAACGCGATCGAAGAGCGCCAGCAGAAGATTGCTGAAGGCCTCGCTGCTGCCGACCGCAGCCAGAAAGATCTGGCCCAGGCGCAGGAGAAGGTCAACGAAGCGCTGAAGGAAGCCCGCACCAAGGCCAACGAGATCATCGATCAGGCCCACGCGCGTGCCAACCAGATCGTTGATGCAGCCCGTAACGAAGCGATCACCGAAGCCACCCGTCAGAAGGAACTGGCCCAGGCTGAAATCGACGCCGCCGCCAACCGTGCCCGTGAAGATCTGCGCAAGCAGGTGTCCGCGCTGGCCGTGACCGGTGCCGAAAAGCTGCTCAAGCGCGAAATCGACGCCAACGCCCACAAGGCGCTGCTCGACGAGCTGGCCTCGGAGATCTAAGGATGAGTCAGGCCCTCACGCTTGCCCGCCCGTACGCCCGCGCCGCGTTCGCGACCGCGCGCGACGAAGGTGCGTTCGCGCCGTGGTCGGACGCCCTGGCGTTCTCCGCCCACGTCGCCGCCGACCCGCGCGTGGCGGCCCTGCTCGCCAACCCGGAGCTGGGTCGTGACGACGCCGTCGCCCTGCTGGCGCCGGTGTCGCACGGCGAGACCTACTCGCGCTTCCTGGCCATCCTGGCCGAATCGCATCGTCTGCCGCTGCTGCCGGAAATCTCCGGCATGTTCGACGCCCTGCGCGCCGAAGCCGAGCACGTGGTCAAGGCCACGGTGACCTCGGCTTCCGAGCTGTCGGCCGGCGAGCTGGACGCGATCAAGGCTGCGCTGCGCAAGCGCTTCAACCGCGAGGTCGACGTGACCACCGCGGTCGATGCTTCGCTGATCGGCGGCGCCGTGATCGACGCCGGCGACGTGGTCATCGATGGTTCGCTGAAGGGCAAGCTGGCCCGTCTGCAGACCGCGCTCGCTAACTGAATTCATTTAACGTCCGGCCCCGCTGCCGGCACTAGGACTTGACGATGGCAACCACGCTCAACCCCTCCGAAATCAGCGAACTGATCAAGAACCGCATCGAGAAGGTCAAGCTGGCCGCGGAATCGCGCAACGAAGGCACCGTGACCAGCGTGTCCGACGGCATCGTGCGCATCTTCGGTCTGGCCGACGTGATGCAGGGCGAAATGATCGAACTGCCGAACAACACCTTCGCCCTGGCCCTGAACCTGGAGCGCGACTCGGTCGGCGCCGTGGTCCTGGGTGACTACGAGCACCTGCGCGAAGGCGACGTCGCCAAGACCACCGGCCGCATCCTGGAAGTGCCGGTCGGCCCGGAACTGCTGGGCCGCGTCGTGAACGCGCTGGGCGAGCCGATCGACGGCAAGGGCCCGCTGGGCACCGACCTGACCGCTCCGGTGGAGCGTGTTGCGCCGGGCGTGATCTGGCGCAAGTCGGTCGACCAGCCGGTGCAGACCGGTTACAAGTCGGTCGACTCGATGATCCCGATCGGCCGTGGCCAGCGCGAGCTGATCATCGGTGACCGCCAGACCGGCAAGACCGCCATGGCGATCGATGCGGTGATCAACCAGAAGGGCACCGGCATCAAGTGCGTGTACGTTGCGATCGGCCAGAAGGCGTCGACCATCGCCAACATCGTGCGCAAGCTGGAAGAGAACGGCGCGCTGGCCCACACCATCGTGGTGGCCGCGACCGCTTCCGAATCGGCTGCCATGCAGTACATCAGCGCCTACTCGGGCTGCACCATGGGTGAGTACTTCATGGACCGCGGCGAAGACGCGCTGATCGTGTACGACGATCTGTCCAAGCAGGCCGTTGCCTACCGCCAGATCTCGCTGCTGCTGAAGCGTCCGCCGGGCCGTGAAGCCTACCCGGGTGACGTGTTCTACCTGCACTCCCGTCTGCTCGAGCGCGCTGCCCGCGTGTCCGAGGAATACGTCGAGAAGTTCACCGAAGGCAAGGTCACCGGCAAGACCGGTTCGCTGACCGCGCTGCCGATCATCGAGACCCAGGCCGGCGACGTGTCCGCCTTCGTTCCGACCAACGTGATCTCGATCACCGACGGCCAGATCTTCCTGGAAACCGACCTGTTCAACGCCGGCATCCGCCCGGCCGTGAACGCCGGTATCTCGGTGTCGCGCGTCGGTGGCTCGGCCCAGACCAAGATCATCAAGAAGCTGTCGGGCGGCATCCGCATCTCGCTGGCCCAGTACCGTGAGCTGGCTGCGTTCGCGCAGTTCGCCTCGGACCTGGACGAAGCGACCCGCAAGCAGCTGGAGCGTGGCCAGCGCGTCACCGAGCTGATGAAGCAGAAGCAGTACGCGCCGATGTCGATCGCCAACCAGGCGCTGTCGATCTACGCCGTCAACGAGGGTTACCTCGACGACGTGCCGGTCAACAAGCTGCTGGCGTTCGAAGAAGGCCTGCACGCCCACTTCGCCAACACCCAGGGCGAGCTGATCAGCAAGGTCAACGCCACCGGCGGTTGGGACAACGACATCGAAGGTGCCTTCAAGAAGGGCATCGCCGAGTTCAAGACCACCGGCAGCTGGTAATCGCGGTCCTGTAGAGCGGAGCCGCTGGCTCCGCTGGACCAGATGACAAACGGTTGAACAACGCGGGGCATCAGCCCCGCGCCACGGGAAACAAGAGATGGCAAGCGGACGCGAAATCAAAACCAAGATCAAGAGCGTGCAGAACACCCGCAAGGTGACGCGCGCCCTGGAAATGGTCTCGGCCTCCAAGATCCGCAAGGCGCAGGATCGGATGAAGACCTCGCGTCCGTACGCGCAGGCGATGAAGCAGGTGATCGGTCATCTGGCCCAGGCCAGCACCGACTACCAGCATCCGTTCCTGGTCGAGCGCGAGCAGGTCAAGCGGGTCGGTTTCATCGTGATCTCCTCCGATCGCGGTCTGGCCGGCGGCCTGAACAACAACCTGTTCCGCAAGATGCTGGGCGAAGCCAAGGCATGGCAGGACAAGGGTGCCGAAGTGGACCTGGTGACCATCGGCCAGAAGGCTTCGACCTTCTTCCGCCGCGTGAAGGTCAACATGGTCGGCAGCGTGACCCACATCGGCGACGTGCCGAAGCTGGAATCGCTGATCGGTGTGATCAAGGTCATGCTCGACGCCTTCACCGAAGGCAGGATCGACCGCGTGTACCTGGTCTACAACCGCTTCGTGAACACCATGGTGCAGAAGGCCAGCTTCGATCAGCTGCTGCCGCTGCCGCCGGCTGAGAAGCAGGTCGCTCACCACGACTGGGATTACCTGTACGAACCCGATGCCGCGACCGTGCTCGAGCACGTGATGACGCGTTACATCGAGTCGCTGGTGTACCAGGCACTGCTGGAAAACGTCGCCTCCGAGCATGCGGCACGCATGGTTGCGATGAAGGCGGCGAGCGACAACGCCAACAAGCTGATCGGCACCCTGCAGCTCGTCTACAACAAGGCGCGCCAGGCAGCGATCACCCAGGAAATCTCCGAAATCGTCGGCGGCGCGGCAGCAGTCTGACCGCGTTCGTTCAAAGCACACATTAGAGGATGCAGCAATGAGTCAGGGCAAGATCGTTCAGATCATCGGCGCGGTCGTCGACGTCGAATTCCCGCGTGAATCGGTGCCGAAGGTGTACGACGCACTGAAGGTGGAAAACACCGAGATCACCCTCGAAGTCCAGCAGCAGCTGGGCGACGGCGTGGTGCGTACCATCGCCCTCGGTTCCACCGACGGCCTGAAGCGCAACCTGGTTGCCGTCAACACCGGCCGTGGCATCTCGGTGCCGGTCGGCGCCGGCACCCTGGGCCGCATCATGGACGTGCTTGGCCGTCCGATCGACGAAGCCGGCCCGGTCGCTGCCAGCGACAACTGGGAAATCCACCGCGCTGCGCCGTCGTATGAAGACCAGTCCCCGGCCACCGAGCTGCTGGAAACCGGCATCAAGGTCATCGACCTGATGTGCCCGTTCGCCAAGGGCGGCAAGGTCGGCCTGTTCGGCGGCGCCGGCGTCGGCAAGACCGTCAACATGATGGAACTGATCAACAACATCGCCAAGGCGCACAGCGGTCTGTCCGTGTTCGCCGGCGTGGGTGAGCGTACCCGTGAGGGCAACGACTTCTACCACGAAATGAAGGACTCCAACGTCCTGGACAAGGTGGCGATGGTGTACGGCCAGATGAACGAGCCGCCGGGCAACCGTCTGCGCGTCGCCTTGACCGGCCTGACCATGGCCGAGTACTTCCGCGACGAGAAGGACGAAAACGGCAAGGGTAAGGACGTCCTGCTGTTCGTCGACAACATCTACCGTTACACCCTGGCCGGTACCGAAGTGTCGGCACTGCTGGGCCGCATGCCGTCCGCCGTGGGTTACCAGCCGACCCTGGCCGAGGAAATGGGCGTCCTGCAGGAGCGCATCACCTCGACCAAGAACGGTTCGATCACCTCGATCCAGGCCGTCTACGTTCCCGCGGACGACCTGACCGACCCGTCGCCGGCGACCACCTTCGCCCACCTGGACTCGACCGTGACCCTGTCGCGTTCGATCGCCTCGCTGGGTATCTACCCGGCCGTCGATCCGCTGGACTCCACCAGCCGCCAGATGGATCCGCTGGTCATCGGCCACGAGCACTACGACACCGCCCAGCGCGTCCAGCAGACCCTGCAGAAGTACAAGGAACTGAAGGACATCATCGCCATCCTGGGCATGGACGAACTGTCCGAAGAAGACAAGCAGGCCGTGTCGCGCGCCCGCAAGATCGAGCGCTTCTTCAGCCAGCCGTTCCACGTGGCCGAAGTGTTCACCGGTTCGCCGGGCAAGTACGTGCCGCTGAAGGACACCATCCGTGGCTTCAAGGCCATCGTCGATGGCGAGTACGACCACCTGCCGGAGCAGGCGTTCTACATGGTCGGCGGCATCGAAGAAGCGGTCGAGAAGGCCAAGAAGATGGCCGAGAAGGCCTGATCCGGGACGGGCGGGAGCGATCCTGCCCGACCTGACGCCGGCGCCGGGCAACCGCCCGCGCCGGTGGACCCCCACGGCGGCATTGCGCCGCCGCGAACAGCGAAGAGATTTGCATGAGCACGATCCGTTGCGACATCGTCAGCGCCGAGCAGGAAATCTTCCGTGGCGAAGCGACCCTGGTCGTGGCCACCGGTGAGCTGGGCGAACTGGGCATCGCGCCCAAGCACGCGCCGCTGATCACCCGCCTGAAGCCGGGCAAGGTGGTGGTGACCACGCCGAACGGCGAGCAGCTGGATTTCGCCATTTCCGGCGGCATCCTGGAAGTGCAGCCGCAGGTGGTGACCGTGCTGGCCGACACCGCGATCCGCGCGCAGGACATCGACGAAGCCTCGGTCCGCAAGGCCAAGGAAGAAGCCGAGCGCATCCTGGCCAACCGCGGCGAAGCGATGGAAGTGGCTGAAGCCCAGCAGAAGCTGGCCGAAGCCGTCGTCCAGCTGCAGGCGCTGGAGCGCCTGCGCAAGAATCTCAAGCACTGAGGTTCGCGCGTCATCAAGCACAAGCGCCGGCTAGCTGCCGGCGTTTTTGTTTGTTCGCCACAGGAGCAGGGAATGCAGCACCACTCGACAGCGATTGAAGGCGGCAGCTGGCAGCGGCCGTGGCGCACACCGGCAGGCGTGTTCCTGATTGCGTGGATCGTTCTGTGCCTGCCATGGCTCACTGGCATCAAGACCATTCCCTTTGATGCCGTGCAGCAGTTCTTCCCGGCGGTCAGTTTCAGTGCCGAGCAGTTGCGTCACCTGCAGGCCCCCTGGTGGAATCCGTATCTCTACGGTGGCTACCCGCAGGTGGCCGATCCGCAGATGATGACGCTGCAGCCGACGATGCTGCTGCCGATGCTGCTGGCGCCGGGCTCCCTGCACCTGTTCACGGTGGTGGTGCTGCTGCATGTGCTGGCAGGCGGCCTGGGTGCACTGCGGTTGAGCCGCGTGCAGGGCATGCCGCCGCCGGCGCAGCTGCTGTTCGCACTCACGCTGATGTTTGGTGGCGTGGCCGCGTCGCGCCTGCAGCACACGCCGATGATCATCAGCTACTGCCTGCTGCCCTGGCTGTGGCTGGGCCTGGAGCAGGTCCGCCGGCGGGGACGGATGCGCGACATCCTGCTGGCCGGTGTGGCCGGCGGGATGTGTGCGCTTCAACTGACCCAGGTCACCTATTTCATCATCCTCGCGTGCGTGATCTACGCCGTGGCTGCTGTCGTGCTGGCACAGGGGCAGCGCATGCGCCTGCTGTGGCAGCTGGGCGTGGTGGCCATTCTCGCCGGTGGTGTCAGTGCGCCGCAGTGGCTGTCCACGCTGGCCTGGCTGGACCAGACCAATCGCAATGGGCTGACGCTGGAAGCCGCGCTGCCGGGTGCCATCCACTGGCAGACACTGGTGACACTGCTGTCGGGCAACGTTTTCTCGCAGGGGCGCGGCGACAGCTGGGCCTTCGGTGATATCAGCGCCGATTACCTCTATGTGGGGGCAGTGCCGCTGGCGCTGTGGCTGCTCTGGGGCGGTGAGGTGCTGCGGCGCAAGCCGGCGGCGACGCGCGTCGCGCTGTGTGCGCTGACGCTGGCGATCATGGTCGCGGTGGGTGGCGCCACGCCGCTGTTCCCCTGGTTGTTCGGCTGGCTTCCGGGGCTGGACCTGTTCCGGCGCCCGTCCGATGCGCTGTTCCTTACCGTGCCTGCGGCGGCGTGGCTGGGTGCCAGTGCCCTGCAGGTTGCCCTGCAGCGGCAGCCATTGCGATTGCATCGGGTGTCCGTGGCGGTCGTCGCAGTGCTGGGCGCGTGCGCTGCGTGGCTGGCGATCGATCATGGTCATCCGCTCGCTTTCGCCTGGCTTGCGGTCAGCGCCGCGCTGGGCGTAGCCGCGGTGTGGGTGCTGCGCCGCCACCAGTCACCTGCGCGCTGGGTGCTGGCGCTGGTGCTGTTGGACCTGCTGCTGTTCAACGTCGGCACCAGGTTCAACGCGGGCAGCGGCACAAAGTCGGTGCTCACCGCCGATCGTGCGGGTCCTGCGCAGCGCGCCTATGCGCTGCTGGCGGCAGAGCGGCATATCGGCATACCCGAGCGCGCGGTGGTCTTCGGCATCGGCGGACTCACCAACGGCGCGGCGGTGCATGCCATTGCGCTGGCAAACGGCTACAACCCGCTGCTGGCAAGCGACTATCTGCAGATGACCGGGATGCCGGGCGAGCCGGTGGATACCTTCCAGCAGAAGGTCCCCACCGCCTGGATGCCAGACACCGCTGCTCCCCTGTACGACCTGCTGGGCGTGCGTTGGCTGCTGGCCCAGGAGCCGTTCCCGGGCTCCAGCGCGCAGGGCGACCAGGTGGAACTTGCGCGGCGTGACAGCGTGCTGCCACGGGTGCTGAATCCGCGGCAGGTGCGCCGCCATGAGGAACGTCTACCGCCTGCGCCGCTGTTCAACCAGACCGATTTCAACCGGCAGCTATGGCTGCCGGCAGCCGCCAGCAGCCACTGTGCGGAACAGGATGCCGGCGAGGCCACGGTACAGGTGCTGCACTACCAGCCTGGACGCATCGAGCTGACGGTGGTGGCCGACCATGCAGCATGGGTGGTGATCAACGAAACCACCGGTCGTGGCTGGCAGGCGCAGCTCGAGGATGGCCAGGTACTGCCGCTGCTGCGCGGCAATGGCCTCTTCCATGCGTTGTGCGTGCCGGCCGGGCAGCATCAGGTGCGGTTGCGCTACAGCGCGCTGCAGCTGTGGCGTGAGGGACTGGGAGCGCGCCTGCGCAGTGACGGTGATCGCTGATCGCTGACCGCTGACCGCTGACCGCGATCAGCGGTACACCACGTGGCGCATCAACAGGAACGACACGCACGCCAGCCCGCCTTCCACCAGTGGCTTGGCCAGCCAGGTGTACTGCAGGCCCAGCGCGTGGTCGACCAGGCTCACCAGCAACGTGCTTGCCGCGGTCAGCAGCAGCCACAGCGCGAAAAAGCGTGCGAAACGCCTCCAGCCCAGCTTGTGGGTGCCGGCCTCGGCAAAGGTGTAGCGGCCGTTGAGCCAGAAGCCCAGCAGCATGCCGGCCAGGCGCCCGGCGACGTTGGCCGGTGCGACCGGCATGCCAAGCGCGGTGGCGACCACGAACACCAGCCAATCGATCAGCAGCTGCACGAGCCCGATCACGAGGTAGGCGCTTCCCTGGCGGACAAGGCTCATCGGCATGGTGAAGGAGGAGGGATGCCCATGTTAACGGCGTACGCTCTAGAATCGTCGGCAACGAACCACGGACTGCCGTTCCCATGACCCAAGCCCTGCACGTCATCATCCTCGCCGCCGGCGCCGGCAAGCGCATGAGGTCGGTGCTGCCGAAGGTGCTGCAGCCGATCGCCGGCCAACCGATGCTGGCGCACGTGATCGATGCGGCCCGCGAACTGCAACCGGCGGCCATCCATGTGGTCTACGGCCATGGCGGTGAGGCGGTGCGGCAACAGTTCGCCGACCAGCCCGACCTGCAGTGGGCTGAACAGGCGCAGCAGCTGGGTACGGGCCACGCGGTGGCGCAGGCGATGCCGCAGGTGCCGGATGCCGTGCAGGTGCTGGTGCTGTACGGCGATGTACCGCTGATCCGCGCGCAGACCCTGCGCGATCTGCTGGCGCAGCCAGGGCGGTTGGCGGTGCTGGTCGCCGAGGTTGATGACCCGACCGGTTACGGCCGCGTGCTGCGCGATGCCGAAGGCAAGGTGGGAGCGATCGTCGAGCAGAAGGACGCGACCGACGACCAGCTGCGCGTGCGCACGATCAACACCGGCATCATCGCCGCGGAGTCGACCGCGCTGCGCCGCTGGCTGTCGCAGCTGTCCAACCGCAATGCACAGGGCGAGTACTACCTGACCGATGTGTTCGCGTTTGCCGCGCATGAGTACACCCCGGCCGAAATGGCGCTGGTGGCCGACGCGCAGGAAGCCGAGGGGGCAAACGATCCCTGGCAGCTGTCGCAGCTGGAGCGTGCCTGGCAGCATCGCGCCGTGCGTGCGCTGTGCGCACAGGGTGCACGCGTGCGCGACCCGGCACGACTCGACATCCGTGGCACCGTCACCGTGGGCAGTGACGTGCTGATCGATGTCGATGTCGTTCTCGAAGGCGACATCGTGCTCGGCGACGGCGTTACCATCGGTCCGTTCAACCGCCTGAAGGACGTTACTCTCGGCCCCGGTACCGAAGTACGCGCGCACTGTGATCTGGAGGGTGTGGTCACCGAAGGCGCGGCGCTGGTCGGTCCGTTCGCGCGCCTCCGCCCAGGTACCGTGCTGGCCGATGGCGTGCACGTCGGCAACTTCGTCGAAACCAAGAAGGTCACCCTCGGCGTCGGCAGCAAGGCCAACCACCTCACCTATCTGGGTGATGCGGTGATCGGCAGCAAGGTGAACATCGGTGCCGGCACCATCACCTGCAACTACGACGGCGTGAACAAGTCGACCACCACCATCGGCGACAACGCGTTCATCGGTTCCAACAGTTCGCTGGTGGCGCCGCTGACGATCGGCGAGGGCGCGACCATCGCTGCCGGTTCGGTCATCACCCGCACCGCCCCGGACGGCAAGCTGACACTGGCCCGCGCACGACAGGAAACCATCGATGGCTGGAAGCGCCCGGTCAAGAAGTCCTGAGCCACGTATTCCGCATGCCGACGAGCTCGGCGTGCTGCCGGCAATTGAACAGCGTGCCGGCGAACTGCTGAAGGATCACGAAGCCCATCCGGTATTTGCCGGCCACGGCCTGGATCTGCCGACGCTGCAGGACGGCCTTCAGCGGGGCCAGCTGTGGGTTGTGGATGGCCCCGTCGGCGACATTGCCGGCTACCTGCTGGGCGGCGAGCTGTGTGGCGAGTTCCATGTCCTGCAGATGGATGTGGACCCCGCGCACGCGCGTCGTGGCCATGGCCGCGCATTGCTGCGGTACGCCTTGGCGCAGGCCAGGGCCACCGGCTTTGCTGCAGCGGTGCTGACCACCTTGAGCGATGTGCCATGGAATGCAGCCTTCTATGCCAGCGAAGGGTTCGACGTAGTGCCTGAGGCTGAGTGGAACGACGGCCTGCGCGCCGTCATGGCCGAAGAGGCTGCGCTCGGGTTTCCGATGCACCTGCGGGTGGCGATGCGGCGGACCTGGTAGGTGCCGGCCCTGGTCGGCACATCCACGCATGGCGTGGATCTACCCGATCGGCCCGCTCAACCCACCGGCAACAGGATCGACACGCACAACCCGCCATCGCCGCGGTTCTGCAGCGACACGCGGCCACCGTGCGCTTCCACGATCTCGCGCGTCAGTGCCAACCCCAGGCCGGTGCCGTTGCGCTTGGTCGAATAGAACGGCATCAAGGCGTTCTGCAGCACCTGCTCGTTCATGCCCTTGCCGCGATCCAGTACGTCCAGGCGCAGCCATTGCGGCAGCCGCGTGAGTTGCACCTGTACGTCATCGTTGGGCGGATCGGCCTCGGCGCAGGCTTCATGCGCGTTCTTCAGAAGGTTCAACAGCGCCTGCCCGAACTGCGCGATGTCGATGCGGCTGCTCAGGTCCTCGTCCGGCTCGCGTTCCATGGTGAACGGGATCTGCTGGCGCAGGCTGGACAGGAACGGCGCCCAGTGCACGGTCTGCAGTTGCGGCTGCGGCAGCTTTGCGAAGCGTGCATAGCCACGGATGAAGCCTTCCAGGTGGCGTGCGCGGTCCTCGATGGTGGTGAAGATCTCCGGCAACCGGTCGAAGCGTTCGCGCTGCACCAGCACGCCACCGGAGTGGGCCAGCGAGGCGATCGGTGCCAGTGAGTTGTTGAGCTCGTGGCTGATCACCCGGATCACCTTCTTCCACGTCTGCACTTCCTGGCGGCGCAGTTCGGCGGTGAGCAGGCGTACCAGCAGCAGGTCGTGCGGACGGCCGTTGAGCTGGAAGGCGCGGCGCGACAGGTGGTAGACCTGCTCGTCATCCTCGTCGCCGTCCTCGCCCTCGGCATGCACCGCGAACAGGCTGTCGCCGCCACGGGCGATGGCATCGCGCAGCTCTACCGGCACCTGTTCCAGCACCTCTTCCAGACGCTGGCCTTCCAGCTTCCAGCCGCCATGCAGCAGCTTGCGCGCAGCCAGGTTGGAGAACACCACGCGGGCGATGCCATCGCCGCCGGAGGCAATCAGAAGCATGGCCACCGGCGTGTTCTGCACCATGGTGTCCAGCAGCAGTTCGCGCTGCACCAGGCCCTGCCGCTGTTCGCGCAGCACATCGCCCAGCTCGCGGTGCGCCTGCACCAGGTCGCCCAGTTCGTCGTTGCCCGGCCAGTACACGCCGAAGTTGTACTCGCCGTCGCGGTAGCTGCTGGTGGTGCCGGACAGTGCACGCATCAGCGAGCGCACCGGTGCGGTGGCACGGCGCAGGGTCCACCACATCAACGCCAGCAGGATCACGGCCGACGCCGTGGTCACCACCCAGCCATGGTTCATCCAGTACGCCAGCAGCCACGGCAGCGCAGCGGCCAGCGCCAGCACCGGCAGCAGGCGCAGGAACAGGCGGAAGGTGAACGAGCGCCGTTTCATTCGCGTGGGATGCCGTGGCGGTCCATGCGCCGGTACAGGGCCTGGCGGCTCAGGCCGAGTTCGGCAGCCGCCTGGGCGATGACGCCGTGGTTGCGTGCCAGCACGTCCTCGATGCGCTCGCGGTCGGGATCGTTGCCAGCGCTCGGTGCGGGGCGTGGCGCCGGTGCGGTGCGCGGCAGGTTCAGGTCGGCCACCTCGATGCGGTTGCCGGTCGCCAGCAGTTCGGCACGCTGGATCACGTTGCGCAGTTCGCGCACGTTGCCCGGCCACGGGTGCCGTTGCAGGGCGGCACTGGCGGCACTGGACAGCGGCTTGCCGGCCGTCAGGAAACGCTCGGCCAGTGGAACGATGTCGCCCGCGCGCTCGGCCAACGGCGGTAGTACCAGTTCCACTGTATTGAGGCGGTAATAGAGATCTTCGCGGAACGTGCCGTCGCGGATCATCGCCGGCAGGTCGGCATTGGTCGCGCTGACCACGCGGACTTTGACCTGGCGTTCGCGATTGGAACCCAGGCGCTCGAAGCGGCCGGTTTCCAGCACGCGCAACAGCTTCATCTGCCCGCCCAGCGACAGGTTGCCGATCTCATCCAGGAACAGCGTGCCTCCGTCGGCGGCTTCGAACTTGCCCTCGCGTGCCTTGTTGGCGCCGGTGTAGGCGCCGGCCTCGGCACCGAACAGTTCGGCCTCGATCAGCTCCGACGGCAACGCGCCGCAGTTGACCGTGATGAACGGGCCCTTGGCCACCAGTGAATTGGCCTGGATGATCTGCGCGATCTTCTCCTTGCCGGCACCATTGGGACCGGTGATCAGCACCGGCAGCTCGGAGCGCGCGACCTGGCAGGCCAGGGCGATGACGCGCTCGCTGGCCGGATCGGCGAAGACCGCACTGCACAGGTCGTACTTTTCTTCCAGCGCATTGCGCTGGCGCAGCTCGCGGCTGCGGCGGCGGTCCAGTTCGCGCCGCGCCTCGGACAGCTCCAGCAGGTTGTTGACCGTGGTCAGCAGCTTGCGGTCGTCCCAGGGCTTGGCCAGGTAGTCGGCGGCGCCGGCCTTGACCAGGTCCACCGCGCTGCTCAGGTGGGTCCAGGCCGTCAGCAGGATCACCGGCAGGTCCGGGTGGCGTGCGCGGATCTGTGCGAACAGCGCTTCGCCCTCCTCGCCGGAGGTGGTGTCCTCGCTGAAGTTCATGTCCTGGATCACCAGGTCGACCGGCTGCGACTCGAGCAGGGCCAGCCCCTCGGCCGGGCTCTGCGCCTGCAGGGTGTCGATGTCGTGCAGGGAGAACAGCACGTCCAGTGCAGTGCCCACACTGGCGTTGTCGTCGATGATCAGGATCGAAGGCATCAAGCGGTTCTGCAGAAAGGGATGGGCGGCGCCGATGGAGCCGTGTTCGTGTCCATACGCCGGGAGAGCCCGGCGCCACCCATCAAGCATAGCCAAACCCGTAGCCGTCGGGGCGGCGGGCTCAGCGTCGGGGCGGCGGCGGTGGCGGTGCTGGCGGAGGCGGAGCGACCAGCGCCCTGCGCCAGGCAGCGGCGTCCACCGCGACCGTCAGTTCCTGCCTGTCGCGCTGCAGCAGGAGATAGGCCCTGGCGGCGCTTGAACGCCGCAGGGCCTCGGCAAGATGCTCGATCCTGCGTACGGTGGTGTCATCCACCCGCAGGATGCGATCGCCGCTGCGCACGCCGAAGCGGGCTTCCGGGCCGGCGGCTTCCACGCGCACCTGGCCTTCGCTCGAACGCAATGCCAGGCGCGCATCGTCCTGGCGCCACTCCAGTGTCTGCGAGCTGCCACCGCCGGCCAGTGCCGGCAGTGGCAGGAGCATCATCATCAGCATCCAGCGGATACGCATCTCATGCGCCCCGCGTGGCAACCGCAGGCGGTACCGCTGCCGCGCGCCGGGCCGGCCCGAACACCGCGATCTGGCCAAGCACCCACAGCAGCAGTGCGCCCAGCGGCAGGTAGTGCAGCGGCATGCGCGGCAGCTCGTACATGTTCATCAGTGCCAGGTTGATCGCATAGGCGGCCAGCATGCCCAGCACGATGCCCAGCGTGGCCAGCAGGAAGTTCTCGGTCTGGAAGTAGCGCAGGATCTGCCCACGCGTCGCGCCGAGCGCGCGACGGATACCAATCTGCTTGCTGCGCTGCTGCACCCAGAAGCTGGCCAGGCCGATGATGCCCAGTGCGGTGACCACCAGCAGCGAGATGCACACCGTGATCAGCAGCCCGACCATGGCCCTGTCGTTCTTGAAGTAGTCATTGCGCTGCGCCTCATAGGTCAGCTTCTCGCGCACCAGCCGGTTGGGGTCGTTGCGTTCAAGCGCGGCGATCGCGCCCTTGAGTACTTCCTCGCGCCGTTCCGGAGCGGTGCGCAGGACGTACGGGCCCTGGGTGAAATCGGTCCGCACAGGCAGCACCATCGACAGCGTGGTGTTGTTGTTGTAATCGGTGGGCGTGGCCAATGACGCGACAATACCCACCACGTGCAGTGGCTGCTTGCCCATGTAGAACGTCTTGCCCAGTGCGTTCTCGCCGGGGTACAGCCTGTCGGCGAGCGTGCGGCTGATGATCACCGAGGAGGCGGTATTGGTGGAGGCGTTCTTCTGTGCATCCTCGACGTTGCTGTATTCACTGGGCTGGAAGTCGCGGCCGGCGGTCAGCTGCAGTCCAAGCGTGGACAGTCCACCTTCGCCGAACATGTACATGGTGACGAAGGCGGTCGGACGTTCCTGTTCCTGCTTCAGCGAAACGCTGGTATTGGAGGAGTTCGGGCGGAACGGCAGCTGGTTGACCTTCGCGGCTGCGGTGACCCCGGGAACGGCGCGCAGGGCGGACAGGTCCTCCTGGGTGCGGGCCTGGCCATTGGTCTGCTTGCCGATGCCGCTGACCCGGACGAACACCAGCTCGTTCTCGGCCAGGCCGCTGGTCTGGCTGATCCGTTCAACGCGCTGGGTGACCAGGAACAGGGCATTGCAGACGATGGCGCAGGTCAGGGCGACTTCCAGCACGATCAGGGCGGCGGCTGTCTTGTGCCGGCGCAGGGTGCTGAGGATGGGGCGGATATCCATGGGAGGTCCTCGTACTCGTGCTTACTGCGACTTGAGCTGGATGGCCGGGGTAACCTGCATCGCGCGCCAGGCGGGCAGGAAACCAGCGGCGAGGCTGGCGAACAGGGTCAGGCCAATGGCCAGCAGCAGCATGCTGCCGTCCAGGTGGGCCAGGCTCGCGTAGTCCACGGGTTGCTGGCGCACCGCATACAGGCCGAGCAGGGCCAGGCCGATGCCGAGCACGCCGCCGGCAACGCCGATCGCACCGGCTTCAACCAGGCATTGCAGGAAGATCTGCCCACGGCTGGCACCGAGGGCGCGGCGCACGCCGATCTCGCCGCTGCGGCGCAGGAACTTCGCCAGCAGCAGGCCCACCGTGTTGACCAGGCAGACGCCGAGAAAGCCCAATGCCAGCCACATCTGCAGGCGCACGTCGCTGGGCACGGCATTCTTGAACGTCAACCACTCCATCACCGGGCGCAGGCGCACGTTGGTGGGGCGCTCGAAACGGCCCGCTGCGCGCTGCTGGTCCGAGTAGTTGGCCAGGTAGCTGCGGTAGTCCTCGACCTTGGCCGGATCCAGCTCCACCCAGTACTGGATCCAGCTGCAGGGCGCGTTGATCGAGTTGCTGCTGCCATCCGGATTCTCGCCGAAGCAGTTCATGTTGCCGTTGCTGCCGAACTCCAGGTCCATCGCAGTGGAAAACGGCACCAGCAGGTCTTCATCCTTGCCGTAGTTGCCGGTGGTCAGATCGAAGAAGTGGGGTTCGGGATTCCACTTCTTCATCACGCCGATCACCCGCAGTGAATGGCCACTCAGGCGGATCTCGCGACCGGTGCTGTCGGCACCCTGGAACAGCTTGTCGTTGATCGCTTTCGACAGCACCACCACCCGGCTGCGATTGTCATCATCGCTGCTGTTCCAGGCACGCCCGTACTGCATCGGCACGTCGAACATCGGGAAGAAATCGGCCGACGTCCAGCGCGTATCCACCGAGAACGGCTTGAGCGTGCTGAGCTCCGGTTCCACTGTGCCGCCGCCCGCGCTCATCATCGCCTGGCGGATGCCGCGCTTCTCGCGCAGCAGGGTCTCGGCGTCGCGCCGTGTCATCTGTTCCTCAGGCTCCTCACCCGGGGTATAGCCGCCGCGCGGGCGCGGATCGACCTGCACGTAGAACAGCTGGTCGCTCTTGCCGGGAATCGGGTCGCCGGACAGCACGTGGAACACCGTCAGCGTGGTCATCGAGGCACCGATGCCGAGCGCGATGGCGACCACCATCAGTGCGGTCAGGATCTTGTTGCGGCGGAAGCTGCGTACCGCCAATCGGGTGTAGTAGGCGAACATGGGAGTGCCCTCACTCGTTGACGGCAACGATGTGGCGCGGCGGGGTAGCCAGCACCGGTTCGCGCACCAGGTCGGTCACCTGGCCATCGACGATGTGCACGTTGCGCTGCGCGCGCGCGGCCAGTTCCGGGTCGTGGGTGACCATCACGATGGTGGTGCCGGCGGCATTGATCTCCTCCAGCAGTTCCATCACGCCGCGGGCCATCTGCGTATCCAGGTTGCCGGTCGGTTCGTCGGCCAGCAGCAGGCGCGGGCTGCCGGCCAGCGCACGCGCGATCGCCGCACGCTGCTGCTGGCCGCCGGACAGTTCGTTCGGGTAGTGCTTCATGCGTGAGCCCAGGCCGACTTGGGTGAGCGCCTTCTCGATGCGTTCGCGGCGCTCGTTGGCACTCATCTTCCGGTAGCGCAGCGGCACGTCGACGTTGTCGAACAGGTTCAGGTCGGGAATCAGGTTGAAGCCCTGGAAGATGAAGCCGATCTTCTGGTTGCGCAGGCGGCTGCGGGCGTCATCGCCAAGCGTGCTCACGTCCTGGCCGTCAAGCAGGTAGGTGCCGCTGGTGAAGGTTTCCAGCAGGCCGGCGATGTTGAGGAAGGTGGTCTTGCCGGAGCCGGACGGGCCGGTGACCGCGACGAACTCGCCTTCCTTGACCTGCAGTTCCAGCGAGCGCAACGCGTGGGTTTCCACCTGTTCGGTGCGGAAGACCTTGGCGACCGAACGCATTTCGAGCATGTACATGGGGTGTCCTCTCTCCAGGATTCAGGTATCGGGTATCAGTTGACGGAGACGCGTTCGGCGTCCTTGAACAGGTCGCTGCCGGAGACCACGATGCGGTCGCCCGGCTGCACACCCGACTTGATTTCCACTTCGCCCAGGCTGCTGACGCCCAGTTCCACCGGACGCCGCACCGCGGTGCGGCCATCCATCACGTAGGCCACGCCATTGCCCTGTTCGACGAACGGGCCGCGCTCGACCTTCAGCACGTCCTTGCGGGTATCGAGCAGCACGCGCACCGACATCCGCTGGCTCTGGCGCAGGCCTTCCGGCTGCGCGCTGGCGAAGCGCACGCGGGCGTTGACCTCGCCGTTGACCACTTCCGGCGACACCGCGCTGATCTCGCCCGGGAACGGCTTGCCATTGCCACCGGTCAGCTGCGCCGGCATGCCGATCGCCAGGTCGCGGGCGAAGCTCTCCGGCACCTTGATCTCGACCTCGAACTTGGACAGGTCGACCACGCCCAGCACCGGCGCGTTGGCAGCCAGGTTGGTGGACTGGACCGCCTGCACCTGGCCGACCTGGCCGTCAAACGGTGCGCGCAGGGTCAGTGCGTCGACCTGGCGCTGCACTTCGGCCACCACGGCCTTCTGGCGGTCGGCCAGCAGGCGCTTGTTGCGGGCATCCAGGTCGGCGCCCTGGCTCTGCAGGCGCGCATCGGTGGTGGCGTTGGCCAGGGTGATGTCGGCCTTCTTCAGCGAGTCCTTGGCCTTGGCCAGGTCGATCTGTGGCACCGCACCGCCGTCGTAGCCGCGCTGGAAGCGCTGCAGGTCGCGGTCGGCGGCCTGGCGCTCGATGGTGGCCTGGTCGGTTTCCTTGCGCGACTTGGCGCGGGCCAGGGTGGCGTCCAGCGCGGCACGGCTGGCCTCGGCTTCCAGGCCGGCCAGGGTGGCCTGTTCCTGGGCCAGCTTGCTGCGCAGTTCCGGGCTGTCGATGACCGCCAGTTCCTGGCCCTTCTTCACCACGTCACCGGCGACCACTTTCAGGTCCACGGTGCCGGCCGAGATGGCGTACAGGATCGGGCTGTTGGCGGCGATCACCCGGCCGTCGGCGGCGATGTCGCGGACCAGGTCGCCGCGCTTCACTTCGGCGATGCGCACCCGGCTGCTGTCGAAGGAGCGGCTGGCATTGGACCAGGCATGCACGGCCCAGCCGATGCCGGCCAGCAGCACGATGGCGCCCAGCGCCGGCCAGCGGTAGCGCTGCCAGTTGGCGCGGGTGGCGCCGGCCGGGGCGGAGGAAACGATCTGGTCCTGTGCGGAAGTGTCGCGGATCATCGGGTGCGTGCCTGACGGTGGTAGCCAGTACCAAGCACGTAGCGTGCCAACTTTATTTCCTTTCAGTTCAACAGGTTGGGCGGGCCGCTGGAGTGTCCGGGTGTCCGCGGACACCTTTCCGGACACTTTCATTAAGCGGACAGGAGGGGGAAGCCGGACACGCGGGCTAGAATGCGCCGATCGTCTTCAAGGAAACGCGTGACATGTGTGGAATCGTGGGTGCAATCGCCGATCGCGACGTGGTGCCGGTGCTGATCGAAGGCCTGAAGCGGCTTGAGTACCGTGGTTACGACTCCTCGGGCATCGCGGTGATCGATCACGCCGAGCGCCCCGAAGTACGTCGTGTCCGCCGCACCGGTCGCGTGTCGGAAATGGCCACGGCGGCCGAGGCCGAAGGGTTCAATGCGGTGCTGGGTATCGGCCACACCCGCTGGGCCACCCACGGCGGCGTCACCGAGGCCAACGCGCATCCGCACATCAGCCACGGCGTGGCGCTGGTGCACAACGGCATCATCGAGAACCACGAAGAGCAGCGCGAGAAGCTGCGCGCGCTGGGCTACACCTTCGAGTCGCAGACCGACACCGAAGTCATCGCGCACCTGATCCATCATCACCTGAAGGGCGGCGATGACCTGCTGGTGGCGCTGCAGCACACGGTGAAGGAGCTGACCGGCGCCTACGCGCTGGCCGTGGTCAGCCGCGCCGAGCCGGAGCGCTTCGTCTGCGCGCGCATGGGCTGCCCGCTGCTGGTGGGCCTGGGCGAGGGCGAGAACTTCGTCGCCTCCGACGTCTCGGCGGTGATCTCGGCCACCCGCAAGGTGATCTTCCTGGAAGAGGGCGACACCGCCGAGATCCGTCGCGATGGCGTGCGCATCTTCGATGAGCATGACCGGCCGGTCGAGCGCGATGTGCACCTGTCCGACGTGTCGCTGGCATCGCTGGAGCTTGGCCCGTACCGCCACTTCATGCAGAAGGAAATCCACGAGCAGCCGCGCGCGCTGGGCGACACCATCGAGGCGGCGATCGACGCCGGTGGTTTCCCGGCCGGGCTGTTCGGCAAGAACGCCGAAGCGGTGCTGTCGGGCATCGAGGGCGTGCAGATCATTGCCTGCGGCACCAGCTACTACGCCGGCCTGACCGCGCGCTACTGGATCGAAGCCATCGCCGGCCTGCCGTGCAGCGTGGAGATTGCCAGCGAGTACCGCTACCGCGCCGCGTATGCCAACCCGAAGCACCTGATCGTCACCATCTCCCAGTCCGGCGAAACGCTGGATACGATGGAGGCGCTGAAGTACGCCAAGGCGCTTGGCCACAAGCACACGCTGTCGATCTGCAACGTGCCGGAAAGCGCGATTCCGCGCGCCAGCGAGCTGGTCTGCTACACCCGCGCGGGCGCGGAGATCGGCGTAGCTTCGACCAAGGCCTTCACCACCCAGCTGGCCGCGCTGTTCCAGTTGACCGTGGTGCTGGGCAAGCTGCATGGCCGCATCGACGCGGCGCAGGAAGCGGATTACCTGGAACAGCTGCGCTTCCTGCCGGGCAGCGTGCAGCACGCGCTGAATCTGGAACCGCAGATCGCGGCGTGGGCCGAACGCTTCGCGCGCAAGTCCAATGCGCTGTTCCTGGGCCGTGGCCTGCATTACCCGATCGCGCTGGAAGGCTCGCTCAAGCTCAAGGAGATTTCCTACATCCACGCCGAGGCCTACCCGGCGGGCGAGCTGAAGCATGGCCCGCTGGCGCTGGTGGACGAGGACATGCCGGTGGTGGTGATCGCCCCCAATGACAGCCTGCTGGAGAAGGTGAAGTCGAACATGCAGGAAGTGCGCGCCCGTGGTGGCGAGCTGTTCGTGTTCGCCGACCAGGACAGCAACTTCAATGAGTCCGAAGGCGTGCACGTGATCCGCACGCCGCGCCATGCCGGCGTGCTCAGCCCGATCGTGCACACCATTCCGGTGCAGCTGCTGGCCTACCACACCGCGCTGGCACGCGGCACCGACGTGGACAAGCCGCGCAACCTGGCCAAGAGCGTGACGGTGGAGTAACACTCCCGGGTCCGTTGAATGCTGCATGCGAAAAGGGGCCCGCGTGGCCCCTTTCGTTTGCGTGGTTGGCCATGCCAAGTGGGACAGCCGCCGGGTGTTCTGTCCGCCGTCGGCAGCAGGCAATCATTCTTTAATGCGTGGCATTGGCTGTATTCAGCGGCGGTTTCAGCCGCGGTGCCATTCTCTGGATCGTCGATTGGTTCCCACGACGAACTGTCCTATCGATGCCGGTAGTGACCGATGGTCGCAGTCGTAGAATCGATTTGACCGAGGTCCGGGTTGAGCGGTTGAGCCCACCTCGTTCGCGTTGCAGCACATCGCCTGCCGATCCATTCCATGCGGCGGGCGGGTGCGCCAGACGTGCGCTGAAAGGTCTGTTCCCGGGGAGGGGGCGTATCGGAAGAGCACACTTTTTTGACTTCAGTGACCTGCATCAGGAAACAAGAATGAACGTCCGCGAACTTCTGCAATCCAAGAAAGAAGCTGTCATCACCATCGACGCCGAGGACACCATCGGTGCCGCCGCCCACAAGATGAGCGCGAACAGGATCGCTGCGCTGGTGGTGATGAAGGACGATGCCCCGGTCGGCATCATTTCCGAGAAGGACATCGTGCGTACCCTGGCCGACGACGGCCCGCAGGCCGGCCGCCGGGTGATCTCCAGCCTGCCGTCCACCGGCCTGGAAGGCATTGCGCCGGACGCGACGCTGAAGCAGGCCATGTCGTTGATGACGTACTCGCGGCGCCGTCATCTGATGGTGATCGACGGCAACCAGCTGGTCGGCATCCTCAGTCTGGGCGATATCGTGAAGAACCTGCTGGGCGAGCTGGAACTGGAAAAGGCCGTGCTTCAGGACATCTACATGGCCGCCCACTGAGGGCTGCAGCGCTGGAAGCAGGGAAGCCGGGCATTGCCCGGCTTCTTCGTTCACGGCTTCGGTGATATCAGAACGTGACCTTCACCGAGTCGGCGCTGTAGTTCGCAGGACCGTGATAGACCACTTCGATGTTGTTGCCGTCCGGGTCGAGCACGAAGGCGCCGTAGTAGCCCGGGTGGTAGGGGCGTTCGCCCGGCGCGCCGTTATCGGTGCCGCCGGCGGCGATCGCGGCGGTATGGAAGGCATCGACGGTGGCGCTGTCGCGGGCCTGGAAGGCCAGATGGTGCCGGCCGGTCAGCTGGCCGGCGGCGGCCTCGCTGCTGGCGCTGGAAATGAACAGCTCATCGGCCCAGAAGTAATCATCGCCTTCGCCGGCGATCGGGATGCCGATGGTGTCGAACACCGCCTGGTAGAAGCGGCGGCTGGCGGCCAGGTCACGCACCACCAGCTGCAGATGGTCGATCAGTCGGCCGCGGTGCAGTTCCATCGTTTCCATACGAACCTCGCAAAAAAGGGGACGGAGGGGATTAAGTCGCTTCCGGCCAATAGTGCCAGAAATGACTTAATCCCCTCCGTCCCCTTTTTGTCAGTTGGCGATGATTTCGACCCAGTAGCCGTCCGGGTCCTTGATGAAGGCCAGATTCTTCATGCGGCCGTCGGTCAGGCGTTTCTGGAAGGTCACGCCGAGGTCCTCGAAGCGCTGGCAGGCGGCCTCGATGTCCGGCACCGACACGCAGATGTGGCCGAAGCCGCGCGGGTCGCTGTTACCGTCGTGGTACACCGCACCGGCCTGGGTTTCGGTACCGTGGTTATGGGTCAGTTCCAGCACGCCCGGCAGGCCGGCCATCCACAGGCGGCGCTGGCTGTCGTCTTCTGGCACCACTGCGCCGGCCGGCACGTAGGCCAGGAAGTACAGGCTGAACTGGGCGTCCGGGAAGTCGCGCTTGTCGATCAGCTGGTAACCCAGCACGCGGGTGTAGAAGTCCAGCGAGGCGGTGATGTCCTTCACCCGCAGCATGGTGTGGTTGAACACGAAGCCGCTGGTTTCGGCCGGGGCCTGGGCGGCGACGCCGGGGACATCGCGCAGGGCGGGAATGGTCATGGGGGAGGTCCTTCAGACGGGGCCGTTGCCGGCCGGATGGCGCCATTCTACCGGCCCGCACCTGACGGCACCGCGACGTACAATGGCCGGATCGCACCGTTCCGTCCTGATAACGATTGCCCGCCATGTCGCAGCGTGAATGGGTGGCCGCCGCCATCCGCAAGATCGAAGCCGATTTCAACCGTTCCGCCGATACCCATCTGATCCCGCTGGCGCTGCCCGGGTTCGAGGGCATCGACCTGTACCTGAAGGACGAGTCGAGCCATCCCACCGGCAGCCTCAAGCACCGGCTGGCGCGCTCGCTGTTCCTGTACGCGCTGGCCAACGGTTGGTTGCGCGAGGGCCGGCCAGTGATCGAGGCCTCCAGTGGCTCGACCGCCGTGTCCGAAGCCTATTTCGCGCGCCTGCTGGGCCTGCCGTTCATTGCGGTGATCCCGGCCACCACCTCGCCGGAAAAGATCGCGGCGATCGAGTTCCACGGGGGCCGCTGCCACCTGGTCGAGCGCGCCTGCGACCTCAACTGTGATTCGGAAAAGCTGGCCCGCGAAACCGGCGGCCACTTCATGGACCAGTTCACCTATGCCGAGCGGGCGACCGACTGGCGTGCCAACAACAACATCGCTGAATCCATCTTCAAGCAGATGGCCGAAGAGCCCAGCCCGGTTCCGGAATGGATCGTGTGCAGCCCGGGTACCGGCGGTACCGCCGCCACGCTGGGCCGTTATGTCAGCTACCGCCGGCATGACACCCGCATCCTGTGCGCGGACCCGGAAGTGTCGGTGTTCTTCGACGGCTACAAGGCTGCCGTGGCCGGTGAACAGGACTGGCGTGGACTGACCTGTAGCGGTGGCTCGCGCGTGGAAGGCATCGGCCGGCCACGGGTGGAGCCGAGTTTCATCCCGACCAGTGTCGATGCGATGGTGAAGGTGCCCGATGCGCTGAGCCTGGCCGCGATGCGCCATGTCAGCCGCCAGCTCGGCCGCCGTGTCGGTGGCTCCACCGGCACCAACTTCATCGGCGTGCTGCAGGCCGCGCAATGGATGCGTGAGGCGGGCCACCAGGGCAGCATCGTCAGCATCCTGTGCGACAGTGGCGAGCGCTATGCGCAGAGCTATTACGACCCGGCGTGGTATGGGCGACAGGGGATCGATGTCGACGGCGCCGATGCGCAGCTGGCGGCGGCGGTGGCCGGGCAGGGGTTGCCCGAACTGCCGTGGTGCAGCCTGGAAGCGTTGTAACGCGGCAACGCACGGCCGGCTGCGCATCGGCTGGGTAGCGTCTACTGTTGGTCGACCGCTCCACGTTCAGGTCGCCGGAATCCCGCGCTGCGCGCGAAAGTCGACCCACAGTCGACTCCACCCGGTCGCCGGGGCGTCTCAATACCCCGCTGCGGTGAACGCATCCAGCACCGCATCGCGCAGCGCATCAGGCAACGCCTCGATGTCCATCGCTCGGTCATCCAGGTGCAGGCTGGGGTCCAGGATGCTGGCGCGTCCCTGGGCCAATGCCTGCAGCCACAGCAGCACGCAGATCACGAACTCGCGCTCGTGGCCCAGCTGCAACTGGCTGGCGCCGCGCTCGATCACCTCGAACGGGTACCACTCCTGGGCATCGTTGAACGTGCCGCCCTGCTGCAATACCGCCTGCAGCTGCTCCAAATGGCGGGGGGCGTCGTCGCCGGCATCGCACAGCGCGGCGATCCAGGCCAGTTCTGCCGGGCTGGCGGACAGCGCCAGCGAGCGCGCCGGTGAGATGGATGCCACTGCAGCCAGACCTTCCATGTAGGGCCTCGTTCGGTAAGTACCGCTGCGGACTCCCCCGCAGCCAGAGCTTCGGTGCGCGGCCGTCAGGCCGACGTGAACGCCGGCGCATGCCCCCTTGTCAGCCGCGCCTGTCAGCGCCATATCTGGGAAGCTGCCCGCCCGCCGGGCCCGTTCCCTGGAGATCTGCCGTGACCGTTGCCAACCCCCTGCTCGACTTTTCCGGACTGCCGCGCTTTGACGCGATCCGCCCCGAGCACGTCGCGCCGGCGCTGGATGTGCTGCTGGCCGAGGCCGAAGCTGCCGTCAGCGCAGCCGAGCGGGTGCAGCCGGTGCGTTGGGACACCTTCGTCACCCCGCTGGATGACGCCACCGAGCGCCTGTGGCGTGCCTGGGGCCTGGTCGGCCACCTGCAGGGGGTGGTCAACACCCCGGAACTGCGTGAGGCCTACAACGGCAACCTGCCGCGGGTGACCCGTTTCGCCAGCGCGCTGGGCCAGAACCTGGCGCTGTATCGCCAGTACCAGGCACTGGCCGCCAGCCCGGAGGCGGCGCATTTCAATGAAGCCCAGCGCAAGGTGCTGGACAACACGCTGCGTGACTTCCGCCTGGGCGGTGCCGAGCTGGCACCTGAGGCGCAGCAGCGCTTTGCGGCGATCAAGGAGGAACTGTCGGCGCTGTCGGCGAAGTTCTCGCAGAACGTGCTCGACGCCACCGATGCATGGTCGCTGTACATCGAGGACGAAGCGCGACTGCTGGGCCTGCCGGAAGACGTGAAGGCTGCCGCGCGCGCTGCGGCAGAGAAGGACGGCAGGACCGGCTGGAAACTGACCCTGCAGATGCCGTGCTACCTGCCGGTGCAGACCTGGGGTGAAGACCGCGACCTGCGCGAGATCCTGTACCGTGCCAGCGCGCAGCGTGCATCGGAGTTCGGCGATGACGCGCTGGACAACAGTGGCAACATCGACCGTATCCTTGCCCTGCGCGCCGAACTGGCCGCGTTGCTCGGCTTCGATTCGTACGGCCATTACTCGGTGGCGACCAAGATGGCGCAGGATCCGGCCGAAGTGCTGGGTTTCCTGCGTGACCTTGCCGCGCGAGCCAAGCCGTTCGCGGCCAAGGACCGCGCCGAGCTGGAGCAGTTCGCACGCGAGCAGCTGGGCATCGATGACCTGCAGGCCTGGGACCTGGCGTTCGCCGCCGACCGCCTGAAGCAGGCGCGTTACAGCTATTCCGAGCAGGAAGTGAAGCAGTATTTCACCGAACCGAAGGTACTGGGCGGCCTGTTCTCGGTGATCGAGCAGCTGTATGGCCTGCATGTGCAGGAAGACAGCGCACCGGTGTGGCACGAAGACGTGCGCTTCTTCCGCCTGGTCGATGCGCAGGGCGCGCTGGTCGGCCAGTTCTACCTGGACCTGTACGCACGCGAGGGCAAGCGCGGCGGTGCGTGGATGGACGATTGCCGCAACCGTCGCGTGCGTGGCGACGGCAGCGTGCAGACGCCACTGGTCTACCTGGTGTGCAACTTTGGCCGGGGCGCCAACGGCAGGCCGGCGACCTTCAGCCACAATGAAGTGACCACGCTGTTCCATGAGATGGGCCACGGGCTGCACCAGCTGCTGACCCGCATCGGCGAACTGGGCGTGGCCGGCATCAACGGCGTGGAATGGGACGCGGTGGAGCTGCCCAGCCAGTTCATGGAGAACTTCTGCTGGGAATGGGACCACCTGCAGGGCATGACCGCGCACGTGGACAGTGGCGAGCCGCTGCCGCGCGCGCTGTACGAGCGCATGCTGGCGGCGCGCAATTTCCATAGCGGCATGGCCACGGTGCGCCAGCTGGAGTTCGGCCTGTTCGACATGCTGCTGCACAGCCAGTTCGAACCGGCGCAGGACAGCGTGCTGGCACTGCTGGACCGAGTGCGCGCGGAAGTGGCCGTGAACCACCCGCCGGTCTGGAACCGCTTCCCGCACCAGTTCAGCCACATCTTCGCCGGTGGTTACGCCGCGGGTTACTACAGCTACAAGTGGGCCGAAGTGCTCAGCGCCGATGCCTACGCCGCGTTCGAGGAAGCGCCGCAGGCACTGGCTGAAACCGGTGCACGCTTCCGCGATGAGATCCTGTCGCGTGGTGGCAGCCGCCCGGCGGCGGAGAACTTCAAGGCCTTCCGCGGCCGCGCGCCGCAGATCGACGCGCTGCTGCGGCACTCGGGCATGGCGTAAGCGAAAAAAAGGGGACGGAGGGGATTAAGTCGTTTGTGCACAAACGACTTAATCCCCTCCGTCCCCTTTTTCTATTCGGCGTAGATCATCTTCCGGGTCATGCCGCCGTCGACGATGAAGTCCTGGCCGGTGCTGAAGCCGGACAGCGACGACAGCAGGTACACCGCCAGCGCGCCGATGTCCTCGGGGCGGCCGACCCGGCCGACCGGGTGCTGTGCCTGGTCGATGGCGGAGTACTCCGGTGCGTGTCGCCGCGAGGGGGCCTGCCAGGCCGTGGTGCCGATCCAGCCCGGACTGATGCTGTTGACCCGCACCGTTGGGCCGGCACTGATCGCCAGCGCATGGGTGAACGCCACCAGCCCGCCTTTGGCCGCAGCATAGGCCTCGCTGTGCGCTTCGGATTGCCAGGCGCGGGTCGAGGCGATGTTGATGATTGCGCCGGCGGCGCTGGCCGTCAGCGCCGGTAGTGCGTGCTTGCTGCACAGGAAGGCACCGTGCAGCGAGGACAGGCGGCGCTGCCACTCGTCCCAGTCCATGTCCTGCAGCTGCGTGCCATGCGGTCCGGCGATGCCCGCGTTGTTGACCAGCCCGTCGATACGGCTGAAACGCCGCAGGGCCACGGCGATGAAGTCGCGCACGCTGGCTTCGTCGGTGATGTCCAGGCGCTGGAATGCGGCCTCGCCACTACGCTGCCATTCCGCCAGGCACGCCTCGCCGGCCTCCACGTCCAGGTCGCCGATCAGCACGCGTCCGCCGGCACCGAGCACGGCCTGTGCGATGCCACGGCCGATGCCGTTGGCGCCGCCGGTGACCAGCACCACCTTGCCCGACAGCGGCGCGGCCGGCCATGCGGCAATCGGCGGCACCGTGCTCACGTCAGGTCTTCGCCACGCAGGCGGCGATGCCAGCCGTCCACGCCGATGCGGTCCAGGGTCTGGATGTTGCGCTCGACGATCACGTCCGGGTCCGGATAGACATCCACTGCGCGCGCCACGCTGTCTTCGCGCAGCAGGTGCAGGGTGGGGAAGGGCGCGCGATTGGTGTAGTTGCTGGCGTCGTCCGCTGCCACGCCGTCGAACTGGTAGTCCGGGTGGAAGCTGGCCACCTGCAGGATGCCCTGCAGGTCCAGTGCCTCGATCGCGGCGTCGGCGTTGTCGAGGAAATCGTTGTAGTCGAGGAAGTCGGTCAGCACCTGCGGATGCACGATCAGCGTGGTATCGATCTGCTCGGCCGGCGTATCGCGCAACAGCACCAGTTCCTCGGCCAGCTGCTCAACCAGCGCTTCCGGCGTGGTCGCATCACTGAGCACGATGCGGACCTGGTCCTTCACATACACCGCCTTGGCGAACGGGCACAGATTCAGACCGATGACGATGCGCTCCAGCCACAGGCGGGTGGCAGCGATCGGGTCATCGGTGGGCAGGGGGGAATCGGTCATGGCGGGCACGTCGGCTGGCGGGGCCGCCATTGTAGGCGCGTCGCTGGCAACGCGCCGTCGTGCCTGCCGCTGGCAGCGCCGGGGCATGCCCGGCGGATGCCTCAGTCGCGGAAGTTGTTGAACTGCAGCGGCAGCTCGAACTTGCCGGCCTTGAGCACGGCGATGGCGTCCTGCAGGTCGTCGCGCTTCTTGCCCTGCACGCGCAGCTTGTCGCCGTTGATCTGGCTTTCCACCTTCAGCTTGGCATCCTTCAGCGCCGCCGCGATCTTCTTGGCGATCTTCTGCTCGATGCCCTGCTTGACGGTGATCTTCTGCCGGGCCTGGGCCAGGTTGGTCTCGATGTCGCCGAACTCCAGGCTGAGCACGTCGATGCCGCGTGCGGCCAGGCGAGCACGCAGGATGTCGTTCATCTGCTTGAGCTGGAATTCGGTCGGCGCGGTCTGGTTGATGACATCGCCGTCGCGCTCGAACTTTGCGTCCACGCCCTTGAAGTCGAAGCGGGTGGCCAGTTCGCGGTTGGCCTGGTCGATGGCGTTGGTCAGCTCGTGGGTGTCGACTTCGGACACGACGTCGAAGGAAGGCATGGGCGGTGCTCCGCAGGTTTCAGTGGCGATCATTCTATCGCGAGGGCCCGCATGCCCGTCCCCTGTAGAGCCGAGCCCACGCTCGGCGGCTTTGTGAAGGGCAGCCGAGCGTGGGCTCGGCTCTACAGAAAGCGACGACCGGGCGATAATGGGCCATGAACGTGCAACGCTCCCCTTCGCGTGCGGTGGCCTGGATGGTCGCTGCGGTCGCCTGTTTCTCGCTGATGGACGCTGGCATGAAGCAGCTGTCGGCCAGCTATCCGACCCTGGAAGTGACCTTCCTGCGCGGCGCGGCCTCGTTGCCGTTCGTGCTGGTCTGGGTGTTGGCCAGCGCCGGCCCGCGCTCGCTGGTGCCGCGTCGCTGGGGCCTGCACCTGCTGCGTGGCGCGCTGGGCATGGCGATGATCGGCTGCTTCGTGTTCGCCCTGCGCGACCTGCCGCTGTCCACCGCCTACACGATCTATTTCGTCGCCCCGCTGCTGATCGCCGCCTTGTCGGTACCGCTGCTGGGCGAGCGGGTCGGGCCACGGCGCTGGGTCGCCATCGGCATCGGCCTGGTCGGCGTGCTGGTGGTGCTGCGGCCGGGCGTGGACGGTTTCATCTCGGTGCCCGGCCTGATGGTGCTGGCTGCGGCCACCGCCTATGCCGTGGCGGCGATCACGGTCAGCCTGCTGACCCGCACCGATACCTCGCAGTCGATGGTGGTCTGGTTCCTGGTGATCATGGCCATCGGTGCCGGCCTGCTGTCCCTTCCCGGCTGGGTGCCGCTGCAGCTGGCGCATGCGCCGCTGATCGCCGGCATGGGCCTGGCCGGGGCGCTGGGCCAGATCGCCCTGACCAAGGCGTTCCAGCTGGGCGAGGCCTCGATGATCGCGCCCTTGGAATACAGTGGCCTGGTCTGGGTGATCGGTTGGGACCTGGCCTTCTGGGGCCAGCTGCCTGATGGCTATACCTGGGTGGGCGCCGCGATCATCGTGGCTTCGGGGCTGTACCTGCTGCATCGTGAGCGCCTGAACCGGGTGCAGCCACCTAAGCCGCTGGACCATCCCTGAGCCGGTTGGGCCTGGGAATGGGGTCAGAGCCCCTGCCAACACGTCGGCGCGGGCGGCTTAGAACCAAAAGGAATAACATTCTGGCCCATGGCGCGGGCGCGCGACCGCCTGCGCTGGTAGGCTGCACGCCCCCTTCCGTCACCCAGCCGGTGAGCCACGCCCGTGATCGAGTTCCAGCGCCTGCACAAATCCTATGCCGTTGCCGGCCGCGAAGTCAGCGCGCTGCAACCGCTGGACCTGACCATCGAGGCCGGTGAGGTATTCGGCATCATCGGCCATTCCGGCGCGGGCAAGTCGACCCTGATCCGCATGATCAACCGCCTGGAAGAACCCAGCGGTGGCCGGCTGCTGATCGGTGGCGAGGATGTCACCGCACTGGACGCGAACGGCCTGCGCACGCTGCGCCGGCGCATCGGCATGATCTTCCAGCACTTCAACCTGCTGTCGTCGCGCACGGTGGCTGGCAATGTCGCCTTCCCGCTGGAGCTGGCCGGCACGCCGCAGGCGGAGATCGACGCGCGCGTGGCCGAGCTGCTGCAGACCGTGGGCCTGGAAGCGCACGCGCAGAAGTATCCGGCGCAGCTGTCCGGCGGCCAGAAGCAGCGTGTCGGCATCGCCCGTGCGCTGGCGACCCGCCCGCAGATCCTGCTGTGCGATGAGGCCACCAGCGCGCTGGATCCGCAGACCACCGCCTCGGTGCTGTCGCTGTTGTCGAAGATCAACCGCGAGCTGGGCCTGACCATCGTGCTGATCACCCACGAGATGGACGTGATCCGCCGTGTCTGCGACCGCGTGGCCGTGCTCGATGCTGGCCAGATGGTCGAGACCGGCCCGGTTACCCGGGTGTTCCTGCATCCGCAGCACCCGACCACGCGTCGGTTCGTCAGCGAATCGGAGCACGTGGACGAAGGGGCGTTGCACCGCGATTTCGACGTGGTGGGCGGGCGCATCGTGCGCCTGACCTTCCTCGGCGGCGACACCTACGAACCCCTGCTGGGCAGCGTCGCGCGCCAGACCGGGGTCGACTACAACATCCTGTCCGGCCGTATCGACCGGATCAAGGACACCCCCTATGGCCAGCTGGTGGTCGCCCTGGTGGGCGGTGACCAGTCCGCCGCGCAGGCGGCCTTCGTGGCTGCCGGCGTGCATGTCGAGGAGCTGCGTCGATGATCATCGCCACTGCCGGCGGTTTCTTCCGTCACCTGGATGCGGGCAAGTGGGCCGACATCGGCCAGGCCACCTTCGACACCCTGCTGATGCTGCTCGGTTCGCTGCCGCTGACCCTGGCCATCGGCCTGCCGCTGGGTGTGCTGCTGTACCTGTTCGGGGCGCCGCAGATGAAGCGCCGGCCGTTTGCCTATGGCGTGCTGGCTCTGGTGGTGAACCTGCTGCGCTCGGTGCCTTTCATCATCCTGATGATCGTGCTGATCCCGGTCACGCTGTTCCTGATGGGTACCTCGCTGGGCGTGCGCGGCGCGATCGTGCCGCTGGTGATCGGCGCGGCGCCGTTCTACGCGCGCCTTGTCGAGACCGCGCTGCGCGAAGTGGATCGTGGCGTGATCGAGGCGACCCAGGCGATGGGCGCCACCACCTGGCAGCTGGTCACCCGGGTGCTGCTGCCGGAAGCACGACCGGGGCTGATCGCCGGGGCGACGGTCACCACCGTGGCCCTGATCGGCTTCACCGCGATGGGCGGTGCGATCGGTTCCGGTGGCCTCGGCGACCTGGCGTTCCGCGATGGTTACCAGCGTTCGCACACCGACGTGGCGCTGGTCACCGTGGTCCTGTTGCTGGTCCTGGTGCAGCTGCTGCAGATGCTCGGCGACCGCCTGGTCGCGCATTACAGCCGCAGATAACAGAGTGCCGGGCGGCGCCCGGCATCGTTCGCGTAGTGCCGGCCGCTGGCCGGCAGCTTGCAGAGTGTCGACAGGGTGCCTGTCATGGCGCCAGGCTCTGGAAGCTGCCACGTCCATCAGGGATCGGTATCGCCAGACTGGGACTGGCAGCACGTCGCGTTCCTTGGTGTGTTCCGTAAGGCGTAATACGTTTGGCGGAATGATCCGTTCATTCCGCTGCAAGCAGACCCGGCCCTGTTTGAAGGAGCCTGCCCTCGCGCTTGGCGCCCGATACGACGCGCTGCTGAACGTAAACTCCAGCTGCTCGATTCGGCACAGACGCTGGCCTTCCTGCGCAGCCCGCCCGGGAATCGTCTTGAGGCGCTGTCAGGTGATCGGAGAGGACAATACAGCCTCCGTATCAACGATCAGTGGCGGCTCTGTTTCACCTGGACCGACGGCGGCGCCGATGCCGTGGAAATTGTTGACTATCACTGAGGTGCCCGCCATGAAGCGTCCCCACAACGGCATGCGCGCCATCCATCCTGGCGAGATCCTGCGCGAAGAGTTTCTGCTGCCCCTGTCGCTGAGCGTGAATGCGCTGGCGAAGGCGCTGGATGTTCCCGCAACGCGGCTGCACGCCATCGTCCACGGTCAGCGCAGCATTTCGGCGGACACGGCAGCGCGGTTGGCACGGCATTTCGGCGGGGATGCCGCTTCCTGGCTTGCGATGCAGGCGGCCTACGATCTCAAGACATTGCCAACACGCAGCGAGATCGAACGCCGCGTGCAGCCTCGGGAGGCATGAACCCTGGACGCGCGGCCCCGGATCCGCGCCCACGATCCGGTCAACGCGCGTTCGGTACTTCGTAGCCCAGCTTGCCGACCTGTTCCGGATGCTGAGGCACGCGCTTGAGCTTGTCGGTGTTCACGCCGTACTCGTCGCGCAGGCGCTCGGCCAGCTCCTTGTACAGGGCTTTGTCCATGTCCGGCTTGCGCGCGAAGATCCAGGCCATTTCGCGGCCCGGATAACCGATCAGTGCCCATGAATAGTCCGGGGCCACTTCCAGTACCCGCGAATGGGTCGGCACCACGCGATAGAACCAGGTTCGCCAGCCATGGTTGCCGCTGTCCGGATCGACGCTGGCACGTGCGCGAATTTCCTGCAGTGGTTCGCCGAAGCCATCACGGTAGCGGTAGGTGATGGCGACCTTGTGCTCGTCGCGCAGCTCGTACTCGTTGACGCTGGCGACATGCCCGCGTTCGATGAAGTTCGGCACGCGGCCGATCACATACCAGGTGCCCATGAAGCGCTTCAGGTCGATCGGCGCCCCCGGGTCGGCCGCGTCGGTGGCGCTGGCGCGGGGCGACGGCGGCTCACTGGCGGCCATGGCAGGACCTGCCAGGGACAGAGCCAGCAGCACGGCGCAGAACGGGCGGATCGAAGTCATGCGGGAGCGGGCTCCAGTGGGCTTGCACGCGCATGGTCGACTGTGTGCACGCGATCCGTCAATGGTGTCGCATCCTGTGAGAAGGGGCTTGCCCAAGCTGTGTTGCATTGTCTACCGGAGAAGCCCCCATGAACGCTCGTTCCGTCCGTCGCCCTGCAACTGAACGCGTCATCGAACGCGCCGACCCACGCCTGCTGCGCGGCGTGCGGCAACTGGCGCTGGCCGGGCTGGCGCTGATCCTGGTCTGGCCGGCGGCACGCGGCAGCAGCGCGTGGCTGGGCTGGCTGCCGATGTGGCTGGTGGGCATGCCGCTCGCCGCCTGGTGGGCGCTGCTGCGCTTTCCGCTGCCGCACCCGTCATGGCGATGGCGGGCGCGGCGTACCGGTGGACAGGCGCGCCGTCGGCCGGCTTCCGCCGCACGCGGCCGGCGCGGTCCGGCGGCCACGGCCTGACCTTCGACACGGGGGAGGCCGCGACATTCCGTGCTAGCGTTCCCCGGCTTATGACTGCCTGGAGCTGCAATGTCACGACTCGCTTCCGCCTGCCTGCTGGCCGGCATGATGACCGCTGCCTCGGTGGGGACCGCCGTGGCCGCTGAAGACACCGATCACTACGCCTGGCTGGAGGACGTCACCGGCGACAAGCCACTGTCCTGGGTCAAGGAACAGAATGCCAGGTCCGAGGCGCGCCTGGCGCAGACCCCGGCCTTCAAGCAGATGGAGACCAGCATCCGCGAGGTGCTCGACTCCGACGCCAAGATTCCCGGCGTGCAGAAGATCGGTGACTACTACTACAACTTCTGGAAGGACCAGCAGCACGAGCGCGGCCTGTGGCGCCGCACCACCCTGGCCGAGTACCGCAAGGCCTCGCCGCAGTGGGAGACCGTGCTCGACCTGGATGCACTGAACAAGGCCGAGGGCGAGAACTGGGTCTGGCACGGCGCCGACTGCCTGCGCCCGGATTACAGCCGCTGCCTGATCGCGCTGTCGCGCGGCGGCGCCGACGCCGACGTCACCCGTGAGTTCGACCTGGCCAACAAGACCTGGATCAAGGACGGCTTCTTCCGTCCGGAGTCGAAGGGCGGCCTCAACTGGGTCGATCGCGACACCGTGTTCGTCTACACCGACTTCGGTGCCGGCTCGATGACCACCTCCGGCTACCCGCGCGTGGCCAAGCTGTGGAAGCGCGGCACGCCGATGTCCTCGGCCACCGTGGTGTACGAAGGCAAGCCGGAGGACATGTACATCGCGGCGATGCACGATGACACCCCGGGCTTCGAACGCAACCTGGTCAGCCGCACCCTGGCGTTCTACAACAACGAGCTCTACCTGCGTGGCGACGACGGCACGCTGACCAAGATCGACGCGCCGAACTCGGCCGAGAAGGGGTTGCACAAGCAGTGGCTGACCCTGGAACTGCGCGATCCGTGGACCGTGGGCGGCAAGACCTACGCGTCCGGTTCGCTGCTGGCGACGAAGCTGGACGACTTCCTGGCCGGCAAGCGCGACTTCGACGTGCTGTTCACCCCGACCGCGACCACCTCGCTGGCCAGTGCCAGCTGGACCAAGAGCCACCTGGTGCTGAACGTGCTGGACGACGTCAAGAACCGCCTGTCGGTGCTGACCCCGGGCGCCGACGGCTGGCAGACCAGTCGCTTCGTCGGCGCCCCGGCCTTCGGCACGCTGGCCGTGGCTGCGGTGGACAGCAATGACAGCGACGCGGTGTGGCTGACCGCCACCGATTACCTGACGCCGACCACGCTGGCCCTGGCCGAGATCGGCCAGGCACCGGAAACGCTGAAGACCATGCCGGCCTTCTTCGATGCCAAGGGCAAGGTGATCGAGCAGCACTTCGCCACCAGCAAGGACGGCACCCGCGTGCCGTATTTCGTGGTGCACGACAGGGCGATGAAGCTCGATGGCTCCAACCCGACCCTGCTGTATGGCTACGGTGGTTTCGAGATCTCGCTGACCCCGAGCTATTCCGGTGGCATGGGCCGCGCCTGGCTGGAGAAGGGCGGCGTGTACGTGGTCGCCAACATCCGCGGCGGCGGCGAGTACGGCCCGCGCTGGCACCAGGCGGCGCTGAAGCAGAACCGTCACAAGGCCTATGAAGACATGGCCGCGGTGGCGCGGGACCTGGTCAAGCGCAAGATCACCAGCGCCAAGCACCTGGGCGTGCAGGGCGGCAGCAACGGTGGCCTGCTGACCGGCAACATGCTGACCCAGTACCCGGAGCTGTTCGGTGCGGTGGTGGTGCAGGTGCCGCTGCTGGACATGAAGCGCTACAGCCACCTGTTGGCCGGCGCCTCGTGGATGGCCGAGTACGGCAACCCGGACACCAGCGACTGGGAATTCATCAAGACCTTCTCGCCGTATCACCTGTTCAACGCGAAGAAGAACTACCCGCCGGTGCTGTTCACGACCTCCACCCGCGATGACCGCGTGCACCCGGGCCACGCCCGCAAGATGGCGGCGAAGATGATCGACGCCGGCAAGGACGTGACCTACTACGAGAACATCGAAGGGGGCCACGGCGGCGCAGCCAACAACGCACAGGCCGCGCATATGTCCGCGCTGGCCTACAGCTTCCTGTGGGAGCGGTTGGGCGGCAAGTAAGCAGAACGGAAAACGCCGCCCCAGGGCGGCGTTTTTCTTTACCGGTAGTGCCGGCCGCTGGCCGGCAACCGCATCATTCAGGCATTCCCGGGTTGCCGGCCAGCGGCCGGCACAACCCTCAACGTGATCCCTGCCAACGCTTCAACCCGCGTGCGATCCGCGCCACCGCCTCCTGCAAACGCGGTACCTGCTGGGTATACGCCAGCCGCACATGCTGGTTGGCGCGATGGAAGCCGAAATCCAGGCCCGGGGTGAATGCCACGTGCTCGGTTTCCAGGAAGTGCGCGCAGAACGCCTGCGCGTCGTCGGTGAACGCGCTGACATCGGCGTACAGGTAGAACGCGCCCTGCGGCTCGACTTCAATGCGGAAGCCGAGCTCACGCAACGCGGGCAGCAGGAAGTCGCGGCGTTGGCGGAACGCTTCGCGGCGCTGTTCGAAGATCGCCATTGATTCCTCGCTGAAGCAGGCGAGCGCGGCGTGCTGGGCGATGCTGGAGGCGCTGATGTACAGGTTCTGCGCCAGCTTTTCCAGGTCCGGTACCGCTGCAGGCGGTGCCACCAGCCAGCCCAGCCGCCAGCCGGTCATGCCGAAGTACTTGGAAAAACTGTTCAGCACGAACGCGCTGTCGTCCACCTGCAGCACGCTGGGCGCATCCAGGCCGTAGGTCAGGCCGTGGTAGATCTCGTCCACCACCAGGTGGCCGCCCCGCGCGTGCAGGGCCTGCGACAGTGCCGCCAGTTCGTCGGCGGACAGCACGGTGCCGGTCGGATTGGCCGGTGAGGCGACCAGCGCGCCGACGCTGTCGTCATTCCAGTGCTGTTCCACCAGCAAAGGGGTCAGCTGGTAGGCGGTGTCCGGGCCGACCGGCACCAGCTGCGCGCCGCCCTCGACGAGGCGCAGGAAGTGGCGGTTGCAGGGGTAGCCGGGGTCGGCCAGCAGCCAGTGGCGGCCGGGATCGACCAGCAGGCTGCTGGCCAGCAGCAGCGCACCGGACCCACCCGGGGTGACCAGGATGCGTCCGGGATCGACATCCAGCCCATAGTGGCTGCGGTAGAAACCGCTGATCGCCTGGCGCAGCGCCGGCAGGCCGCGCGCGGCGGTGTAGCGGGTGTGGCCGGCGGCCAGTGCGGCCTGGCCGGCACGCACGACGGGTTCGGCGGTAGTGAAGTCCGGTTCGCCGATTTCCAGGTGGATCACATCGTGGCCTGCCTGTTCCAGCGCCTGCGCGCGGGCCAGCAGGGACATCACGTGGAACGGAGCGATTTCATGGCTGCGCCGGCTGTAGCCCGGCGTGTGGGGCGGGGTGCTCATGTGCCCATGGTACGCCGGCCGGCGCAACCCATGACGTTCCGCAGGGTTGCCGCATTGCCGCGATTGGGGTCAGATCCCTTTTCGGGAAAAGGGATCTGACCCCGTCGAAGACCATTGCATTGATGCGCCAGGAGCCTTATCTCATGAAGTCCACTCTCTGCCTGTTGCTCGCCAGCCTGATGACCACGACTGCTACCGCCGCCACGCCGCCCGTTCCGCCGGATGCCGCCAAGCATCCGCACGTGGTCAAGGCGCCGTTCGGCGCGACCCGCAACGATGACTATTACTGGCTGCGCGACGACAAGCGCGAGAACAAGGACATGCTGGCCTACCTGCAGGCCGAGAATGCCTACGCCGACCAGCTGCTGGCACCGCTGAAGCCACTGGAAGACACCCTGTACAAGGAGATCGTCGGCCGCATCAAGCAGGACGATTCCAGCGTGCCGGCGCGCGAGCGCGGCTACTGGTACTACAGCCGCTTCGAGACCGGCCAGGATTACCCCATCCACGCGCGCCGCAAGGGCAGCATGGAGGCGGCCGAGGAAGTCCTGCTGGACGTCAACGCGATGGCCGCCGGCAAGGGCTACTTCAGCGTCGGTTCGATGGAAGTCAGCCAGGACAACCAGCTGCTGGCCTGGGCCGACGATGACGTCGGCCGCCGCCAGTACACGATCCGCTTCAAGGACCTGGCCACCGGCACGGTGCTGCCCGATGTGATCACCGGCAGCTCCGGCGACCTGGTCTGGGCCGACGACAACCGCACCGTGCTGTATGTCGAGAACGATCCGGAAACGCTGCTGACCGTGCGCGTGAAGAAGCACGTGCTGGGCACCCCGGCCAGCGCCGACACCGTCGTCTACGAAGAGAAGGACGACAGTTTCTACATGGGCATCGGCCGCACCCGCGACGATCGCTTCATCACCATCGGCGTGCACAGCACCGTGTCCTCGGAAGAGCGCTACGCGCCGGCCAGCGACCCGACCACCTTCACCGTGCTGGCCCCGCGCCAGCGCGATGTCGAGTACGACGCCGACCACCATGACGGCCGCTGGGTGATCCGCACCAATGATGGTGCCAAGAATTTCAAGCTGGTCACCGCACCGACCGATGCCACCTCGCGCGCGCAATGGAAAGACTGGATCGCGCATGACGATGCGGTGTTCATCGAAGGCTTCGAACTGTTCGACACGTACACTGCCATCGCCGAGCGGTCCGAGGGCCTGGAGCGCATCCGCCTGCTGTTCAAGGACGGGCGCAGCGATTACGTGAAGGCCGACGAGCCGGCCTATTCGATGGGCCTGGGCGATAACACCGAGGCCGATACGCCGTGGCTGCGCTACGTCTACACCTCGATGACCACCCCGACCACCGTGTTCGAGCTGAACACCGCCACCGGCGAGCGTCGCCAGCTGAAGGTGCAGCCGGTGATCGGCTATGACGCGTCGAAGTATGAAACCGACCGCGTCTGGATCACCGCGCGCGATGGCGTGAAGGTGCCGGTGTCGCTGGTCTACCGCAAGGGCTACCAGAAGGACGGCAAGGGCGCGCTGTTCCAGTACGCCTACGGCAGCTACGGCATGTCGATGGATCCGTACTTCAACCAGACCGCAGTCAGCCTGCTTGATCGTGGCGTGGTGTATGCCATCGCCCACATCCGTGGCGGCCAGGAGATGGGGCGCGACTGGTACGAGAACGGCAAGCTGCTGCACAAGCAGAACACCTTCAACGACTTCATCGACGTCACCCGTGGCCTGGTAGCACAGGGCTGGGCGGCGAAGGATCGCGTGGCCGCGTCCGGTGGCAGCGCCGGCGGCCTGCTGATGGGCGCGGTGGCCAACCAGGCGCCGCAGGATTACCGGGTGATGGTGGCGCAGGTGCCGTTCGTCGACGTGGTCACCACCATGCTCGACCCGACCATTCCGTTGACCACCAACGAATACGACGAGTGGGGCAACCCGGAGCAGAAGCCGTATTACGACTACATGCTGTCCTACTCGCCCTATGACAACGTGAAGCAGCAGGCGTACCCGGCGCTGTACGTGGGTACCGGCCTGTGGGATTCGCAGGTGCAGTACTGGGAGCCCGCCAAATGGGTGGCCAAGCTGCGTGATGACAACACCGGCCACTACCCGATCCTGTTCCGCACCAACATGGAAGCTGGCCACGGCGGCAAGTCGGGGCGCTTCCAGCGCTACCGCGAACTGTCCGAGTCGTACGCGTTCGTGCTGCAGCAGCTGGGCATCGCCCAGCCGTAACGGCGAAGGGGCGCCGGGCGCTGCCTGGCACCCTGAACCGGTATCCTTGCGGCCATGAGCCAGCCCGAGCCATCTGCACCCCGCGATAGCGCCACGCCGCCGCGCGTGGTGCGTTTCCGCTGGGCATGGTGGCTGCTGGCGTACGTCAGCCTGGGCACCGGCATCGTCGGCATCTTCGTTCCGGGGCTGCCGACCACCGTATTCATCCTGATCTCGGCCTGGGCCGCCTCGCGCGGTTCGGAGCGCCTGCATACTTGGCTGCTGCAGCATCCGCGTTTCGGCCCGGCCATCGCCAACTGGCAGGCACACGGGGCGGTCAGCCGCTACGGCAAGTGGATGGCCACGATCACCATGGCGGTATGCGCCGGCATCATGCTGTGGTGCGTGCCGATCGCCTGGGTGAAGTGGTTCTCGATCGGCAGCATGACCGTGGTCGCAATCTGGCTGTGGACGCGGCCGCTGCCACCACCGCCCGCGGATTGAGCGCCGGCGGTAGTGCCGGCCGCTGGCCGGCAACCCGATTCCCTGCACCAACCGCTCAGCCGCCAATGGCTATACTCGGGGCATGAAGATCCCCCATCGAAACGCCATCCTGATTCCGCTGGCAGCGGCCTCGCTGCTGCTCCTCGCCGCCTGCGGCAACAAGGGACCGCTGGTACTGCCGCAGAAGCCGGTGCCGGTGGAAGAAACCGTCGAACCCGCTGCCGAGCCCGCCACCGAGGCGACCGCGCCGCAGACCCAGGGCAGCGGCACCCCGGCCACGACCGTGGAGCCGGCCGCACCGGCCACCCAGCCGGCGCCAACGCCCGCGAAGAAGGCGGGCAGCGGGAATGAGTAAGGCCGGTTCCAGGGCCCTGCGTTTCAGCAAGATGCATGGCGCGGGCAATGATTTCGTAGTGATCGACCTGCGTGACGGCACCGCACCGCCCACGCCCGAGCTGGCCGCGCGCCTGGCCGACCGCCACACCGGCGTTGGCTGCGACCAGATCCTGACCATCGAGGCACCGCGTGCGGACGGTTCGGTGGCCTCGTACCGCATCTGGAATGCCGACGGCTCCAATTCCGAGCAGTGCGGCAACGGCGCGCGCTGCATCGCCGCCTGGCTGGTGCGCGAGGGCAGTGCGCAGGGCGATGCATTCGTCATCGACAGCCCGCTGGCCAGCCATGAAGTGAAGGTGCTGGGCGAAGGGCAGTTTGCGGTGACGATGGGCGTGCCCGCCTTCGAGCCGGCCAACGTGCCGCTGATGGGCTTTGCGCACGCGCGCGAGGAATACCTGCTGCCGCTGCAGGGCGAGAGCGTACGCTTCGCCGCGGTGTCGATGGGCAACCCGCATGCGGTGATCGAAGTGGGCCTGGTCGATGCTGCACCGGTCGAGCGCGTCGGTGCGCTGCTGCAGCAGCATGCGTCGTTCCCGCGCTCGGTGAACGTGGGCTTCGCCCAGGTGATGAGCCCGGCCCACGCCCGCCTGCGCGTGTTCGAGCGCGGTGTCGGCGAGACCCTGGCCTGCGGCAGTGGTGCCTGTGCCGCCGCGGTGACCCTGATGCAGCGCGGTCGCCTGCAGCGCGATGCCCGCATCAGCCTGCCCGGTGGCGACCTGCGCATCCAGTGGCCGGGCGATGGCCAGCCGGTGGTGATGGCGGGCCCGACCGCATTCGTCTTCGAAGGGGAGTGGATCGCATGACCGAAACCGTCGACAAGCTCGGGGCCCATGAAGTCGCTGCCTGGTTGCGGCGTCATCCCGGCTTCCTCAAGCAGTTCCCGGACCTGGCCCTGACCCTGGTGGTGCCGCGTGACGACGGCCCGACCGCGTCGCTGGCCAGCTACCAGCTGGAAGTGCTGCGCGAGAAGAACCGCGAGCTGGCACGACGGTTGGCCGATCTGGGCGCGACCGCCCAGGTCAATGAGCGCCTGGCGGTGCGCACGCACCAGCTGACCCTGGCGCTGATGAAGCAGGACAACGCGGCTGACACCCTGCGCGCGATGGCCGCCTCGCTGCAGGAAGACTTCGCCGGCGACCTGGTGCGGCTGGTGGTGCACACGCCAGTGGCCGGGCTGGAACAGGCCGACTGGCTGCAGGTGATTGCCGCGGATGATCCGCAGCTGGGCCCGTTCCGCGATTGCCTGAACGATGGCGAGCCGATCTGCGGCCGCCTGCAGCCGGAAAAGAATGCCGTGCTGTACGGCGTGCGCAGCGAGGAAGTGCAGACCACCGCGCTGCTGCCGCTACCGGGCGTGGGCCTGATCGCGGTCGGCAGCCACGACCCGAACCGCTTCTACCCGGGCATGGGGACGTTGTTCCTGCGCATGATGGGTGACGCGCTGGTCACTGGCCTGAAGCGCTTCCCGGGCTGAGCAGGTTGCGACGACGATGAGCGCGGTACAGGCCTTCCTGCAGCACCTGCAGGTGGAGCGGCGGATGTCGGCGCATACGCTCGACGCCTACCGCCGCGACCTGGACGCGCTGTCGGCCTGGGCCGAGCCGCGTGGCGTGGCGGTGGAGGCACTGGATGCCGAGGCGGTGCGCCAGTTCGTTGCCGATGAGCACCGGCGTGGCCTGTCGGCCAAGAGCCTGCAGCGGCGCCTGTCGGCCTGCCGAAGCTTCTATGCCTGGCTGCTCAAGCACGGGCGCATCGAGGTCAGCCCGGCAGCAACGCTGAAGGCACCGCGCGCACCGCGCCGCTTGCCACAGGTCCTCGACGCCGATGAGGCGGTGCAGCTGGTCGATCTGGAGCCGGAGGGTGAGCTCGGCCGCCGTGACCGCGCGCTGCTGGAACTGTTCTATTCCTCTGGCCTGCGCCTGAGCGAAGTCTGCGCGCTGACCTGGCGCGATCTGGATTTCGACAGCGGGTTGGTGAACGTGCTGGGCAAGGGCAACCGCCAGCGCCGGGTGCCGTTCGGCCGGCCCGCGCGCGAAGCCCTGCAGGCGTGGCGCACGGAAAGTGGGGGAGGTCCGGCCTCGCCGGTGTTCCCCGGCCGCAACGGGCCGATCAGCCAGCGCGCGGTGCAGATCCGCATCCGCCAGCTGGCGCAGCGCCAGGGCCTGTTCAAGCACGTGCACCCGCACATGCTGCGGCACAGTTTCGCCAGCCACATCCTGGAATCGTCCGGCGACCTGCGCGGTGTGCAGGAGCTGCTGGGCCACGCCGACATCGCCACCACGCAGATCTATACCCACCTCGATTTCCAGCACCTGGCCAAGGTCTACGACGCCGCGCATCCGCGCGCGAAGCGTCGACGCAGCAACGAGGGCAGCGGAGAAAGCTGAACGTTGCCCCTGCGGCAGCCGGTCGCGGGTGGCTTGAAGGGCGCAGCGCAGTCCCCACCTCTGGTTCTGTCACCCCGGAGGCATCATGGACCCCAGTCAGAACCCCAACGTTTTCCACGCCACCACCATCGTCTGCGTCCGTCGCGGCGAGCACGTGGCCATTGCCGGCGACGGCCAGGTCACGCTGGGCCACACCGTGATGAAGGGCAACGCGCGCAAGGTGCGCCGCCTTGGTCGTGATGGCCAGGTGCTGGCCGGCTTCGCCGGTGCCGCCGCCGATGCCTTCACCCTGTTCGAGCTGTTCGAGGCCAAGCTGGAAAAGCATGGCCAGCTGCAGCGTGCTGCGGTCGAACTGGCCAAGGATTGGCGCACCGAGCGCCGCCTCGGCAAGCTGGAAGCCCTGTTGGCGGTGGCCGACAAGGAAACCTCGCTGATCATCAGCGGCACCGGCGATGTGATCGAGCCGGAGGACGGCATCATCGCCATCGGCTCGGGTGGCTCGTATGCACTGTCGGCCGCACGCGCCTTGATGGCGCACACCGAACTGGATGCGCGCACCATCGCCAGCGAAGCGATCGGCATCGCCGGCGACATCTGCATCTACACCAACCGCAACGTGGTGGTCGAGGAGCTGTGAGGGTAGCGTCGGGCGCTGGCCGGCAACCTCATGATCCCCCGCACGCGTGCCTGGTTGCCGGCCAGCGGCCGGCACTACCGACAAAGAATCCGTGAGCACATCCATGTCGAAGATCGAAGTTTCCTCCGCCACCATGACCCCGCGCGAGATCGTGCAGGAACTGGACCGGCACATCGTCGGCCAGCACGACGCCAAGCGCGCCGTGGCCATCGCCCTGCGCAACCGCTGGCGCCGCATGCAGCTGATGCCCGAGCTGCGCAATGAAGTGATGCCGAAGAACATCCTGATGATCGGCCCGACCGGCGTCGGCAAGACCGAGATCGCGCGCCGCCTGGCCACGCTGGCCAACGCACCGTTCGTGAAGGTCGAAGCCACCCGCTTCACCGAAGTCGGCTACGTCGGCAAGGACGTCGAGCAGATCATCCGCGACCTGGCCGATACCGCGGTCAAGCTCTATCGCGAACAGGCCAAGGTGCGCGTACGCACCCAGGCCGAAGAGCGTGCCGAAGACCGCATCCTGGATGCGCTGCTGCCGCGCCGCAGCGGTGGCATTGGTTTCGATCCGGAAGTCGCCCGCAACGAGCCGTCGGCGCAGGACAACGAGACCCGCATCAAGTTCCGCAAGATGCTGCGCAACGGTGAGCTGGACGAGCGCGAGATCGAACTCGACCTGGCCGCAAACGTCAGCATGGACATCATGACCCCGCCGGGCATGGAGGAAATGGGCCAGCAGCTGAAGTCGATGTTCGCCAACCTCGGCGGCGGCGCCAAGGCGCACAAGCGCACGCTGACCATCAAGGCCGCGCGCCCGCTGCTGATCGAGGAAGAAGCGGGCAAGCTGGTCAACGAGGACGACATCCGCACCGCCGCGATCGAGGCCTGCGAGCAGCACGGCATCGTCTTCATCGACGAGATCGACAAGGTCGCCAAGCGTGGCGACAACGTGGGTGGTGGTGACGTGTCGCGCGAAGGCGTGCAGCGCGACCTGCTGCCGCTGGTGGAAGGCTCCAACGTGTCCACCAAGTACGGCACGATCAAGACCGACCACATCCTGTTCATCGCGTCGGGCGCGTTCCACCTGGCCAAGCCCAGCGACCTGATTCCGGAGTTGCAGGGCCGCTTCCCGATCCGCGTGGAGCTGGGTGCGCTGAGCAAGAACGATTTCGTGCGCATCCTGACCGAACCGAAGGCCGCGCTGACCAAGCAGTACGAAGCACTGCTGGCCACCGAAGGCGTCAAGGTCAGCTTCACTGCCGATGCCATTGATCGTCTGGCCGAGATCGCTTTCCAGGTGAACGAACGCCAGGAAAACATCGGCGCGCGTCGCCTGCATACGGTGCTGGAGCGCCTGCTGGATTCGCTCAGCTACGAGGCACCGGACCGCGACGGCGAAACCCTGGCCATCGACAGCGCCTACGTTGACAAGCACCTGGGTGAGCTGGTGCAGGACCCGGACCTGAGCCGCTACATCCTGTAATGCCCGGTGGGGTCGGATCCCTCGCCGTGGCGAGGGCGCTGACCCCGCCCACTGCAACAGAAAAGGCCGCCGCAAGGCGGCCTTTTTCCTGTGCGGTCAGTGCGATTGCCGGGTGCGGTAGTCCCGCAGCACCTGGTCGATCACTGCACTGGTGCGGGCGGCGCTGATGCCGTTCGAGGGCGAGTGCCCGTTGCCGCGCAGTTCGTCCACGAGGGAGGCGATCAACGGCTGCTGGATCGACGACGGGTTCGGGATGTCGAAGGCCTGCACGCCCGCTTCGGTTTCCAGCTCCACCGGAACGTCCTCGAAGGTGGCAAAGCGCAGCTGGCCACGGTCGCCGGTGATCTCGATCTGATCCTGGCGGCGGAACGCGCAGAAGCTCCATTGCGCGATGCCGTGTGTCCCCGTCCCGGTGCGGAAGCACATCGAGACGCTGTCCTCGGCGGCGTAGGCGCCGGTCAACGAGCTGGCCAGGCCACGCACATCGCTCAGCGGCCCCAGCAGATGGTCGAGCAGGTCCAGGGTATGCGAGCCCAGGTCGACGAACAGCCCGCCGCCGGCGATCGCGGGGTTGGTCCGCCAGAAGTCAGGCGATGCGGCATCCACTGAATGCGGCCGGTGCAGGGTGGCGCGCACGGCGCGCACTGTGCCGATCGCGCCGTCGTCCAGCAGCTGCTTCACCTGTGCGAAGCGGGGCAGGGCACGGCGGTAGTAGGCCACGAACACGGGCACGCCGCTGCGGGCGCTGGCCGCGATGATGCGCTGGCACTCGTCGTGGTCCATGGCCATCGGCTTTTCGATGTAGACCGGCTTGCCCGCAGCAATCGCCTGCAATGCGTAGTGCATGTGCGTGGAGGGCGGTGTTGCAACGTAGACCGCGTTCACCTCCGGATCGGCGATGAGTGCATCGGCGTCCGCGTACCAGCGCGGAATCGCGTGGCGGCGTGCATAGTCTTCGGCCAATGCGGCATTGCGGCGCATGACCGCCACTACCCGTGAGCCCGGCGTGTTGGCCAGGGCTGGCCCGCTCTTCTTCTCGGTGACGCTGCCACACCCGATGAAGCCCCACACCACGTTGTCCAGGATCATCGATCTGCCCTTGCAGGGGGTGCCGCAGTGATGGGAGCAGCCTCGTTCACGCCTCGGGCAGCGGCTCGGGGACGGTGCCGGGAACGAACACACCATCCTTCACGTAGGCGGCCAGGGTCATGTCCAGCGCGAGCATGCCGTCGCGCTTGAGGTCCATCAGTTCCGGTTCGACCATCGCGCCGTGCAGCACGCCCAGCACGGTGGCGTGCAGCATGCGCGCGGCGATTTTCGGGTCGGCGCCTTCGCGCAGCTGGCCCAGATCGCGGGCGCGGCGCAGGGCACGCTCCATCCGGTCCAGCGCATCGCGGAATCCGGCCTGCTGCATTTCGGTCAGCACCCTGGTGTCCGCCGACGCATCGCTGCGCAGCATGATCTCCATGGTCTTGCGCAGGCGCTCGTCCTCGGACAGCTCGATGAACGAGTGGATCATCACCGCGCGCAGGTCGTGCACCGGGGTGTCGCGCTGGTCGGTGGAGGTGCGCTCCAGTTCCTGCATGAAGGGCAGGTGCACGCGCTCGACGATGGCGGCCAGCACCTCGCTCTTGTTCTTGAAGTGCCAGTAGACCGCGCCACGGGTGTAGCCGGCGCGGGCACCGATCATCTCCAGCGTGGTACGGGCCACGCCGTGTTCATGGAAGCAGGCTTCGGCGGCGTCAAGGATGCCTTCCCGGGTTGCCTGGGTGTCCTCTTTGGTCTTGCGGGCCATGGGTGTGGGTACGAGTGCGGGTGAAACGTGGCTGAATTGTACCGGTTTACAAACAAACAAGCATGTATGTATATTTCGCACCCATCATTCCCGTCGTGTGCGTGGCAGGCCGGTCCGGCGCCCACTCCACCCGGGTGGGCGCGATCTGCGGGCTTTCACCGGAAGGGGAACGTCCATCGATATCAGCTCCCTCTGAGATTCCTTCCTCCAAGAGCCTTTCCGTCATGTTGCTGAGCCGAATCCGACCCTTTGCACTGTCGCTGGCAATCGCCGCGACCGTGGCTGCCTGCGGCGGCCAACCCCAGGCCCCCGAGCAGGGCCCGGGTGACGTCACCGTGGTCACGCTGAAGTCCGAGACCGTGGGCCTGACCCGCGAACTGCCGGGCCGTACCAATGCCTTCCTGGTCGCCGAAGTGCGCCCGCAGGTCAATGGCATCGTGGCCAAGCGCCTGTTTACCGAGGGCGGCATGGTCAAGGCCGGCGAGCCGCTGTACCAGCTCGACGATGCCAGCTACCGGGCCCAGGCCAACAACGCCCGCGCCCAGCTGGCCCGCGCCGAAGCCACCGCCAATGCCGCGCGCCTGAGTGCCAAGCGCATCACCGAGCTGGCCAAGGTCGATGCGGTCAGCCAGCAGGACCTGGAGAACGCCGTCGCCGCGCAGAAGCAGGCCGAGGCCGACGTCGGTGCCGCCAAGGCCTCGCTGGATGCGGCCAACGTCACCCTGGGCTACGCCCGCATCACCGCGCCGATCAGCGGCCGCATCGGCAAGTCCAGCGTCACCCAGGGTGCGCTGGTCAGCGCCGGCCAGGCCAACGCACTGGCCACCGTGCAGCAGCTGGACCCGATCTATGTCGACCTGACCCAGTCCTCGGCCGAGCTGCTGCAGCTGCGCCGCGAACTGGCCGCCGGCCGCCTGCAGGACAACCAGACCCTGCCGGTCAGCATCCTGATGGAAGACGGCAGCACCTTCGAGCACAAGGGCACGCTGGAGTTCTCCGAAGTCAGCGTCGATCCGACCACCGGCAGCTTCGGCCTGCGCGTGAAGGTGGACAACCCGGACGGCCTGCTGATGCCGGGCATGTACGTGCGTGCGGTGATCGGCGGCGGCGTGCGCAGCGACGCGGTGCTGGTGCCGATGCAGGGCATCGCGCGCGATCCGAAGGGCGACACCACCGCGATGGTGGTCGGCAAGGACAACAAGGTCGAAGTGCGCCCGGTCAAGGTCAGCCGCACGGTCGGCGACAAGTGGCTGGTCGAGGACGGCCTGAAGGCCGGTGACAAGGTCATCGTCGAAGGCCTGCAGAAGATCGGCCCCGGCATGCCGGTCAAGGCCACCGAGAAGGGCGACGCACCGGCCAAGCCGGCGGCAGCCGCCCAGCCTGCCGCCCCGGCCGGCGACGCGAAGTAAGCGGAGAACCCCATGGCACGCTTTTTCATCGATCGACCCATCTTTGCGTGGGTGATCGCCATCATCATCATGCTCGCCGGCGGCCTGGCGCTGTTCAAGCTGCCGGTCTCGATGTACCCCAACGTCGCACCGCCGGCGGTGGAAATCAGTGCCACCTACCCGGGTGCATCGGCCAAGGTGGTCGAGGACTCGGTGACGCAGATCATCGAGCAGAACATGAAGGGCCTTGATGGCCTGATCTACTTCTCCTCCAACAGCTCGTCCAACGGCCAGGCCACCATCACCCTGACCTTCGAGAGCGGCACCAACCCGGATATCGCCCAGGTGCAGGTGCAGAACAAGCTGCAGCTGGCCATGCCGCTGCTGCCGCAGGAAGTGCAGCGGCAGGGCATCAACGTGGCCAAGTCCAGCTCGGGCTTCCTGAACGTCATCGCGTTCGTGTCCGAGAACGGCAGCATGGACGCCAACGACATCGCCGACTACGTCGGTTCCAATGTCGTCGACCGCCTGAGCCGCGTGCCGGGCGTGGGCAACATCCAGGTGTTCGGTGGCAAGTACGCCATGCGCATCTGGCTGGACCCGAACAAGCTGCATACCTATGGCCTGTCGGTGCCGGAAGTGACCGCCGCGATCAAGGCGCAGAACGCCCAGGTGGCGATCGGCCAGCTCGGCGGTGCGCCGTCGGTGAAGGGCCAGCAGCTCAACGCCACCATCAACGCGCAGTCGCGCCTGCAGACCCCGGAACAGTTCCGAAACATCATCGTGCGCGGTGCGCAGGACGGTGCCGAGCTGCGCCTGGGTGATGTCGCCCGCGTCGAGCTGGGTGCCGAGTCCTACGACTTCGTCACCCGCTACAACGGCCAGCCGGCCAGTGGCCTGGCGGTCACCCTGGCCACCGGCGCCAACGCGCTGGATACCGCGGCCGGTGTGGATGCCGCGCTGGAAGACATGAAGGGCTTCTTCCCGGCCGGCCTGAAGGCCGAGATCCCGTACGACACCACCCCGTTCGTGCGCGTGTCGATCAAGGGCGTGGTGCAGACCCTGATCGAAGCGATCGTGCTGGTGTTCGTGGTGATGTACCTGTTCCTGCAGAACTTCCGCGCCACCCTGATCCCGACCATCGCCGTGCCGGTGGTGCTGCTGGGTACCTTCGGCGTGCTGGCGATGCTGGGCTTCTCGGTGAACATGCTGACCATGTTCGCGATGGTGCTGGCGATCGGCCTGCTGGTGGACGATGCCATCGTGGTGGTGGAGAACGTCGAGCGCATCATGTCCGAGGAAGGGCTGTCGCCGCTCGAAGCGACCCGCAAGTCGATGGGCCAGATCACCGGTGCGCTGGTGGGTATCGGCCTGGTGCTGTCGGCGGTGTTCGTGCCGATGGCCTTCATGAGCGGCTCCACCGGCGTGATCTATCGCCAGTTCTCGGCCACGATTGTCTCTGCGATGGCGTTGTCGGTGCTGGTGGCGATCGTGCTGACCCCGGCACTGTGCGCGACCATGCTCAAGCCGCTGAAGAAGGGTGAGCACCACGTTGCCCACCGTGGCCTGGCCGGTCGCTTCTTCAATGGCTTCAACCGTGGCTTCGATCGCACCAGCGAAAGCTACCAGCGCGGCGTGCGCGGCATCATCCACCGTCCGTGGCGCTTCATGGGCATCGTGGCGGCCTTGTTCGTGCTGATGGGCGTGCTGTTCGTGCGCCTGCCCAGCTCGTTCCTGCCCAACGAAGACCAGGGTGTGCTGATGGCGCTGGTGCAGGCGCCGGTCGGTGCCACCCAGGAACGCACGCTGGAATCGATCGCGGCACTGGAAAACCACTTCCTGCAGAACGAGAAGGATGCGGTGGACTCGGTGTTCTCCGTGCAGGGCTTCAGCTTCGCCGGCATGGGCCAGAACGCGGGCATGGCGTTCGTCAAGCTGAAGGATTGGAGCGAGCGTGACGCCGACAATGGCGTGATGCCGATCACCGGACGTGCGATGGCGGCCCTGGGCCAGATCAAGGATGCCTTCATCTTCGCCTTCCCGCCGCCGGCCATTCCGGAGCTGGGGACCGCCTCGGGCTACACCTTCTTCCTGAAGGACAACAGCGGCCAGGGCCACGAGGCACTGGTGGCCGCGCGCAACCAGCTGCTCGGCCTGGCCGCAGGCAGCAAGAAGCTGGCCAACGTACGCCCGAACGGCCAGGAAGACACGCCGCAGTTCCGCATCGACATCGACGCGGCCAAGGCGACCTCGCTGGGACTGTCGATCGATCAGATCAACGGCACGCTGGCAGCCGCGTGGGGCAGCTCGTACATCGATGACTTCGTCGATCGTGGCCGCGTCAAGCGCGTGTTCGTGCAGGCCGACCAGGCGTTCCGCATGGTGCCGGAGGACTTCGATCTCTGGTCCGTGAAGAACGACAAGGGTGAGATGGTGCCGTTCAGCGCCTTCGCTACCAAGCACTGGGATTACGGTTCGCCGCGCCTGGAACGCTACAACGGTGTGTCGGCAATGGAAATCCAGGGCGAACCGGCCCCGGGTGTCGCCTCCGGTGATGCCATGGCCGAGATCGAACAGCTGGCCAAGCAGCTGCCGGCGGGCTTCGGCATCGAATGGACGGCGATGTCCTACCAGGAACGCCAGGCCGGCTCGCAGACGCCGCTGCTGTACACGCTGTCGCTGATGATCGTGTTCCTGTGCCTGGCCGCGATGTATGAAAGCTGGAGCGTACCGACCGCGGTGCTGCTGGCGGCCCCGCTGGGTATCCTCGGCGCGGTGCTGGCCAACACCTTCAAGGGCCTGGAGCGCGACATCTACTTCCAGGTGGCGATGCTGACCACGGTGGGCCTGACCAGCAAGAACGCGATCCTGATCGTCGAGTTCGCCAAGGAAAACCTGGAAAAGGGCGCCAGCCTGATCGAGTCGATCATGCACGCCGTCCGCGACCGCCTGCGCCCGATCGTGATGACCTCGCTGGCCTTCGGCATGGGCGTGGTACCGCTGGCGATCTCCACCGGTGCCGGCTCCGGCGCCAAGCAGGCGATCGGCACCGGCGTGCTCGGCGGCATGATCGTCGGCACCGTGCTCGGCGTGTTCTTCGTGCCGCTGTTCTTCGTGGTGGTGCAGCGCGTGTTCAAGCGCAGATCCACGACGTGACCTGAAACGGTCATGCCGGCCTCAGGCTGGCGTTATCGAAACGGTAGTGCCGGCCGCTGGCCGGCACTGCCTCCTGCCATCCGGCAGTACCGATGGAAGTGATCCCCATGAAAAGTGCATCCCTGTTCCTCTCCATTGCCGCCACGCTCGCGCTGGCCGGCTGCTCCACCCTGGCGCCGAAGAACACCGCCGTCGCTCCGGCGATTCCTGCGCAGTGGCCGGCCGAGGCCGCGCAGGGCGAGGTGGCCGATGTCGCCGCCGTCGGCTGGCGCGATTTCTTCACCGATGCGCGCCTGCAGCAGGTGATCGAGCAGTCGCTGCAGAACAACCGCGACCTGCGCGTGGCCGTGCTCAATGTCGAGCGCGCGCGTGGCCAGTACCGCGTGCAGCGCGCCGATCGCGTGCCCGGCGTGGCCGTGACCGGCCAGATGGACCGCCGTGGTACCGATGCCGGTGTCACCGAGCAGTTCAGCGCGGGCGTGGGTGTGGCCGAGTTCGAGCTGGACCTGTTCGGTCGCGTGCGCAACCTCAGCGAGGCGGCGCTGCAGCAGTACTTCGCCGTGGCTGCCAACCGCCGCAACGCGCAGCTGAGCCTGGTGGCCGAGACCGCCACCGCGTGGCTGACCTATGGGGCTGATGCGCAGCGGCTGAAGATCGCCGATGCCACGCTGAAGACCTACGAGGATTCGCTGCGCCTGGCCGAGGCCCGCCACGAACGCGGCGGCAGTTCGGCGCTGGAGCTGACCCAGACCCGTACCCTGGTCGAGACCGCACGCACCGATGCCGCGCGCCTGCGCGGCCAGCTGGCCCAGGACCGCAACGCACTGGCGCTGCTGGCCGGTGGCCAGCTCGATCCGGCACTGCTGCCGGACAGCATCGAACCGCAGCTGCTGGCGCTGGCCCCGCCGCCGGCCGGCCTGCCCAGCGACGTGCTGCTGCAGCGCCCGGACATCATGGCCGCCGAACACCAGCTGCTGGCCGCCAATGCCAACATCGGTGCGGCACGCGCAGCGTTCTTCCCGAGCATCTCGCTGACCGGCAGCATCGGCAGCGGCTCCAGCGAACTGTCCAACCTGTTCGACAGCGGCACCCGTGTGTGGAGCTTCCTGCCGAAGATCACCCTGCCGATCTTCCAGGGCGGCAAGCTGCGCGCCAACCTGGCCATCGCCAACGCGGATCGTGATATCGCACTGGCGCAGTACGAGAAGTCGATCCAGGTGGGATTCCGCGAAACGGCCGATGCGCTGGCGTTGAATGTCAGCCTGGATGAGCAGGTGAGTTCACAGCAGCGCCTGGTGGAAGCGGCCGAACAGGCTAATCGCCTGTCGCAGGCACGCTACGACGCGGGGCTGGACAGCTTTGTCACCCTGCTTGACGCGCGGCGTACCGCCTACAACGCGCAGCAGACCCAGCTGCAGGCGCAGCTGGCGCAGCAGGCCAACCGCATCACCCTGTACAAGGTGCTGGGCGGCGGCTGGCACGAGCGCAGCTGAAGGACAGCCGGCCAGCGGCCGGCTCTACCTTGATGATCGAGGGTAGTGCCGGCCGTTGGCCGGCATTGTCATTCGGAGGCCTGCTATACCGCTTCATCGTCGCGCCGCGCCGCATGGCAGGCGCGAACGCGCGCCAGCGCATCGCCGGCTTCGCGCGCCATCTGCTCGTACTCGGCGCGGATCTCTTCCAGGCGCGCTTCATCCAGTTCTTCCAGATCCAACAGTTCGTTGTTGGCTTCGGCCGTCGCCCGGATCAGCTCGTCCAGCTTGATCTGCATCGCGGCAGTATCCGCGTTCTGCGTGTGCTGGATCAGGAACACCATCAGGAAGGTGATGATGGTGGTGCCGGTGTTGATCACCAGCTGCCAGGTGTCGTTGAAACCGAACACCGGGCCACTGATGCCCCAGATCACCACGATCGCTACTGCAGCCAGGAAGGTCCACGGCGAGCCGGTGGCGGCCGCGGCCTTCTTGGCGATCGTATTGAACAGGTTGCGTGCTTTCATCGTCGTCGTCCCACTCAGGTGACGAGGATGATCGGCAGTGGCCCGTGCAGGGGTTGTGCAGCGGCGGTCAGGCGCGCATGCGCTGCAGTCGTGGCGCCTGCAGGCTGCGCACCGGGCTGCTCTGGTAGACGTGCTGCCAGCAACGGTCGACGAACTCACGGGCCTGGGCTTCGCTCAGCCGCGGCATGATCTGCAGGGCGTATTGGGTCTGGAACATCTCGTCACGTTCGGCCTCGCTGGCGCGCGGCTGGGTGATCAGCGAATCACAGGCGAACTTGATCCACGGCACGTACGAGCCGAACGAGTTGTGCGGCAGTGCGCCTTCGGCATGTTGGCGGCGCCAGTGGTCAAGCTCGGCGTCAACGTTGATGACCGGAGGAATGGTGGGGACTTCAGCGTGCATGACAATCCAGTTCGGTTGAGTGGAAAGGGAGTGGGGGTTCATCCGAGTGTGGCGTATATGGCGGTGCATGCCGCGTCAGCGGGATGTGGAGCCTGCGTTGGCATGGCCGATCAACTGCGCATGTTCGACCGCACCGAGGTCTTCGGCCAGAGTGGCCATCGCATTGCACAGGCGTTCGTGGTCGAGCGGGTGGCGGCGGACCAGCTCCAGTTGCATGTGCTGATAGGCAGTCCAGAACGGCGCGCCGCGCCGGTGCAGCGCATATTGCTGCTGCAAGCGTTCGCGGATCGGATCGAGGATCGGGTCTGTCGTAGGGCGTACGGCGTGCGCGCACATGGCTGGCTCCGCCGGGGAAAGGGAGCCCCGGTGAACCCACCGTAGGCGTGTCAGCCGCGTGGGGTGTTACCGCAATGTGTGCGCGTGACCTGGCTGACTGTGCGCGCGGTCACGCCGATGCCCGCAAAGGCCGCCGGCACAAGGGCGCACCGGCGCTGAAGCGTTCATTAAATGTGTTGCAGAGACGAGCGCGCGTGGCTCATTCGCCGATGTCCTCGTTCCAGATGTCGGGATGACGGCTGATGAAATCGCCCAGCAGGTCCACGCATTCCTGGTTGTCCAGGTCGATCACGTTGACGCCGTTTTCGCGCAGCCAGTCGATGCCGCCCTGGAAGGTGCGCGATTCGCCCACCACCACGGTGCCGATGTTGAACTGGCGCACCAGGCCCGAGCAGTACCAGCACGGGGCCAGGGTGGTGACCATGATGGTGTCCTGGTAACGGCGCTGGCGGCCGGCCTTGCGGAAGGCGTCGGTTTCCCCATGCACCGACGGGTCGCCTTCCTGCACGCGGCGGTTGTGGCCGCAGCCGAGCAGGCGGCCGTCGTTGTGGTACAGCGCCGCGCCGATCGGCACGCCGCCCTCGGCCAGGCCCTGGCGGGCTTCGGCGATGGCGGTCTGCAGCAGGGCCTGGTAGTCGGGCGTGGTGATCATGCGGGGCTCCGGTAAGTCGTGGCCCGCCATCATACGGGCAGGGGGTGCCGCTGGCCCCCGGCGGTGCGATAATCGGGGCCATGAGCGAATCCCCCTACAAAGCCGGTACCACCCATTTCGGGTTCCGCGACGTCGCCGCCAAGGACAAGCAGAAGCTGGTCGGCCAGGTGTTCACCTCGGTCGCGCGCAACTACGACCTGATGAACGACCTGATGAGCCTGGGCGTGCACCGGGCGTGGAAGCGCTACTACGTGGCCACCGCGCAGGTGAAGCCGGGCGACCGCGTGCTCGACCTGGCCGGCGGCACCGGCGACATCGCCGCCCTGCTGAAGGAGCGCGTCGGCGCCGAGGGCTCGGTGGTGCTGGGCGACATCAACGCCGGCATGCTGTCGGTCGGCCGTGACCGCCTGACCAACCGCGGCCTCGTGCTCGGCCTGGACTACGTGCAGTGCAACGCCGAAGCCCTGCCGTTCCCGGACAACAGCTTCGATCTGGTCACCATTGCCTTCGGCCTGCGCAACGTGACCGACAAGGACGCTGGCCTGCGCGAGATGTACCGCGTGCTGAAGGTGGGCGGCCAGGCCCGCGTGCTGGAATTCTCCGAAGTCACCGCGGACTGGTTCAAGCCGATCTACGACTTCCACTCGTTCAAGATCCTGCCCAAGCTGGGCAAGCTGTTCGCCAACGATTCGGACAGCTACCAGTACCTGGCCGAGAGCATCCGCAAGCACCCGCCGCAGGACGAACTGAAGGCGATGATGGGGCAGGCCGGCTTCGAGCGCTGCCACTACAAGAACCTGACCGGCGGCATCGTCTCGATCCACTCCGGCTACAAGCTGTAAGCCCTGCTCTGGTGGGTGCCAACTTGGTTGGCACTCGCCCGCTGCGGTCATCCGCTCTGGTAGGTGCCGACCTTGGTCGGCACGGGCCTGCCGCGTGCGTTGATGAATCCGTGCCAACCAAGGTGGGCACCTGCCTGTAGATGCCAGCCAAGGTTGGCACCTACCTGTAGATGCCAACCTTGGTTGGCATGCGCCGGAGGCGCAGGAACGGCCCCGGCCTGCATTACCCCGCACCGCGCAACGCCTGCGCGGCCGGAGGGAGGTACCATTGGGGTTTGATCCCCGTAACGGTCCCGATTCATGCGTAATCCGCTGATGCTCCTTCCGCTGGCCGTGGCCCTGGCCGCCGGCTGCTCCCAGGAGGCGGCCGCGCCCGCCGCCGCCCCGACTGCCGCAAAGGCCCCCGCCGCCCCCGTGAACGCCGAGAACCGCAGCCACGACGAAAGCTCGTATGCCGAGCCGGACAAGGTCGTCATCAAGGACATCGCGCTGGATCTGAAGCTGGACTTCGACCAGAAGCAGATCGGCGGAACCGCCACCTACACCCTGGAATGGAAGCAGAAGGACGCCAGGCAGCTGGTGCTCGACACCCGCGAGCTGACCGTGTCCAAGGTCGAGGCCGTCGGTGCCGATGGCGCGCGCAGCCCGCTGCAGTTCGCGCTGGCCCCGGTCGACAAGGTGTTCGGCAGCAAGCTGACCATCGAGACCCCGGAACAGCCGGCCAAGGTGGAAGTGACCTACCACACCGCACCGACCGCCTCGGGCCTGCAGTGGCTGGCGCCGTCGATGACCGAAGGCAAGAAGCTGCCCTTCATGTTCAGCCAGTCGCAGGCCATCCACGCCCGCTCCTGGGTGCCGCTGCAGGACACCCCGAGCGTGCGTTTCACCTACAGCGCGCACGTGGTCTCGCGCCCGGACGTGATGGTGCTGATGAGCGCCGACAACGATCCGAAGGCCGCGCGTGACGGTGACTACACCTTCAAGATGCCGCAGCCGATTCCGTCCTACCTGCTGGCCATCGCCGCCGGCGACCTGGTGTTCGAGCCGATCTCCGGCCGCTCCGGTGTCTGGGCCGAGCCGACCATGGTCAACAAGGCGGCCAAGGAATTCGAAGACACCGAGAAGATGATCGGTGCCGCCGAGAAGCTGTACGGCGAATACCGCTGGGGCCGCTACGACATGCTGGTGCTGCCGCCGTCGTTCCCGTTCGGCGGCATGGAGAATCCGCGCCTGACCTTCGCCACCCCGACCGTGATCGTCGGTGACAAGTCGCTGGTCTCGCTGGTCGCCCATGAACTGGCGCACAGCTGGTCGGGCAACCTGGTGACCAACGCCAGCTGGAAGGACATCTGGCTCAATGAAGGCTTCACCACCTACGTCCAGGGCCGCATCACCGAAGCCCTGTACGGCAAGGAGATGGCCGAGATGGAGAAGCAGATCGACCAGACCGACCTGCTGGCCGAAGTGAAGGACATGAGCCCGGCCGACCAGGCGCTGGCGCTGCCGCCGCTGAACGAGCGTGACCCCGACGAAGCCCTCAGCCAGGTCGCCTACGTCAAGGGTTCGTGGTTCCTGGAATTCCTGGAGCAGCGCTTCGGCCGCGAGACCTTCGATCCGTTCCTGCGCGGCTGGTTCGATGACCATGCCTTCCAGAGCGCGAACACCGACCAGTTCGTCGCGTACATGAAGAAGAACCTGCTGCCGAAGAATCCGTCGGCAGTGACCGAGGCCGAACTGAAGGCGTGGCTGGACGAGCCGGGCATTCCGGCGTTCGCGGCCAAGGCGCAGTCGCGCAACTTCAGCAGCGTCGATACCGCGCGCATTGCCTTCGCCAGCGCCGGCACCGTGCCGAGCAGCCAGGTCATCGCCGACTGGAGCACGCAGGAATGGGTGCGCTTCATCGACGGCCTGGGTGCGACCCAGCCGCTGGACAAGCTGGCCACGCTGGACAAGGCCTTCCACTTCACCGGCACCCCGAATGGCGAGATCGCCATGCGCTGGTACCCGCTGGCGATCCGCAGTGGCTACGAGCAGGCCAATGAAGGTGCTGCCGCGTTCATCGAGCGCGTCGGCCGTCGCAAGCTGATCCTGCCGATCTACGCCGAACTGGTGAAGACCCCGAAGGGGCTGGAGCTGGCCAAGCAGGCCTTTGAAAAGGCCAAGCCGGGCTACCACCCGATCACCACGGCCTCGGTCCAGGACATGCTGGCCAAGGCTGAAGCCAAGTAACCGGTGGTGCCGGCCGCTGGCCGGCAACCGGTCACTGCTTCACCAGCTACGGCGGGGAAACCCGCCGTTGCTGTATCCGCTTTTCGCTGCCGATAGAATCGGGATGCACTCGCATAGGACCTCCGCCATGAAACGACTGATCCTGCTCACCGCCTGCACCCTGGCCCTGGCCGCCTGCAGCAACCCCGAGGAAGAGCGCAAGGCGCAGGAAGCCGCCGCGGCCGCCGTGCAGGCGCAGAAGGAAGCCAAGGCCGAGGACGTGGCCAAGCAGTACGACATGGCCGTGGCCGCGCAGGACTGGGAACGCGCGCGCCTGCATGGCGCCTCGCTGCTGGACCAGTACAAGGACACCGCCGCCGCCGAGCGCATCGCCGCGGGCTTCGACGAGGTCAAGGCCAAGGGCGATGCCGCGCGCGACCTGCGCCGCATGCAGGCGCTGTGGCAGTACAACCAGATCCCGGTGGGCAACAAGGGCAACCAGGTTTCGGCGCAGATCTACAGCAAGGAACGGGTGGACGTGGATGGCAGCGGCGCCAAGCCGGTGCAGCTGGTGTTCCGCGATCACCCGGAGTGGAAGCGGCACGCTTACCTGGTGCTGCAGGCCGGCGATTTCCGCTGCCCGCAGTGCACGGTGAAGGTGACCGTGGACGATGGCAAGCCGGTGTCGATGGCGGCCTGGCGCCCGAAGACCGATGAAGCCATCGCCCTGTTCATCACCGACCAGAAGGCGTTGTGGAAGCTGGCGCGCAAGGGCAAGTCGATCAGCATCGAGTTCCCGGTCAAGGCTGGCGGCACGCGTACGGCCGTGTTCGAGACCGGCGGTGTCGACGCCAGTCGCATGCCGCAGTGGTGGCAGTGATGATCGCGACGGGCAGCGCAGTGCACGCGTTGTCCGCGATCCGGCACTGGGTCTTCGACATGGATGGCACGCTGACCGTCGCCGTGCATGATTTCGCCGCGATCCGCCGTGCGCTGCAGATCGCGGCCGAGGAGGACATCCTGGACCATATCGCAGCGTTGCCGGATGCGCCGGCGCAGGCCAAGCGTGAGTGGCTGCTGGATCACGAACGTGTGCTGGCCGAGGAGGCGCTGCCGGCGCCGGGTGCGGTGACGCTGCTGCGTGCGCTGGCAGCCGACGGTTGCCGGCTGGGCATCCTGACCCGCAACGATCATGCGCTGGCGAAGCTGACGCTGGACGCGATCGGGGTCGGGGAACTGTTCGATGATGCCGACATCGTCGGCCGTGATGAAGCGGTGCCCAAGCCCTCGCCGGATGGCCTGCAGCAGCACCTGCGGCGCTGGGGCATTGCAGCGAGGGAGGCGGTGATGGTCGGCGACCACGCCTACGACCTGGAGTGCGGCCGCGCCGCGGGCGCCCACACCGTGCTGGTCAATCTGCCGGAGAACCCGTGGCCCGGCAGCGCCGACTGGCATTTCGCCGATTGCCGCGCGCTGTTGGCGGCCTGGCAGGCCGCATGACCGTGTAGAGCCGAGCCCACGCTCGGCTGCTCTGCGGTCAGATCGCGCAGGCGCGCGCAAGCCGAGCATGGGCTCGGCTCTACAGAGAGCAGGCAACGTGTCGGTCGGAAGTTCCGGTAGTGCCGGCCGTCGGCCGGCAGTGTCGACCCAGGTCGACACCCACCGAGCGATGCGCGGGCAGTTCGGTTTACGCGCCCAGCGCGTAACCGAACTGCTGCTTGAACTGCTCGTTGAACTCATCGAAGGTGAAGCGCTGGTTCTGCGTGCCCGGGTGCTCGACCTTCAGTGCGCCCATCAGGTTGCCCATGCGGCCGATGGTCAGCCAGTCGTAGCCCTTCTGGATGCCGTAGATCAGGCCGGCGCGGAAGGCGTCGCCACAGCCGGTCGGGTCGACCACGCGGCGCTCGTGCGCCGGCGGGATGTCGTAGCTCTTTTCCGGGGTGTGGATGACCGCGCCCTTCGGGCCGCGGGTGGTGATGTAGGCCTTGACCCGGCTGACGATCTCCTTCTCGTCCCAGCCGGTGCGTTCCTGCAGCAGGTTCGACTCGTAGTCGTTGACCACCACGTAGTCGGCCTGGTCGATGAAGGCGCGCAGCTCGGGGCCGTTGAACAGCGGCATGGCCTGGCCCGGGTCGAAGATGAACGGGATGCCGTCCTCGTGGAATTCCTGCGCGTTCTGGATCATGCCTTCGCGGCCATCCGGGCCGACCAGGCCCAGGGTCACGCCCGGCACGCCGCGCACATGGTTCTCGTAGGAACGCATCATCGCGCCCGGGTGGAAGGCGGTGATCTGGTTGTTGTCGTGGTCGGTGGTGATGAACGCCTGCGGGGTGAACAGCTCATCGATCACGCGCACGCGCGACAGGTCGATGCCCAGGCCTTCGAAATACTCGCGGTACGGGCCGAAGTCCGAGCCCACGGTGCCCATCGGGATCGGCTGGCCGCCCAGCAGGTGCAGGTTGTAGGTGATGTTGCCGGCGCAGCCGCCGAACTCGCGGCGCATGCGCGGCACCAGGAAGGACACGTTCAGGATGTGCACCTTGTCCGGCAGGATGTGATTCTTGAACTGGTCCGGAAACACCATGATGGTGTCGAAGGCAAGAGAACCACAGATCAGAGCGGACATCGATGTAAGCCTATGCGGTGAATTTTGGGGTGGGCCAGCCCGGTTCAGCGGGCAAGCAAACGGCGCCCTTGGGCGCCCGACGGCGCAAAGGTTACCCGCTGGTGCCGCTCAGGGCCAGAACCGGGTGATGCCCGATCAGGCCGAAAGCCTGTGAAGACGCGGGTTCAGCTAGTTTTTTCCTTGCTCGGCGGCAGGCGGGTTGCTAGGCTTGTCGGCCTCGATTTCTGCCCATTTTTTCGCCATCCCGCGGCGGGCACGACACCCCTCAGGACTCCTTCCTCAGATGTTCAAGAAACTCCGTGGCATGTTCTCCAACGACCTGTCCATCGACCTGGGCACGGCCAACACCCTCATCTACGTGCGCGGGCAGGGGATCGTGCTGAACGAGCCGTCGGTCGTGGCCGTGCGCCAGGACCGTGCCATCGGTGGCACCCGCTCGGTGGCAGCCGTGGGCGCCGAAGCCAAGCAGATGCTGGGCCGTACCCCGGGTCACATCACCACCATCCGCCCGATGAAGGACGGCGTCATCGCCGACTTCACCTACACCGAAGCGATGCTCAAGCACTTCATCAAGAAGGTGCACAAATCGCGCGTGCTGCGCCCGAGCCCGCGCGTGCTGGTCTGCGTGCCGGCCGGCTCGACCCAGGTCGAGCGCCGCGCGATCAAGGAATCGGCCGAGGAAGCCGGTGCCCGTGACGTGTTCCTGATCGAAGAACCGATGGCGGCCGCGATCGGCGCCGGCATGCCGGTCACCGAGGCCCGTGGCTCGATGGTCATCGACATCGGCGGCGGCACCACCGAAGTGGCGGTGATCTCGCTCAACGGCATCGTCTATTCGGCCTCGGTCCGCATCGGCGGCGACCGCTTCGACGAGTCGATCACCAACTACGTGCGCCGCAACCACGGCATGCTGATCGGTGAAGCCACCGCCGAGCGCATCAAGGTCGAGCTGGGCTGCGCCTACCCGCAGGCGGAAGTGATCGAGATGGAAATCTCCGGCCGCAACCTCGCCGAGGGCGTGCCGAAGATGATCAAGATCAGCTCCAACGAGGTGCTCGAGGCCCTGCACGAGCCGCTGTCGGGCATCGTCAGCGCGGTCAAGCTGGCGCTGGAGCAGACCCCGCCGGAACTGTGCGCCGACGTCGCCGAGCGCGGCATCGTGCTGACCGGTGGTGGCGCCCTGCTGCGCGACCTGGACCGCCTGATCTCCGAGGAAACCGGCCTGCACGTGCAGGTGGCCGACGATCCGCTGACCTGCGTGGCCCGCGGTGGCGGCCGTGCGCTGGAGCTGGTGGACATGCACGGCAACGAGTTCTTTGCGCCGGAATAAGCCGTCCCGGCCGTTCCTGCCCGCCGCGCCCTTCCGGGGTGCGGCCCGCCGTGATGGCGGGCCGGCACCGGCGGGGCGCCCGCGTGTTTCCCTTTCGCCTTCTGCCAGTTGAATCGTTGCCGTGCCGCCCTACGCCGGTCCTCCCGTTGCCTCCCGATCCGGTGATGCCGCCAGCCCCCTGCGGTTGCTGGCCTATCTCGCGTTGGCCATCACCCTGATCGTGCTCGATGACCAGGCCGGCTGGCTCGCGCGCCTGCGCGAGCAGGCCAACAGCCTGGTGCAGCCGGTATGGGCGCTGGCCGGCCTGCCCGGCAAGCTCGGCAACCAGGTCAAGGATTCCGCCGCCAGCCATACCCAGCTGGTGACCGAGAATCGCGAACTGCGCAACCAGCTGCTGCTGGCCAACGCGCGCCTGACCCGCCTGCAGACCGCCGCGCTGGACAATGCCCAGCTGCGCGAACTGCTGAACGTGGCCGAGCGCAGCGGCCTGGACGTGCAGCTGGCGCCGATCCTGGACATCGACCTGGACCCGGTGAAGCAGCGCCTGGTGCTCGACGCCGGCACCCGCGAAGGCGTGCACGTCGGCCAGGCGGTGATCGATGCCGGCGGCTTGATGGGGCAGGTGATCAGCGTCACCGGCGGCACCTCCACCGTGCTGCTGCTGACCGACCCCGACCACGCGGTGCCCGTTACCGTGGCCCGCAACGGCGTGCGCCTGATCGTCTACGGCCGCGGCGACACGCTGGAGCTGCGCGACATTCCGCTCAGCGCCGGCGTGGAAGTGGGCGATGAGATCGTTACCTCCGGCCTCGGCGGGCGCTTCCCGGCCGGCTTCCCGGTCGGCACCATCACCGGCCTGCGCCCGGACGACACCCACGCCTTCCTGGTCGGCGAACTGAAGCCGGCGGCCCAGCTCGACCGCGGCCGCGACGTGCTGCTGCTGCGCCCGGGCGCGGCGATCCGCATTCCGCCGGAACTGCGCCTGCAGCTGGAAGAAACCGCCCCGGGGGGGCCGGCCACCGGCGCCAGCGTGCCTGCGGGAGCCGCGCCAGCGGCAACGACGCCGGCTCCGGCCAGCTCCCCGGTAGTGCCGGCCGCTGGCCGGCAACAGCCCTCGTCGCAAACGAGGACTGTTGCCCCCGCATCCTCCCTTACCCCCGCGCCTTCGGCGCGCCCCCCTCAGCCGACTGCACCTTCGGCGCAACCGGCCCGCGCATCCTCCCTTACCCCCGCGCCTTCGGCGCGCCCCCCTCAGCCGACTGCACCTTCGGTGCAACCGGCCCGCGCATCCTCCCTTACCCCCGCGCCGTTGGCGCGCCCCCCTCAACAAGAGGGGGGCTCCACCCCAGCCGGGTCCACGGTAGTGCCGGCCGCTGGCCGGCAACCGACCACGCCGGAGGCCCAGCGATGAGCCGCCTGCGCGACAACCCGTGGGTGCTGCCGGCCAGCCTGGTGGTGGCGCTGCTGCTGGGCCTGCTGCCGTTGCCGGCGCTGCTGCAGCCGCTGCGCCCGTACTGGCTGGCGCTGGTGCTGGCGTACTGGGTCATCGAAGCCCCCGAGCGCGTCGGCCTGGGCATCGCCTTCGCCAGCGGCGTGGTTGCCGACCTGCTGTACGGCGGCGTGCTGGGCGAACAGGCGCTGCGGCTGGTGATGCTGGCCTTCATCCTGCAGCGCTTCCGCGCCCGCATCCGCTTCTTCCCGATGTCCCAGCAGATGCTGGCCATCGGCGGCCTGCTGTTCAACGACCGCATCGTCAGCGCGCTGGTCCACATCGTGGTGGATGAGCCGACCCTGCCGTGGTCGTACTGGTGGGCACCGCTGCTGGGCATGGGCCTGTGGCCGCTGGTGTTCGTGCTGCTGGACGCGGTGCGCTTCGGCAAGCGCGGGCGCTGAGCCATGATCCCGCGCCGCCAGGTCAAGAACCCGCACGCCGAAGCCGAACAGTTCCGCCGCCGCGCGGCGCTGGGCTTCCTGGGCGTGCTGGTCTGCCTGCTGGGCCTGGGCGGCTGGTACTTCAAGCTGCAGGTGCTGGACCACGACGTCTATGCCACGCGCTCGGAAGCCAACCGCATCAAGCCGCGGCCGGTGGTGCCCGGGCGCGGCATGATCTACGACCGCAATGGCCGCCTGCTGGCCGAGAACGTGCCGGCCTTCCGCCTGGACGTGACCCCGGACAAGGTCAAGGACATGGACGCCACCCTGGAAGGGCTGGCGAAGATCATCAACATCAGCCCGGAAGAGCTGGAAGCGTTCAACAAGTCGCGCAAGGCGCGCCGCAAGTTCCTGCCGGTCACGCTGAAGCTGCGCATGAGCGACGAGGAGATGGCGCGCTTCGCGGTCGACCGCTGGCGCTTCCCCGGCGTCGAGCTGGAGCCCTACCTGACCCGCCGCTACCCCTACGGCGATCTGTTCGCGCACATCATCGGCTACGTTGGCCGCGTTGATGACAAGGATCTGGAGATCCTCGGCGAAGGCAATGCCGCGCTGACCCACATCGGCAAGTCCGGCCTGGAGCGTTACTACGAGCAGCAGCTGCGCGGCAAGGTCGGCTACGAGCAGGTCGAGACCAACGTGCAGGGGCGCGCGATCCGCACCATCGGCCGCGTCGCCGCGCAGTCCGGCGCCGACCTGCGGCTGTCGATCGACGCCGACCTGCAGCGCGCCATGGTGGCCGCCTTCGGCGACCAGGAAGGCTCGGCGGTGGCGATGGACCCGCGCACCGGCGAAGTGCTGGCGATGGTCAGCCTGCCGTCCTACGACCCCAACCTGTTCGTCAACGGCATCTCGCATGCCGACTTCAAGGCGCTGAACGAAAACCCGTCGCGGCCGCAGTTCAACCGCCTGGTGCTCGGTGGCGTCGCCCCCGGTTCCACGCTGAAGCCGCTGATCGGCCTGGCCGGCCTGGATTCGGGCGTTCGACGCCCGGAAGACAAGGTGCTGTCCACCGGCATGTTCTATCTGCCGGGCACTTCCCGCGGCTGGGGTGACGCCCACCGTGGCGGCCATGGCTGGACCGACCTGCGCAAGTCCATCGCCGAATCGGTCAACACCTACTACTACAAGCTGGCGCTGGACCTGGGCATCGAGCGCTTCGACCATTACATGGAGTACTACGGCTTCGGCCAGCCGACCGGCATCGACCTCACCGGCGAGATCGGCGGCATCCTGCCGTCGCCGGCCTACAAGCGGAAGAGCCGCAAGGAAGCCTGGTACCCCGGTGATACGGTCAACATCAGCATCGGCCAGGGTGACTGGAAGGTCACCCCGCTGCAGCTGGCGCGCGGCGTCAGCGGTCTGGCCGATGGCCAGCTGCGCACCCCGCACCTGGTGATCCAGCAGCGCGAGGGTTTCGACAGCGACTGGTCGGCGATGCCGGCTGGCGAGAGCAAGCCGGTCAGCCCCAACCCCGCCAACGTGCAGGCCGTGCGCGAGGGCATGATGGCGACCATGCGGCCCGGCGGCAGCGGCTGGCGCGTGGCAGTGGGTGCGCCGTACGTGATGGCCGGCAAGACCGGTACCGCGCAGGTCATCAGCCGAAAGGGCACGGCGGCAGTGAATCCGAAGAGCCTGCCGATGCACCTGCGCCATCGCGCGCTGTTCGTCGGCTTCGCACCGGTGGAAAACCCGGTGATCGCGATCGCGGTGGCCGTGGAAGGCGGCGGCTATGGTGGTTCGGCGGCCGCGCCGATCGCACGCAAGGTGTTCGACGCCTACCTGCTGGGCAAGATGCCCGAAGGCATGCAGCCACTGGACAGCGAGCGCGGCACCACCGCCATCGGCGCCACCGCGTTCGACAACGAAGATGCCGGCGCGCGCCAGGCTGGCGACCTCGCCGCGGCGCAGCTGGGTGAACATCCGGTGCTGGTCGGCGTGCCGGCGCCGGAACCTGTACCCGCACCGCAGCCGGGTACGCCGGCCGCCGCCGCGTTGCCCGCCACGCCACGCCCGACCGTCGCGGAGCCCGTACGATGAGAGTGTTCCTGCGCTGGGCCGGCGACATGCTGCGCCGCTTCTTCAGCACGCTGGACTGGGTGCTGTGCCTGGCCCTGGGGACGCTGATGGTGATCGGCCTGGCCACCCTGAAGAGCGCCGGTGGCGACAGCCTGGTGATGGCCCAGGGCGCGCGCTTCGCCGTGGGCATGGCCGCGCTGTGGGGCATCTCGCGGGTGCCGATCCTGCGCATCCGCTCGGCTACGCCGATGATCTACGCGATCTCGATGATCCCGTTGCTGGCGGTGTTCGTGCTGGGCACCGGCAAGTACGGCCGGCAGTGGCTGGACCTGAAGTTCTTCTACCTGCAGCCGGCCGAGCTGCTGAAGGTCAGCCTGCCGATGATGGTGGCCTGGTACCTGCACAAGATGCCGCTGCCGCCGCGCTTCAACACCGTGCTCGTGGCCCTGGTCATCATCGGCGTGCCCACCGGCCTGGTGATGCTGCAGCCGGACTTCGGTACTGGTGTGCTGATCGCTGCCAGTGGCGTGTTCGTGCTGTTGTTGGCCGGCCTGCCGTGGTGGTGGGTCGGCCTGGGCGTGGGTGGCGTGGCCGCGGTCGCGCCGGTGGCCTGGTTCTGGTTGCTGCGGCCGTACCAGAAGGACCGCATCATGATGTTCCTGGACCCGGAGATGGATGCGCTGGGGGCCGGGTGGAACATCATCCAGTCGAAGATCGCGATCGGTTCCGGCGGCTTCGATGGCAAGGGCTGGGGCGAGGGCTCGCAGTCGCACCTGAACTTCATTCCCGAACAGACCACCGACTTCGCGTTCTCGGTGCTGAGCGAGGAGTTCGGCTGGATCGGCGTGGCCACCGTGCTGGCGCTGTACCTGGTGGTGATCGGGCGCTGCCTGTGGATCGCCAGCCAGTCGCGCGATTCGTATTCGCGCCTGCTGGCCGGCGCCACCGGCCTGGCGTTCTTCGTCTATGTGCTGGTGAACGGCGGGATGATTTCCGGCCTGCTGCCGGTGGTGGGCGTGCCGATGCCGCTGATCAGCTACGGCGGTACCTCGGCGGTGTCACTGCTGGCCGGCTTCGGATTGGTGATGGCGGTGCGCAGTCACAACCCGGTGCACGGCGGCTACGGCTGAGTACGGCGTCGGGGTCAGATCCCTTTTTCCACAGGGAAAAGGGATCTGACCCCACAGCCCGGCTACGGAGATCAGAAGCACCCTGACAGCTTCACGCAAGCGCCCGTTGCTAGCGTGCTGCGCGTGGAATGGAAACGACTGTTTGGCGGCTGCCGTGAGGCAGTGCGCACGATCGATCTGCCGTTGCTGGTCGCATTGCTGATCCTGATGGGCGCGGGCCTGGCGGTGCTGCACAGTGTGTCCGGGCCGGTGGCCGGGCAGGCGGCGCGCTTTGCGGGTGGACTGCTGGCGATGTGGCTGCTGTCACGTGTTTCGCTGCTGCGCCTGCGCGCGTGGACACCAGCGTTGTACGCGCTGTCGATGCTGCCGCTGATGGCGGTGTATGTGATCGGCACCGGCAAATATGGGCAGCGCTGGCTCAACCTCGGCGTGTTCTACCTGCAACCGTCGGAGCTGCTCAAGCTCAGCCTGCCGTTGATGATGGCCTGGTACCTGCACCGGCAACCGCTGCCGCCGTCGCCGCGCACGGTACTGACCGCCGCGGTGCTGATCGGCGCGCCGGCGATGTTGATCCTGATGCAGCCCAACCTCGGCACCGCCACGCTGGTCACCGCCAGCGGCGTGTTCGCGTTGTTGCTGGCGGGCCTGCACTGGGGCTGGGTGGCGACCGGCGCGGCGGGGCTGGCAGTGGCCGCGCCGCTGGCGTGGTTCGGTCTGCTGCGTCAGTACCAGAAGGATCGTGTGTTGACCTTCCTCGACCCGGCGGCCGACCCCCTGGGCACCGGCTGGAACATCCTGCAGTCACGCATCGCGATCGGCTCCGGGGGATGGCAGGGACGCGGCTGGGGGCAGGGCACCCAGGCCACGCTGGATTTCCTCCCCGAATACACCACCGACTTCGCGTTTTCGGTGCTGGCCGAAGAGTTCGGCTGGATCGGCGTGGCGACGCTGTTCGCGCTGTACCTGTTCGTGGTCGGGCGTTGCCTGTGGATTGCCGTGCACGCGCGCGACACGCATGCACGGTTGCTGGCCGGCAGCCTGGGGCTGGCGTTCTTCGTCTACGTGCTGGTGAACGGCGGAATGATTTCCGGCCTGCTGCCGGTGGTGGGCATTCCGATGCCGCTGATCAGCTACGGCGGGACATCGGCGGTTTCGCTGTTGGCCGGCATCGGGTTGGTGATGGCGGTACGCGGGCACCGGCCCGTGCACGGGGGATAGGGTTTCCAGCCAACGGCGCAGCGCCTCGTGGGTGGTGTCTGGGTGGCTGCGGAAAGCAGAAGCCGCGGGTGGGCCGGTCGGGTTGGGTACGCGGGGACGCCGTGAATCCGTCCCTGGAGGCTTGGCAGCCGCATCCATGCGGCTGACACCCCCGCGTACCCAACCCGACCGGCTTCTGACAGATTTCGGAGGTCTGCCACCCACGGAGAAGAAAAAGAAGATCAAAAGCCGATCGCGACGCTGCGCTTGCTCGTGAGCCGAGCATGGCTCGGCTCTACACACGGCAATGAAGCGACCCGCCAGGCCGCCTCTGCTTTTGATCTTCTCTTTACTTCGCCGTGGGTAGACGCGCACGGAACCTGTCCGTGGCCGGGTAGACGGGCTGCGCAGGGGCGTGAGCCGCATGGATGCGGCGACCGAGCTTACATGGACGTACTTGCAGCGGCCCCTGCGCAGCCCGTCTACCCGGCCCCACCATGAACTGCTTTTCGCGGCCACCCACGAGGGGCTGCGCCGTTGGCTGGAAACTCCTGACTGCGCAACGCCCGTTGTGGAAGCGTTCTCACACCGATGCACGACAGCACGCCCGCTGACGAAAGTCCGCAAAAAACGTTAGCTGGTTCACACTTTTACACCGCGTTGATCTTGATCAATGGACTTGTCGTAATCGGCCTGCACAATGGCGGCCCGTTCGGCACGGCGCGCCGTCAATCGTTGCAGCGCGAGGGGGCGTCGGGCGGGAAGCAGTACTGATCCAACGGGTACAGGGAGCGCGGGGTACTGCCACTGGGGAGCGGCAGCCGCGCAGGTACCGACCGGATCCGGTCGCCGGTTGCGTCTGCGGGGATGGGGACGCAACCGGCAACCTCTATCTGAATGGGGAAGGGCGATCACGATGCCTTCACATTTCCCGCTGGTCGCAGGCAAATCGTTGTGATTCATGGTGTTAGGGGTTTTAATTCATCCATGACCTGCTAACCTGCGACGATGATTCGACGCACTCTGGCCTGCATGCTCACCCTCGGCCTGGTCGCATGCGCGACCCAGCCGAAGTCCCCACCGTCTTCGCCCCAGGCCAGCAGTACGCCGCGCCAGCCCGCCGCCAAGGCCCATGGCCCGGCCGAGGCCGCGCCTGAAGCCACCGCCGCCACCGCGGCGCCGGTCGATCTCACCCCGGTGCCGTTCGAGGTCGCACGGGCCCGCTTCATTGCCGATACCGCCAAGCGCTATGGCCTGAAGCCGGAGCAGATCAGCAGCGTGCTCGACCAGGCGCAGGTGCGCCAGCCGATCATCGCCGCGATGTCGCGCCCGGCCGAACGGGTCAAGCCGTGGAATGAGTACCGGCCGATGTTCATCAGCAAGGCGCGCATCGATGGCGGCCGCGCGTTCCTGGCCGAACACCGCGCCGAACTGGATCGCGTGCAGCAGCGCACCGGCGTGCCGGCCGAAGTGATCGTCGCGATCATCGGTGTGGAAACCAGCTACGGCAGGAATGCTGGCAGCCATCGCGTGCTCGATGCGCTGTACACGCTGGCGTTCTATTACCCGCGCAGCGGCGACCCGGCCAAGCTGGAACGCGAAGTGCGCCGCGAGCTGTTCTTCCGCGATGAGCTGGCCAAGCTGTTCGAGTTGGGCCACGAAGAGAAACTGGATATCACCACGCTCAAGGGCAGTTATGCCGGTGCGATGGGCATGGGCCAGTTCATGCCGTCCAGCTATCTCGACTACGCCGTGGACGGAAACGGTGATGGCCGCCGCGACCTGTTCACCAGCTACGACGACGTGTTCTCGTCCATCGCCAACTACTTCGTGAAGAAGGGCGGCTGGGTGCGTGGCGGGCAGGTGGCCGTGCCGGCCACGCTGGCGCCGGGCCGCGAGGAGTTCAACCCGACCGAATGGATGCCGACCTGGACCATGGCCGACCTGGCGCAGCGCGGCTACCAGCCGGGCGCGCCGGTGCAGCCGGGCGCCACCGCCACGCCGATCACGCTTGAAGGCAGCACCGGCAAGCAGTACTGGCTGGGCTTCCAGAACTACTACGCGATCACCCGCTACAACCTCTCGAAGATGTACGCGATGGCCGTGTTCCAGTTGTCCCAGGCCATCGCCGGACAGGAGCTGCCCCCGGCATGAACATCAGATGGCTGGTCCCAGGCTTGATCGTCCTCGCGCTGGCTGCCTGCAGCAGCGCGCCGAAGAAGCCGGCCACGGCCGGCCATGGTGGCAAGTCCGGCGGCACGCTGGTGCAGGGGCGTGGCTCGCGCCCGGCACACTGCCCGGAAGGGTCACCGTACGCGGCGGCCAAGGAAGACCTGAGCACCCGCGGCAACTACACCGCCGGTGGCCTGTACAAGCCGGGCGTGCGTGACAGCACGCCGGATTACATTCCCAACGTGGCCTGCATTCCCGAGCCGGAAGTGACCGCCGAGGAGCGCTCGGCGATCGGCAACAAGTCGCCGTACGTGGTGCTGGGGAAGTCGTACAAGGTGCTCGACGATACCCACGACTATGTCGAGCGCGGTACCGCGTCGTACTACGGCGCCAAGTTCCATGGCCGCCTGACCTCCAACCGCGAGGTCTACGACATGTACCAGTTTACCGCCGCGCACAAGACGCTGCCGCTGCCCAGCTTCGCCCGCGTGACCAACCTCGACAATGGCGAGTCGGTGATCGTGCGCGTCAACGACCGCGGCCCGTTCCACGATGGTCGCGTGGTCGATCTCAGTTATGCCGCCGCCGTGCGCCTGGGCATCACCCAGCGCGGTACCGGCAACGTGGAAGTGCGCGCGCTGCAGCCGGGCGAGAGCAACCTGCTGGCGCAGAAGCCGTCCCGCCGCGAGCGTCGTGCCGCCGAAGCGGCAGCTGCGGTGGCCAGTGCACGCCCGGCAGCGACCGCGCGCGCCACTGCCGACAGCGATATCGATCGCCTGGTCAAGCGCCTGCCGGCCGATGGCATGCCGGCACGCGGCCAGCCGGCCACCACCCAGGGCGTGGCCAGCACCGTGCCGGAGGTGGCGGTCAGCAGCCTGCCGCCGAGTGCACCGCTGCGCAGCACCGCACCGGCGCCGGTTGCAGTCGCCAGCGCCGCGCCGCGCGCCGTCGCGCCGGCACCCGTGCGCACCGTCGCCGCCACGCCGGCGGCACCCAGCCTGTCGCAGCAGGTGGTGGGCGCGGTGATGGTGCAGGTCGCCAGCTTCTCCAGTCGCGACAACGCCAACCGTGCGATGGGCCAGCTCAACGCTGCCGGCATCGTCGGCGCGACCATCAGCGACATCGCCGCCGGTGGCCGCACCCTGTTCCGTCTGCGCGTTCCTGCCACCGACCATGCCAGTGCCGCGGAACTTGCCGGCCGCATCGCCGGTCTGGGCCTGGGTTCGCCGCAGATCGTCAAGGATTGATCCGCCCGGGCCGGTGCTGCCGGCCCAGGCTCCCCCGGCCTTACAATGGCCGTTACGTTCCACCCTCCATTCCCGGCCGTCCCCTGGAGCCTGCTGTCCAATGAATTTCCGTTCCGCCGCCACCGCCCTGGCCGCCACCCTGGTGGTGGGCCTGGCTTCCGCCCAGACGCCGCTGCCGACCCCGGCCACGCCGGCGCCTGCCGCCGCCGCTGCCGCCCCGGCCACCGTCGCGACCCCGCCGGCCCCGGCCCCGAGCGTGTCCAAGGCCTGGGTCCTGATGGACTACGCCACCGGCCAGGTGCTGGCCGGCGAGAACATCCACGAGCAGCTGGCCCCGGCCAGCATCACCAAGGTGATGACGTCGTACGTGGTTGCCGCCGAGGTCAAGAACGGCAAGGTCCGTGCAGATGACCAGGTGATGATGAGCGAGCGCGCCTGGCGCGAAGGTGGCGCCGGTACCGACGGCAGCTACAGCGGCTTCCCGGTCAACCAGACCGCACGCCTGGAAGACATGGAAAAGGGCATGGCGATCCAGTCCGGCAATGACGCCGCGATCGCCCTGGCCGAGCATGTGGCCGGCAGCGAAGAAGCCTTTGCGTCGCTGATGAACAGCTACGCCGCCAAGATCGGCATGAAGGACTCGCACTTCGTCAACGCCCACGGCCTGACCGCACAGGGCCACCACAGCACCGCCTACGACCTGGCGCTGCTGGGCCGCGCGATGGTGCGTGATTACCCGGAAACCTACGCGTACAACAAGATCAAGGAATTCCAGGTCGGCAACATCAAGCAGCCGAACCGCAACCTGCTGCTGTGGCGCGATGGCAGCGTGGATGGCATCAAGACCGGCCACACGTCCGAAGCCGGCTACTGCCTGATGAGCTCGGCCCAGCGTGGCGACCAGCGCCTGATCGCCGTAGTGCTGGGTGGTGCGTCGGAGAAGCAGCGTGCCGACGACAGCCTGGCCCTGCTGAACTGGGGCTTCCGCTTCTTCGAGACCCACCGCCTGTACGAACCGGGCAAGGCCGTGGCCGAGCACAAGGTCTGGAAGGGCACCACCGACAAGGTACAGCTGGGCGTGGCCCAGCCGATGCTGGTGAGCGTGCCGCGCGGCCGCTACAACGACCTGAAGCCGAGCATCGACGTGCCCAAGACCCTGGAAGCACCGTTCACTGCCGGCCAGCAGATCGGCACCGTGAAGGTCACGCTGGATGGCAAGGTCATCGCCGAGGCACCGCTGGTGGCCGTGGCCGCCGTCGAGCAGGCCGGCTTCTTCAAGCGCCTGTGGGACAGCTTCTGGATGTGGTGGGAATCGGAATGATCCACGCCTTTGCGTGGTGAACGAAAAGGCCGGCCAATGCCGGCCTTTTCTGTTTCGGAAGGCCGCTTCCCCCCGCACGCGGGGGGTAGAGCCGGGCGCTGGCCGGCTCCCCAGCAACTCATCCGGAACTGCCGGCATCCGGCCAGCGGCCGGCACCACCTGCAGCGCCTGACTTGCAGCGAGCGATGCGGTAACCGGTGTGCCGACCAACGGTCGGCACCTACCCGCTTCACCCTCAGCCCCTCGCCTACAGCGAGCGGCTGATGGTGAAACTGCCGAACACCGGCGATTGGCGCTGGCCGTTGAACTCTCGCGTGCTGTGGTAACGCGCAGCGGCGAACTTCCAGCGTCCGTACATCACGGCCACGCCATAGCCGCCGTAGGCCACCACATGGCGCTTGTCCACGCTGTGACTGTTGCGGAACGTGTTGCCATCCAGCGTAATGTCGCGGATCACCCAGGCCGCGTCCGAGGTCGCGAACAGGTGCCAGGACCAGCCATTGGGACGGCCGCTGCGGGTCGGTGCCGTGTTCTCACCGGCCGGGCGCAACGGCGTGCTGCCGAAGTCGTCCGGCAGCTTCCAGCCGAAGCGCACTTCACCGCCGAGGTTGGCCTTGGTTTCCAGGTTGCCGATCGAGCCGCCGTAGTGGCTGATCGCGTCCCAACCCCAGCCGTCGGCATTGATGCTGGCATCACCCGGCCAGCGGCGCATGCGCTCATGGGTCAGCATGAACAGCGGCTCGTTGTGCAGCTGGTTGTCCCAGCCCTTGAATTTCTCGTCGCCCAGCACTTCGTGCACGGCATTCTGCACCTGCTTGCCCTGTGCCCACGGGCCAACTACGCCCAACGTCAGCTGGGTGGTCTGCAGGCGGTCGCCGCTGCGCGCATTGAAACCGAAATTTGCGATCAGTACGCCCGCGTAAGGGCGGTCGTCCTCGATCAGGTCCCTGCGGCTGAAATCGGTCGGGGTGAAGATGCCCTGGCCGATGCTGAAGATCATGTTCTGCTGTTCGAACCTGCCCGGATGCAGGCCTTCCAGGTACTGGTTCACCCAGCGCGCCATGCGCGGAAGGCACGGGTCGTCGGTGTAATCGACCAGATTGGGCGAGACCAGGGTCAACAGCGCACCGTTGGTATAGCCCTGGTCCTGGTGGCGGCCGCCGAACAGGTCGTTGTCGACGCGGAAATTGACCTGCGGCGGGTGATCGCGCATCGCGTCCGGGCCACATTGTTCGGCCGCCTGGGCGGCAAAGGGGAGGGCAGAGGCCAGCAGGCCGGCCAGCCCGAGGGCTGCGACACTACGCATGGATGGAATGCTCATGGGGAAGGGGGCGGTTTTCTGTCGTTTTCTGCAACGCTACGGTACTCGTGCCCGCGCGCCGGAACGAGCACGTTGGGATCACTTGTCTGTTCCGAAAACAACATTGTCCGGCGGACACAATTCGTTACCCGCGCACGCGCCGCAGGCCTGGCGTGAAGGCGACTGCAGGCCGCGCGCACGATGCCCCGGTCAGTGAGGGGCCGAAAGAACCAGTCAGCTGCCGTTGGGCTCTGCGCCCGCGCTTTTGGGCCAGCTGCAACGCAGCAGGCCGCCAGTGCTGTCTTTGACGTTGATGAATACTCTTGGGTTTGTTGCCCTGCGGCCCGATAATGGGGCCATGGAAATCAAGTCCGACAACCCCGACCACGGCTTCCAGTTCCCCGGCCAGTTCGAGCTCAGCGCCATGGGCCCGGCCAACCGCGGCCTGGAGCATGAGCTTCCCCGTCTGCTGCTGGCTGCCGGCATCGATGTGGTGAACGAACGCATCAGCTGGAAGCATTCGTCCAACGGCAAGTACGTGTCCGTCCGCATCGTGTTCAAGGCCGAGAGCCGCGAGCAGTACGACCTGGCGCACCAGGCACTGCGCGACCACCCGGAAGTGAAGTGGACGCTGTAGCCGACAGCTGCCCGGCCGAAGCCGCCCCGGAAGACCGCGCGCCGCGTCCGGCGGTGGTCCGCGACCTCGGCCGCCAGGCGTACGAGCCGGTGTGGCGCGCCATGCAGCGCTTCACCGACCAGCGCAGCGACGCCGACGCCGACGAACTGTGGGTAGTCGAGCACGATCCGGTGTTCACCCTGGGCCAGGCCGGCAAGGATGAGCACGTGCTGGCGCCGGGTGACATCCCCGTGCTGCACGTGGACCGTGGCGGCCAGGTGACCTATCACGGGCCCGGCCAGATCGTGGTCTACCCGCTGTTGCGCCTGCCGCGGCTGGGCATCGGTGTGCGCGACTACGTGTGCCGCATCGAGCAGGCCCTCATCGATACCCTGGCCGAGTGGAACATCGGCGCCGAACGCCGCGAGGGCGCCCCGGGCGTCTACGTCGGTGGCGCCAAGATCGCTGCGCTTGGCATCCGCGTGCGCCGCGGCTGCACCTTCCATGGCCTGGCCTTCAACGTGGCCATGGACCTGGAACCCTTCCATCGCATCAACCCCTGTGGCTATCAGGGGTTGCAGGTGACCTCGGTGGTAGACTTGGGCGGCCCCTCCGGGCTGGATGCCGTCAAGCCGGTGCTGCTGGACCACCTGGCCCGCCAGTTCGGCCTGCTGCTGCAGCACACGCCGGAACTGCCCGATCTTTCTGCGGCCGCCTGACCGCCCCCCGGAACTGCCATGACTGAAACCACCGCCCGTTCCATTCCCCTGCAGATCGTGCAGGGCGACTCTCCGTCCGCCGCGCCGTTGCAGGCCGGGGTCAAGCAGCTGGGCGGTGACAAGATCAACCGTTCGCCGGTGCAGTTCGCCGACGCGCCGGTGCTGCGCAAGCCGTCGTGGATCCGCGTGCGCATTCCCTCGGGCAACGCCGTGCAGAACCTCAAGGCCAAGCTTCGCGAGAACCGCCTGGTGACGGTGTGCGAGGAAGCCAGCTGCCCGAACATCCACGAATGCTTCGGCCATGGCACCGCCACCTTCATGATCCTCGGCGAGGTCTGCACCCGCCGCTGCTCGTTCTGCGACGTGGCCCATGGCCGCCCGAAGCCGCCGGATGCCAACGAACCGGCCAGCCTCGGCCAGACCGTGGCCGACATGGGCCTGAAGTACGTGGTGGTGACCAGCGTCGACCGCGATGACCTGCGTGACGGCGGTGCCCAGCACTTCGTCGACTGCATCACCGCCATCCGCGAAAAGTCGCCGGGTACCCGCATCGAAGTGCTGACCCCGGACTTCCGTGGCAAGGGCCGCATGGAGCGCGCGCTGGAGATCCTGGCGCAGAACCCGCCGGATGTGTTCAACCACAACATCGAGACCGTGCCGGACCTGTACCGCAACGTGCGCCCGGGTGCGGACTACCAGTGGTCGCTGAACCTGCTGAAGAACTTCAAGGCACAGCACCCGGACGTGCCGACCAAGAGCGGCATCATGCTGGGCCTGGGCGAAGACTTCGAACAGATCAAGGCCACCATGCGCGACCTGCGCGCGCACGATGTGGACATGATCACCATCGGCCAGTACCTGCAGCCGACCGCGCATCACCACCCGGTACTGAAGTACTGGACCCCCGAGGACTACAAGGCGCTGGAAGACTACGGCTACGCGCTGGGCTTCAGCCACGTGGCGTCCGGCCCGATGGTGCGCTCGTCGTACCACGCTGACGTGCAGGCCAAGGGCGCCGGCATCTCTTGAGGTGGGTGCGGACCGTTGGTCCGCATACCTCTGCCTGCCGCAGAGCCGAGCCCATGCTCGGCTGCTTGCTGCCGGCCAGCCGAGCATGGGCTCGGCTCTGCATGCATTCACAATTTGCTACACCGGCCCGGCTAGGCTGGTTTTCCACCGAGCGCGGCCGGATGACAAACCCGGCAACTTTCGGCACTGTCGTGGTGTCTGAACACCCTGCAGTCTCCCCCTTGGCAAGGCGCCTTCGAGCACGTCAATGAAATTCAAAGCCCCCGCATTCCTGATGGCCCTGGCGCTGGTCGCGCCGCTGGCGCTGGCGGCCAAGGCCGACTCGCCCGCATTGCCCGCGGCGGCCACCGCCGATCAGGTGACCACCTCCAAGCTGGTGTACGGCCTGTTGTCCGACAGCCGCTACGCCTACCGCCCGCGCGCGCTGGACGAGGCCACCTCCAAGGACGTGTTCAAGCGTTACCTGGAGACCCTGGACGGCGGCAAGCAGTACTTCACCCAGGCCGACGTGGCGCGCTTCGCGCCGTTCGAAGCCAACATCTCTTCGGCCATCCGTGGCGGCGAGCTGGAGCCGGCGTTCCAGGTGTTCGCGGTCTACAAGCAGCGCGTCGGCGAGCGCGTGGCCTATGCGCGCAAGCTGCTCAAGCAGGAGCCGGACTTCACCACCGACGAGCGCTTCGAATACGACCGCAAGAAGGTTCCGTGGGCGGCCAGCAGTGCCGAACTGGATGAGCTGTGGCGCAAGTCGGTGAAGAACGACTGGCTGCGCCTGAAGCTGGCGGGCAAGAAGCCGGACGACATCCGCAAGACGCTGGACAAGCGCTACGCGACGCTGGAGAAGTCGGTCAACGAGCTGAAGGGCGAAGACGTCTTCCAGTTCTTCATGAACGCCTACACCAGCGCGGTTGATCCGCACACTGACTACTTCACCCCGCGCACCGCCGAGAACTTCAACCAGGCGATGTCGCTGTCGCTGGAAGGCATCGGTGCGCAGCTGCAGCGGCAGGACGACATGGTGGTGATCCGCGAGATCATCGCCGGTGGTCCGGCCGCAGTGGACGGCACCCTGAAGCCGGGGGACCGCATCGTCGGCGTTGGCCAGGGCAAGTCCGGCCTGGTCGAGGATGTGATCGGCTGGCGCATCGACGACGTCGTGGCCAAGATCCGCGGTGCCAAGGATACCCAGGTCAAGCTGGAATTCATCCCGGCCGCCGAGGGCGTGGACGGCAAGCACCACACGCTGGTCCTGACCCGCCAGAAGGTGCGCCTGGCCGAACAGGCCGCCAAGGGCGAGACCATGAGCATCCCGGCCGCCAACGGCGAACCGGCGCGCAGGATCGGCGTGATCAAGCTGCCGACCTTCTACCAGGACTTCGAAGGCCGTCGCCGCAATGCCGCTGACTACGCCTCGGCCACCCGCGACGTCGCCAAGCTGCTGGCCGGCTTCAAGAACGACAAGCTGGATGGCGTGGTGCTGGACCTGCGCAACAACGGGGGGGGCTCGCTGGATGAGGCGATCGAACTGACCGGCCTGTTCATTGAACAGGGCCCGGTGGTGCAGGTGCGCGAGTCCGGTGGCCGCGTTACCGTCAACAGCGACCGCAACCAGGGCGTGGCGTGGGATGGCCCGCTGGCGGTGCTGATCAACCGCGGTTCGGCCTCGGCCTCGGAGATCTTCGCCGGTGCCATCCAGGACTACGGCCGTGGCCTGGTGATCGGTGAAACCAGCTTCGGCAAGGGCACCGTGCAGAACATCGTCGACCTCGATCGCTGGCCGAGCGGCGAGACCCAGCGCTTCGGCCAGGTCAAGCTGACCATCGCCCAGTTCTTCCGCATCAGCGGCAGCAGCACCCAGCACAAGGGTGTGGTGCCGGACCTGGCCTTCCCGGCCAGCGTCGATGCCACCGAATTCGGCGAAAGCACCTACGACAACGCCCTGCCGTGGACCCGCATCGCCGCCGTGCCGCACACCCAGTACGGCAACTTCGCGCCGCTGCTGCCGAAGCTGGAGACCCGTCACGACGCGCGCATCGCCACTGACAAGGAATTCCAGTGGTGGAACGAGGACGTGGAGCAGTTCCGCACCGAGGCCGCGAAGAAGTACATCTCGCTCAACGAGGCGACCCGTCGTGCCGAGCGCGAGCGCCAGGACGCCCAGCGCAAGGAGCGCCAGGTGCAGCGCAAGGAACTGGGCCTGGCCCTGGACCCGCTGGCCGACGACAGCAGCGACGATGGCCTGACCGGCAACGAGCGCGACATCGTCAAGGATGCCGCCCGTGAGAAGGCCGCTGAAAAGCGTCCGGACCCGCTGCTGCGCGAGTCGGCCTCGATCCTCGCTGACGCGGTCAATCTGCTGGCCAATGACCGCCCGCTGTCGGCCCAGGTGCTGCCGCAGTCCACCGGCGCGGGGCGCTGGGCGGACTGAGCCGGCCACGGCATGTGACACCTCAGGGGCCGGCATTGCCGGCCCCTCGTCGTAAAAGGGGACGGAGGGAATTAAGTCGTTTGTGGCACAAACGACTTAATTCCCTCCGTCCCTTTTTCGTGCATGAACCGGGAGCAACGTGGGAGGGTATGTCGACCTGCCGCACACGGGGGTGGGACTACCCTTGGTGCTTCCGTTCTCGCAGGAGTACCCATGCGGGCCTCCCGTCTTTCCAGCGCCGCCGTGGCGCTCACCAGCGCCCTGATCCTCTCGGCCTGCGGTGGCCGTGCCGCCGACAGCACCGTGTTGCGCGAGTCCTTCGACTCCGGCGATACCTTCTCGCGCACGGTCGATGGGCGCCCGGGCGAAGCCTGCGAAGCGGCGCGCCGCACGCTGCTCAGCCAGGGCTATGCCATCGCCCGTTCCGACGATGCACAGGTGGAAGGCAACAAGAACTTCCAGCCGCGCGAGGATGACCATGAGCAGCTGGTGCTGCGCATCTCCTGCGCCCCGCGTGGCGGCCAGACGCTGGTGTTCGTCAGCGCAGTGCAGGATCGCTACGCGCTGAAGAAGAGCCCGACCTCGGCCAGTGTCGGTGTGGGAGCGCTGGGTTCGGTATCGCTGCCCTTCGGCAGCAACGACGACTCGCTGGTGAAGGTGGCCAGCAGCACGGTCACCGATGCCGAGTTCTATCGTCGCTTCTTCCAGCGCCTGCAGCAGTACCTGCCGGCCGCGGCGGGCAAGCCGTCGCCATCGCCGGCAGCGGCACCGGAGCCCGCACCCGCACCGGCGGTCACGGACCAGGGCTGAGCGTGCGCGGCAGGTGGCTGATTGCAGCCCTGCTGCTGGCGCCCGCGTGGGTCGTCGCAGCGCCATCCCCGGGCTGTACGCAGGGCCTGCTGCAGCGGTTGGGGTGGCGCTTCGAGGATGCCGGGCTGCGTGCACCGCAGGTACACAAGGGCCCGGTGTGTACGCGTTCCTCGCTCGCCGCGGCACAGGCAGCGGGTGACCTGCGCGTACGCTGGTCGGCGGATCTGCCTGCAGGCGAACGACAGGCACTGCTGCAGCAGCTGCTGGAAGACCCTGCTACGGTCTGCGCCTATGCCTTCGAGCTGGGGGCGGCCACGCGGCGCGCGACCTCGGCATTGCAGGGCAATGCCACGTTCCGCTTCTCCGGCCCGCAACTGGGCTGGATCGGCTTTGGTCTGCGCGGCGCGCCGGCACAGGGCTGGCAGCGTACGCGCAGTTTCGGCCGTGGCTTCGTGCCCAGTGCGGGCAACAGCCATGCGCTGCAGGCGTTCTACAGCGGTGCCGTGCGCGCCGAGTGCGGTGTCGGCCGCCAGGTCGCGCAGCTGGCCACCCAGCGCGAGCTGTATGGCGATGCTGCGTTCGATACAGAGTTCGCAGCGGATGAACTGTCGATCGGCACCTTCCTCGCGCTGCACGCCACCGACAGCATCCTGCTTGGCGCGCACGCGGGCGAGTTCTTCGCCGATGGCAAGGCGGTGCGCACCTCGGCGATGGGGCGGCAGGCGTTCGTGGGTGTGCCCGGCTTCATCGAACATGTGTACGACAACGGTACGCTGGATGACCTGAGCAACCAGGCCGAGAACTTCGTGGTCGTCACTGTGGGCGAGGGCGCTGCGCAGGCCCTGGCGCAGCACGGCGGCCTGGCCTGGTACGACCAGCGCAATGCCGAACTCTGGAACCTGGCGCAGGACATCCCGCGCATCGGCCAGCGCTACTTCGAGCGCCTGCTGTTCGAGCGCGATCCGCAGTTGCGCGCACGGCTGGCGCCGCGCTACCACGACACGCTCGCGCGCATGGACCAGCTGCTGGACGATCCGTTCTACCAGCAGTTCGTGATCTATGTGCATCCACGCGGTATACGTCCCATCGGCTACCACGTCGCCCGCCTGCTCGATCGCAACCCGCGAACCCCGTTTTCAATCGACCTGGCGGTGCACAATCTGCATACCACGCTCTACCGGCGTTGGCGCGAGGCGCAGCTGCGCCACTGCGCGGCTACCGGCAGGCCAGGCAGCCTGACCCTAGACCCCAACTGAAGGTGAAACAATGGATATTGCAATGATCGGCCTCGGCCGCATGGGCGCCAACATGGCCCAGCGCCTGCATCGCGGCGGCCACCGCGTGGTCGGCTACGACCCGGGCGAAGGCGCCCGCCAGCGCGCCGCCGAGGCCGGCCTGGAGGTGGTTGATTCGCTGGCCGCCGCCGTGGCCGCGCTGCCGGTGCCGCGCGCGGTGTGGCTGATGGTACCGGCCGGCGAAACCGTCGACCAGACGCTGGGCCAGCTGACCCCGCACCTGGCCGAGGGTGACATCGTCATCGACGGCGGCAACTCCAACTACCAGGACTCGATCCGCCGCGCCAAGGCGCTGGCCGAGGATGATCTGGGCTACGTCGACTGCGGCACCAGCGGTGGCGTGTGGGGCCTGCAGGAAGGCTACAGCCTGATGGTCGGTGGCGAAGCGTCGGTGGTGGAGCAGATCGCACCGTTGCTGCGCACGCTGGCCCCGGCCGAAGATCGTGGCTGGGGGCGCGTCGGCCCGTCCGGTGCCGGCCACTTCACCAAGATGGTCCACAACGGCATCGAGTACGGAATGATGCAGGCCTATGCCGAAGGCTTCGCGCTGATGGAGCGCAAGCAGGAGATGGAACTGGACCTGGCCCAGGTGGCCGAGGTGTGGCGCCACGGCAGCGTGGTGCGTTCGTGGCTGCTGGACCTGAGCACGGAAGCCCTCAAGCGCAATCCTTCGCTGGATGGCATTGCCCCGTATGTGGAGGATTCCGGCGAAGGCCGCTGGACCGTGGCCGAAGCCATCGCGCTGGATGTGCCGGCGCCGGTGATCACGCTGTCGCTGCTGGAACGCCTGCGCTCGCGCGAATCGAATTCGTTCACCGACCGCCTGCTGTCGGCGATGCGCAATGAATTCGGTGGCCACGCCATCAAGAAGTCGTAAGCACTGCGGTGGCGTCAGAGCCCTTCGGCGTTGCCGAAGGGATCCGGCCCCAGGCAGATCGGGGTCGGATCCCTTTCCGCCGGAACGGGCTCTGACCCCATGCAGCCAATCGAGCATGGCTCGACTCTACAGAAGCCTGCTCCGATCGCTTCCACGTTGACGTGTCGACCAAGGTCGACACCTACCGTCGGGCGCGGATAACTGTCGAAGGCGGGGGGGCCGCCATCTCACGGGTAGCCGTTTTTTGCCGTTGCTGTTGAGGTTGCCGGCCAGCGGCCGGCACTACCGTTTCTGCGGGTGCAGGGCGCAGCCCTGCCGATCACCCCAACGCGATCCGGCGCCCTTCGCGCGCGCTGTCCATGCCGGCCTGCAGCAACCGCATCAGCTGCAGCGCCTGCACCGGGCTGACCGTGGCTTCGCCCTCGCCGTGCATCGCCGCTGCGAACTGCGCATACAACCGGCGATAGTCGCCGGGCAGGTTGTCGACGGTGCTGCGTTGCACGTTGTCTTCGGTATCGCAGCGCACCAGCTCGCCATGCCGCGGATCGAGGCCCCAGCCTGGTGCGCCCGGCGCCACGCCGCGGCGCAGCTGCGCCTCCTGCACGTCCAGGCCGTGCTTGATCCAGCTGGCGGCGCTGCCATGCACACTGAAGTGCGGCGTCTGCGCTGCCACCAGGGAACCGGCGTGGACGATCGCCCGATGCCGTGGGTAGTGCAGTATCGCGTGGAAGTAATCGATGCCGCCGCCACCTTCGCGCTGCACGGCCAGGTCGGCATCGATTGCCTCGGGCCAGCCGAACAGCACCAGCATCTGGTCCAGCAGGTGCGGACCGAGGTCGTACCACAGGCCACTGCCGGGCCCGTCCTGTTCGCGCCAGCGGTCGCGCACCTGCGGACGGTAACGGTCGAAGTGCGCGTGGCACTCGGCCACGTCGCCCAAGCTGCCTTCGGCCAGCAGCGACTGCAGGGTGAGGAAGTCGGCATCGAAACGCCGGTTCTGGAACACGGTGGCGATGCGCCCGGCATCGCGTGCCGCAGCCAGCACCGTTTCCGCTTCGGCCACATCCAGCGCGAACGGCTTGTCGACCAGCACATGCTTGCCTGCCGCCAGCGCCGTGATGGCCAGTGGCGCGTGCTGTTCGTTCGGCGTGGCGATCACTACGGCATCCACGGCCGGATCATCGAATACCTGCTGCGGCGTGGCACGCACGTGCACATCGCTGAACGTCCGCAGCAGGGTGTCGCGTTGTGAACTGACGATGCTGTGCAGCGCCAGCCCGGGGGTGTGCTGGATCAGCGGTGCATGGAAGACGCGGCCGGCGAGGCCGTAGCCGATCAGGGCCAGTTGCAGGTCGGGGCGCATGGCAGGGCTCCGGCAGTGGGAAGGGCAGGGTAAACGACGGGTGCTGGCCGTCCAAAACTGAACGGTTGCCATTGGAAACGTTTCGATTCACGGCGGCATGACCGCAACGCCACGCCTGCTCTACGGTGGGTTGTCCAGACTGGCAGCACATTCCGAAGGAGTACGACACGATGAGCAATACCACCCGCACGCTGATTGCTTCCGCCCTGACCCTGGGCCTGGCGCTGTCCTCCTCGGCCGCATTCGCCAAGGACCCGGCCGCGAAGAGCCCGCCGACCAGCACCCATCCGACGACCCATGCCGATCGTCACGACTCCAATGAGCCGGTGACCGATACCTGGATCACCACCAAGGTGAAGGCCGATCTGCTGGCCAGCAGCAACGTTCCGGGCACCGAGATCAAGGTGGAAACCGTGAACGGCGTGGTCAGCCTGAGCGGTGCCGTCGCTACGCAGGCGGAGAAGGACAAGGCGGTCAACACCGCCAAGGGCATCAAGGGCGTGACCCGCGTCGATGCCGCCGCGCTTAAGGTCAGCGCCGCTGCCAAGCGCTGAGCATCCACCGCGCGTTGAACAGGGTGGGCGCCCCGAAGGGGGCGCCCACTCGCGTATGGGGCCGGCTGCGGGGGCCCGTTCAGCCTGCCGCGCTTTGGGCTCCAGAGTTGTGACCGCCTGCGCTATATTGCCGGTTCCGCCGCAGCCGGGCTCGTCCCGGGTCCCGCTCCGCGGCCGTGCTGACGAGGAACTATGGCGCTGGTTTTCAGTGACGACATCTGGGACCGCTGGCGGTTGCCGGCCCTGGCGCTGGCGGCTGCCGCGATCATCGTGGTGCCGTGGTTGACCCTGCGCAAACTGCAGCAGGACAGCGAAGAGGCGATGGCCTGGGTCAACCATACCCAGTCCGTTGGCGTGGCGCTGCAACAGCTGCAGGCCGATGTGCGCGACGTCGAATCCGCCGCGCTGACCCTGTCCAAGGGCGTGGATGCGCCCGGCCTGCGCGAGCGGATGGCCAAGGCCAACGAGATCCCCGGGCGCCTGGCCGAACTTGGCCGGATGACCCGCGACAATCCCGATCAGCTGATCCGCATTGGTCGGATCGAATCGATGCTCGAAGGCCGCATGGCGCTTGCCCGCGAGCTGGCCCGGTCCGAACCGAACTCCGACCAGCGTGAGCTGGTGCAGGACCTGAGCACGCGTTATCCGATCCGTGGCCTGGTGGAGGAGCTGCAGGCCAGCGAGCAGAATCTGCTGGCACTGCGCGCCCAGCAGGCCGCGCGCCAGCGCAAGCAGACCGAACTGGTGTCGTGGAGTTCGCTGGCGATCCAGCTGGCCCTGCTCGGCCTGGTGCTGTGGCTGCTGCAGCGGCAGATCGGCCGCCGCCTGCATGCGGAACGGCAATCGCTGCGCTCGGCCGCACGCGCGGCGTCGGTGCTGCAGACCGTGCGCGAACCGATCGTGCTGCTCGACCGCGACCTGCGCGTGCAGCTGCACAACCCGGCGTTCGCCGAACTGTATGACCTGCAGGACGAGCGCGCCGATGGCCTGCTGCTGGAAAACATCGGCGACGGCGCCTGGCGGGATCCGGTGGTGCGCCAGCGCCTGGCCGATGTGCTGTCGCGTGGCCGCGAACTGTGGGACTTCGAGCATGAGCAGCGTACCGCCGATGGCATGGTGCGCTACATGCTGCTCAACGCACGGCGCATGCCGCTGCCCGACACCGATGACGAAGTGGTGCTGCTGACCATCAGCGACGTCACCATGCAGCGCGCAGTGCAGCTGCGCGTGGAGGAGCTGAACCGCCAGTTGGAGGGCAAGGTCGCGCAGGTGTCCGAGGTCAACCGCGAGCTGGAAGCCTTCAGCTACTCGGTTTCGCATGACCTGCGTGCGCCGCTTCGCCACGTGGCCGGATTCTCCGACAAGCTGTCGCGCCACCTCGGCGACGCCGCCGATGACAAGAGCCGGCATTACCTGGAGGTGATCTCCAGTTCGGCCCGGCGCATGGCGGCGCTGATCGACGACCTGCTGGTCTATTCGCGGCTGGGCCGCGCGGCGATGCGCCAGCAGGCGGTGGACATGCAGTCGCTGGTGGCCGATACCCGCGCCATGCTCGATGCCAACCTGCAGGCCGAGGCCGAGAACAGCGGCCATGCGCACCACGTGGAGTGGAGCATCGCGCCGCTGCCGATCGTGGTGGGCGACGAGAACATGATCCGCCAGGTCTGGCTGAACCTGCTCGGCAACGCGGTGAAGTACTCGGGCAACCGCGAGCCGGCGAAGATCCGCGTGGACTACCAGCCGCAGCCCGATGGCGGCCATCAGTTCACGGTCAGCGACAATGGTGCAGGCTTTGACATGGCCTACGCCGGCAAGCTGTTTGGTGTATTCCAGCGCCTGCACAAGGCCAGCGACTACCCGGGTACCGGCATCGGCCTGGCCAGCGTGCGCCGCGTGCTGACCCGCCATGGCGGCCGTATCTGGGCCGAGGCCGAACCGGACGTCGGCGCCACCTTCCACTTCTACCTGCCTCCCGCGATCGACGCGGACAAACAAGGGCCTTCTGCATGACCACTCTGCGCACCATTCTTCTCGCCGAAGACAGCCCGGCGGATGCCGAAATGGCGATCGATGCCCTGGAAGAGGCGCGTCTGGCCAATCCCATCGTGCACGTCGAAGACGGCGTGGAAGTGATGGACTACCTGCTGCGCCGCGGCGCCTTCGCCAATCGCGAGGAAGGCCTGCCGGCGGTGCTGCTGCTGGACATCAAGATGCCGCGCATGGATGGCCTGGAAGTGCTTCGGCAGATCCGCGAGCATGAAGAACTCAAGCGCCTGCCGGTGGTGATCCTGTCGTCCTCGCGCGAGGAAAGCGATCTGGCCCGCAGCTGGGACATGGGCGTGAACGCCTACGTGGTCAAGCCGGTGGACGTGGACCAGTTCTTCGGCGCGGTGCAGACCCTGGGCAAGTTCTGGGCGTTGATCAACCAGGCACCGGAACTCGAGTGAGCCCATGCCCCTGACCGGTCCCGCCCTGGGGGCGCTGCGCATCCTGCTGGTGGAAGACTCACCAGAGGATGCCGAGCTGATGTCCGAACAGATGCTCGACGCGGGCCTGGACGCCCGCTTCGAGCGTGTCGAGAGCGAGGCGGAACTGCGCCAGGCACTGGCTGCGTTCCAGCCGGACATCGTGCTGTCCGACCTGAGCATGCCGGGGTTCTCCGGTGATGACGCGCTGCGCATCGTGCGCGAGACCTCGCCGGACGTGCCCTTCATCTTCGTCTCCGGCACGATGGGTGAGGAGAACGCGGTGGCGGCGCTGCAGAAGGGCGCCAATGACTACATCATCAAGCATCTGCCGGCGCGCCTGCCGTCGGCGGTGGCGCGTGCGATCCGCGATGCACGCAGCGCGGTGGAGCGTGCACGGGTGGAAACCGAGCTGATGCGCGCGCAGCGCCTGGAAAGCCTGTCGCTGCTTGCTGCCGGCCTCAGCCATGACCTGCGCAACATCCTGCAGCCATTGCTGATCATGCCGGACCTGCTGAAGGCGCGCACCGAGGATCCGCAGCTGCACCACCTGGCCGATGTCATCGCCGAGTGCGGTCGCCGTGGCCATGAGATGGCCGAATCGATGCTGTCGTTCGTGCGCGGTTCGCGCAAGCCGAGCGAGCGCATCGAGATCGATGGCCTGTTCGATGCGGTTGCACTGCTGTTGCGCAGCAACGTGCCCGATGCCGTGCGCCTGGAACTGCAGGTGCAGGACGAAGGCCTGGTGGTCGATGCCAACTACACCGAGCTGCAGCAGGTGATGTTGAACCTGGCGCTCAACGCGATCCAGGCGATGCCCAACGGCGGTCGCCTGAGCCTGACCGCCAGCCATGCCGGCCAGCGCGATGGCGTGGACTGGATGCGGATCTGCGTGGCCGATGAAGGCATCGGCATGGATGCAGACACGCTGTCGCACCTGTTCAATCCGTTCTTCACCACCAAGGCCGACGGCACCGGCCTGGGCCTGATTTCCTGCAAGCGCATCGTCGAAGGTGCCGGCGGCAGCATCCATGTCAGCAGCCAGCCGGGGCAGGGCACCTGCTTCGAACTGCACTTGCCGATGCACGAAGCCAGCGACGGTAGTGAGCCGATCGAGCAGCTGGTGGCCCTGGGCAGTGGCCAGTCGATCCTGGTGGTCGATGGCGAGGCCACGCGCCTGTCGTTGCTCGGCAATGCGCTGTCAAGCCAGGGATATCAGCTGCAGCTGGCCTCCGATGGCCCGGCGGCGCTGCGCTGGATGCAGCAGGAGGCAATGCCGGCGCTGGTGATTGCCGACGCCGGCTCGAAGTTGTTGCCGGCCAGCCAGCTGCTGGGCGAGATGGCCACGCTGGGCTATCGCGGCCCGGCGCTGGTGCTGGAAGACGCAGCGGTGGAGGTGGCGGCCGATGCATTTCCCGCTGGCGTGCAGGTGCACGTGCTGCGCAAGCCGCTGCAGATGCAGCAGGTGTTCCGCGCGGTGTCCGAAGCGCTGGGCTGATGTCGCGGTAGTGCCGGCCGCTGGCCGGCATCCCTGTGTGGTGGGATCAACGCGGTTGCCGGCCAGCGGCCGGCACTACCGTCCGTTGGTTTCCCAGGGGAAGCGCGGCAGGGCGTCCACTGCCTGTTCCAGCCGCCGCGACCAGTTCTGGTGGATGTCCGCATACAGCGTGGAATCCGCACCCAGCCGCAGCTGCTGGCCGATGCGCAGTTCGCCGTCGCGCAGCAGCGCCAGGTCGATCGGCAGGCCCACCGACAGGTTGGAACGGATGGTGGAGTCCAACGAGACGATCGCCGTGCGTGCGGCATCCTCCAGACGCGTGGCCGGGCTGAGGATGCGGTCGAGGATCGGCTTGCCGTACTTGGATTCACCGATCTGCAGGTAGGGCGTCTCCGGCGAGGCGGCGATGGCGTTGCCGAGCGGATAGATCATGTACAGCCCGGGGCGCTCGCCGGCGATCTGCCCGCCGAAGATCAGCGTGGCCTGGGTATTGACCCCATCGTGGCCATGTTCGCTGTGGTTGCTGTGCACCTGGCTGTCCACCAGCAGCTGGCCGACGTACTCGGCGGCTTCGAACAGGTGGGTCATGTCGCGCAGGTTGGGCGCGCGCCGTTCGTCGGCATCGCGCCCCAGGCGCGACACCAGCAGCTGGGTGGTGGCCAGGTTGCCAGCCGCCATCAGCACGTAGGCTGCCTGGCCGGGATACTCGAACACGTGCAGCTTGCGATGCACGCGCACATCGTCCAGCGAGGCATTGGTCCGGGTGTCGGCAGCGAAGACCAGGCCCTCGTCCACCTCGATTCCAACGCAATAGGTCATGTCGGTGCCCTATCATGTGCATCCCGGATTGTAGGCAGGCCGCCGTGACGACGGCATGTCCACGCCCCCATTGCTGCCACCTGAACCGCATGACGACCGTGCTCCTGAGCCTGGGCAGCAATGTCCAGCCCCGCCGCTACCTCCACGCCGCGGTGGCGGCCCTGCGCGAGCGCTTCGGCGCGCTGCAGGTATCGCCGGCCTACCGTACCGCCGCGGTCGGCTTCGATGGCCCGGCCTTCCTCAACAATGCGGTGGCGATCGAGACCGACCTGCCGCTGCAGGAACTGGACGACTGGCTGCACGCGCTGGAAGACGCGCACGGTCGCGACCGCAGCGGGCCGCGCTTCTCCGACCGGACCCTGGACATCGACGTGGTGTTCTATGGCGACCTGGTGCTGGAAGGCCCGGGGCACCTGCGCATCCCGCGGCCGGAGCTGAAGCACGCGTTCGTGCTGAAGCCGCTGGCCGACATCGCGCCGGGCTTCATCGACCCGGTCAGCGGCCAGGACCTGGCCACGCTGTGGCGCGCGCACCCGCAGTTTGGCGAGGCATTCGAGGTGGTGGATCTGGAGTGACGGGGTCAGATCCCTTTTCCCGCCGGGAAAAGGGATCTGACCCCGTTGTGGACCCCGGCAACCTTTCAGCTGACCGTACGCCCGCCATCCACGCGCAGGGTGTGGCCGGTGACGAAGCTGGCCTCGGCCACCAGCCAGTACACCGCCTCGGCGATCTCCTCGACGGTGCCGATCCGCGCCAAAGGCGTGCGTGCCAGCAGCGCCTCGCGGGCGAAATCATCCTTGCCCTGTTCCGGCCACAGGATCGCCCCCGGCGCTACTGCATTGACCCGCACCTTCGGCGCCAGCTCCAGCGCCAGCGCGCGCGTTGCCATCTCCAGCGCGGCCTTGGCCATGGTGTAGGCGATGTGGTCACGCATCGGGTCGGTGCCGTGCAGGTCGGTGAGGTTGACGATGCAGCCCTGCTGGCGGCGCAGGTAGGGCGCTGCCGCCTGTGACAGCAGCAGCGGCGCGCGTGCATTGACCGCATACAGCGCGTCCATCGCCTCGGCGGTGACCTGGCCGAGCGGGGTGGGGAAGAAGTTGGAGGCGTTGTTGACCAGCGCGTCCAGGCGGCCGAAGTGGGTGACGGCCTGTTCGACCAGATCGGCCAGGGCGTCGGCGTCACGCAGGTCGGCCTGCAGGGCCAGCACGCTGCCCGGGCGCACGTTGTCGAAATCGAACGCAGCCTGCTGCAGCTCGGCGCTGGAGGTGTTGGCGTGCAGCACCACCGACCAGCCACAGGCGTGGAACTGGCGGGCGATGGCCGCACCGATCCGGCGCGCGCTGCCGGTGATCAGGACCACGGGGTGGGTATCGCTCATCGAGGGTCCTCCAAGGCTCGGCTATCCTGTGCACCATTGTCACCGCATTCGAAGACGCCATGCAGCCCACCTTCCCCCTGCCCGAAGCCGATGCCCTGGCCCACAGCGACCAGCTGGCCGCTGCCCTGCGCGCCGAAATCCTTGCGCAGGGCGGGGCAATGCCGTTCTCCCGCTTCATGGAGCTGTGCCTGTACACCCCCGGCTGGGGCTATTACAGCGCCGGCGCCAGCAAATTCGGCGGCAGTGGCGACTTCACCACCGCGCCCGAGCTCGGCAGCCTGTTCGCCGGCAGCGTGGCCAACGCGCTGGCGCCGGTGTTCGCCCAGCTGGGTACGCAGGCGCGGATGCTGGAACTGGGCGGTGGTACCGGCGCCTTCGCCGAAGCGGTGCTGCTGCGCCTGGCCGAGCTGGACGCGCTGCCGTCGCGCTACGCCATCCTCGAACCCAGCGCCGACCTGCGCGAGCGCCAGCAACAGCGCCTGCAGCAGAACCTGCCGGCCGAGCTGGCCGCACGCGTGGACTGGGTCGATCGCCCGTTCGAAGAGGACTGGGAGGGCGTGGTGTTTGCCAACGAAGTGATCGACGCGCTGCCGACGCCGCGCTTCCTGATCCGGGATGGCGAGGTCTACGAGGAAACCGTGGAACTGGACGCCGAAGGCAACTTCATCCGTGGTGCGCAGCCGGCCGACATCCTGCTCAACGGTGCGGTGCGCCACATCGAGCGCTACCTGGAGCGCCCCTTCGCCGAGGGCTACCGTTCCGAGGTGCTGCCGCAGCTGCCGTACTGGTTGCAGGCGGTGGCGGGCGGCCTGCAGCGCGGTGCGATGCTGTTCATCGACTACGGTTACAACCGTGGCGAGTTCTACCAGCACGACCGCGATGAGGGCACCGTACGCGCGTTCTACCGCCACCACGTGCACAACGACGTGCACCGCTGGCCGGGACTGCAGGACATCACCGCGTCGGTGGATTTCACCGCGATGGCCGAGGCCGGCATGCACGGCGGTTTCGAGCTGGCGGGCTACTGCAGCCAGGCCAGCTTCCTGCTCGGCAACGGCCTGGACCAGGTGCTGTCGCTGGCCGAGGAGCGCACCGATGAAGTCGGCCGTATCCAGCTGCGCGACCAGGTGAAGAAGCTGACCCTGCCGACCGAGATGGGGGAGCGCTTCCAGGCGATCGGCCTGCAGCGCGGCGTCGACTTCGAGCCCGCCTTCGAGCTGGGTGACCTGAGCTGGCGCCTGTGAGCGATGCACTGCCGCTGATCAAGCCGCTGCGGCGGCCGCGGCTGTGGGCCGCACTGTGGTTCAGCGCGGTGCTGCTGGTGATCGTGGTCTGCCTGATCCCACCGCCACCGATTCCGTTGCCGGAAAACGGCGACAAGGGTGAGCACTTCCTCGCCTATTTCATCCTGGCTGGCAGCGCGGTACAGCTGTTCCGGCGCGGACGTCCGCTGCTGTGGGTGGGCGTGGGCCTGGTGCTGATGGGGATCGGCATCGAGTTCGCGCAGGGCGCATTGACCGATGACCGCATGGCCGATCCGATGGACGCGCTGGCCAACACGATCGGCGTGCTGGCCGGCATGGCTACGGCACTGACCCCGCTGCGCGATCTGCTGCTGCGCTGGCGCGGGTAAAGTTCCTGTAGAGCCGAGCCCATGCTCGGCTTCCTCCCAAAGGCAGCCGAGCATGGGCTCGGCTCTACAGTAGATCCACGCCATGCGTGGATCGATTGCGCCAGGACAGGCTTGGGGTCACTTCCCCAGCGTGACCTCATCCAGCACCCACATCGCCGGGCGCGTGTCGCCGGTGAAGTTGATGCACAGGTCACCGGTGCCCTGGGAGCCCTTCGGCAGCGTCGCACGCAGCGTCACGAAGCCATCGGCATCCGGCGTGGCCGGCAGCGGCACTTCGGCCAGCACCTTGCCGCTGCAGTCGCCGCGACGCACCAGCATCTCGCCATGCGCACGCTTGGCCTTCTCGAAGCGACGCTTGGGCTCGTCGTGGGCCAGCTGGAAGTAGTACGGAATACGCCCCGCGCGGACTTCCACGCTGCCGATGCCGTCCAGCTGTGCCTGTGGCCAGCGCCAGCATGGCTGGAAGATGTCCACGTTGAACACTGCGCGGTTTCCCTCGCGCGGGCCATCGTCTTCCAGGCGCAGCACCAGCCCCTTCTTGCCTACGCAGCTGAGCAGTTCGTCACTGCGGCGGCTGAGCAGCGATTGCGCACTGAAGTCCGCGACCGTCGGCTTCGCCGCCAGCATCTGGCCTTGGTAGAACGCGGCGGCCTGCACCGTGGTCGGCAGCGTACTGGTCAGCGGCTGCTGGTACAGCGGCGACTGCGCCGTCACCGGCTGGCCATCGGTGCTGTAGCGCACCTCATAGCCCAGCGGGTTGGCCAGCGACACGGTCACCGTGTTGGCGGCGCGGTTGTCGGTGTAGTCCACGCCCACTTCGAACGGGGTCTGCGCGTAGGCCAGGCCCCAGGCGCGGTAGCGTTGCAGCTGCGCGGGCAGGCGCGCGAGGAAATCGCGGAAGTCGCGATGCTCCGGCCTGCTCCAGCCGGTCTCGGCCACCGCGGCCAGGCGCGGGAACAGGTTGTGCTGCAGGCGCGCATAGGTGCGCGTGTGTTCGGTGAACATGTTGGCCTGCAGGCCGAGGATGTGCCCGCGCTTGTCAGCGGCCAGCTCGGCCGGCACGGGCTCGAAGTTGTACAGCTTGCCGAGGTTGACCTGGGCCGGGCGGCCCGGCGGTTCGTTCGGCGAGGCCGTCTGCAGGTAATCCAGATAGAGGTAGCCCACGGGCGACATGACCACGTCATGGCCAGCACTGGCCGCGGCCAGGCCACCTTCGGTGCCCTGCCAGGACATCACCGTGGCCTGCGGCGGCAGCCCGCCTTCAAGGATTTCATCCCAGCCGATCAGGCGCCGGTCGTGCTCCTCCAGGAAGGTCTCCAGGCGCTTGATGATGTGGCTCTGCATGGCCATTTCATCCTTGATGCCCAGCGCACGCATGCGCTGCTGCACCTGCCTGGAGGCTTCCCACTGGTCCTTGACCGCCTCGTCGCCGCCGACGTGCACGTACTTGGCCGGGAACAGTTCGATCACTTCCTCCAGTACGTTCTCGAGGAAGGTGACAGTACTGTCTTCCACGTTGAACAGGTTCGGGAACACGCCCCATTCGCTGATCGGCTTCAGCGGGGTATTGATCGAACCCAGTTCCGGGTATGCGGCAATCGCCGCGGTCGCGTGCCCCGGCACATCGATTTCCGGAATCACCTGGATATGCAGCTTCGCGGCATAGGCAATCACTTCGCGGATCTGGTCCTGCGTGTAGAAGCCGCAATACGGATGCTCCTTGCCAGTGACCGGATCGATGCCACCGTCGCCGGCCGGCAGGCGGCAGCTGCCCACTCCGGTCAGCTTCGGATACCGCTTGATCTCCATGCGCCAACCCTGGTCATCGGTCAGGTGCCAATGGAAGGTGTTGAGCTTGTGCGCGGCCATTGCGTCGAGCACGCGCTTGATCTCGTCCAGGCTCTGGAAATGCCGCGCCGAGTCGAGCATGAAACCGCGCCAGCTGAAGCGTGGCGCGTCCTGGATCTGCACCGCTGGCAGCACGCCGTTGCTGCCGCCGGTGGCGAGCTGGGCGAGGGTGGTTGCGCCGTAGAACAGGCCGGTTTCGTTGCCGGCCTGTACCACTACGCCCTGTGCGGTGCTTTCCAGCGTGTAGCCCTCGCCGCTGTCGCGGAAGGTGGGCACGATCTGGAAGCGGATGCCACCGGTCCTGGCCGCCGCCTTGCCCTTGGCCAGCCCCAGGCGCGGGCCGCCACTGCGCGCCAGCAGGTCGGCGAACTGGCTGGCGACGCGCTGTGCGGCCTCGCCTTCGGCCTGCAGCACGGTATCGGCGCGCACGGTGATGCCGCTGCCCTGGCCAGGCTGCACATTGCTGGGGGCGGGAATCAGCATCAGGCTGCCGGCACGCAGCTGCGGGCCGGGTGCCTCAGCGGCCGGCATGGGGTCGGCGGCAAGTGCCGGCAGTGCCGGCAACAGGGCGAGCAGGCTGCCCAGCAGCACTGCGCTGCGCATCCGGGCGCGGGAAGGCTTGACCATCGGTACGACTCCTTGGAACGGTGCGATGAACGCTATACATGAAAAACGCCGGGCCCGGAATGACCCAGGCCCGGCGTGCGTGCACGACTCGGCGATGTTGCCGCCGCTGGATCAGTACTTGAAGCGGAAGTTGAGGTAGTACTGGCGACCGTTGCTGTAGAACGAGGTCGGGATGGCCGCAGTCTGGTAGTACTTGTAGGTCGGGTTGTTGAGGTTCAGGCCATCCAGGGTGATGCTCAGCCAGTCGGTGGCCTTGTAGCTCAGCGACGCCGACAGCGTGCCGAAGTCATCCTGGTAGTACGGATTGGTGCCCGACAGGCTGATCAGGAACGAGGAACGGCGGGTATAGCTGACGCGGGCGCCAAAGCGCTCGTTCTCGAAGTAGGCACCCACGTTGTAGGTGTTCTTCGAGGTGCCCAGCAGGTTGTGCGAGCCGTCCGACCAGGTGTGCGAGGTGGTGCCGTTGGCGTAGGTGTAATTGGCATTGACGCCGAAGTACTCGCCGATCGGCTGTTCGTAGGCCACTTCCACGCCGGTGACCTTGCCGTCGGCATTGATCGGGGTGGAGATCTGGTAGGTCTCAAGCTGGTTGGTCAGTTCGCTGTACAGCTGGCGCGAGACCACGTCGAAGGCGATGTAGTCCTTCAGGTTCATGTGGTACGCGCCCACCGACAGCAGGCCGCGCGGCATGAAGTACCACTCCAGGTTGGCGTCCAGGTTGGTCGACAGGGTCGGCTTGAGGTTCGGATTGCCACCGCCGCCGGTGCGGTTCAGGTCCGAACCGTACGAGGAGGCACCCAGTGCCGAGTAGTCCGGCAGGGTCTGGGTCTGCGAGGCGGCGACGCGCAGCACCAGCGAGTCGTCCAGGTCGAACTTGATGTTGGCGCTGGGCAATACGCGGTTGCGCTTGTTCTGGAAGGCCAGGCGCTCCCACATGCCGAACAGGCTGCTGACATCGGCATCGGCGGCCTTGCTGACGGCGTTGTAGGTGTCGATGTCCTGCTTGATGTTGACGTAGCGCAGGCCGACGTTGCCGCTCCACCAGTCGCCGCGGAAGTTGGCCTGCACGTAGCCGGCGAAGTTCTTTTCCTTCACCTTCCACTCGGCGCCATAGTTGTGGCGACCGGTCGGGCCATCATTGCCGGCCAGCCAGGTGGAGTTGTTGGTCACCGCGTCCTTCAGCGCGCCCGGGGTGAAGTACCAGAGGTTGCGCGGGAAGGTGCCGCCGATGTCACCGGCAAAGCCGCTGGGATAGTTGGCCGTCGCACCGTTCTTCAGCGCGCTCCAGATGTCACCCGGGGTTGCACCTTCCGGCGACAGCGCTTCGCGCTTGTGGTCGGCGAAACGCAGGCCGAAGTCGATCGAGCTCAGCACGCCGCCATCGTTGAAGTACTGGTTGAAGTCGAGCGTGGCCCACTTCTCCTTGTCTTCAGCGGTGACCTGCTGGTTGCCCCAGGTGCCGAAGCTGGTCACGCCGTTGGGCGAGATGTCGCCGCCGACGTTCCAGTCGATCGGCGAGCCATTGCCGTGGGTAGCCCAGCTGGCGCCGCCGCCGTTGGCCAGGGTGACCTCGGCGATGTACTGGCGCGGCGTCTCGCCGGTACCCTTGGTGCTGCCGGCCTGGAACTTGGCGGTCAGGCTGTCGCTGATCTGCCAGTCGGCATCGAAGGTGACATAGCTCGACTTGGCCTTCGACTCGCGGTAGATCATGTCGTACACCGCATAGTCGGTGCCGGGCACGCCCTTGTAGTTGGCGTTGGTCAGCACGCCGTCCTTGACCACATAGCCCGGATCCGGCGCCTGCGACTTGGCGAAGCTGTTGCCGAACATCATGAAGTTGCGGTTGTAGTTGTTCGCCTTCAGCTCGGAGCTGAAACCATTGAGGCCGAGGGTGAGGCTGTCGCTCGGCTTGAACTGCAGCGAGACCAGGCCGCCCTTGCGCTCGCGGGTCTGTTCGAAAAGGGTCGAACCCAGCAGGCCCGGAACGTTGACGCCGATCAGGTCCGGATTGGTCCTGGCGACCGGATCGTTTGCGCCGATCTTGAAGAAGCCACCCGGGATTTCCTGCGCTTCACGGCGCAGTTCGCGCTTCTGGCTGAAGCCCTGCACCATCACGCCGAAGGTGCCTTCGTCGTTCTTGTAGTTGAACAGCGCCGAATATTGCGGGTCGTTCGACTTGGCCTGGTCCGAGCGCACCAGGCCGATCGAGCCTTCCGCGGTGAACGGCTTGGAGAATTCCAGTGGCTTGCGGGTGATGATGTTGACGGTACCGGTGGTGCCGCCGTCCTGCAGCTTGGCCTGCGAGGACTTGTTCACTTCCACCGAGCTGACCAGTTCGGACGGCAGCAGCGAGTAGCTGACGCTGCGGCCGACGTTGTTGCCCTGGCTGAGCACGAACCAGTCGGCCGAACCGACGGTGTGGCCGTTGATCAGGGTCTGGGTCAGGCTCGGGCTGGTGCCGCGCAGGCTGACACGGTCGGCTTCGTCGAAACCGCCTTCATCGGCGCTGGACGAGCTGATGTTGACGCCCGGCAGGCGCTGCAGGGTGTCGGCGACGTTGTGCGCCGGCAGCTTGCCCACGTCCTCGGCGGTGACCACTTCCACGCGCGCATTGGCTTCGCGCTTGGTGTCCAGCGATTTTTCCATCGAACCACGGATGCCGGTAACGGTCACGGTGTCCAGGTCGGTGGCGGTCGGGGCAGCCTGCTGCGCGTGCGCACTGAAGGCGATGCAGCTGACGATGGCGGCCGAAAGCAGGGTCTTGCGGGTATTCATGATGTCTCTCCTCATCACTCGATTGGATGCCGGCGGCGGTGTTCGATAACGGTTGCGATGACATGCGCGGGGCGGCGGCGAAGTCCCGTGCGTTGGCGTGCCACGTACTGCGTGCTGCGATTGCGTTGAAGCCTGTTGCGGTGTCAGGCGGCCGACTGCTGCTGCAGGTACCAGCTGGCAGCGCCGACCACGCCCAGCTGGCCGTGTTCGACGACCTTCACCGGGATGCGTGCCAGTGCTTCGCCCATCGGCCCCTTCTGCAGGTAGCGTTCGACGAAGGTGCTGGCGTGCAGGTATTCGCGGATCTGCGGCAGGATGCCGCCGGCCAGGTAGACGCCACCGTGGGCACCATAGAACAGGGCCATGTCGCCGATGGTGCTGCCGAGCAGGCCGCAGAACACATCCAGCGCCTGGCGCGCGTGCGCATCGGTGTCGGCCATGGCGGCGGCGGTGACCGCATCGGGGCTGGCCAGCGTCGGTGCCTGCCCCTGCAGCGCGCACACCGCGCGGTACAGGTTCATCAGGCCGGGGCCGGAGATCGCATGTTCGATCGACACGTGGGCGCGGTCGCGCTGCATGTGGCGGACGATGGCCATTTCCAGTTCGGTGCTGGCCGCCAGGGTCGGCTGGCCGGCTTCCGTCGGCAGGACCACCGGACCATGCGCAGTGGGGATCCACAGCGCGGCGCCGAGGCCGGTGCCGGGGCCGACCACCAGGGTCGGGCCACGCGTGCCGGTGTCCGGCCCGCACAGGTGCAGCACGCCGCTGGCGTCCACCTGCGCAGCGGCATAGGCCACCGCTTCGAAGTCGTTGACGATGTAGACCCGCTGCAGGCCGACATCGGCCTCCACCTGGCGCGCCGACAGTGGCCACGGCAGGTTGGCGGTGATCACCGTGCCGTCCTCGCGGGCGTAGCCGGCGCTGGCAACCACGCAGTGCGTGGGGCGTGGGCCTTCGCCCAGGAAGTCGGACAGGATCGCGCTGAGACCGGCGTGGTCGGCGTTGCGGTACTTGCGGTATTCCAGCACCTGCACCGGATGGGCGGCATCGCCGCTGGCCTGGACCCGGGCCACGCGCACATGGGTGCCACCGACGTCGGCGGCCAGGAACGAGGGCGCGACGCGGGACAGGACATGGGCCGGGGCGGGGTGGCTGGCGGTCACGCGGGCTCCTGCTGCAGGTGGGGCCGGCCCCGGGATCGGGAGCGGCGATTGGGCCGGAGTCTGTAACCGCGCTGACAACGATGTCAACGAGTTCGTGACACTTTCGTTGCTGCGCCGCAACGAATGCGCCACGTGGTAAACGTTTACATGGCGTGAATGCGGGATTCACGCGGGAACCGTTGTGCCATGGGGCTCAAACCGCTCAGCGCATTCAGCGTGATGCACGACGACTGCCTTGCGCAGTGCAACATGAGGCGCAGGGGGCGTCGGACGGAAGTTGACAAACCGCCGTTGTCCATCGAAAGAATGTGACAACGTTGTTCCCAGCCACTCTCCGACGCCGCGTTCTGCGGCTGTCGCCGCAGGAGCCCTCCTGATGTCCGCCGTCCCCGCTGCAAGCGCGCGCCCGAACGTGGCCACCTCCATCGCCATCGTCGGCGTGTTGTTCTTCCTGATCGGCTTCTTCACCTGGCTCAACGGCCCGTTGATCACCTTCGTCAAGCTCGCCTTCGAGCTCAGCGAGGTCGGCGCCTTCCTGGTGCTGATGGTGTTCTACCTGTCCTACTTCTTCCTGGCGCTGCCCTCGTCGTGGATCCTGCGCCGTACCGGCATGAAGAAGGGCCTGAGCCTGAGCCTGCTGGTGATGGCCGGTGGCGCGGCACTGTTCGGCGAATTCGCCACCCAGCGCTGGTACCCCGGCGCACTGGGCGGCCTGTTCGTGATTGGCAGCGGCCTGGCCCTGCTGCAGACGGCCATCAACCCGTACATCTCGATCCTTGGGCCGATCGAAACGGCGGCGCGGCGCATCGCGTTGATGGGCATCTGCAACAAGATCGCCGGCATCCTGGCGCCGATCCTGATCGGCACGGTGGTGCTGCATGGCATTGGCGATCTGGACGTGCAGGTGCAGGCGGCCGATGCCGCGACCAAAGCCGTGCTGCTGAACCAGTTCGCCGCCAAGATCCATGCCCCGTACCTGGCCATGGCGGCGCTGCTGGTGGTGTTGGCGGTGGCGATCCTGTTCTCGCCGCTGCCGGAAATCAAATCGTCCGAAGCCAACGCTACGCCGGTGGCCGCCGGTGCGGTCGAGCGCCGCAGCATCTTCCAGTTCCCGCACCTGTGGCTGGGCGTGCTGTGCCTGTTCGTGTACGTGGGCGTGGAAGTGATGGCCGGTGATGCCATCGGCACCTACGGCCATGGCTTCAACCTGCCGCTGGACGAGACCAAGATGTTCACCGCCTTCACCCTGGGCGCGATGCTGGTCGGTTACGTGGTCGGCCTGCTGGTGATTCCGCGGGTGGTGTCGCAGTCGCGCTACCTGACCATTTCGGCGGTGCTGGGCGTGGTGTTCTGCCTGGGCGCGTGGGCAACGCACGGCTATGTGTCGGTGGCCTTCGTGGCCCTGCTGGGCTTTGCCAACGCCATGATGTGGCCGGCCATCTTCCCGCTGGCCATCCGCGGCCTGGGGCGCTTCACCGAAACCGGTTCGGCCCTGCTGGTGATGGGCATCGCCGGTGGCGCGATCATTCCGCAGCTGTTCGCCCTGCTCAAGCAGCACATCGATTTCCAGCTGACCTTCGTGCTGCTGATGGTGCCCTGCTACCTGTACATCCTGTTCTATTCGGTGGTGGGCCACCGCGTGGGCCTGCCGCAGGACCGGAGCTGATCGGCGATGATGGACGGCAGCCAACCCCAGGAAAAACCGATGCGCAGAGCGACCATCAAGGACGTTGCCGAAAAGGCCAAGGTCTCGCTGAAGACGGTCTCGCGGGTGATCAACAACGAGCCCTCGGTGATGCAGGCCACCCGCGCGCGGGTGCTGCGTGCCATCGCCGAGCTCGATTACGAACCCGATCCGTCCGCGCGCAACCTGCGCAGCGGCACCACCTTCGTGATCGGGCTGGTCTACGACAACCCGAACCCGTACCACATCATCGGCGTGCAGAACGGCGTGCTCGCCGCCTGCCGCGAGACCGGGTTCGGCCTGCAGATCCATCCCTGCGATTCCAGTTCGCCGCTGCTGGCCGATGAACTGGCTGACTGGGTGCAGCGTTCGCGCCTGGCCGGGCTGGTGCTGACCGCACCGATGTCCGAGCGCCGCGACCTGATCCAGGCGCTGACCGCGCGTGGCATCAAGCTGGTGCGCATCATTGCGGCCACCGAAGATCCGGCCGACGGTGCCTGCGTGTTCGTCGACGACCGCGAGGCCGCCTACGAGATCACCGAACACCTGATCCAGCTGGGGCACCAGCGCATCGGCTTCCTCTGGGGCGGCAGCTCGCACCGCTCCTCGGGCGAACGCTATGCCGGTTATGAGGCCGCGTTGAAGGACTACGGCATGACCGTGGACAAGCACCTGGTGGTGCAGGGCGACTACACCTTCGACGACGGTTTCCGTGGCGCGCGCCGCCTGCTGGCGCTGCGCGAACCGCCTACCGCCATCTTCGGTTCCAACGACGAAATCGCTGCCGGCGTGCTGGCCGCCGCCAAGTCGGCCGGCATGAACGTGCCCTACGACCTGTCCATTGCCGGTTTCGAGGACAGCCCGTTCTCGCGCCAGTCGTGGCCGCCGCTGACCACCGCCAAGCAGGCCACCGAAGACATCGCCCGCCATGCCGCGCGCCTGCTGATCGCGCAGCTGCGCAGCGACGCCTACGACGATGCGCCGGCACCGCTGCACAACCAGGGCTTCGTGCCGCAGCTGGTGGTGCGCGGTTCGACCGCGCCGATGCGCCCGGCCGGCGCACGCCCCCTTCCTTCCGATCCTGCCTGAGCCTGCCATGTCGCTGTCAGACCCCACCGCTACCCTGATGTTCGCCGAGGCCGCTGAAGCGGCCGACGTGGTTGCCCGCCAGTTCTCGCGAAACCACGCCACCCTGGAAACCCTGGCCGCCAGCCTGCGTGCCGCGCCGCCGCCGTTCGTGGTCACCTGTGCACGCGGCAGCTCCGACCACGCCGCCACCTATGGCAAGTACCTGCTGGAAACCCAGCTGGGGCTGGTGGTCGCGTCGGCCTCGCCATCGGTGGGCTCGGTCTACGCCGCACCATTGCAGCTGCGCGGCGCACTGTTCATCGTCATTTCGCAGTCGGGCAAGAGCCCGGACCTGCTGCGCAACGCCGAGGCGGCCAAGGCCGCCGGCGCGCGCGTGATCGCGCTGGTCAACGTCGAGGATTCACCGCTGGCGCAGTTGGCCGACACGGTCATCCCGCTGCATGCCGGCCCCGAGAAGAGCGTTGCAGCGACCAAGAGCTACCTGGCCTCGCTGGCCGCATTGCTGCAGCTGGCCGCGTACTGGAAGCAGGACAGCAGCCTGCGTGCGGCGCTGGACCTGCTGCCGGACGCGATGCGTGAAGCCTGGCAGTGCGACTGGAGCGCGGTGACCGAGGGCCTGGTCGAGGCCACCAACCTGTTCGTGCTCGGCCGCGGCCTGGGCCTGGGTGCGGCGCAGGAAGCGGCGCTGAAGTTCAAGGAAACCTGCAGCCTGCACGCCGAAGCCTACAGCTCGGCTGAAGTGAAGCACGGCCCGATGGCGCTGGTTGATCGTGGTTTCCCGGTGCTGGCCTTCGCCCAGCCGGACGAAACCGGCGCCGGTACCCGTGCGGTGGTCGATGAGTTCACCGCACGCGGCGCGCAGGTATGGTTGGCCGGTGCTGGCGGCAACCTGCCGGTGGCGGCCGCACCGCATCCGCTGTGCGCACCGCTATTGACCGTGCAGAGCTTCTATCGCGCCATCAATGCGCTGGCGCTACGCCGTGGCTTCAACCCGGACCTGCCGCCGCATCTGAACAAGGTTACGGAGACGGTGTGATGGTGACGGTGCTGCGCAATGCCCGCATCCTGGCCGGCGATGAGTTCCGCGACGACCTGGCGGTGGTGATCGAGGACGGTCGCATCAGCGCGCTGCTGCCCGACGCAGCACCGCAGCTGGGCCACGCGGCCGAGCAGGTGGACCTGGGGGGCGGCTGGCTGCTGCCCGGCTTCATCGATGTGCAGGTCAATGGCGGCGGCGGCGCGCTGTTCAACAACACGCCGGACGTGGCGGCACTGCGCACCATCGCGCAGGCGCACCGCCGCTTCGGTACCACCGCGATGCTGCCGACGCTGATCAGCGATGACGTGGCGGTGATGCGCGAAGCCATCGGTGCGATGCGCGAGGCCATCACGCAGGGCGTGCCGGGCGTGATCGGCATCCACCTGGAAGGCCCGTACATCGCGCCGGCACGCAAGGGTACGCACGATGCCAGCAAGTTCCGCGTGCCGGATGAAGAAGAGATCGCATTGGCCGCGTCGCTGGATAACGGCGTGACCCTGCTGACGCTGGCGCCGGAGCGCGTGCCGCTGGAGACCATCCGTGCGCTGGTCGAGCGTGGCGTGATCGTCGCTGCTGGGCACACTGCAGGCACCTACGAAGAGATCCGCGCCGGCCTGGATGCCGGCGTGCGCGGCTTCACCCATCTGTACAACGCAATGTCGCCGCTGCAAGGGCGTGAGCCCGGCGCGGTGGGCGCTGCGCTGGAAGACCGCGACAGCTGGATCGGCATCATCGTCGATGGCGTGCATGTGCACCCGGCCAGCCTGCGCGTGGCGTTGGCGGCCAAGCCGCGCGGTCGCCTGCTGCTGGTGACCGATGCGATGCCGCCGGTTGGAGCCGACGATCCCAGCTACGTGCTGTATGGCGAAACCATCACCGCCATCGATGGCGTGGTGCGCAATGCCGCCGGTTCGTTGGCCGGCTCGGCGCTGGACATGGCCACCGCCGTGCGCAATACCGTGCAGCTGCTCGGCCAACCGCTGGCCGAAGCGGCGCGCATGGCGTCGACCTATCCGGCGCAGTTCCTCAACGTCGACGACCGCCTTGGCCACATCGCCGAGGGCTACCAGGCCGACCTGGTGCTGCTGGATGACGCCCTGCAGGTGCGTGGTACCTGGATTGCCGGACAGTACGAGGCCGCCTGATGAACAGTACGCCGCCACGCCGTCTGGGCTCGATCGATGCCCTGCGCGGCATCACCGTGGCGGCGATGCTGCTGGTCAACAATCCGGGCGACTGGAGTGCGGTGTTCGCGCCGCTGCGTCACTCGGAATGGCATGGCTGCACGCCCACCGACCTGGTGTTCCCGTTCTTCCTGTTCCTGGTGGGTATGTCGATGGCCTTCAGCGTGGCACCGCGCGCGCTGGATGCCGCTGCACGGCCAGCATTGGCGCGCGGGGTGCTGGAGCGTGCACTGCGCATCCTGCTCGCCGGCGCGTTGCTGCACCTGTTGATCTGGTGGGCGCTGCATACCCATCACTTCCGCATCTGGGGCGTGCTGCAGCGGATTGCGGTATGCGCAGCGTTGGTGGGTGTTCTGGCGGTGTATGCGCGGCCGCGCGTGCAGGCTGGCGTGCTGGTCACGCTGCTGGTGGGCTACACCGTGCTGCTGCTGGGCATCGGTGATCTGGCGCCATGGACCAACCCGGCCAGCCGCCTGGACACCACGCTGTTCGCACCGTGGATCTACCAGTGGCACGCCGATACCGGACTGGGCCATGACCCGGAAGGATTGCTGAGCACGCTGGGTGCGCTGGCCAGTACCGTGCTCGGCCTGATTGCCGGTGGCCTGCTGCGCAACGGTCGTGCGGCGGCATTGGCTGGCCTGGGTGTGGCAACCGCCGTGCTGGGGCTGCTGCTGGCCACGGTGCTGCCGTTGAACAAGCAGCTGTGGACGCCCAGCTATGTGCTGTGGACCGGCGGCCTGGCCGCGCTGGCGCTGTGGCTGGGCCACGTGTTGATCGACCAGAAGCGATGGCCGCCGCTGGGCCGCCGTTTCGGGGTCAACGCAATTACCGCCTATCTTGGCGCGTCGGTGATGTCGGTGGCGCTGATGGCGACCGGCGCGTGGGGCTGGATCTGGCAGCAACTGGCCGCCGCGATGCCGCACGCGCTCGAGCTGGCGTCGATGCTGCAGGCGCTGGCGTTCGTCGCGCTGTGGTGGGGCGTGGCGTGGTGGCTGGACCGGCGGAAGATCTATCTGAAGATCTGACGGCTCCGGGTCGGATCCCTTTCCGCAGGAAAGGGCTCTGACCCAACCCGGGAGGCCACCTCATCCAGGCATGGGCATGACCCCGCAAAGATGAACGATTTCAGGCACGTAGAGGTGGGGTGATGCCCGATCAAGTTCGCATCTGAACTGTGATGATCGGCACGCAAATTCACCTGTCGAAACGGTTCACCATGGCGCAGACTGAGCCCACAGTACCGCATATCCGCAGTTCCTGATCCCCTGTCCAGGAGTGCTGTATGTCCCGTGCCGTCCCGCGCGCAGTGCGTATGCGCCGCCTCACTGTTTCCGTACTGCAGGCCCTGGCTGTTCCCTCCGTCATGCTGTTGACCGCCAGCGCCGCCTGGGCCGGCTGTGACAGCGTCGCCCCCGTCGCCGGCCAGACGGTCACCTGCGATGCCAATGCGCCGAACCCGCAGACCGTTCCCGTCACCGCCAATGGCGCCGCCGGCATCACCGTCACTGTCGCCAGCACGGCGCAGCTGCAGCAAAGCGGTGGCAGCAGCGCGATTTCGCTTGTCGGGGCCGGTGGGCACCTGTTGTCCAACCTGGGCACGATCAGTTCGGTGGGCGGCGTGGCGGTGCAGCTCGGTGGCGGCAGCCGCGTCGAGAACTCGGGCAGCATCAGCACCGGCAACAACACCGCCCTGCAGTTCGTCGGCGCGGGCGACAGCGTGCTGGTCAACCGCGGAACGATCAGCGGGCGCACCGGCGTGCAGTTCGGTGCCGGCAATGATCGCCTGGACATGCAGGCTGGCAGCATCAGCGGCAGTGTGCTGCAGGGCGATGGCAATGATGCGCTGCTGCTGGACAACGGTACGATCGACAGCGTCGACCAGGGCAGTGGCGATGACCAGATGACCGTCACCGGCGGCACCGTCACCGGCGTGGTGGCGCAGGGCAGTGGCCGCGATGATTTCGTCATGAGTGGCGGCACGGTCGGCGCGCTGCAGCAGGGCGACAACATCGATACCTTCCGCATGAGCGGTGGCCGCATCATCGGTGCGTTCGAGGATGGTGACCAGGCGTGGATGACCGCTGGCCGCATCGGCCGGGTCAACATGAAGCTGGACAAGAACCTGTGGGACCAGTCCGGCGGCACCGTGGACGGCAACGTGGTGACCGGCTTCGATACCGACACCATCATCATCTCGGGTACCGCCTACATCGGCGGCAACATCAGCGTCAGCGGCGGCAACGACAGCGTGACCATCACCGACGGCACCGTGCGCGGGCAGGTACTGCTCAGTACCGGCAACGACACCTTCAACTGGAATGGCGGCGGCATCGTCTACGGCGCGATCGACATGGGGCCGGACAGCGACGTCGCCAACCTCGGCAACCTCAACCAGGGCAACCTGGGGGCGGTGCCGCTGTTCGACGGTGGCGGTGGCATCGACCAGCTCAACTTCCACAACGTCAAGACTGCCGGCGTGGGCCGCTTCCAGAACTGGGAGGCGATCAGCCTGGCCAACAGCACCGAGCTGACCTTTGATGGCGACCTGGTGCTGGGCGACAGCGGAACCGGCACCGGCACGCTCACCGTGGACGACACCAGCACCGTCTACGCGGGCAGTGGCGGCCATGCAGTCCGTCCGTTCAACAGTGGTGCACTGGTGGAGATGGCCAATGCCGGGCGCATCGACCTGACCGGCACCGGCGCAGGCGACGTGTTCACCGTGCGTGGCAACTACCGTGGTGACGGCGGTGGCCTGTACCTGCGTACCGTGCTGGGTGCGGACAATTCCAGCAGCGACCGCCTGGTGATCGATGGCGGAACCGCCACCGGTACCACCGGCATCGGCGTGCTCAATGCCGGCGGCAGCGGCGCCGCCACGCTGGCCGATGGCATCCTGGTGGTGCAGGCCTTGAATGGTGGCCGTACTGCGCCGGGCGCGTTCTCGCTGTTCGCACCGGTTGCAGCCGGTGCCTACGAGTACTTCCTGTTCAAGGGTGGTGTCAGCGCCGGCACCAGCGAGAACTGGTACCTGCGATCGACGCTGGTGACCGGACCAACGCCGGCACCCAACGGCGGCGGCACTGCCACGCCACCGCCCCTGACGCCGCCGGTCGCACCGCCGCCGGCGATCACCCCGGCACCGCCGCCGCCGCCTGAAGGCGCTACCGATCCGAACCTGACCGCCGGCGAGGCCGCGCCGCCACCGCCGCCACCGGAACCGGCGCCGGTGGCGCCGCCCAGCGACCCGGCGGTGCCGGACGTGCCGGTGGCCGGCGGTGCGTTGCCCGGTACCGGCACCCCGCCAACGCCGGGTGCACGCCCGGCCGAAGGCGCGGTGGTGCCGCTGTACCGCGTGGAGACCGCCGCCTACGCCGTGGTGCCACCGCTGCTGCGCGAGACCTCGCTGGCCAGCCTCGGTACCTTCCACGAGCGGCAGGGCGAACAGCGCCTGCTGTACAACCAGGGCACAGTCCGCACCGCCTGGGGCCGGTTGGTGGGGCAGAGCAGCGAGATCCACTGGAAGGGTGATACGCAGCCGGGCTTCGATGGCGATGTGATGGGCCTGCAGGCCGGTCTCGACGTGTGGGCTGCGGCGTCTGACAACCACCGCAACCAGATCGGCGTATTCGTTGGCCGCACCCGCGCGCAGGGCAAGACCACGGGTCTGGCACTGGGCTGGGAGAACGTGCAGGTAGGCCAGAACCGCCTGGATGACAAGCACGTGGGCCTGTACTGGACCTTCACCGATAGCAGTGGGGGTTACATCGACGCCGTGGCGATGCAGAGCCGCTACGACGGCCGCGTGCGTTCCTCGCGTGGGCTCGGCTTCGGCCTGAGCGGCGACGGTACCAGCGTGTCGGTGGAGGCGGGCAAGCCGCTGCTGCACTTCGGGCAGTCCGCATGGTGGCTGGAACCGCAGGTGCAGGTGATCTGGCAGCGCACTTCGCTGGATGACCGTCGCGATGAAGTATCGAGCGTGCGCTTCGACAACGACAACGCCTGGACCGGCCGCATCGGCCTGCGCTTGGCGGGCGATTACCAGTTGGCCGACAACGGCTGGCAGCCGTATTTCAAGCTCAATTACTGGCATGGCCGTTCTGGTGAAGACCGCATCCGTTTCGACGACGACGTGATCATCAATTCGCAGCGCTCACGCGCGCTGGAAGCCGGCGTGGGTGTGGTCGGGCGTTTCAACCGAACGATCAGCGCCTATGCCGTGGCCGACTACACGCGCGAACTGGGCGGCGACCGCAACGAGAAGCGCCGCATCATCGAAGGCAACATCGGCCTGCGCGCGGACTGGTAGCGCCCGGTGCAGATGTCCGACCCGCTCTGGTAGGTGCCGACCTTGGTCGGCACGAATCCCACCGGCGCCATGACGTTGCTCAGGTAGGTGCCGATCTTGGTCGGCACGAATCCCGCCGGCGCCATGACGCTGCTCTGGTAGGTGCCGACCTTGGTCGGCACGAATCCCACCGGCGCCATGACGCTGCTCTGGTAGGTGCCGACCTTGGTCGGCACGAATCCCACCGGCGCCATGACGTTGCTCAGGTAGGTGCCGACCTTGGTCGGCACGAATCCCACCGGCGCCATGACACTGCTCTGGTAGGTGCCGACCTTGGTCGGCACGAATCCCACCGGCGCCATGACCTCCGCGCAGCTGAGCATAGGCTCGGCTCTACAGCAGCGGTGCGCACGCATCCGGTTCCACCAGCGCCCCGGCATGATCGGCCAGCACCACCACCGCATGCAGCAGGCCTTCCTCCACCTGCGGCGGACACTGCGCCTGCGCATCATCCATCTCGCGTGCCGACTGCGCCGCCAACAAGATGCCCCCACACGCAGACACCGCCGCCAGGCAGCGCGTCGCCTCGGCCAGGTGCCGGCCGCGCGCCTCGCTGAGTTGCCGTTCGCGCCACGCCTGGCCGTCGGCCGCGTGGCTGTGAGCGATGCCGCGCAGCCGCGCGAAGAATGCGGAGGGCGGCGCCTGTTCGTCGACTTCGGTGAGCGCATCTTCCAACGCTTCGGCTGCGGCGTTGGACAGCTGCAGGCCGGGCAGTGCAGCGCCGAGCAGTGCCTGCAGGCGTGGATAGGCGGGGTAGGGCGTGTTCATGGCGGCAACCTCACGAGGCAAGGCCACCTGCGAAGCGCAAGGTGGCGGGCGGTGCGGGTTGGCGTGCCGGTCAAAATCAAAGCGAAAAAGCCGACGGATCACGAGGATCCCCACGCACCGCCCACCATGGGCAAGCCGGTGCATTGTCGCGATTGCCGTTGATGCGGCAAATCGATCGCTTCGATGTTTGATTCAGGACGCCAATCCCGGTCAGCGCAGGAAGCGCCGACGGGGCCACCTTGGCGCGTTGTGCGCCGCGATGGCATGGGCAAAGTTGCAATGTGGTGACCGCACGCAAGCCGCCTTGCTGCAACCCGCGACCGGGCCGGATACGACAGTTCGCGCGTGGCGCAAGCGATCATGCCCCGGTTATGCTGCGGTCCTGATTCAACGACAAGGAAGCGTCGCATGCAGGTTCGCAAGGGAGTGCGTCGCATCGGCGCGCTGATGCTCGTGTTGCTGGCGACCGGCGCCATGGCCGATACGCCAGGCGCGGTCGAGATGCCCTCGCCGGAGGCCCAGGCTGAGATCCTCAACCTGCTTGAACGCCAGGCGCTGTATCGCGACCGGGTGGACTGGCCCGCCATCCGCATCCGCCTGCAATCGGCGCAGGGGGATCCCGCGCAACGGCTGGCCGTTCTGCGCGAAGCCATTGCGCTCAGCACCGGCCACCATGGTGCGTGGACCACGACCCAGCGTCAGCGCGAATCCCTCGCGCGTGCGCAGCAGGCCGGTGCCGCCGCCGTGGACCGGGCCAAGGCCGCTGATGCGGTGGATGCGCGCATCGGCTGGGTGGTCATCGAGGGCTATGCCTCCTCGCCGGGCGCGACGCCGCAGGAAAAATTCCGCCAGGACATCCAGCGTGCCGCGCGATGGCAGCAGGTCATCCGCAGCAAGGACGACGGCGCGCGCTGTGGCTGGATCGTCGACCTGCGGGACAACGGTGGCGGCTCCATGTGGCCGATGCTGCTGGGCATGGCCCCGCTGTTGCGCACCTCGGTGGTGAACAACGAGGACGTCGGCGCGTTCGAAACCGCGCAAGGGCCGCAGCGCTGGACGTTGACGGCGACTGCGGTGCAGCTGGCGGGCAGGCCGCTGCTGGACTTCGGCCAGTCCGGCCATGTAGTGCGGCAGCCTGGCGCACCGGTGGCGGTGCTGTTCGGGCCCCGCACCGGCAGTTCGGGCGAGGCCTCGGTGCTGGCGTGGCGTGGCCGCCCGCAGGCGCGGAGTTTCGGCCAGCCGACCGCGGGTGTCTCCACCGGCAATGTCGTGCACACCCTTGCCGATGGAAGTCGCCTGCTGCTGACCACCAGCGTGATGCGGGACCGCAATGATCGTGGCGATGGCTTGAAGATCGAACCCGACCAGCGCGTCGAGGGTGATGCCGCCACTGTGGCCGCCGCCCAGGCCTGGCTGCTGGCCCAGCCCGCCTGCCAGGGCAACCGGACATGATCCTGATCGGCCAACAGGAACGGGTGCTGATCGTCGGCCCCACCGAAGCGCACCACTGCCTGCGCTGCCAGACGGAAACCGAGTTCGCGCCGCAGCTGCGCTACAAGATGGCGCGCATCGACCTGCTGTTCGGCTTCACCTACCAGCGCCGCTACGAGCTGGCCTGCACCCGGTGCGAGCACGGCTGGGTGCTCGATACCGAGACCATGGACCAGCAGCTGGGCGGGGTGCCGATCCCGTGGCGGCACCGCTTCGGCCTGCCGTTGATGCTGGTGGGGGTCGCCGCGCTGGCGGTGGCCGGTTGGATGTGGCGGCACGGATACATCGGTTGAGGACCGGGCCTGTTAAAGTCTGCCCTGCAACCACGTACCGGAACCGACCATGGACCACGACACCCCGTTCGAACCCCTCAACGATCTCGAGGTGCGCCTGCTGCAGGCCCAGGACGGCACGCTGACCGCAGCGCAGTTCCTCGACGGCCTGCTGACCTCGACGGCGTTCGTGCTGCTGGACAAGGCCATTGGTGAGGATGGCGCCTGGGACGAAAGCATCTCGCCGCTGGTGCTGACCAGCGAGAGCGGTGAGCCGATGTTCGCGGTGTTCACTGCCCCCGAGCGCGCGGGCCTGTGGCACGAGCAGCTGCCGCAGTTTGCCCATGCCATGCCGATCGCGGTGCACGCGCTGCTGGCCGGTATCGGCGACGGCGTCGGCCTGGTGCTGAACCCGGGCCTGGACGTGGGCATGGAGATGATTCCCGATGCCGTGGCCCAGCTGAAGCAGCGTGCGGCGGCGATTACCCGTGGGATGGCGCACTGAAGCCAGTGATATAGGGGTGCCGGCCAGCGGCCGGCACTGCCCATAGCAGTACGCGCGGACGTTGCGGATCAGCGGGCGGCGGCGATGGCTTTCACCCGCGCCTTGGCCAGCGCTTCGCCGATGGCCGGGCCCTTCAGATGCGTGGTATCCAGATCCCGCGCCTGCACTGACAGCGCCGCCTGGTGCAGGCGCTTGAGCGTTTCGCCCTGGGGGTAGTCGGCGTCCTCGAAGCCGAGCCGGCCGCGCTTGTCGGCCTCGCAGCACAGTGCGATGCGGGCCACGCGTTCCGGCCGGCGCAGCGCATCACAGCGGCCCAGCAGTTCCAGCACGGTGGCATCGCGCAGTTCGTCGATGCGGTGCACGTTCAAGTGCTCGCGACACACCGCTTCGGCCAGCTGCTGGTGTTCGGCGGGAATCTTCAATCGTGCGCACAAGGCCTTCAGCGGCTTGATGCCGCGTTGCTCGTGCATGATGTGGCGCGGCCATTCCTCCGGCGGGGTCAGGCCCTTGCCCAGGTCATGGGTAAGCGCGGCAAAGCCGACCAGGTCATCGCCCGGCGCCAGCCTGGCAGCCATGTCGCTGACCATTTCCTGGTGGATGCCGGTATCGACTTCAGGGTGGAACTCAGCACGTTGCGGCACGCCATACAGCGCTTCCAGCTCGGGCAGGATCGGGCCCAGTGCCTGCGCATCGTGCAGCGTGCGCAGGAAGGCGGAGGGCCGTTCACTGACCAGCGCCTTGCGCAGCTCCTGCCAGACGCGCTCGGGCACCAGCGCGTCCAGCTCGCCGCTGGCGGCGACCTCGCGCATCAGCGCCATGGTCTCTTCGGCGACGGTGAAGCCCAGCGGTGCGAAGCGCGCCATGAACCGGGCCGCGCGCAGCACGCGCAATGGATCTTCCACGAACGCGGGGCCGACATGGCGCAGCACGCGTTGCTCGATATCGCGCACACCGCCGTAGGGATCGACCAGCGTGCCGGTGTCTTCGTCGCAGGCAATCGCGTTGATGGTGAAGTCGCGGCGCTGCAGGTCTTCTTCCAGCGTCACTGCCGGGTCGGCATCGACCACGAAGCCGCGGTAGCCACGGCCGGATTTGCGCTCGGTGCGCGCCAGCGCGTATTCCTCAGCGGTCTTCGGGTGCAGGAACACCGGGAAATCGCGGCCGACGGCGGTGAAGCCCTGCGCTTCCATCTGCGCGGGCGTGGCGCCGACCACCACCCAGTCATGGTCGCCGGCAGGTCGCTGTAGCAGGCGGTCACGCACGGCGCCGCCGACAAGATAGATCTTCATGGCTGGAATCATCGCATGCCCGGCGCAGACGCACCGGTAGTGCCGGCCGCTGGCCGGCAACCGCAGTCACCCCGAAGCTGCCGGCCAGCGGCCGGCACTACCGATACAGCGTCCAGCCCGATCCAGGCCAGCAGGCTCATCGTTTCCCTCCCCAGCGAGTGGATGCCGGGGAATGCCGGCCAGCGGCCGGCAGTACTGTGTTGCGATCAATCGCCGCCCTGGTCGGCGTTGGCGGCGCAGCTGAAGCGCTTGCGCTTGTCCACCAGGCGGCCCATCAGGCGATCGCTCAGCGGCAGCGCATCACCATTGAGGCGCCAGTCGTAGATCACGCTGAAGGCCAGCACGCGGGCCACGTACTCGCGGGTTTCCTTGTAGCTGATGGTCTCGATCCACAGGTCCGGATCAAAGCCCGGGCGCTGGCTCTGCCAGCGTGCGGTCGGGGTCGGGCCGGCGTTGTACGCGGCGATGGTCACGTAGGGCAGGCCGTCGTACTTGTTCATCAACTGGCGCAGGTAGGCGGTGCCGATGGCGATGTTGGTGTCCGGGTCGTACAGGCTGTCGGCGCCGCCGTAGCCGGTCAGGCCGATCGACTTGGCCACGCCGGCACCGGTGGCTGGCAGCACCTGCATCAGGCCCATGGCGTTGGCAGGCGAGCGCGCACGCGGGGTGAAGGTGCTCTCGGCGCGGATCTCCGCCGCCACCCAGGCCGGGTCGATTGCGTTGCGTGCCGATTCGCGGCGGATGGTGGCGTCGTGGTGCAGCGGGAAGCGCAGGTCGTACAGGCGCTGCTCCTGCGGCTGCTTGCCGAGCGCGAACACGGCGCGGTCGAACCAGCCGTTGTCCTGCGCCACGCGCACGGCGAGGCGACGCTGGGTGTCATCGAAGCGCGACAGTGCACTGTTCCATTCGGCCACGGCCCAGCCAGCGCGATCGATCTGGTACAACGCCATTGCGCGCTGGATGGCCGGGTCGCGCGCGATCACCGCCTGAGCCTGCGCGCTGTCGTTGGGCTGCCACGGGCACAGCGTGTAGCCCTGCTGCAGCTTGTCGGCGGCGAGGAAGCCGTGGAAGGTCGATGCACGCGCGGCCTCGCGGAACAGCGGCTGCGCCTGCTGGGCCTGGCCGGTCTTCTCCAGCATGCGGCCTTCGAAGTAGCGCCAGCGCGGGTCGCTGCGCTGCTTGCTGCCCATCTTGCGGATGGCGGTCAGCGCCGCGGTCCAGTCGCCGCGGGACATCGCTTCGCGCACGCGCCACTCGTGCAGGCGTTCGTCATAGGCCGACTCCGGCACCGCGTTGAGGCGGCGTGCCGAATCGGGCAGGTAGGACGCCACCGTCCACAGCGCGATCTGGTACAGCACCTGGCCCTGCTGGGCGGCACTCAGCCCCAGTGCCTGCGCGTACTGCGGCAGCTGCTGTTCGGTGGCGGCCGGGTCGGCCTTGGCCAGCTTGGCCAGGCCATCGGTGGCGATGCGCCGGCTGCGCTCGTTGCGGGGCCAGTTCAGGGCGCTGGCGTTGGGCTTGTCGACGAAGGCGGCGTAAGTGTTGGCCAGTGCCAGGTCAGTGGCAGGCAGGCCGCGGGCCGCGCTGCGCATCACGGCGGGCTGCTGCGCGTCGGCGGCAGCATCGATCCGTTCCCAGCGCAGGGCGTCGCTCAGGCCGCCTTGTGCCTGCAGCACGGTGAACACCGCATCGCAGCTGTCCGGCAGCGGCTTGCCGTTCTTGCGCCACAGCTCCTGTGCTTCGCTGATCCACTGCGGATCGACCTTGCCGGTCACCTGGCGCGCGGTCAGCTGCGCACAGCGCAGGCCGGCGTTGTCGGTGGGCGCCCAGTTGGCCAGCAGGGTCGGCCAGTCCTGGCGGCGGGCGAGCGAGGGCAGCCACACGCTGCGGAACGTGCTGGCCACGGCCTGGCCCTCATAGCGCTTGAGGAAGGCCTGTGCCTGCGCGGTATCGACGGTGTCGATGTTGCGGCGCAGGTTGGCGTACTCCAGCCAGCCATACGCCGGATGGCGGCTGAGCGCAGCGGCCTGGCCAGGATCGAACTGGCCGCGTTCGGCGGCCGCGATCGCGGCTTTCAACTGCGCGTTCTGGGCATCGAGGGACTGGGCATTGGCGCAGCCGATCAGCAGCGTGGTGGCCAAGGGCAGCAGGGACAGGGCGGTCGAAGAGCGTCGGGTCATGGCATGCAGCATAGCGGGCAGTGGCTGAATTCAGTTTCGCATTGCGTGCACGCAATGCGTGGGCAACGATAGCTGAATGACTCCGCACAGGCCCCTGCCGCAGGCGGGCGCAGGCGTCGTAACGTCGGCCTTGGGCGAACCGCCCGGCTGCAGGGAGCGGCACATGGCGTTCAGTAGCGCAGGAAGAAGCGGCCCGCTGGCGGACATCAATGTCACGCCACTGGTGGATGTGATGCTGGTGCTGTTGATCATCTTCATCGTAACCGCGCCGATCGTGGCCCGGCCGATTCCCGTGCAGTTGCCACAGGCCACCGATCGCACGATCGATCGCCCCGAACCGCCGCCGCCGATCGAGCTGCGACTGGATGCGTCGAACCAGCTGAGCTGGGATGGCCAGCCGATGGCGATCGGCGATCTGCAGGGGCGCCTGCAGGCGCAGGCCGGCGAGCATGCCGGCAACCTGCCGGAGCTGCGCATCGCCACCGATCCGGCGGCCGAGTACGAAGGCATGGCGCGGATATTGGCTGCGGCCGAAGCCACTGGCATGGAGCGCATTGCCTTCGTGCGGTGAGTTTCGTGCGGTGAGTCCGGCAACGGGCGGCCTGCCATCGGCAGGCCGCTCTTCCTGCGAGGGAACGTGGCATGCGATACGGGATACAGCACGCGGCCTCACTGATGGCCGCCCCCAATCTGGCACCGCTGGTGGATGTGTTGCTGGTGTTGCTGGCGCTGGTGATCACCGCGCTGCCGATGGCGCAGGCGACCGGCCTCCTGGCGCTCCAGCAGCGCACCTCGTGCCCACCCTGGCCGGCGTCCTCACCCCAGCCGATCCACCTGCGCATCGACGCGGCGGGGGCGATGTTCTGGAATGGCCAGCCGCTCGACGCTGTCGCGTTGCAGCGGCACCTGGTGCAGGCGCAGCAGATGCCGCAGCAGCATCGCCCCTGGGTGCACCTGGCGACCGCCGACGACACCGACTACGAAGACATGGCACGCGTGCTGCTGGCCGTGAGCCAGCATGGGCTGCGCGTCGACGCGCCCGGTCACTAGCGCCTGCACCGACAAGTCCCCTTGATGAGTTGTGGCGGATCTCGGCGCGCGCTGACGCAGCCGGCATCAAAGTGGAGGGCGGTGAACAGTACCGTCCGGTTCTAAACGGTCCTCATCTGACGTAAATGGCTGTCAATTGCGTCAATTCCGCGTGAAAGAGTGTCGATCATCACGCCGTGATTTTTACCGCTTGTTTACAAAGGAGACGCTGCCGCCATGCAGGGGGGAGCGCGGCAGTCCATGTCCCGACATTCCTTTGGAGAGAGAGCGAATGAAGCACCTGCACCACCGCCCGTTGGCGGTTGCCGTCACGCTGTGCGTGATGGCCTTGGCACCCCTGGGTGCCGCTGCACAATCCACCACCAACCTCGACGCGGTGGAAGTCACCGGTACCCGCATCAAGCGCGCTGAAGTAGAGGGCCAGGTCCCGATCCAGACCCTGACCCGTGGCGACATCGAACGCACCGGCCTGACCTCGATCGGCGAAGTGCTGCAGCAGCTCACCGGTTCCGGCTCTGCGCTCAACGCCAAGTTCAACTCGTCCGGCAACTTCGGTTTCCCGCCCGATGGCAGTGGCGTGGGTGCCGGCTCGGCGCAGGTCGATCTGCGCCACCTGGGTGCCAAGCGCGTGCTGGTGCTGGTCGACGGCATCCGCTGGGTCAATGAATCGTCGGCGTCCGGTGTGGGCTCGGCCACCGACCTCAACACCATTCCGCTGGCCATCGTCGAGCGCATCGAGGTGCTGGAGGACGGTGCTTCGTCGCTGTACGGCTCCGATGCCATCGCCGGCGTGGTCAACATCATCACCCGCCGCGATTTCGATGGTGGGCAGGTGACGCTGAACTACGGCGAGTACAGCAAGGGCGACGGCACGCAGAAGGGCGTGGACCTGGCCTGGGGCAAGAGTGGCGATCGCTTCAGCCTGTTCCTGGGCGCCAGCTGGACCAAGCAGGACCCGGTATTCGCCAAGGATCGCGAGCAGTCGCGCTTCCCCATTCCCGGTACCGGCCTGGCGTTCGGCAGCGGTGGTATTCCGCAGGGCCGTTTCATGTTCACCGACCCGAACACCGGTGCGGTGCAGAACATCGTGCCCAATACCGGCGTGAGCAATCCGCGGTACGACGGCAGTGCCGGCTGCAGCCGCACGGATGACTATCACTGCTTCACCACCGCCGACCGCTTCAACTTCGCCGAATACAACATGGTGCTGACGCCGTCGGAGCGCAAAGGCCTGTTCGGCCAGTTCCGCTTTGACATCACCGACAACGTGCAGTGGTACATCAAGGCGCTGGGCAACCGCCGCGAGTCGACCAACCAGGCCGGCCCCGAGCCGCTGTTCTTCGGCCCCGATGGCGCCACCGGCAATCCGTTGGCCGACAACATCGTGGTCTCGCGCCTGAACCCGTACAACCCGTTCGGCTTCGATCTCGTCTCCGGCGACAACATGAGCCTGATCGGTCGTCGCCCGGTGGAGGGCGGTGCGCGCGTGTTCAAGCAGAAAGTGGACACCACCTACTTCGCCACCGGCCTGGTCGGTGACTTCCATGCCGCCGACCGCAGCTGGTACTGGGACGTCAACGGCATGTACAGCAAGAACAAGGCCGAGCAGACCAACTACGGCAGCTATGACATCTACAAGGTGAACATGGCGCTGGGCGATCCCGCGGTGTGCGCGGCCACGCCTGGCTGCGTGCCGTTGAACATCTTCGGTGGCGCCGGTTCGATCACCCCGGACATGCTGAAGTGGATCCAGCCGGTGGTGCGCGACCGCAGCCAGAACGAACTGAGCCTGTTCACCGCCAACCTGTCCAGCGAGCTGTTCTCGCTGCCGGCCGGTCCGGTGTCCTTCGCCACCGGCTTCGAGTACCGCAAGTACAAGGGCGCCTACCAGCCCGATCCGCTGACGGTGATCGGCCACTACAACGGCGTGCCGTCGCAACCGACCTCCGGTTCCTACGACGTCAACGAGGCCTACCTGGAGTTGAGCGTGCCGATCTTCGCCGACTCCTCGTTCGGCAAGAAGCTGGACCTGAGCCTGGCCGGCCGCTATTCGGACTACTCCACCTTCGGCGGCGAGTTCACGCCCAAGTACGGCCTGCGCTGGCAGGTGACCGATGACTTCGTGCTGCGCACCACGTACGCCGAGGGTTTCCGCGCACCGTCCATCGGTGAGCTGTACGGCTCTGCCGCACGTGCCGACCTGCAGCTGTTCGATCCGTGCTCGGTAGGCCTGGGCGGCACGCCGCCGCGTGGCAGCGCGGCCAACTGTGCTGCACTGGGCGTACCGGCCGGCTTCCAGCAGGCCAACTCGCAGATCTCGGTGACCACCGGCGGCAACCGCGAGCTGGACCCGGAACGCTCGCGCAGCTTCAGCGCGGGCTTCGTGTGGAGCCCGTGGTTCGGCAACAACGCCTCGTGGTCGGAGCGCTTCGATGTGGAAGTCACTTTCTACCGCCATGCCATCGATGGTGCGATCCAGGCCATCAACGCGCAGACCCAGCTGGACCTGTGCGTGGATACACTGGACCCGATCTACTGCAACGGCATCACCCGTGCCAGCACCGGTGCGGTCAGCAGCTTCAACAACCGCCTGACCAACCTGGGTTCGATCAAGACCGACGGTTGGGACGTGGATCTGTTCTGGACGCTGCCGCAGACCTCCATCGGCCAGTTCAAGCTGGGGTGGAAGAACACCTTCGTCGGCCGTTACGAGGCCACTGGCGCGGCCGGGCAGAAGCAGCCGCAGAAGCCGGGCGTGGAAGTGGCCGACAGCTCGATCCCGGAGTGGACCAGCAATGCCAGCCTCGGCTGGACGATGGATCGCTGGAGTGCCAACTGGACGGTGCGCCACATCTCCGAGCTGACCGAGAACTGCGGCGATGCGGCGGCCTTCCCGGTGTGCAGCAACCAGGCTGCGGGCACCAACACGCTGTCGGCCACCACCTTCCACGACATGCAGGTGGGCTACAAGATCGACTGGATGAAGGGGCTGCAGCTGACCGCGGGCCTGAACAACGTGTTCGACAAGGATCCGCCGATCTGCCTGTCGTGCTCGTTGAACGGCTACGACGCTTCGACCTACGACATCCCGCGTGGCCGTTACTGGTACCTGCGCGCGGACCTGCGCTTCTGATGTGACGGTGGCAGCGCCGGTCAGTTCCGGCGCTGCCTTGCGGGGGCCGAGCCCGCGCTCGGCTGATTCTCTGAGCCGAGCATGGGCTCGGCTCTACAGGTGCGGGGCGTGCGAACCCCGCGTCTGATCAGAACGCCCAGGTGAACGTCAGCGAGCCATTGCGGCCATCGCCGTAGGCACCGTAGCCGTTGATCTGCGACAGGTACTTCTTGTCCAGCAGGTTGTTGAGGTTGGCCTGCACGCTGAACTCCGGCGAGATGCGGTAACGCACGAAGGCGCTGACCAGTGCGTAACCTTCCTGCTCGAAGCGACCCACCACCGGCGCGGCGTAATAGATGCGGTTCTGCCAGTTGGCACCGCCACCGACGGTCAGTGCCTGCAGCGACTGCGGGGTGTAGCTGGTGAACAGCTTCAATGCGGTCTGCGGCAGGTTGGTGTTGATGTCGGCACCGTTGATGTCCTTGGCCACATAGCGCGAAGCACCGAAGGTCGCGTTCCAGCCCGGTGCCAGTTCGCCGTTCACTTCGAATTCGAAGCCACGGCTGACGGTGCCGCGTGCGGCGATCGAGGCGAACTCACCCGGACGGCCGATGATCGGCTCGCTGGTGACCTGGGCGACGTTGTCCTGCTCGATGCGGAACACCGCCAGCGAGGCGTTCAGCCGGTTGTCGAACCAGGCACCCTTGACGCCCACCTCGTAGCTCTTGCCGTCGACCGGGTCGAGATAACGGTCGTTGCGGTCACGTGCGGTCTGCGGCTGGAAGATCTCGGTGTAGCTGGCGTACGCGGAGTAGGTATCGTTGATGTCATACACCAGGCCGGCGTACGGGGTGGTCACCTTGTGTTCGCGGTCGTCGTTCTCGCCTTCGCTCTTCCAGTTGGTGTAGCGCGCACCGAGGATCAGCTTCAGCGGATCAGCCAGCGACAGACGGGTGGCGGCATAGCCGGCCTTCTGGGTGATGGTGCCCTGGCTGGCCAGCGCCAGCGGGTTCCAGTTCGGCTGGGCGATGTTGCCGGTCCAGTCGAGATAGGAGCTGAAGGGATTCCAGCCGGTGCCGGGGCCACCCATCTGGAAGTCACCGTAGTTGGCGAATTCGCGCTTGTTGTAGCTCAGGCCGGCCATGAACTGGTGCTCGCGGCCGAACAGCTGGAACGGGCCGTCGATGTAGCCATCGATGCCATCGACCTTGCGCTCGGTGTTGTAGAAGCCGGCCATCGGCGTGACGCCGGTGCCGGTGGCCTTGTCGAACGCGGTGTAGGACGGATAGAACAGCTTGTCGTCGGCGTTGGTGCGGTCGTGGGTGGCGCCGATCCTGAACTTCCAGCCGTTGCTGAAGGCGTGCTGCAGGGTGGCAAACGCGCGCTTGCTGGTGGTGTCCCAGTAGGTCCAGTCCGGCGACGGATTGAACGAGGTCGGGTAGTTGGTCGGGCTGCCATCGGCGTACCACATCGGGAAGCCGCCCCAGGTCGCACCATTGGCGCGCTTCTGCTGGTAGTCGTAGCCCACGCTCAGCTGGGTGTCCGGGGTCAGGTCGGCATCAATGACGGCGTAGCCCAGCGTCTTGCGCTGGTTGTAGCGGTCCATCTGGCCGTCGGTATCCAGGTAGCTGCCGATCACGCGACCGCGCACGCTGCCGCTGGCGTTGAGCGCGCTGCCCACATCCACCGTGGTGCGGGTGCGGCCCCAGCTGCCGACGTTCACCGACACGCTGCCGGTCAGCTCGGCGCTGTCGGCATGCTTGCGGATCAGGTTCACCGAAGCGGACGGGTTGCCGGCGCCGCTGAGCAGGCCGGTGGCGCCGCGCACCACTTCCACGCGGTCGTACAGCGCCAGATCCAGGCCGGAATCACCGTAGCTCCAGTTCTGCACCATCTGTGTCGGCAGGCCGTCGAACTGGTAGGCATCGATGTAGAACCCACGCGCGTAGAACTCGGTGCGCTCGCTGTCGGACTGGGTGCTGGTCACGCCGGTGGTGTTGGCCAGCACGTCGATGATGTCGTCGAGCTTCTGATCTTCGATGCGCTGGTGGCTGATGATGCTGACCGACTGCGGGATCTCGCGCGGTGCCAGGTCGAAGCGGGTACCGGCCGAGGTGCGGCGCACCGAATAGCCTTCGGCGCGTTCGCCCTTGACCACGACCTTGTCCAGCGTGGTCGGGTCGGCGGCGGTGTCGGCGAAGGCGGCCGGGGCCACGGCGCTGAGAATGGCGAGCACGGCAACGGACAGCCGCTGCGGCTGCGGGATACGGAAGGCGGAACGGGTCATGGGGGTCCTGGACGAGCACGCGCGCTCGACCGGCATCCAGAAGGCGAGGCGCTACGGGTGGGAAACGGGCGGGCAGGCCGTCCTGGCACCACCGGAAACGAAATAAATGGTAATACGAACTATTCCTATTTACAAATCATGAACGAGGAAGACGCTCGCGCAGGGCGCGACGCAGTAGATGGGATTCAGCGCAGCAGCGGCAGTGGATCGCGCGCGCCATCGGCGCCGTAGATGCCCCAGTGCAGGTGGGGTGGCGTGCCCTTGGCGTTGCCGCTGTCGCCTACATGCCCGATCAGGTCGCCGGCCTGGACCACCTGGCCGCGCGACAGGCCCTCGGCCCAGTCGTCCAGATGCGCGTAGTAGTAACGTTCGCGCCCGGGCCCGATCACCCAGACCTGGCGGCCACCGAGGCCGCGCTCGCTGACATCCACGACGACGCCAGCGGTGGCACTGCGCACCGGGGTGCCGCGCTTGGCGAAGATGTCGATGCCGGCGTGGGAGCGGTCACGGCCACGTGGTGCGCCGAAGGTGTCGGCGATCTGGCGTGGCCGCACGCCGTCCACCGGCACCGCCAGTTGCGTGGCCGGCGGCATACGAGAGAGTGTCCACAGCAGCTTCGGCGCAGCGGCCCATGGGCTGTTCCACAGCGCCATCGCGGCAATGAGGGCGATGGCCAGCCACAGGCCGCGCAGCAACCAGCGGCGCAGGCGACGGGCGGGGGAGGGCGATGTGTTCATGGTCTCCGACTGTAGCGCCGAGCCATCCTCGGCGGCTGTTGCTGTGCGGTCAAAGCGCAGTCGAGCATGGCTCAGCGCTACAGAACCGGGGCCAACGGCACCTCGAAACTGCGCTTCAACGTGCCCAGCGCCACCGATGTGCGGAAGCGCTCGATGTTGTCATCGCCGCCGAACAACCGCTCGGTAATGGCCTCGTACTCTTCCATCGACGCCGCCGAGACCAGCAGCAGGAAATCGCCATCGCCGGTGATCGAGTAGCACTGCTGCACCGCCGGGTCGTCCTGCACGCGGCGCTTGAACGGTGCCACGCGGTCGCGCTGCTCGCTGACCACGCGCACCTCGACGATGATGGTCAGCGGTCGCCCGACCCTGGCCGCGTCGACCACCGCCACGTTGGCGGCGATCACGCCGCCGTCCTGCAGGCGCTTGATGCGGCGCTGCACGGCCGGCGCAGACAGGTGCACGGCCTCGGCGATTTCGCGTTGCGGCAGGGTGTTGTCCCGCTGCAGCAGGTCGAGGATGGCGCGGTCGAAGCTGTCGAGCACGGGGGCGGTGGCCATGGCGAGCAGAAGTTGCACGAACGGGCCGTCAATTGAGCCAAGTGCTCGGCGCCGGCGCAATAGACTTTGCCCATGCAGACCCCACGACTCGCGCCGATGGTGCCGGCGCTGGCGGTGCTTGGCTCGGTCACCTCGCTGGCCATCGGCACCTCCTATGCAAAACACCTGTTCCCGCTGATCGGCGCGCAGGGCACCAGCGCGCTGCGCGTGGGCTTCTCGGCGCTGTTGCTGCTGCTGTTCTGGCGGCCGTGGCGCTGGAAGACCAGCCGCCCGGATGCGATCACCATCCTGCGCTACGGCCTCACCCTGGGCCTGATGAACCTGCTGTTCTACATGGCCCTGCGCACCATTCCCTTCGGCATCGCGGTGGCCATCGAATTCACCGGGCCGCTGACGGTGGCCATGCTGTCGTCGCGACGGCCGATCGATTTCCTCTGGGTGGGCTGTGCGGCGGTGGGGCTGCTGTTGCTGCTGCCGATCGGCGGTGGTCCGGCGCTGGATCCCGCTGGCGTGCTGTATGCGATGGGGGCTGCGGCGTGCTGGGGCCTGTACATCGTGTTCGGCAAGCGTGCCGGCCACCTGCATGCCGGGCATTCGGTGTCGCTGGGGCTGCTGGCGGCATCCCTGGTGGTGGTGCCGGTGGGCGTGGCGCATGCCGGTGCCGCGCTGCTCGACCCGAAGATCCTGGCCGCCGGGCTGCTGGTGGCGCTGGTGTCCAGCGCGATCCCGATGTCACTGGAGATGATGGCGCTCAAGCGCCTTCCGAAGGAGACCTTCGGCATCCTGATCAGCATGGAACCGGCGGTGGCCGCGCTGTGGGCGATGCTGCTGCTGCACGAGCACCTGCATGGGCTGCAGTGGCTGGCGATCGGCTGCACGGTGCTGGCCTCGGTGGGCAGCACGATGACCGCGCGGCGCCTGAAGGCACCGGCCGCCGCCTGAAGAAGGGGACGGAGGGGATTAAGTCGTTTATGCATAAACGACTTAATCCCCTCCGTCCCCTTTTTGGGGTCAGCGCAGGGCGTCGGCCGGGACGTCGATCTGCATCGCCAGGGCGAGGTGATCGGAGAACGCGGCTGGTACGGCTTCCACGGTACGAGTCTGCAGGCCACTGCTGACCAGGATGTGGTCGATGGCGCGGTCGGGGCGCCAGCTGGGGAAGGTCGGCACGATGCAGCCCGGGGGCTGCAGCCGGGTCTTCTGGTACAGCACCTGCATTTCCGGGCGTTCGGCCAGGCAGTTGAAGTCGCCCATCAGCACCGCGTTGGGGTGGTCGGACAGCAACTCGGCGATGAAGCCCAGCTGCGACATCCGCGAGCCCGCGCCCAATGACAGATGCGCCACCGCCACCGCCAGGCCATCGGTACCATCGCCGAACTTGGCCAGCAGCACGCCGCGCCCGCCGATGCGGCCGGGCAGGGCATGGTCCTGCACTTCCACCGGTTCCAGCTTGCTCAGCAGGCCATTGGCACTGGATGCCACGCCGCCCATGCGCCGGTTCGGCTGGTGGCTCCAGTAGTTGAAGCCGGCGCGCTGGGCCAGGTAGTGGGTCTGGTTGGTGAAGCCCGAGCGCAGGCTGCCCGGGTCGGCCTCCTGCAGGCCGACGATGTCATGGTCGCGCGCCAGGGTGGCGATCGCGTCCAGGCTGCTGCGCTTGCGCCCCGCCGGCAGCGCATGTGACCAGCTGCGGGTCACATAGTCGCTGTAGCGGCGGGTACTTGAGCCGGCCTGGATGTTGGCCGTCAGCAAGCGCAGGGTCCGTGTACGGGGGGAATTCACGGCCGGGAAATGCTTCTCTTGGATCAGTGAGCCTGGGCCGCACCGCGTTCGCGGGCGATCAGGTGGTCGGCGATGCGCAGCATGTCCGGGAAGCTCTTGCCCTTCACCAGGTACTTGCCGTTGACGATGATCGACGGGGTGCCGCTGATCTGGCTGCGCTGGGCGAACTGCTTGGCCGAGTTGGTCTTGGCGTTCACCGCGAAGCTGCCCATGGTGGCGGCGAACTGCTTCGGATCCACGCCATAGGCGGCGTAGAACTTGGCGATGTCTTCCACCGAGTCACGGCCGCGCTCGCCCTTCAGGGTCTTCTGCGAGTGGATGGCGGCGTACAGCGCTTCGTGGGTCTTTTCCTGCACGCCCAGGGTCTGCGCGGCGTAGAAGGCACGGGCGTAGTCATCCCAGGTGCCGCCGAACATGGCCGGCACGTAGACGAAGTTCACGTCGCTGGGCAGGCCGGCCTTCCACGGGCCGACCAGCGGCTGGAATGCGGCGCAGGCCGGGCAGACGTAGCCGAAGATCTCGGTCACTTCGATCTTGCCGGCAGCCGGCTGGAACGGCTGGCCGTTCGGGATCACCTGGTAATCGGCGCCTTCCACCGGGGCCGGGCCGGTCAGCGCGGCGGTGGTCGGGGCCGGCGCCGCGGCGGGGGCGGCTTCGGCCGGGGCCTTTTCGCCTTCGGCGGCAGCCGGAGCGGTGCCTTCGCTGCCCGTGGCCGGCGCAGCGGCCGGTTCGGCGGTGGCCGGGGCGGCTGCCGGTGCGGCCGGGGCCGCGGTGGTGTTGGTGCTGCCGTCATCAGCCTTGCAGGCAGCCAGGATCGGCAGCAGCGCTGCGAGGGCGAGGGCGTAACGGATCTTCATGGAAACGTCTCCAGCATCTGGAAAGGTGGGGGCCGGCGCCAGGCGCCAGCCAGGGGGAAATGATGACATGCGGCGGCGACAGCGCCGTGTCGAGGGTGGGCGTTGGTTCAGCGGCCGCGGGCGGCGCGGGCCTGCGCGATCAGCGCCGAGGCGATGCGCAGCTGGTCGTCGAAGCTGTTGCCCCGCACCAGGTACTGGCCGTTGATGATGATGGCCGGGGTGCCCGGGATCTTGGTGCGCTGGGCGAACGCGCGCGCGGCCTCGACCTTCTTCTGCACGGCATCGCCGCGCAGCGCCTGGAGGTAGCGGTCCGGGGTCACGCCGTAGGCCTTGTAGAACGTGGCGAGCTCATCGGCCGAGACGTTCTGCATCGGCAGCGATCCCTGCTCGTGCAGGGCCTTGAACACGGCAGCGTGGCTGCGCTTGGCCACGCCGACTTCGTCGGCGGCGTAGTAGGCCAGTGCCCAGGCATCCCAGGCGCCACCGAAGGCCGCCGGCACCGGGGTGAAACGCACGTCGGCCGGCAGCTTGGCCGCCCAGGCTTCCAGCTGCGGTTCGAAATGGGCGCAGTGCGGGCAGGTATAGCCGAAGACCTCGACCACTTCGATCTTGCCGGCCAGCGGCTGGAACGGGCCTGGCTGGGCGATGCGCTCGTAGTCTTTGCCCTCGACCAGCGGGGCATTGGCGGGGGTGGCGGCGCAGGCTGCCAGCGGCAGCAGCACCAGCACGGACAACAGCAGGCGGGAAATCAACCTCATCGACACGCATCTCCGTTGAAAAAAGCAACGCCGGCGCGGTCGCCGGCGTGAAGGAAACATACCGCAGCCGTGGGCCGGCGTCGCGGCCCGGGCCGACCAGTGGTGGTCAGGGGGCGGCAGCCGGTTGCGTCGGCGTGGCCGCAGCGGCCACATCGTCGGCCTTGTTGTGCAGGCCCTGCAGGTAGCTCGACAGCGCCTGCACCTCCTGCTCGCTGAGCTTCTGCGCGACCGTGGCCATGATCTGGAAGTGCGCCTTGTCGGTCTCGTTGGTCTGGCCGGCCTGGTACTCCTGCAGGCGGCGCGCGACATAGCTGGCGTGCTGCCCACCGAGGTGCGGATAGGCCGGGCCGGGATTGCCGGCACCGCTGGGGCCGTGGCAGGCCATGCAGGCCGGCAGGCCGCGCTTGGCATCGCCGCCGCGGTACAGCTGCTGGCCGATCTCGTAGAACTTCATGCCCTTGTAGGGGCCATCGGTCACTGCCGTGTCATCGGCGATGCCGGCGTTGGCCTTCTGCGTGGCGAAGTAGGCGCCGATATCGCGCATGTCCTGCGGGGTGAGGTTCTGCACGAACGGCACCATCGCCACCGCCGCGCCGGAACTGCGCTGGCCGTTGGCGATCAGGGCCATCTGCTGGGCCACGTAGCGCTCGCTCTGGCCGGCAATGGACGGGTACATCTCCACCGTGGAGTTGCCGTCGGCACCATGGCAGGCCGCGCAGGCCGTCGCCTTGGTCTGGCCGGCCTTGGCATCGCCCCAGTGGGTCTTGCTGAAGTCCACCTCCAGCGAGGCGGTATTGATCGGCCCGTTGTCGGGCAGCGGGGTCAACGTGGTCTGCGCGAACGCAGCAGCGGCAACGACTACAGCAGTGGCAAGGGCGGATACGGCAAGAACGCGAGCGTGGCGCATGCTGAAGCTCCGTATGGACCGGGCCGGACGGTGGCCGCCGGCATCGCCCGGATTATCAACGCCGTTTCCGCGCACGGTCAACGCAGCAGTGCAGCAAAATGGCCGCAGCGGCCGCCGGCACGGGCGCGCGGCGCCGCAACATGCGATCCTAGGCACATGTCATTGCTCATCGAACGCGCCCGTTACCACCTTTCGGCCCACAACGTGCGGCAGCTGCCGCCCGACGAAGGGGCTGAAGTGGCCTTCGCCGGCCGCTCCAACGCCGGCAAGTCCAGTGCGCTCAACGCGCTGACCCGCCAGAACGCCCTGGCCCGTGTCTCCAAGACCCCCGGCCGCACCCAGCAGCTGGTGTTCTTCCAGGTCACCCCGGAAGCGCATCTGGTCGACCTGCCCGGTTACGGCTACGCCAAGGTGCCGCTGGACCTGCAGGCGCACTGGCAGGCCTTCATTGACAAGTATTTCCGCACCCGCGAGGCCCTCAAGGGCCTGGTGGTGGTGATGGACATCCGCCACCCCCTGAAGGACTACGACCGGCAGATGCTGTCCTATGCCGTGCAGCGTGGCCTGCCGGCGCACGCGTTGCTGACCAAGGCCGACAAGCTCAGCCGCAGCCAGCAGATGCAGTCCCTGCAGAAGGTGCGCAAGGAGCTGCAATCGGCTTACGGTGACAGCGTCAGCGTGCAGGTGTTCTCCGGCGAAGACCGTACCGGCGTGGACGAAGCCCGCGGCGTGATCGGCGGCTGGCTGGGGCTGGAATAAGGCTCTCCGGTCGCCCGGCTGGCAGCCGGGCGCTACCCGATCGGGTGGGTGCCGACCTTGGTCGGCACACCCTCACAACGGCGAATACTCCGCCGGCACCCACGCATAGGCCTGGCCCTCGCCACGCACATGGCCCAGGCCCGGGAACGGCAGGTGCGCACCGGCCACCCACCAACCGTTGGCGGTGGCCTGCTGCAGCAGCCCGCGACGGCTGGCGATGGCCGCCTTGCGGTCCGAATCGGCCTCGAATGCCGCTTCCGGGTGCGCGAACTGCACCGCATGGAAGTGCAGCACATCACCCCACACCAGCAGTGACTGGCCCTGGCTGTCGAACCGGTAGGAGACATGGCCGGGGGTATGGCCGTGGGTGTCCATCGCCACCGCGCCACCGGGCAGGGCATCGCCGGGGCTGAACGTGCGCAGGTGGCCGCTGGCCTGGTAGGGCGCGACCGCGTTGCGTGCCAGCGGGAAGGCGAAGCGCACGCCCTTCGGCGCCGTGGCCTCGCTGGCCGGGCTGAGCCAGTAATCGGCATCGGCCTTGGACAGCCACACCGTGGCATTCGGGTAGGCCGGCTTGCCCTGCGCGTCGAGCACGCCGCACAGATGGTCCGGGTGGGCGTGGGTCAGCAGCACCTCGTCCACCTCGGCCGGGTCCACGCCGGAGGCGCGCAGGTTGCCCAGCACCTGGCCCAGGCCGGGGCCGAAGCACTGCGCGGTGCCGGTATCGACCAGGGTCAGGTGGTTGCCCTGGCGCACCAGGAAGGCGTTGATCGCGGTCTGCAGGCCCTTCTTGTCTTCCGGTACGTAGCGGCCTTCCAACAGGCGGCTGACCAGTGTCGGCGGCACGTCGACCACTTCCTGCCGGCCCAGCGCGACCACGCCGTCGAACAGGGCGGTGACCTGCAGCGCACCAACGCGCTGGTGGTAGACGCCGGGCACCTGCTGGGTGGGAGCGGGCGAGGTGGCTTCGGCCAGTGCAGCCAGCGGCAGGGACGACAGGGCCAGCAGCAGGGCGCCGCGCAGCGGCAGGGGACGCAGGATCATGGCGGTTCTCGGTGGATGACGGGCGGTTCCGTTGTGCCCAGCGTGCCGTGGCCGGCGTGTGCACGGCGCTCAAACCACTACGCGGAATGCTCAGGGAAGGGGGGGGCTGCAGGGCTGCGCCCTGCACCCGCAGAGGCAACGGCAATGGCCGAAGCAACAGCAACAGCGACAGCGGGCTATCTGGGATGGCGGGGTGGGTCCGGTTGCGGGAGACGCCGTAACCCCCCCTCCGGGGTCCGGCCCAGTCGCTGGCGGCTGGGCGTTCGGGCGCTTGCGAAGCAGTGCTTCGCAAGCAAAGCGCCCTCACCCATGGGGGCTTGGCCGCGGCATCCATGCCGCGGACACTCCCGCAACCGGACCCACCCCGCCTTCGACAGTTTTCCGCGATCTGTCAGCTCGCGGGGTCAGATCCGTTTTCCGCAGGAAAACGGATCTGACCCCAGATCGATTTCGATATCTGACAGATGTGTCGACCAAGGTCGACACCTACCAACAGCCGCCGGAATCTGTCGAAGGCGGGGCACTGTGGGTTGGCGGGGTGTGAGCCGCATGGATGCGGCGACCAAGCCCCCATGGACGGGTTTACGGCGTCCCCGCAAACCCACAGTGCCCCGCCATCCCACGGAATGCACGCTATTGCTGTTGCTCTTGCTCTTGCTTCGGCAGGTGCAGGGCGCAGCCCTGCCGAACCCCCTCAAATATCTGTGGGAGCCAGCCCGTACTGCTCGGCGAAGCGCTTGCTGAAACTGGCCGCAGACCGGTAGCCCGCGCGTGCGGCCACGGTCTTCAACGGCAGGTCGGTGGTGTAGAGCAGCTGCATGCCATGTGCCAGCCGGGCCTCGGTGAGCAGCTGGCGCAGGCTGGTGTCCTCGGCCGCCAGGCGACGGCGCAGGGTCGCGCCGCTCAGCGCGAACTGTTCTTCCACATCGCGTGATTGCCAGTCGCGTGCTGGCTCGGCGGCGATGCGGTCGCGGATCTGTTCGCCCAGGCTCGGCGCCTGCGGCAGCAGCAGGTTGCCGTGGCCCTGTCGGCACAGGGTCAGCACCAGCGAGGCCAGGGCCAGCCGCGCGTCGCTGTAACGGCCGTCCTGCAGCGATTGCCGCCACTGGCGCAGCACCGCGCCATGGTCGATCAACGGCAGTCGCGCCATCGCCTGGCCGGGGGCGGGAAGCTCTTCGTTCCAGAGCGTGCGCGCCGCCGCCAGCACTTCGGTGCAGAGCGGCACGATGGCACTGAGGTAGCGGCCGCTGCAGGGATCGGGGGTGTTGACCACGTCGATGCGGCACCGCTGGGTCAGCAGCAGGATGTCGCCGGGAACGAACGTCAGCGACTGGTGTGCGGTACGTACCTGCTTGCGGCCTTCCAGCAGGATCGCGAACTGCGGTTGCGGAACCTCCACCGAGCTGGCGCCATGCTCGCGGCGTGCGGTGATGCAGGCATAGCCCTCGGCGCGCCCGCAGCCGGCCAGGCTGGCCATCTCGGCCAGCAACGCAGTGGCCGCTGGCAGCATGCCGGTCATGACACCTGGGCACCGAACAGGCGACCGACGCCGGCCGCCGCAGCCATCGCCAGCGCGCCCCAGAACATCACCCGGACCGCGCCGCGTACAGGCGGTGCGCCCCCGGCCTGGGCCGCCACCGCGCCGGTCAGGCACAGGCCGAGCAGGGTGCTGGCCGTGGTCATCAACGCAACCTTGTCGGTCGGCGCGAGCAGGGCGGTCAGCACCGGCAGCGCCGCACCGCAGGTGAACGCACCGGCCGAGGCCAGCGCCGCCTGCAGCGGGCGCGCGCGCAGGGTGTCAGTGATGCCCAGCTCATCGCGGGCGTGGGCACCCAGTGCATCGTGGGCGGTAAGCTGTTCGGCCACCTGCCGGGCCAATGCAGGCTCCAGGCCGCGGTGGCGGTAGATCGCGGCCAGCTCCTCCAGTTCGCTGTGCGGGTCTTCGCGCAGCTCGCGCTTTTCCATTGCCAGGTCGGCCGCTTCGGTGTCGGCCTGGGTCTGCACCGACACATACTCGCCGGCGGCCATCGACATCGCGCCGGCCACGGTGCCGGCCACGCCGGTGGCAAGGATAGTGGTGGCGGAGGCGCCGCTGGCCGCCACGCCGACCACCAGGCCGGCCACCGAGACGATGCCATCGTTGGCCCCCAGCACGGCGGCACGCAACCAGCCGACGCGCTCGGAGCGGTGCAGTTCGGGGTGTCGCGAATGACGGTTCATGACGCCGAGTGTACGAGGGTCAAGAGGGCGTCGGTAGGATGCTGAAACCCGTCACCGTCGCATGACGCAACGGGGTGCCACGCTATAGTGCGCCCTTGCGATGGAAGGCCGCGAGCCCCACATCCCCCGCCACCGTCCAGCGAGCCTTCCCCTTGTCGAGCCCCAGCCACGTCGCCGATACCCCCATTACCGACCGCTCGCAGCTGGTGGAGGTGATCGCCTCCGGCGAGAAGCCCCGCGCGCAGTGGCGCATCGGTACCGAGCACGAGAAATTCGGGTTCCGCTTGGACGACCTGCGCCCGCCGACCTTCGAGGGCGAGCGCGGCATCGAAGCGTTGCTCAACGGGTTGGTCCGCTTCGGCTGGGAGCCGGTGCACGAAAACGGCAACACGATCGCGCTGCTGCGCGACGGTGCCTCGGTGACGCTGGAACCGGCCGGTCAGCTGGAGCTGTCCGGCGCGGCGCTGGAGACCATCCACCAGACCTGCGTGGAGACCGGCACCCACCTCAACGAAGTGGCGCAGGTGGCCGGTGAACTGCAGCTGGGTTTCCTCGGCATGGGCTTCCAGCCGAAGTGGAAGCGCGATGAAATGCCCTGGATGCCGAAGGGGCGCTACAAGATCATGCGCTCGTACATGCCCAAGGTCGGTTCGCTGGGCCTGGACATGATGACCCGCACCTGCACGGTGCAGGTGAACCTGGACTACGCCACCGAAGCGGACATGGTGAAGAAGTTCCGCGTGTCGCTGGCGCTGCAGCCGATCGCCACCGCGCTGTTCGCCGATTCGCCGTTCACCGAAGGCAAGCCGAACGGCTACCTGAGCTACCGCTCGCACATCTGGACCGACACCGACGCCGACCGCACCGGCATGCTCGACTTCGTGTTCGAGGATGGTTTTGGTTACGAGCGCTATGTCGACTACCTGCTCGACGTGCCGATGTATTTCTCCTACCGCGATGGCATCTACCACGACGCCAGCGGGCAGAGCTTCCGCGATTTCATGCAGGCCAGGCTGCCGGTGCTGCCGGGTGCGCTGCCGACGCTGCGCGACTGGTCGGACCACATGACCACCGCGTTCCCGGAAGTGCGCCTGAAGAAGTACCTGGAAATGCGCGGTGCCGATGGTGGCCCGTGGAGCCGCCTGTGTGCGCTGCCGGCATTCTGGGTGGGCCTGTTGTATGACGACACCGCACTGGATGCCGCCTGGGACCTGGTACGCGATTTCACCCTGGCCGAGCGCCATGCACTGCGCGACGGCGTGCCGAAGCATGCGATGAACCTGCCGTTCCGCAATGGCACGGTGCGCGACCTGGCCCGCGAAGCGGTGAAGATTTCCGTCGAAGGCCTCAGGCGCCGTGCGGCGCGCAATGCCGACGGCCAGGACGAGAGCAAGTTCCTGGACGTGCTGCAGGAGATCGTCGAATCCGGCCTGACCCCGGCCGAGCGCAAGCTGGCGCTGTTCCATGGCCGCTGGCACGGCGACGTCGATCCGGTGTTCCGCGAGTTCGCGTACTGAGTGGATTGCGGTAGTGTCGGGCGCTGGCCGGCAGATGTATGGGGTTGCCGGCCAGCGGCCGGCACTACCAGAAGAAAAACCCCGGCATTGCCGGGGTTTTTCTTTTTCGCATCTGCCCTGGATCAGGCGGCGTTCTGCATCGTCGCCATGTCGATCACGAAGCGGTAGCGCACATCGTTCTTCGCCATGCGTTCCCAGGCTTCGTTGACGTTCTTGATGTCGATGATCTCGACGTCGCTGACGATGCCGTGCTCGGCACAGAAGTCCATCATTTCCTGGGTTTCGGCCATGCCGCCGATTGCCGAGCCGGTCAGGTGCTTGCGGCCGAAGATCACGCTGCCGCCGGTCAGCGGCGGGTCCAGTTCGGTCAGCACGCCGACCAGGCACATGGTGGCCTCGCGCTTGAGCAGGCCCATGTACGGGTTGGTGTCATGGCCGACCGGGATGGTGTTGAGCAGGAAGTCGAAGCTGCCGGCGTGCGCCTTCATCTGCGCGGCATCGCGCGAGACCAGTACCTCATCGGCGCCCAGGCGCTTGGCATCGGCACCCTTTTCCGGCGTGGTGGTGATCATCACGACGTGCGCGCCCAGTGCCTTGGCGAACTTCACGCCCATGTGGCCGAGGCCACCGAGACCGATCACGCCCACCTTCTGCCCCGGGCCGACCTTCCAGTGGCGCAGCGGCGACCAGGTGGTGATGCCGGCGCACAACAGCGGGGCGGCCGCCTTCAGGTCGAGGGTGTCGGACACCTTCACCACGAAGCGCTGCTCGACCACCACGTGGTCGGAATAGCCGCCGTAGGTCGGCGCGCCGGTTTCGCGTTCACGGCCGTTGTAGGTCCAGGTCGCGCCTTCGGCGCAATATTGCTCCAGATCGTGCTCACAGGCGTCGCAGTGGCGGCACGAGTCGACCATGCAGCCGACGCCGGCGTGGTCGCCAACCTTGAAGCGGGTGACGTTGCTGCCGACTTCGGTCACCCGGCCGATGATCTCGTGGCCCGGCACCATCGGGTAGATCGAGCCACCCCAGTCATCGCGGGCCTGGTGCAGGTCGGAATGGCAGATGCCGCTGTAGAGGATCTCGATGCGCACGTCGTCCGGGCCGACCGCGCGGCGTTCGAACTCGTACGGGACCAGCGGGTCGGTATGGGAATGGGCGGCGTAACCACGGGCGAGGGACATGGGGAATCCTTGGCAGGGTTTATCGAAAGGCGTTTTACAATACGCCCCGCAACCAGCAGCAAGAAGCGCGGATATCGGCATGATTCATCAAGTGAAACTGCACAATCGTGGCCACTGACAACCTCTCCCACCTGGCCGCGTTCGCCGCGGTCGCCCGCCACCGCAGCTTCCGCCGTGCCGGCGCCGAGCTGGCGCTGTCGACCTCGGCGGTGAGCTACGCGATCCGCGCGCTGGAGGAACGGTTGGGGGTGGGCCTGTTCCATCGCACCACCCGCAGCGTGGCCCTGACCGAGGCCGGGCAGCGCCTGCTGGAGCGGTTGCAGCCGGCCCTGGGGCAGGTGCATGACGCGCTGGAGGAGATGAACCACTTCCGCGCCGCTCCGGCCGGCCTGCTGCGCATCAACGCCACCCGCGCGGCGGTACCGACCCAGTTGGGGCCGAGGCTGGCGCGCTTCCTGCACGCCCATCCCGACGTGCGGGTGGAGCTGACCGAAAATGACGGCCTGGTCGACATCGTCGCCGAGGGCTACGACGCCGGCGTGCGCCTGCATGAGTTCGTGCCGGAGGACATGGTGGCGGTGCCGATGGGGCCGCCACTGCGCGGACTGATCGTCGGCTCGCCGGACTACCTGCGGCGTCGGCCGGCACCGCAGCATCCGCGCGACCTGGCCGCGCACGAATGCATCCGCTTCCGCTTCGCCAGTGGGCACCTGTACAAGTGGCAGTTCGAGCGCGATGGGCAGGCGCTGGAGATCGACGTGCCCGGGCGGTTGACCCTGTGCGAGCAGGGCACGATCGTGCGCGCCGTTCTGGATGGCATCGGCCTGGCGTACGTGCTGGAAGACACGGCAAGGCCGTACATCGAATCGGCGCAGATGGTGGCGGTGCTGGAAGACTGGAGCGAGCCGTTTGCCGGCTTCGCGCTGTACTACCCGAAGCAGCGGCAGATGCCGGGCGCGTTGCGTGCGTTCGTGGATATGTTGCGCGAGTGAGTTGCGATGGATGACGTGGTGCCGACCAACGGTCGGCACCCACCGGGGCAGGCCATTGCCAACCAACGGTCGGCACCTGCCGGGGCAGGGCGTTGCCGATCAACGAATCGACATCGGCCGGTAGATCCACGCCATGCGTGGATGGCACCACGCTACGGCCCTTGCAACACCGGCGCCAACAACGCCACGCACTCACGCAGATGCATCTCCACCGGCGCATCCTCGGCCACCACGCCGATCACGCGTTCGCGCAGCGGCTCGGCCACGGCCATCGCCAGGATCAGCCGCGCCATGCATGCGGAATCTCCCTCGCGCAGCAGTCCACGCTGCTGCTGACGTGCCAGCCAGTCGGCCAGCAGCGCACGGCCGCGTTCGATGCCGTTGTCGAGGTAGGCCTGCAGCAGCGCGTCCTTGCCGGGGAAATCGGTGGCCAGCAGGCGGAACACCTGCACTGCCTGCGCCGATAGCGCCTGCGTGCACACCGCGTGCAGGATGTCCTGCAGCAACGGCACGACCTCTTGGGCATTGCGCGCATCACACTGCAGCTGTGGCGCGAAGCCGTCGGTCCACTCACGCACCGCCAACCCGACCAGCTCCTCGCGGTTGCTGGCATGGCGGTACACGGTCTTCTTCGCCACCCCGGCGTGCGCCGCCACCGCTTCAATGGTGGTGGCCTCGTAACCCTGTGCCAGCAGCAGCTCCAGCGTCGCCTGCAGCACCGCGTGGCGGACTTCGGCTTCCGGTCGCGCAGGGCGGCCACGGCGGCGGGTCGGTGATGTGGGCGCGGGCAGGGTGGTGCTGTTCATTGCGCCCATCTTACCGCATCCGGTTAATTGCGAAACGGAAAGCGTTTCCGTATTTTCGGGTCTCCCAACCCGTAGGAGACCCCCATGGATACCGCTGTGAACGCTCGCCCCTGGCTGGACCACCACGATCTGCTGGACCCGGCGCCGATGCATCTGGAAACCGGCATCCAGCGCCGCGAAGACGGCACGCTGCTGGTGGCGGTGCGCACCGATCTGCACGGCTGCAAGGGCCGCATGCTGGACTGGTGGTTCACCTTCTTCGAGACCACCCAGCACATCCGCTGGTGGCATCCGGTCGATCATGTCGAGCATCGCGGCTGGGACGCGGCCTGGCAGCGCGGGCGCAGCTACCACGGCGCCAGCATCCATGCGGTGGAATCGCTCGCTGACATTCCGCCGGTGGCGGCGCGCCTGAAGTTCCATGACCCGCGCACCTTGCTGGTGCCCGAACGCCTGCAGGCGGCACAGGATGCAGGCCATGTATCGGCGGTGATCGCCGCGCGCATCGGCTTCGGTGATCACGTGCGTCTGGATGTACAGGGCGATCCCTGCGATGGGCAGATGCTGCATGTGGCGCGCGATACGCCGTTTGGCTGCGTGCTGCGCAGCCGCTTCGTGCTCGGCCTGGACAGCGCCGATCCGCGTCGCGATGCCGGCGACGCGGTCGGCCTGGGCCTGCTCAGGCACTGCTATACGGAGTTCAGTTTCCTGTCGCGGCTGCTGCCTTCGCTGTACTACGGCGAGCGCGCCAACGGCGAAGCAGTGCCGTTACCGTGGTGAACGGCGCGCCGGTCATTCAACCAGCGCATCGTAGCCTTCGCCACTGAACTGGATCAGGCAGAAGCCATGCCCGAACGGATCGGCCAGTACGGCGATGCGTCCCCAGCGACGCTCGCGCACGGACTGCTCGAGTGTCGCCCCGGCCGCAACTGCACGTGCCAGCGCGGCTTCAATGTCATCCACCACCCAGTCCAGGTGCAGCGGCGTCCAATGACGCTCGTAGTCGCGCACGTCGCCGTCTTCCGTGGCGGCGCTGCCGGCCTCGTTGTGCAGCAGGTAGAGCGGCGTTGGCCCACCGAGCAGCTCCACGGCGCCCGGGCCGAGACGGCGGCCGATGCGCAGGCCGAAGGCCCGGATGTAGAAGTCTTCGGCGGCGGCCAGGTCGGGCACGTCCATGTTGACGATGAAGCTGTGGGCAGTGGCGTTCATGGTAGCGATGGGCGGCATCCGGTGGTCGCAGTTTAGTCCTGCCGCGTGGTGCTGCCGGTTCATCTCCTGCGCGGATTCGGGCAAGCTGGGCGGTCTCGATCGACAAGGACATCCATGAGCGCGCTATCCGGCATCGAACAGGCCACCGGCCAGACCTTCCCGCCCCTGTTCAAGCAGTTGCATGCAGCGGGTCGGTTGAGCTGGGGTGCTCCCCATCCGGAATGGTCCGAGGTGGTATTCCCGGCGCTGCAGGCAGAACCGCCGGTGCTGCTGTACGCCCAGGACTATGAGCCGTTGGAACACGATGAACTGCTCGAGGCGTGGCAGGAGCTGACCGCGGAGGATCATTACAATCCCCTGCGCACTGACCTGCAGTTGCTGCCCTTTGCGCGGACCGGCGCGGGTGACAGTTACTGTTTCTGGAGCAACGCGCCCGGTTTCAGCGAACCGCCGGTGGTGATGGTGTGGCATGACGACGACCGTGCCGACGTGCTGGCCGCCAGCTACCAGGATTTCGTGTTCCGCAAGATGGTCGAAGCGGTTGCCGACTACCAGCGGCCGTACACACTGCTGTCGCACGGCGAGCTGGCCGGGAATCTGCAGCGCTGGCTGCAGACTCACCATTCCTTCCTGCGCGGCGACCAGTACGCGGCATTGCAGCGGCTGTTCGCCCGCGTTGACGATATTGAAGAAGGGAACTTCAGCGAAGACGAGGCACAGGCCATCGTCGCTGAAGTGATCGGCTTCGAGCGGTTGGACGAGTCGTTCGCCTACGTGCGCGAGGACGCCTGAGGGCTGGGGTCGGATCCGGGCGCAGCGTGGCTCTGACTCCTTGTTCGCCGAACAGGGGTCAGAGCCCTTTCCGTTGGAAGGGGATCCGACCCCGTGCGGGCCCCGTGCGGGATCAGCCTGCGGCCGGGTAATCGAGATAGCCCGCCTCGCCGCCCCCGTAATAGGTGCTGCGGTCGGGCGTGGCCAACGCGATGTTGCGCTGCAGGCGTTCGACCAGATCCGGGTTGGCGATGAACGGCTGGCCGAACGCGGCAAGGTCGATGGTGCCGGCCTCGACCAGCTGCAGGGCGCGTTCGCGGGTCATGCCGCCGGCCAGGATCACGGTGCCACCGTAGGCCTGCTTGAACTGCTGCAGGAAGGCCTCGCCCAGCACCGACTGGCCCGCCTGCTGGTTGTCGTTGAGATGCACATAGGCCAGGCCGCGCTTGCCCAGTTCCTCGGCCAGGTACAGATAGGTGGCCTCGTTGTCGGGGTAGAACGGCATGTCGAAGGTGAGATTGTTCGGTGCCAGGCGCACGCCGATGCGCTGCGCACCGATGCGCTGGGCCATCGCATCGACGGTGTCCAGGATCAAGCGCGCGCGGTTGGGCAGCGAGCCGCCGTAGTGATCTTCGCGCTGGTTGATGACCGGGTTGAGGAACTGTTCGAACAGGTAGCCGTTGGCGGCATGCAGTTCGATGCCGTCGAATCCGGCGGCGATGGCGTTCTCTGCGCCGCGCACGAAGTCGTCGACGATGCCGGGGATCTCTGCGGTCTCCAGTGCACGTGCCGGGGTGGGATCGGCGTGGCCGCGGCTGCCATCGTCCAGGTACACGAACGAGGTGTTCTTCGGTGCGCTGGCCACCGGGCGGGTACCGGCGCTGACCGGTTGCCCACCGTCGGGCTGCAGCGAGGAATGCGACATGCGGCCGACGTGCCAGAGCTGGGCGAAGATCGTGCCCTGTGCGGCATGCACCGCCTCGGTGACGAGCTTCCACCCGGCCACCTGCTCGGCCGACCAGATACCCGGGACGTCGATGTAGCCCTGGCCCTGCGGCGAGACCGGGGTGCCTTCACTGATGATCAGGCCGGCGCTGGCGCGCTGCCGGTAGTACTGCGCGGTGAGTTCGTTGGCGACCGCACCGGGGTTGCGGGCGCGGGTCATCGGGGCCATCGCGATGCGGTTGCGCAGGGCGGTGCCTGCCAGATCGAAGGGGCGGAACAGGGCGGCGATCATGTCGGTCATCTCGGTGTGGGGGAAGGCGCCAGCGGCGCGATGCACACAGGATGGAGTTGACATGCGGACGCATAAAGCGCTTCGATCTCCCTGGGCGCGGGACTATTTGTCCCCAATGGAGCGTGATAGATGCTGCCGCTGGAATCGTTGAATGGCCTGGTGACCTTCGTCACCACGGCCCGCTCAGGCAGCTTCACCGAGGCTGCCGACGCGCTGGGCATCTCGCGCTCGGCAGTGGGCAAGGCCATCGCCCGGCTGGAAGCGCGGCTGGGCGTGCGCCTGTTCCACCGCACCACGCGGCGCATCGCGCTGACCACCGATGGCGAGGCGTACTACGCATCGTGTGCGGCGGCGCTGGAAGAAATCTCCGCCGCCGAGGCCTGCCTGGGGTCGGCCGGCCTGCCCAGCGGACGGCTGCGCATCGACATGCCGTCCTCGTTCGGGCGGCTGGTGGTGCTGCCCGTGCTGCTGCGCCTGTGCCGGCAGTACCCGGACCTGCAACTGACGATGACCTTCACCGATCACTTCGTCGATCCGGTCGAAGAGGGCATCGACCTGCTGATCCGCTTCGGCGGGTTGCACCAGGCCGAGCACCTGGTCGCGCGCCGGCTGGGTCGCCAGCGCCTGGTCACCTGCGCATCGCCGGAGTACCTGCAGGCGCATGGCGTGCCAGCGACCGTGGAGGAACTGGCGCAGCATCGCAGCATCGTCGGCTTCCGCCATGGGCAACCGGTGGCGTGGCGGATTGGCAGTGATGACGCCGAGGGAACGTTCATCCCGAACGCGGCCTACCAGCTCAACGATGGTGACGCAGTAATCGATGCGGCCATCGCAGGACTGGGCATCTGCCAGATGCCCATTTCACTGGTACGCCGACATCTGGAATCCGGCGCGCTGCACTCGGTGCTGGATGCGCACATGCAACGGCATATCGACATCCATGCGCTGTGGCCGCCGACCCGGCACCTGCGGCCGAAGGTGCGCTATGTGGTGGATGAGCTGGCGCGGCTGGCGGGTGAGGGCTTGTTCGATTGAACCGGCACGATTGAGCGGGATGGTTGCCTGTGTATACTATCCCCCAGTATAGTTCCGAGGTGGCCTGGTCATGCCGCACTCCCCCGAAGAGAAGAAGAAGGTCCTGGCCCGCGTGCGCCGCATCCGTGGCCAGTGCGATGCGCTGGACCGCGCGCTGGAAGCTGGCGCCGACTGCGGGCCGGTGCTGCAGCAGATCGCCGCCATCCGTGGCGCGGTCAACGGCCTGATGTCCGAGGTGATGGAGGCCCATCTGCGCGAGGAGTTCGGGCAACCCGCCGCCTCCGACGAACAACGCGCCGAACGCGTGCGCGACATGAGCGCGTTGATCCGTTCGTACCTGAAATAAACGACGGCGCAACATGGCGCCGCCCATCCTGTCATTGCCTGTCTCTGGAGAGTCCACCATGAAGTCCCGTGCCGCCGTCGCCTTTGGTCCCGGCCAGCCGCTGCAGATCGTCGAGATCGACGTCGCCCCGCCGAAGAAGGGCGAAGTGCTGGTGAAGATCACCCACACCGGTGTCTGCCACACCGATGCGTTCACGCTGTCCGGCGATGATCCGGAAGGCCTGTTCCCGGTGGTGCTGGGCCATGAAGGCGCCGGCATCGTGGTTGAAGTGGGCGAGGGCGTGACCAGCGTCAAGCCGGGCGACCACGTGATTCCGCTGTACACCGCCGAGTGCGGCGAGTGCCTGTTCTGCAAGAGCGGCAAGACCAACCTGTGCGTGGCCGTGCGCGCGACCCAGGGCAAGGGCGTGATGCCCGATGGCACCAGCCGCTTCAGCTACAACGGTGAGCCGCTGTACCACTACATGGGTTGCTCGACCTTCAGCGAGTACACCGTGGTGGCCGAAGTGTCGCTGGCGAAGATCAATCCGGAAGCAAACCCGGAACACGTCTGCCTGCTCGGCTGCGGCGTCACCACCGGCATCGGCGCGGTGCACAACACCGCCAAGGTGCAGGAAGGCGACAGCGTGGCGGTGTTCGGCCTCGGCGGCATCGGCCTGGCGGTGATCCAGGGTGCGCGCCAGGCCAAGGCTGGCCGCATCATCGCGGTGGACACCAATCCGTCCAAGTTCGAACTGGCGCGCGAATTCGGCGCCACCGACTGCATCAACCCGAAGGATTTCGATAAGCCGATCCAGCAGGTCATCGTCGAGATGACGACCTGGGGCGTGGACCACAGCTTCGAGTGCATCGGCAACGTCAATGTGATGCGCGCGGCGCTGGAATGCGCGCACCGTGGCTGGGGCCAGAGCGTGGTGATCGGCGTGGCCGGTTCGGGCCAGGAGATCTCCACCCGTCCGTTCCAGCTGGTGACCGGCCGCAAGTGGATGGGCACCGCCTTCGGTGGCGTGAAGGGCCGCAGCCAGCTGCCGGGCATGGTCGAGGATGCGATGAAGGGCGATATCGAACTGGCCCCGTTCGTCACCCACACCATGGAACTGGACAAGATCAACGACGCCTTCGACCTGATGCATGAAGGCAAGTCGATCCGTTCGGTGGTCCACTACTGAGCCGCGGCGTGGGCTGGTTCGACGCCCTGCGCAGGCCGCGTGCGGAGGATCCACGCGCGGCCCTGGTCGACCCGATCGAGCAGGCGCTGCGCGCGCTGGCGTGGGTCGAGGGCGGCGTGGGTCCACCGCGCGTGGTGGACTCGCCCTTCGGCATTGATGAAATGCCGTTCGAGCACTGGCTGGCACAGGTATTCCTGCCGCGCCTGCACGAAGCCCGCGCCGACGGCCAGTGGCCACCGCGCAGCGACGTGGCGGTGGCGGCGTACCGCAACCTGGACGGCCAGCCTGGCGTCGAATCGTTGCTGCGCCTGCTGGCACAGCTGGATGAACTGATCAACCAAGGCGTCCACGCCGGGCGTGGATAAGCCGACCAAGGTCGGCATCTACCAGAAGCACGCGTGCGCTGACGCGCCGCGCAGGAGAGCACCATGGAACGCATTGAACACCGCGCCTGTTTTGGCGGTTGGCAGGATGTCTACCGCCATCATTCGACCACGCTGGGCTGCGACATGCAGTTCGCCGTGTACCTGCCGCCGCAGGCGGAAACGCAGACGCTGCCGGTGCTGTACTGGCTGAGCGGGCTGACCTGCACCGAGCAGAATTTCATCACCAAGGCGGGCGCGCAGCGCTATGCGGCCGAACACGGCGTGATCATTGTCGCGCCTGATACCAGCCCGCGCGGTGATGACGTGGCCGATGCCGAAGGCTACGACCTGGGCAAGGGCGCAGGGTTCTACCTCAACGCCACCCGTGCGCCCTGGGCGAAGCACTTCCGCATGCATGACTATGTAGTGCACGAGTTGCCGGCGCTGATCGAAGCGGAGTTCCCGGCGACCGGCGCACGCGCCATCAGCGGGCACTCGATGGGCGGCCACGGTGCGCTGGTGATCGCGCTGCGCAATCCGGGGCGCTACCGCAGCGTGTCGGCGTTCTCGCCGATCGTCGCGCCCAGCCATGTTCCGTGGGGGCAGAAGGCCTTCCACGCCTACCTTGGCGACAACCCGGCCGACTGGGCGCAATGGGACGCCTGCGCATTGATTGCCGCGGCCAGCGAGCGCCTGCCGTTGCTGATCGACCAGGGCGAGGCGGACGAGTTCCTGCAGACCCAGCTGCAGCCGCAGCGCCTGCAGGAGGCCTGCGCCGCTGCCGGCCATCCGCTGACCCTGCGCCTGCAGCCCGGCTACGACCACAGCTACTACTTCATTGGCAGCTTCATCGGCGAGCACATCGCCCACCACGCCCGCGCCCTGCAGGGCTGAGCCCCCGGGAAAAAGGGGACGGAGGGGATTAAGTCGCATTTGCCGCTGTGCCGCAAACGACTTAATCCCCTCCGTCCCCTTTTTCAGCGATGGATCACACCCTCGTGGCGTCGCCCCGCGCTATCGTGCGCGTAGACGGCCTTGCGGATCGGGGGATGCATGCCGGTAGTGCTGGCGCTGCTGTATGTGCTGTGCCATGGCCTGGTGCTGGCCTTGTGGCCTGGTCCGGCCGGGGTAGGCTCCTTCGTTTTCCTGACCGGTGCCCCGTTGCTGGCGGCGGCCGCCTGCCTGTGGCGGGCCCGCCGCGACCGCGCGGCACTGGGGTGGCGCGCCACGGCATTGGCGCTGCTGCTGTGGGCCGGCGGCATGGCGTTCAACATGATCGACGCCCTGGGCGCCGGGCGTGCCGATTTCACCCCGCGCGCAAGCCTGTTCCTTTACGTGCTCTACGGTGTGCCCCTGGTGTTCATCCTGGCCAGGGCGCGCCGGGAACGGGTCAGCATCAGCCTGATCGATGCGGCCATGGCGGCGCTGCTGGGCGTGCTGTTCTTTGTGCACGCGCAGTCGTTCGCCGCCCGCGTTGACATCGACGACCACGCGTTGTCCAACATGCAACGCATGTTCGATATCCAGAACCTGTGCATCGCCGTGTTCGCGGTGGTGCGCTGGCTGGCCGGCGACGTTCCCGAGCGGCGTACCTTTTTCCGCGCGCTGGCGATGTATGCGGCGACCTACCTGTTGGTGGCGTATTACATCAACCACTACACCTCCGGTGATGCGTTCGGTGCCTATGCCGATCTGCTGATCGATCTGCCGTTCCTGCTGCTGGCGCTGCTCGCACTCAGCCAGGCACCGGCGCGGGTCCTGACGCCGCATCCGCGGATGGCGCGCACGGTGCAGGCGGCGGGCCCGATGATCCTGCCGCTGCTGCTGCTGGTGGTGGGCACCCTGGTGGTCGACCATGCCCGGCCCCTGGCCGTGAGCGGTTTCGTGGTGGCGACGCTGGGGTTCGGCCTGCGCAGCATCCTGCTGCAGGTGGACCTGATGGAACGGCAGGCCTCGCTGGACCAGCTGGCGCGCCAGGATGGCCTGACAGGCGTGGCCAACCGGCGCGAGTTCGACGCGCTGCTGCTGGCCGAGTGGAATCGCGCACGGCGCAGTGGCACCGAGCTGGGCCTGCTGCTGTTGGATATTGATCATTTCAAGGCCTTCAACGACCGCCACGGCCATCCCGCCGGCGACCGCTGCCTGCAGGCCGTGGCAGCGGTACTGAAGGCGAGCGCCGGTCGCGCCGGTGACAGCGTCGCACGTTATGGCGGCGAGGAATTTGCGGTGATCGTGCCCGGAAGCGCGCTGTCGGGCGTTCTGGCGCTGGCCGAGCGCCTGCGCCAGGCGGTGGAAGCGCTGCCGTTGCCGGAAGGATCGGTCAGTATCAGCATCGGCGTGGGTTACCTGCATCCGCCGGCTCTGGCCAGTGCCGATCAGTTGCTGGCAGACGCCGATGCCGGCCTGTATGCCGCCAAGCGGGCTGGCCGCAACCAGGTGATCCTGCATGCGCACGTGCTGGATGACGAGGGCAGCACGCACGGAACGATGGACTGTTGAGCAGCTCTCTGCATGCGATCACACGGGGGGCGTGACGGCTTATCGCTGCCGCAACCAGCCGGTCGGATCGAGCAGCCTCAGCCCGACCGGTGACAACGAGCGCTGCCGCAACGGCAGGCGTGCCGCCTGCACGGCCATCGCACAGCGTGCCAGTTGCCGGCGCAACGGTGCCAGCGTGTCGTCTTCGCGGGGCCGCGCATGCCGCCATTGTGCGATGCGCAGCAGGCAGACCAGCAGGTCCAGTTCGCTGGCGGCAATGAAGGGGGAGCCGGCGGGCAACAGGTCGATCGGTGCCGCCGGCGCGGCCAGCAGCGGCAGCAGGCCGATGAAGGCGTCGCAGCCCTCCCGGCCAAGCCCGAGTCCGCTCAGCTGGGCAAGGCCATCGGCCTGCAGATCGGGGTCGCGCAGCTGGCGTATCGCGCCCAGCAGCGCCTGTTCGCCCCGGCCGAACTGTCGACCGAAGGCGCGGTAGTTGACCCGGGTGGGAAACAACGGGGAACGGGAGGCCATGGTGGCTAGGGCTGTGGGTCGCGGGTTTCCACCAGCACCGGACAGGGCGCGTGGTCGATGGTCCATTGCCCGATCGAGGGCTCGAACAGGCGTTCCAGCCGGGACAGGTGGCGATGGCCGATCACGATCAGGTCGCACTCCAGGCGCCGGGCCTGCTCGCTGATCACTTCGCCGGGATCGCCGGAGGGGATCTGCGCGATGGCATCGACGCCGCGCTCGCGCAGTTCGGCCAGGGCTTCGGCCAATACTGCCTCGGCGCGGGAGCGCTGGCGGGCGGCTTCCGGATACTCGGTGCGATCGGCTTCGCTGGCATCGGCCGCCAGCGCGAATTCGGGGTCGAGCACGCACAGCAGGTGCAGGCGGCTGTGGGGGCCGGCGATGGCGGCGGCCAGGTCCAGCACGCGTGCGTGCTGGGGGCCACCATCCAGGGCGACCAGCAGGGTAGTGAACATGGATGTCTCCTTGGCGGGACGGGGATGGTCGCCGATGTCACCGCGCGCACCCATGCCGTGCGCGGCAGTCAATGAATGCGTCGAACGCAATCCACGGTGGTTGCAAGTGCCGTAGAGTCATCTGATTTACTGGAGACTGTCATGCCCCTGCCGGACCTGAACCTGTTGCTGGCACTGGACGTACTGATTGACGAATGCAGCGTGGCCGCCGCCGCGCGCCGCATGAACCTGAGCGCGCCGGCGATGAGCCGCACCCTGGGCCGGATCCGCACTGCGCTGGGTGACCCGGTGCTGGTGCGTGCCGGCCGCGGTCTGGCGCCCACGCCCCGCGCGCTGCAGCTGCGCGAGCAGGTCCGCGATGTGATCGAGCAGGCCCACCGCGTCTTCAACGCTGGTCGTGAAGTGGACATGCGCGTGCTCGAGCGAACCTTCAGCGTGCGCGCCAATGATGTCTTCATCGGTGGATTTGGCGGTCGCCTGCGCGAGATCTTCCGCCAGCAGGCACCGCGCGCGGTGCTGCGCTTCGTGCCCGAGGGCGATACCGACGATGATGCGATGGCGCAGGGCCGGATCGACCTGTACATCAGCACCGCCGGCAAGCATGCGCCCGATACCAAGGTGCAGAACCTGTTCAGTACCTCGTTCATGGGCGCCGCGCGCGAGGACCATCCACTGTTCGACGAGGAGATCAGTGCAGAGCGCTTTGCCGCGTGTGACCACATCGCGGTGTCGCGCCGTGGCCTGCCGCGTGGGCCGATCGATGATGACCTGGCCACGCTCGGCCTGCAGCGCCGCGTGGCGCTGATCAGCCCGACCTTCCACGGTGCGATCTTCGCGGCGGCCGAATCAGACCTGATCCTGCCGCAGATGCCAAGCGTGATGCTGGAGCGGATCGTCAGCATGCGCCTGCCGCTGCGCCTGTTCCCGCTGCCGATCCCGGTGCGTACCGCGGCCATCGTGCAGGCCTGGCATCCGCGGCTGGACAACGATGCCGCGCACCAGTGGCTTCGCCGTTCGATCAAGACCATGTGCGAGCGCGTCGAGGACGCCCACCGCTGAGACCCGCAGGCGTGCGCTGGACGCACGCCTGGGATGCCGGCGACGCCATTTTTCACAGGGTACCGGCTCCCTAGACTGCGCTCCCCGGAGTTTCACTGAGCGCATTCCAATGACCCTCAACATGCCGTGCACTGCACGGATCGGTGCCTGGCGATGAGTGCGCCGGCCGCCGCTGTCCCGGCCGCCGCAGCGCCCCGTCCTGCCGCCGCCCCCGGGCTCGATCGCCGCATTCTGGTCGGCCTGTGTGGCGTGCTGCTGGCGGTGCTGGTGTCCGGCTTCAACGAGAACATCACCAAGGTCGCCCTGGCCGACATCCGTGGCGCGATGGGTTTCAGCGTCGACGACGGCAGCTGGATCGTCGCCCTCTACAGCGCGATGTCGGTCAGCGCGATGGCCTTCGCGCCGTGGTGTGCCGCCACCTTCTCGCTGCGCCGCTTCGCATTGGCGATGATCGGTGGCTTCATGGTGCTGGGCGTGCTGTGCCCGCTCGCCCCGAACCTGCAGGTGTTCCTGCTGCTGCGTGCATTGCAGGGCCTGTGCGGCGGTGCACTGCCGCCGTTGCTGATGAGCGTGGCGCTGCGCTTCCTGCCGCCTGGCATCAAGCTGTACGGCCTGGCCGGCTACGCGTTGACGGCGACGTTCGGCCCGAGCATGGGCACGCCGCTGGCCGCGTTCTGGGTCGAGCAGGTGGGCTGGCACTGGGCGTTCTGGCAGATCGTGCCGTACTGCCTGGCCGCCATGGCGATGGTCGGCTGGGGCCTGCCACAGGACCCGCTGCGGCTGGAACGCTTCGCCCAGTTCGATGGCGTTGGGCTGCTGCTCGGCCTGCCGGCGCTGGTGCTGCTGGTGCTGGGCCTGGTGCAGGGCCCGCGGCTGAACTGGTTCGATTCGCCGATGATCACGCTGATGATCGGAGGCGGTGCCGGCCTGATGGTGCTGTTCATGATCAACGAATGGTTCCACCCGCTGCCGTTCTTCAAGCTGCAGTTGTTGGCCAACCGCAATCTCAGCTACTCGCTGGTCACGCTGGGGGGCGTGTTGTTCGTGCTGCTGGCGGTGATCTCGATACCGTCCGGCTTCCTGGCCAGCGTGCAGGGCTACCGGCCGCTGCAGACCGCACCGATGCTGCTGTGGGTGGCACTGCCACAGGTGATCGCGCTGCCGCTGGTGGCGGCCCTGTTGAACATCCGCGCGGTGGACTGCCGCTGGGTGCAGGCCACCGGCCTGGCGATGCTGGCACTGGCCTGCTGGCTGGGCTCGCACCTGGACGTGGCCTGGATCCGCGACAACTTCCTGTGGGTGCAGCTGCTGCAGGTGTTTGCCCAGCCGATGGCGGTGCTGCCGCTGCTGATGCTGGCCACCGGCGGCCTGGCGCCACAGGATGGCCCGTTTGCCTCGGCCTGGTTCAACACGGTCAAGGGCTTCGCTGCGGTGCTCGCCGGTGGCGTACTGGATGCCATCGCCCAAGGCCGCCGTCATTTCCATTCCACCGTGCTGGTCGACCGCCTTGGCGAGCAACCGTGGCTGGCCGATGGCCCGCAGCTGGGCGCGCGCCTGCATGCACAGGTGCAGGCGCTGACTTCTGCCGACCTGTACTGGGTGGTCGCACTGGTGGCGCTGGCCTTCATTCCCCTCATTGCCTGGATGCCCACCCGCATCCATCCGCCACGCGCCGTGGCCTGAACCTTTCGCAGGAACCCCTCATGACGATCAATCGAACCCCTCTCAACACCGGCCTGGGCCTGGGCGTGCTGGCCCTGGCCATCGGCGCGTGGCTGCTGCTGCGCGATGGCGGTCACCAGACCACCAACAATGCGTACGTGGTGGCCGACTACACCCTGGTAGCGCCGAAGATTGCCGGCTTCGTCAGTGCCGTGGAGGTAGAGGACAACCAGTCGGTGAAGGCCGGTGACGTGCTTGCGCGCATCGACGACCGCGACTACCAGGTGGCACTGCAGGCTGCGCGTGCCGACCTTGCCAATGCCCGTGCGCAGCTGGCCAATGCGCAGGCCGCACTGGCCCAGCAGGACTCGCTGATCGCGCAGGCCAGGGCCAGCGTCGATGTCAGCCGTTCCGAACTGACCCTGGCCAGTGCCGACCAGCAGCGTTACCGCGAACTGGCCCGTGATGGCGCCGGTACCGTGCAGAACGCGCAGCAGGCGCAGTCGAAGCAGGCCGTGGCCAGTGCGCATCTGCAGCAGGGCCAGGCCGCACTGTCGACCGCACGCCAGCGCACCGACATCCTCAGCGCGGGCGTGCAGGCTGCACAGGCGGCGGTGCAGCGTGCAGAAGCGGCACAGGCACGCGCCGAACTGGATCTGTCGCACACCGTGCTGCGCGCGCCGATCGATGGCATGGTCGGTCGCCGCGCAGTGCGCGTCGGTGCCTACCTGACCCCGGGTACGCCGGTGGCTGCGGTGGTCCCGCTGAAGCGCGCCTTCGTGGTCGCCAACTTCCAGGAAACGCAGATGACCCGCATGCAGGCCGGCCAGCAGGTCGAACTGAAGGTGGACGTATTCCCGGGCACGCCGCTGCGCGGGCACATCGACAGCATTGCACCAGCCACCGGCGTCACCTTTGCTGCAGTCGCACCAGAGAACGCCACCGGCAACTTCACCAAGGTGGTGCAGCGCATTCCGGTGAAGATCGTGCTGGAGCCGGGCCAACCGCTGCTGGACCAGCTGCGTGCCGGCATGTCGGTGGAAGCCAACGTTGACCTGGGCAGCCGCGCGCGTGCGCAGAGCATGCAGCACGGACCGGGCCACAAGCGCGGGGAGGGCGCATGAGCGCCATTACCGTTTTCCGCACCTTCGTTGCGGCCAGCCTGTGCACGGCCCTGGCTGCCTGCGCGATGGGCCCGGGCTTCGTACGCCCGCAGGCGGAACTGCCCGGCCACTGGCAGGGTGGGGCTGTCGCCGGCAACGCCATCGATCAGGACGCCGCCTGGTGGGCCGGCTTCGACGATCCGCTGCTGGGGCAGCTGGCCCACCAGGTGCTGGCGGCCAACCTGGACCTGCAGCTGGCCGCCAACCGCGTGCAGCAGAGTCGCACCGCGCGCGGCATCACCGCCGCCGATCACCTGCCCAGCGTCAGCGCGAGCGCCAGTGGCGTGCGTGCACGCTACAGCGAAGTGGGCCTGAATGATCCGTCCGGCAACGGCGGCCGTGATGACTACGGGCTGTTCCAGGCCGGTATCGGCCTGGGCTGGGAACTGGACCTGTGGGGCCGCGTGCGGCGCCAGGTGGAAGCGGCCGACGCGCGCGTGCAGATGGCCGAGGAGGATGCACACGCCGTGCGCATCGCGCTGCTGGCGGAAACCGCGCGTGATTACCTGCAGCTGCGTGCGACGCGGCAGCTGCTGGCGATCACCGAGGACAACCTCAGCATCGCGCATGACATCAAACGGCTGACCGAGGCGCGCCAGAAGCAGGGCGTGGCCAGCACGCTGCAGGTGTCCAGCGCGGCCGCGCAGGTGGCTTCGCTGCAGGCGCGCATCGCGCCGCTGCGGCATCGCGAATCGCAGCTGCGCAATGCGCTGGCGTTCCTGCTGGCACAGCCGCCGCAGGCACTGGACGCGCAGCTGCAGGATGCACGCCGTGACTGGCCGGCGTTGCCAGCGGTGGCGGTGGGTCTGCCGAGTGAACTGGCCGAGCGTCGCCCGGACATCCGTCGTGCCGAGGCGGCACTGCATGCGGCAACGGCCGGCATCGGCGTGGCCAAGGCCAGTTTCCTGCCGCGCATCACCTTGAATGGTGACGCAGGCTTCCAGGCCAAGCAGCTGGATGACCTGGATGGCTGGAACGCGCACCGTTTCAGCATCGGGCCGTCGATCAGCCTGCCGATCTTCCAGGGCGGGCGGCTGAAGGCGAACCTCGCGCTGAGCAGGCTGCAGCAGCAACAGTCGGCCCTGCAGTTCCGCCGTACCGTGTTGCAGGCCTGGCATGAGGTGGACGACGCCATGGATGGCTACAGTGCCGAGCAGCAGCGCACGGTGCAGCTGCACGTGGCGGTGGATGAGAGCGAGACGGCACTGGGGGTGGCGCGCCGGCAGTACCAGGCCGGCGTGGTCGACATGCTGGACGTGCTGACCACCCAGCGCATCGCGCTGGACAACCAGGCCGCGCTGGCCAACAGCCAGGCCGCCGCCGCGATCGCGCGGGTGGAGCTGTACCGCGCGCTGGGCGGTGGCTGGTAGCGATAGGGGAAACGCCGGGCCATGCCCGGCGGTTCGTCGGTAGTTGCCAACCTTGGTTGGCAGCTTTTTTTGGAGGGCCAACCAAGGTTGGCGTCTACCAGAGCATGGTCATCGGCACCGGGTCGATCACGACACGGGCACGGTAGCGCCGGGCCATGCCCGGCGGGCGGGTGCCTCAACGCACGTCGCGCAGTTCCCAGTGGCTGCCGGCCAGCAGGCGCAGGCGCTGCTTGAACACGTCACTGTCGATGCGGGTGGTGGCGACCAGGTTGATGCGCAGGTCCTTCTGCTCGCCGGTCACGGTGGCCTCCGGGTCGGTCACGCCCCACTGCGGTTCCACCGCATCCGGGTCGGGCTGCTTGGCCTTCCAGCGTTCGAACAGCGTGCCGCTGCGCAGGGCATCCTGCAGCTCTTCGGCGAAACCGGCGGCGCCCTGGGAATGGAAGGACAGGTCAGGGTCGTTGCCGCGGGCCTTGGACGGATCGGGCAGGCTGATGTGGTACTGCGCAGGCATGGAGTTCTCCTTGAAGTGCGGCAAGGCTGGCACAGTCGGGGTGGAATCGATGTGCAGATTCCGGCCGTGGCCAGCGCTCATTCGAACCGATGCGGCCCATCGGCAAATCCCACGGTGACCGCGCCCTTGCCGACGTTGACCATGCCGGTCAGGCTCATCACCGATTCGTACACGGTCACGCCATGGCCGGCGCAGACCTCTTTCATCTGTGCATAGCCGGGCAGGCTGCGCAGCTCGTCCAGTTCGCCGCCGTAGCTGACGCACACCGTCGGCGTCATCAGCCCGGCACGCACGCGCTGGCCGACCACCGCGAACAGCTTCTGCACGGCGCTGTCGAAGCCCTTGATCTTGGCCACCGGCCCTGTCTCGCCACGGTAGCCGTGCAGCACCGGCTTGATGTCCAGTGCACTGCCCAGTGCCGCGCTGAGCAGGCCGACACTGCGGTCGCCCTTGTGCCGCGCGCGTGCGCGCATGTAGTACAGGTCGCGGGTGATCATGTAGCCGTGCACGTTGCCGGCCAGTTCTTCCAGCCGTTCGCGGATCTGCTGCACGCTGGCGCCACTGTCACGCAGGCGGACAGCCTCCACCGCGGTCACGGCCTGCGCGGCGAACAGGTTCTGGGTATCAAGTACGCGCAGCGCGAACGGCGAGTTGTAGCCCGCTGCCTGCCGCACCGGCTTGTAATCGTTGAGGATGGCGAAGCTGGCCTGCAGCGCGTTGTCGTGGATCGGGCTGCGGGTCTTGGTGATGGTCATGCAGAACACGTGGTCGTAATCGATCACCAGCTGCTGCAGGAACAGGTCGCGGATCTGGTTGACGCTGAAGGGGATGGTTTCCGCTTCAGCGCCATGTTCGGCCACATGCGCGTGCAGGAAGCTCAGGGTGGCCTGCTCATCGCGATGATCGGCCAGCACGGCTTCGCCGATCCGTACGGTGATCGGCAGCAGCACGATGTTGTGCTCGGCAATGAAGTCCTGCGGCAGGTCGCAGGCCGAGTCGACGACGATTCCGATGCGCATCCGCGGCTCCCCCTCCAGGGCGGTTGTAGGTTCGGAAATGTGAAATCTATCTCAAATTCCGGCGTGGCGCGCGAGGGAAACGCGGCACGCCCTGTTCAGCGACTGCGCTGCACGGCCACCGGAAGCTCGGCCAGGCGCTGCCATTCGGGCTGCCGCAGCAGATCCGGGTCGGCCAGCACCGCCGCCATCAGTGGGTGGGCGTCGTTGCCCCAGAACAGTTCGCCATCGATGGCCAGGGTCGGCACGCCGAACACGCCGGTTGCAATGGCGGCCTCGGTGTTCCTCCGCAGCTGCTCCTTGACCGCGGGAGTCGCGATGGCGCTGGCGACATCCTCGATCCCCAGCCGCGCGGCTGGTTCGCGCAGGGCCTCGGCGCTGTCGGCGGCATTGCCGTCGCGCCAGATCCAGTCGAACAGCACGTCCACCGCCTGTGCGCTGCCACCCGCGGCCAGGCACAGGCGCAGGGCAGACAGCGGATTGAACGGGTGGCCCGGCGGGAACCGCAGCGGTGTGCCTTCGGCCTGCGCGGTCCACAGCAGCTGGCGGTAGATGAAGCGGCGCTTGGCCGGAATCTCGGCCGGCCCGAGGTTGCCCAGGTGATGCAGCACGGCACCAAAGGCGATCGGCACCGGCTGGATCCGCGGGAACTCGGGCAGCTGCTTCAGCTTCTGCCAATGCAGGTAGGAGTACGGCGAAACGAAGTCGAAATACCAGCGCAGGGTGGCCATGGTGGTGTCCTTCAATGCGGTCAGGGCTGCGCGTTGCGCAGCAGGTAGCGATCGCGCAGCTCGGTCTGGCGCGAGCGCATCGGCATCGCCCGGCCGCCCAGCCAGACCTGTTCGGCATAGTGCGCCACGTCCAGCGGGTCGCCCTCCCACAGCACCAGGTCGGCACGCTTGCCCGGCTCGATGCTGCCGATCTGGTCGGCCACACCGAACGCCTGCGCCGGCACCCGGGTCAGGCCGGCCAGGCCGTCGGCCCAGGGCAGTCCATTGGCCACGGCATTGCCGGCCAGCTGGCGCATCTTGCGGGCGTTGTGCGAGGCGTCGCCACGCTGCACGAACGAGACCGCCACGCCGGCCCGTTGCAGGCGTGCCGCATTTTCCAGGGTTGCACCGATCTGGTCGAAGCTGGCCGGCAGGTTGGACAGCACGTCGACGAACACCGGCACCTGCGCGGCGGCCAGCTCCGGTGCCAGCTGCCAGGCTTCGCTGCCACCGGCAATGGCGATCTTCACCTTCTCGCGGGCGGCCCAGCGCAGCAGCTGGCGGATGTCCGCCGCACGGTCCACCTCCACCACGATGCGGCCCTGGCCGGCCAGGTAGCGGCCCAGCGTGCGGCGCCCGGCCGGGGTCAGCAGCGCATGCGGTGAGTCCGCGGCGACCTGGCCACGCGCCTCGTCCACCATCTGCTGCAGCAGCATCCATTGCGCCGCACGCGAATGCCCGGTCAGTTCCACTGCGGCCGACCCCAGGCGCAGGAACAGCGCGCGCGGCCCGAGGGGATCGGCGCTGCCGTCCAGCCGCATCACACCGCCCTGGCCAGCGACGAAGCCGCCACCGGTGGCGGCCCCCAGGGCGGTGAAGCCGATGCCGTCCAGGCGCGCCACCGGGATCAGCACCGAGGCCGGGTTGTAGGCCAGGGTGACATCGAATTCGGGGCGCAACGGTTGTTCGCCGATCTTCAGCGTGCTGTCGACCGTGCTCGCTTCACCGGAGACTTCTTCGATGCCGATCTCGGTGATGCCCCCGAACAGCGCGGGTGTCAGCGGGCGGCCATCGGCCTCGACGACGTTGGCCCCGGCCGGTGCGGACAGCCCGTTGCCGACTGCGCGGATGATGCCGCCCTGCACCAGTACATCGGCGTGCTGCAGGCTGCCGCGCGCGCTGGCCGTATGTACGGTGGCGTTGCGGACCAGCAGGTCCTGCGCCTGCGCGGCTGCGGAGAGGCAGGCCAGCACCATGACCGTAGCGCCGAGCCGTGCCCGGCGACGCTTGTTCAACGCGCCCATCAGTGCACCTCCTGGCCGAGCTGGAAATCGGAACGCGGCGTCGCTGTCGGCGCACTGCGGTCGTACAGGCGGCGGCCGTCGATGAAGACCTGTTCGGCCAGCGCGTAGGAACCGAAGGGGTTGCCGTTCCACACCACTACGTCGGCCATCTTGCCGGCCTCCAGGGTGCCGGTCTGGCCTTCAATGCCCAGCGCTCTGGCGGCATTGGCCGTCATCCAGGTGATGGCATGTTCGGGCGTGATCTCCGGCATGTGCGCGCGGCGCGCGGCGGCGATCACCTTGGCCGCTTCCTGGTTCAGGCGCTGGATGCCTTCGGGCGAATCGGAATGGACGATGGCGCAGCTGTTCTTCGGCCGGTCGACCAGTGCGATGTTCTCCGGAATGCCATCGAAGGCTTCCATCTTGAAGCCCCACCAGTCGGCCCACAGCGCACCGCAGACGCCGTCGGCGGCCAGCCGGTCGGCCAGCTTGTAGGCCTCTACGCCGTGGTGGAAGGCCGCCACCTTGAAGCCGAATTCCTTGGCCAGGTCGAGCATGGTGGCCATCTCGTCGGCGCGGTAGCAGTGGATGTGCACGCGGATGTCGCCTTCGATCGCGCCGGCCAGCGTGTCCAGCTTGAGATCGCGCTTGCCGCCGGCATCACCGGCGCTGTCGCCCTTGTCGCTGCCGAACCAGCCCTTGCGCTTGGCCGGCTTGGGTTTGTTCTTGGCGATGTAGTCGGCAGCATCGATGAAGGCGGCGCGGTAGCCGGCAACGTTGCCCATCCGCGTGGCTGGGGCGACGCCCTTGCCTTCGCCGTAAACCCGTTTCGGGTTCTCGCCGCAGGCCATTTTCAGCCCCCACGGAGCACCCGGGAATTTCATGGCCTGGTAGGTGATGGCCGGCACGTTCTTCAGGGTCACGCCACGGCCACCGACCAGGTTGGCCGAGCCAGGCAGCACCTGCATGCTGGTCACGCCTCCGGCCAGGGCTGTAGCGAAGCCCGGGTCCTGCGGCCACACCGAGTGCTCGGCCCAGACATTGGCGGTGACCGGTGCGGTCATCTCGTTGCCGTCGCTGTGCGCGCCGACGCCCGGGCTGGGGTACACGCCCAGGTGCGAGTGCACGTCGATCAGGCCCGGGGTGACCCACTTGCCCCGCGCATCGATGCGGGTGACCCCGGCATCGGCCTGCAGCTGGCGGCCCACGGCGGCGATGCGGCCCTCGCGCAGCAGCACGTCGGCGTTGTCCAGGCGCTGGCCGGTGCCGGTGAGCACGATGGCGTTCTGGATCAGCACCGGCGCATCGGGATGCGCCCGGTAGGTGCTGGGGTAGGGATCGGCGACGAAGCGCGAGGCGCCCATCGCCGGTGCCGTGCTCAACGAAACCAGCGCCATCCCAAGAGCGGCGCGCAACACCATCGATGCCATGCAGAGATCCCCAACCCACGCGTGAATCCGCCGACGCTATCCGTCGTCGATACCACTTGCCAAGTGACCTTGGGCAGGGGCAGGGGTGGGGATTTTCCTATACAAAAATTCTGAACGAAGCATTAATTTTTTGTGACACCTGCCGCTACCAACCGGTGGGACAGCGAGCGCTGACCCGCCGTGAGGTGTGCTTTCCATTGCTCCATGACGGAGCTGCACCTGAAATATTTCAAGGAATCAAGGACGTAACTGCAGATGATTGTCTTCCCGTCGTATCGCTCCACCGCTTCCCGCCGCTCGATCCTCCCCTCACCCCTGGCCTCGGCCATTGTTGGCTCGCTGCTGATGGCCGCCGCTCTGCCGGCGCTGGCCCAGGACAGCAACGCAGACGCCTTGTCGCGTTACCAGTTCCAGCGCAGCCTGCAGGCCGCGTTTGCCGCACCGGTCCTCACCGCTTCGCCGTCGCTGGCCGTCGCCGCCGCCGATGTGGAAGTCGATCCGGAACCCATCATGGGCAAGCCGGGTGATGCCGCCAGCTGGCGCACCACCGAATTCAACAGCGACTGGGGCCTGCAGGCGATCAACGCCGATGTGGCCTACGCACGCGGCCTGACCGGCACCGGCATCCGCCTGGGCGTGTTCGACAGCGGCACCGGCCTGGACCACGACGAGTTCGCCGGCAAGGACCACCGCAGCATCCATCTGGCCGACGTGCTGGCCGATGGCAGCCTGTGCGCGCGCGAAGTGCTGAGTGGCCCGGACGCCTGCTTCGCCAGCGACGGTGACCAGGTGGCCGTGTCCTACCAGCTGCTCGACCCGGACTATGCCGATCTGCTGGAGCGCAATGGCTTCTACGAAGGCCTGAGCTACAACGTGCACGGTACCCACGTGTCGGGCACCATCGCCGCCAACCGTGATGGCAACGGCACCCACGGTGTTGCCTTCGGCGCCGACCTGAGCGTGGCCCGCCTGTTCTCCAACAGCGCCACCTACCTGTCGGTGGTGAATATCGGCGGTTCCCTGTATCTGGACGAACAGACCATCGCCGCCATCCAGGCCGACGATTCGATCTACCCGCAGCTGTATGCGCAGATGAACGAGCAAGGTGTGCGCGCCATCAACCACAGCTGGGGCCTGGCCAACGAGCCGACCACAGCGGAAGACCTGGACATGTACCAGTCGCACCCGGTGTTCGCCGCCAGTCTGGCTGCGATGGCCGAAGGTTCGCGCAGCAGCGGCCTGATCCAGGTATGGGCCGCTGGCAACACCGATTCGCCCAACACTTCGCCGGAAGAAGCGCCGATTGCCGGCATGTATGCCTCGCTGCCGCGCGCCGTCGCCGACGTCGAGCCGTACTGGCTGGCCGTGGTCAACGTCAATCAGGACCTGGAGCTGAGCAACCGCTCGATGCGCTGTGGCCTGGCGGCGAACTGGTGCCTCGCCGCGCCCGGCTCGAACATCAACTCGACCGTGTACGGTCCCGATTCGGTGATCGAAGGTGATTTCTACGATGACAATGGCAACCTGGTGGTGGACATCATCAGCCAGACCCCGTCGTCCGATTACGAGGAACTGAGCGGCACGTCCATGGCCGCCCCGCACGTCACCGGCGCGCTGGGCCTGCTGTTCGAGCGCTTCCCGTACCTGGACAGCGCGCAGGTGCGCGACGTGCTGCTGACCACCGCCACCGACCTGGGTGCTGCAGGCGTGGACGATGTCTACGGCTGGGGCCTGATGAACCTGGCTGCGGCCGTCGAAGGCTACGGCTCGCTGCGCGTGGACACCGATGTGGTGATGAACCAGAAGGCCGGCGGCCTGAAGGTGTGGGAAGGTGATGCATGGGACGACTGGACCAATGACATCGGCGGCCCGGGCAAACTGACCAAGAGCGGCATCGGCTGGCTGCGCCTGAGCGGCGACAACAGCTTCAACGGCGCGGTGGTGCGCGAAGGCGTGCTGGAACTGGACGGCGTGAACACGCTGACCAGCGCCGTGGACGTGACCGGCGGAATCTTCCTGCTGAACGGCACCCTGCAGAACACAGCGCTGAACAGCCTGGGCGGCAGCAGCCGCATCACCGCCACCGGTGTGCTGGACGGCTCGGACCTGACCGTCACCGGCGGCGTGGTGTCCTTCAACGGCGTGCAGACCGGCGGCAGCACCTTCGTGGGTGAAAAGGGCACGCTGAAGGGCGTGGGCCAGCTGGGAAACACCACCGTGGCCGGCATCATCGCTCCGGGCAACTCCATCGGCACGCTCACCATCAACGGTGACTATGTGCAGACCGCCACTGGCGTGTACCAGGCCGAGGTGGCCCCGGGCAGCCGCAGCGACCAGCTGCACGTGACCGGCACCGCCACCCTGGGCGGCACCCTGGTGGCGCTGCCGGAACCGGGCACCTACTACCTGGGCGAGCAGTTCAACTTCATCCAGGCCGACGGCGGCGTGAACGGTCGGTTCGCCAGCACCGATTTCAGCGCCTTCTCGCCCTTCCTGCAGTTCGGCCTGGCCTACTCCGCCGCCGGCGCGCGCATTGAAGTGACCCGCGGCAACGCGCTGGCTACCGCGGCCACCACCGCCAACCAGTTGGCCGTGGCCACCGTGGTCGACGGTCTGGCGGTCAACCAGGGCCTGCCGCGTCCGCTGACCATGCTGTTCCCGGAACAGGTGGGCAGCGCACTGGACAGCCTCAGCGGCGAACTGCATGCCGCCACCAGCGCGGCCCTGCTGGAAGGCAGCCGCTACGTGCGTGATGCCGCGCTGGCCCGCCGTGCCGGTGCCGCTGCACCGGGTGCCGAAGGCGGCGACGCCACCGGTGTGTGGGTGCAGGCCCTGGCCGGCAGCACCACGCTGGATGGCAACACCAACACCGCCCGCACCGAAGCCAACAGCAACGGCCTGCTGGTCGGTGCCGACCGCGAGTTCGGCGGCTGGCAGGTGGGCGTGCTGGCCGGTACCGGCCGCACCGACGTGAAGCAGGGCGAAGGGCGCCGTGCGAGGTCGAAGGTGGACAACACCCACTTCGGCGCCTACGCCAGCCACAACTGGGGCGGTTTCGGCCTGCGTGGCGGCCTGGCATGGAGCGAACACGATGTGGACAGTACCCGTGAGCTGGCGTTCGCCGGTTACAGCGACACCCTGAGCGCCCGCTACGACGCGCGTACCCGCCAGGCCTTCATCGAAGCGGCCTACCGCTTCGGTGGCCGCGAGGCTGGCCTGGAGCCGTACGTGCAGGTGGCCCGCGTGGAAGTGGACACCAAGCACGTGAACGAGCGTGGCGGTGCTGCGGCCCTGCAGGGTTCGGTGGACGACGTGCGCACCACCCTGGCCACGGCCGGCGTGCGCTTCGACAAGGGCCTGAAGGCCTCGTTCCAGCAGGACAGCTGGTTGCACGTGCGCGGCGCGGTGGCGTACCGCCACGCCAGCGGCGACCGCAACCCGTCGGCCCGCCTGGGCTTTGCCACCGGCGGTGACAGCTTCGTGGTCAACGGTGCACCCATCGCCGACAGCGCGGTGGTGGCCGAACTGGGCCTCTCGGCCTGGCTGACCGCCAAGCAGCAGCTGGAACTGGGCTACAGCGGCCAGTTCGGCGACGAAAGCCGCGACCACGGTGCCAACCTGCGCTGGTCGGTGCGTTTCTAAGCCACCGGCTCCCGCAGGGAAACCAGGAGGGGCGGCCGTTGGGCCGCCCCTTCTCTTTGTGTGGCAGGGCAGGCGCAGCGTTGCCTACAATGGCGCCCCTGCAGAACCGGACCGGGCATGAAGAGCAAACAGGAAATCGTCGACAACTGGCTGCCGCGTTATACCGGCGTTCCGCTGGACCAGTTCGGCCAGCATATCCTGCTGACCAATTTCGGCGGCTACCTGCACACCTTCTCCGCGCTGACCGGCGCCCCGGTCATCGGCCTGGACCGGCCGATGGCCAGCGCCACCATCGATGGCATCACCATGATCAACTTCGGCATGGGCAGCCCCAATGCCGCGATCATCATGGACCTGCTGTCGGCGGTGATGCCCAAGGCGGTGCTGTTCCTGGGCAAGTGCGGTGGCCTGAAGCGCAAGAACCAGCTGGGTGACCTGGTGCTGCCGATCGCAGCGATCCGCGGTGAGGGCACTTCGGGCGACTACCTGCCGCCGGAAGTGCCGGCCTTGCCGGCGTTCGCGCTGCAGCGTGCGGTCTCGACCATGATCCGTGATCTCGGCCACGACTACTGGACCGGTACCGTCTACACCACCAACCGCCGGGTCTGGGAGCACGACGAGGCGTTCAAGGAGCGGCTGCGGGCGATGCGCTGCATGGCCATCGACATGGAAACCGCCACCGTGTTCGCCGCTGGCTTCGCCAACCACATTCCCAGCGGCGCACTGCTGTTGGTGTCGGACCAGCCGATGATCCCCGATGGGGTCAAGACCGAGGCCTCCGATGCCAAGGTCAGCTCCCAGTTCGTGGAAAACCATATCCAGATCGGTATCGAGGCGCTTAAGCTTATCCGGCGCAACGGCAAGTCGGTCCGCCACCTGCGCTTCGACGAATGATGATGATGGCCTGGCGCGGCGCGCCGGCCCTGGGGAGTAGGTGATGGACGTTGCCGCGCACGTGGTGGAATTCTGGAAAGAGGCGGGCCCTGCGAAGTGGTTCGCCCGCGATGATGCGTTCGACGCGCAGTTCCGCCAGTTGTTCCTGGATGAGCATTTCGCAGCCGCCTCTCGCGCGCGCGAACACTGGCTGGGCAGTGCCGAGGGCGCACTGGCGCTGATGCTGCTGCTGGACCAGTTCCCGCGCAACTGCTTCCGCGGTAGCGCCCATTCCTACGCCACCGATGGCCTGGCCCGGCACTACGCCATGCGCGCCATCGAGGAAGGCCTGGACCTGCAGCTGGTGCCCAAGCTGCGCGCCTTCATCTACCTGCCGTTCGAGCACTCCGAGGATCCGCTGGACCAGGACCGCTCGGTGGCGATGTTCGACGTGCTGGGCGACAAGGAATACCTGCAGTACGCCGAGCTGCACCGCGACATCATCCGCCGCTTCGGTCGCTTCCCCCACCGCAACGCCGTGCTGGGTCGCATTCCCTCACCGGAAGAACTGGACTACCTGGCCGAAGGCGGTTTCGCCGGCTAAGAAAAAGGGGACGGAGGGAATTAAGTCGTTTTTGCCACAAACGACTTAATTCCCTCCGTCCCCTTTTTGGGGGTCAGATCGCCTTTCCGCAGGAAAGGGCTCTGACCCCGGGCCTTCAATCAGTACTTCGGCACGCCGTTGTCGACGTCTTCCGACCAGGCGTTGATGCCGCCGGTGACGTTGAACACCTTGGTGAAGCCCAAGGCGCGGAACTGCTCGGCGGCCTGCGCGCTGCGGCCACCGTGGTGGCACATGAAGGCCAGCGCGGTGTCCTTGGGCAGGGCTTCCAGCGCGGCGCGGCCGTTGCCGTCGAAGGTCTTGAACGGCACGCCCACGGCGGCGATTTCACGCTCGTCGGCCGGGCGCACGTCCACCAGGGTGATGTTGCCGGCACGCACCAGGTCGTCGGCATCGCGCACGCTGATTTCCTGCACCGGCTTGGGCGCATTCGGGTTGTCGATGGTCAGGCCCTTGCCGCGGATGTCGTCCACCCAGTCGATGGTGATGCCGTTGGCGCGACGGGCGCTGGCCAGGTCGAACTGCACGCGCAGGCCGTTGGACTCGGCGGCGATGGCGCCTTCGTCGTGCGGGGCCAGCTGGAAGTTCGGCTGGAAACCGGCGTCGATGGACAGCTGCAGAGCAGCGCCCGGGGCATCGGCCAGCGCGCCCTTGAGCATTTCCACGGCCGCCGGGGTGACGGTGATGCTCGGCGGGGTACGGTCCGGCGCGGCCAGGCCCAGCACGCTGCTCAGCTCGCCGCTGGCAGCCATCTGCAGCACGATGTCGCTGCCGCCGATCAGTTCGCCGTCGATGTACAGCTGCGGAATGGTCGGCCAGTCGCCATAGGCCTTGATGCCTTCACGGATTTCCTGGTCGGCCAGCACGTTGACGTGGGCGAACTCGACGCCGAGGTCCTGCAGGGCGCCCACGGCCTTGGCCGAGAAACCACACTGCGGCATCGACGGCTGGCCCTTCATGAACAGCACGACGCGGTTGGCGTTGAGGATGGATTCGATGCGCGAACGCAGGGCGGGATCGAGGGACATGGACGTCGGGGTTCCGGGAATTCGAATCATCAATTCTACCCCTCATGGCATCATGGGGGATGAGCAACGCAGGAACATTGCATCGCATCCCGACCCGGCCCTGGCGCTGGCTGCCCTGGCTGGTGGCGTCGCAGCTGGCCGTGATCCTGGTCTGGGCCCTGGCCGGCTGGCACTGGGGGCTGCCCGTGATGGTGGCCAGCCACGCACTGTTCCTGGTGCCGGTATTCCTGCCCAACAGCCGCTTCTACGCGCCGGTGCTGAGCCGGATCGGAGAGGCCGGAAACAGCGTCTGGTTGACCATCGATGACGGTCCCGGCCCGGAGACCCGTGCGGTGCTCGACCTGCTGGACCGCTACCAGGCCCGCGCCACCTTCTTCCTGGTGGGCGAGCGTGCGCTGGCACAGCCGGAGCTGGTGCAGGAGATCCTGCGCCGCGGCCACGACCTGGGCAACCACAGCCACAGCCATCCGCAGGCGCGCTTCTGGCGGCTGGGCCCGGCAGCGATGCGTGCCGAGATCGAGGGCTGCCAGCATGCGCTGCAGGCGGTAAGCGGCCGCCCGGTGCGCTGGTACCGTTCGGTGGTGGGCATGACCAATCCGTTCGTGGCGCCGGTGCTGAAGGCGCTGGGACTGGTGCGCGTGGGCTGGAGCGCCCGTGGCTACGACGGTGTCGGCTGCACGCCGGAAGGCGTGCTGTCGCGGCTGCTGCCGGACCTGCGCCCGGGCGCCATCGTGCTGCTGCATGAGGGGGCCGCCCACGGCCACAACCTGGCGATCATCGAACGCGTGCTGCAGGCGCTGGACGAGCGGGGGCTGAAGGCGCGGCTGCCGGTTCCGTAACGCCGGGCCCTGGTGGTGTGGAGCAGCCGAGCATGGGCTCGGCGCCACAAGGGTTGGCGATCATCCTGTGGCGCAGCGCCGGCACATGCTGCACTCGGCGCTACAACGCGGGGCGTTCGGCCACCAGCAACCAGCTGTTGAACGGCGTGCGCCCGTGCAGGGGGCGCGGCGCCGTCACTTTCAATCCGGCCTCGGCCAGTGTCGCCTGCAGCACCTGCGGGTCGGGGTAGTGGCGCGGCCGCGTGCCCATCCAGCCGACCAGCCAGGCCAGCCGGTCCGCCACCCGCGTGGTGCGGTCGCGGCCATCGCCGGTGGCCAGTGGCGTGCGCAGCAGCAGGCGGCCGCCGGGAGCGACCCGCATACTGGCCTCACGCAGCAGTGCCTGCTGTGGGCCCGCGTCCAGGTACTGCAGCACATCCAGCAGCAGCACATGCCCGGCCTGCGCCGGCAGCGGCGCCTGCACGTCCAGACAGTCGAAGCGCACAGCGGGCAGGCCGGTGGCGGCACGCTGGGCACGGGCGATCTTGCCGGCATCCACGTCCACGCCCAGGTAGGGCTGGCAGCCACCGCGCTGGCGCAGCACGTGGGCGAACAGGCCCAGCCCGCAGCCCAGGTCCAGCACGGGTTGCCCGTCGCCAGGCAGGTGCTGCAGCACGCCGTCATACAGCGGGTCGCTGCCCAGCTTGCTGCGGGTGTAGTAGTAGTCGCGGCGGCTGGCCCAGGCGTGTGCGGGGCGGAATGCCTCGGCGATCGCGCGGGCCTGCGCGGCGCTCAAGGGTGTGCAGGGCAGGGGCGGGCCGTTCCGTGGCGTGCCATCCATCGGGTCAGTCCGTTCCGCCGAGCAGGTGGGCGGCGACCGGCAGCGCGCGCGCGCTCCACAGCGCGTACATCCGTGCTGAAGGGTGCAGGCCGTCGTCGGCGATCATCGCCGGGTCGCCACCGTGGTCACGGCTGATGTCTGTGATGTCGACGAAGGCCACGCCCTGCTGGGTGCAGATCACTTCAGCGGCCGCGTTGAATTCGTCGGTCTCGATCTCGATCGCGGCCAGGTCACGGCCGCTGCCGATACCGAACGGCGTCGCGCCCCAGTCGGGGAAGGACAGCACCAGCACACGCCCGGGGCGGCCACCGGCAAAGCCGATCGCCCGCTGCAGCAGGGCGTGGAACTGTACGCGGTACTCGTCCAGCGGCCGGCCGCGGTACTGGTTGTTGACGCCGATCAGCAGGCTGACGAAATCGAACGGGCCCTGCGGCGCGGCCGCATCGATGCCGGCGTCCAGCTCGTCGGTGGTCCAGCCGGTGGTGGCGATGGTCTGCGGGTCGGCCAGCGCCACATCCTGCGCACGCAGGGCGGCGGCCAGCTGGTGTGGCCAGCGGCCTTCAACGGCAACGGCTTCTCCGATGGTGTACGAATCGCCCAGCGCCAGGTAGGACAGCGCCACGGCTCAGGCCACCGAACGGCGCGGCTTCAACGGTACGACCTTGGTCGCGTCCTCGGCACGGCGGGCCAGCACGCGGTCGATGCGGGCGAACACATCGCGCATCACCGAGGCTTCCGGCAGCAGGGTCACGCGGAAATGATGGCGGTAGGGCACGTTGAAGCTGGAACCCGGTACCACCAGCACGCCTTCATTGTTCATCAGATCCAGCGCGAAGTTGTGGTCGTCGAAGCCCTTGGCGGCGGCACCGACCACGGCCGGGAACGCGTACAGCGCACCGGCCGGCGCGACCAGCGACAGGTGCTCACTGGCTTCGCAGGCTTCGATCACCGCGCGGCGGGTTTCATACAGGCGGCCGCCCGGGGTGCACAGTTCGGAGATGGTGTCCGGGCCGTTCACTGCGGCCTCGATGGCGTACTGGCCCGGCACGTTGGCGCACAGGCGCAGCGCGCCGAGCAGGTCCAGCGCAGCGCGGAAGTCGCCCAGGCGCGCGTCGTCGCCGCTGAGGTGGGCCCAGCCCACGCGCCAGCCGCAGGCACGGTGCACCTTGCTCAGGCCACTGAAGGTCAGGCACGGGTGGTCGCCGGCCAGCGGCGCGACCGGCTGGAATACCGCATCGTCGTACAGGATCTGGTCGTAGATCTCATCGACCAGCAGCAGCAGGTTGTGGCGGCGCGCGATCTCGACCACGCGCTCGAGCAGTTCACGCGGGTAGCTGGCGCCGCTGGGGTTGTTCGGGTTGATCAGCACGATGGCGCGGGTGCGCGAGGACACCAGCGTCTCGATCTCGCTCGGGTCCGGCTGGAAGCCGTTCTCGGCGGCGCAGCGGTAGTACACCGGGCGGCCATCGTTGAGGATGGTCGAGGCCGACCACAGCGGGTAGTCGGGTGAGGGCACCAGCACTTCGTCGCCCGGGTTGAGCAATGCGCGCAGCGACAGGTCGATCAATTCGCTGACGCCGTTGCCGACGAACACACGGTCGGGGTGCGCATCCGGTGCGCCACGGCGGGCGTAGTACGCCGCGATGGCTTCGCGTGCGACCGGCAGGCCCTGCTGGTGGGTGTACGGGTCGGTGCGGCCCATGTCATCGGCGATCGCGCGCTGCAGGTGCTCGGGCGCGCGGAAACCGAAGTTGCCCGGGTTGCCGATGTTGAGCTTGATCAGCTTGCGGCCCTGCGCCTCCAGCTCCCGGGCTCGCCGCGCCAGTTCTCCGCGGATTTCGTAGCGCACTTCGGAAAGGCGCTCGCGGATGGCCAGGGGCTTGGGCGAGTTGGTGGACATGGGAGCTGGGCCGTCAAAAGGCATGGGGCTTCCATCCTACCGGAATTGCTGCAATGCATGGCAGGGGCGCCGGGCCCGTCATTGCTGGGCTGGCAGGGCATCGGCACGGGTAGAATGGCGGCGATGACCCAGACCCCCGATTTCATCGCCCTGCAGACCATTGGCTGGCCCTGGCCGGGCCCGGCGCAGCAGGCCGACTGGCAGGCCGCGATGGCCGCGCACCCGCAGGCCCGCCCGGCGCGGGTGATCGAACAGCACCGCACCCACTACGTGGTGGCCGATGGCCCGGATGCGTCGATCAAGGCCGAATCGCTGCCGGAATGGCAGCGCCCGCGCTTCCCCAGCCACGAGCGGCCTGCAGTGGGCGACTGGGTGCTGCTGGACGGCATCCGCATTGTCGCGCTGCTGCCACGCCGCACCGCGATCAAGCGTGGCGCCGCCGGCGAGCACTACCACCAGCAGGTGATCGCGGCCAACATCGACACGGTGTTCATCGTCTGCGGCCTGGATGCCGACTTCAATCCGCGCCGCATCGAGCGCTACCTGCTGCTGGTCGGCGGTGGTGGTGCAGAACCGGTGGTGGTGCTGACCAAGGCCGACCAGACCGAGTACAGCGAGGATGCGCTGGCGGTGCTGGAAGAGCTGGAGATGCAGGGCATCGCGCTGCATGCGATCAACGGCCTGGATGCCGACAGTGTGGCGGTGCTGCAACCGTGGCTGGGCCCGGGCCGCACGGTGGTGCTGGTCGGTTCCTCCGGTGCCGGCAAATCCACGTTGACCAACACCCTGCTTGGCGAGCAGCGGATGAAGACCAACGCGGTGCGCGCCAACGATTCGCGTGGCCGCCATACCACCACCCACCGCGCGCTGATGCCGTTGCCGACGGGCGCCTGCCTGATCGACACCCCGGGCATGCGCGAGCTGAAGCCGACCGGCGAAGAGACGCTGTCCGAAGGTGGCTTCGCCGACATCGAGGCGCTGGCCGCACAGTGCCGTTTCAACGACTGCAAGCACCAGCAGGAACCAGGCTGTGCGGTGCGGGCGGCGATCGAGGCGGGCGAGATCGAAGAGAGCCGGTTGCTGAACTACTTCAAGCTGAAGGAAGAAGTGGCTGCCGCTGCCGCCAAGCTGGCGATACGCCAGGCCGAGACCGCGCAGGAGCGCGGCGGCAAGAAAGGCAAGGGCCAGCAGTTCCGCCCGGCAGGCAAGCCGCGTAGGCGGTAACAAGGCAGCCGAGCATGGGCTCGGCTCTACAGCTGGTCCGCGGTGGAGTCATTTCATGTAGCGCCCGAGCCAATGCTCGGGCGGCGGCGCACCGCGCCGGGCACGGCAGGGCGTTATAGTCCGCGCATGGAACCGACTGCGACGCTGGACCGTGACGTGGCCCACCATGCAGCGCTCGATGCGCGCCTGGTCGAGGCCGTGGGAGGCATCCGCCTGCTGGGCCTGACCAGCTGGCCGGCCACGCTGCAGGCACCGTTCCTGGACAGCGTGGCGCGCGGCCAGCCGGTGCTGCCGAAGGTGGATTACCCACGGCTGGACTTCAGCGAAGAACGTCGCGCGCTGGCCGCGATCGCCGCCGACTGCGACGACACTCATCCGCTGGGCCACTACGTGCGGCAGTCAGCGCAGAGCTGGGACCTGGCCGCGCAGCTGCTGGAAGGACTGGGCACCGCCGCCGTTGATACCTGTTCGGTGCAGCTGTTCGGCGCCCCCGAGCAGCCGCTGCCGGGCAATGGCCCGAGCACGCGCGACGCGGCGCGCCACTTCATACAGATTGCCGCCGAACTGGACCACGAACTGCTGGCGCCGGAAGAGCAGGTGCCGGTCTCGGCCATCGCCCTGCAGCTGCAGCTGCAGAATGATCTGGATGCGTTCTTCGAATCGCGCATCATCCAGGTGCAGCTGGATCCGGAGCTGGTGTCCAAGGCCGCCGCCGGCCCGACCCGCATCCGCCTGCGCACCAGCGCGCGCTTCAGCGCCTACGACCGCGCGCAGTTGTTCCACCACGAAGCGCTGGTGCATTCGCTGACCGCATTGAATGGCCGCGGCCAGCCGGTACTGCCGAGCCTGGCGTTGTCCTCGCCACGGGTAACGGCGACCCAGGAAGGGTTGGCGACCTTCGCCGAGCAGATCACCGGCAGCATCGACATCGAGCGCCTGAAACGCATCAGCCTGCGTACCGAAGCGATTGCGATGGCACGCGAAGGCGCTGATTTCATCGAAGTGTTCCGCTATTTCTGCGATGCCGGGCAGAACGCGGAAGAGAGTTTCGCCTCGGCCCAGCGCGTGTTCCGTGGCGTGCCGCCGAGTGGCGGCCTGGCCTTCACCAAGGACACGGTGTACCTGCGCGGCCTGGTATCGGTGCATACCTTCTTCCGGCACATGCTGGCCGAGGACCGCCTGCAGGTCTGCCGCTGGTTGTTCGCCGGCAAGATGAGCCTGGCCGATGCGATCGCGTTCGCGCCGCTGTTCGAGGCGGGAATACTGAAGCCACCGCGCTGGCTGCCGCATTGGGTGAGCCGGGCGAACGGCCTGGCCGGCATGCTGGCGTTCTCGCTGTTCGCCAACCGGATACGGATGGACCAGCTGGCGCCGGAATGAAATGCGTTGGCGGATCCTCCTGCGCCTGCCTGCTATCGGCTGGGAGGAGGCGGGGCACCCTGGTCAGGACACGCAAAAGCCCCTCCATGGTGCTCGATGGCGCCATCCATGGCGCCAACGGTCCTGACCAGGGTGCCCCGCCTCCTCCAGACAATTTCCTGCGGGCGCGGCAGCAGGTCCACCAGAGGGATTGCGTTTGAGAAGCTTGAAAAGCAAAGCGCCGGGCAATGCCCGGCCCTTTGCTTTTGCTCTTGCTTTCCATTGCCTCCGCGCCGGCGCTGGGAATTGTCGAGCGCGGGTAGGCAGGCCCATGCAGGACCGTTGGCGCCATGGATGGCGCCATCGAGCCCCCAAGGACGGGTTTACGGCGTGTCCTGCATGGGCCTGCCTACCTGCGCCATGCAGGAACACTCAATGCGCCGCAGCGCCCGCTTCTGACCTAGAACTCCGCCGCCACCGTCATGAACAGCTGCCGCGGTGCGCTCGCATGGATCGCATAGCGCGTGCCCTTCGGATCAGTCGGTGCGAACGAACTCAGCTGGCCGGCGTAGCGCTTGTTGGTCAGGTTGGTCGCGTTCAACGACACCCGCACGTTGCGCAGGCCCAGGCCCGGGCCGAAATCGTAGCCCGCACCGGCGTCGAAGGTGGTCACGCCCGGCACCGACTGGTCGTTGGTGTAGGTGTAGTAGCGCTTGCCGGTGTACTTCGCACGCAGGCTGGCGAAGAAGCCGTCGCGGTTCCAGCTGATCTCGCTGGAGGCCATGCGCTGCGGCGTATCCACCGTGATCTTGCCGGCCACCGGAACGATCGCACCGCCCGAGGTGTAGTCATCCTCGTAGGTGGTCTTGTTCCAGGACAGCGCGTTGTACCACTGCAGGCCATCAATCGGCTTGAGGATGAAAGTCAGTTCCGCGCCATGGCTCTTCACCGAACCGACGTTGATGAAGCGCGTCACGCACTCCGGGCGCGTGCCGACTTCGATGCTCGAACACGGGTTCAGCGACAGCAGGCGGTTGTCGAACTTGACGTTGTATGCAGCGATCGAGGCCTGGTACTTCTCACCGAAAGTGCGGAAGCCGGCTTCCAGGCTCTTGGACTTCTCCGGCTCCAGCCCGGCGCTGGCCGCGAACGATTCCGGCGACACCTGCAGCGGGCCGCCGCTGCCACCGCCGACGAAGGCGGCGATGTTCTCGGCGTAGGAGGCGAACAGCTCGTTGTTGGCGTTGAGCTTGAAGCCCAGGCCTACCTGCGGCAGCACCGATTCCTTGGCGGTCAGTGTGCCCGACGCAATGCGGGTTTCAACGCCGGGCTGCGCGGTGGCGCGCATGCGGGTGTTGGGGCTCTTGATGCCCACGTCCACGGTCAAGCGCTGGTCCAGAAAGCGCATGCGGTCCTGCACGTAGAACTGGCGCGTGCGGATGTCGAAGTCCTGGTTGAACAGCAAGCGGTCGGGGTTCTTCAGGTACAGGTCGTCCAGGAACGGGCCGCTGATGTAGTAGAAGTTGCGCGACACGTTATGGTCGTTCTGCTCGTACCACAGGCCGGCTTCCAGCTCGTGGATGCCCACCGTCCACGACAGCGCGGCGGTCAGGCCATCGCGGTTGATCGTGTAGTTGGTGCTGCGGATCGAGATCGGCAGCATCCTGTCGGTACCCGGGTAGGACGGCTGGCCCGGTGCCCACCAGTGGCCCTGGCCACGGTTGTCGTGGTGGTAGGCCAGCAGCTTCAGGCGGCCCTGCTCGCCCAGGCGCAGGTCGGCATCGACCGAGTACAGGTTGTCGTCGCGCAGCGCACGGCTCTGATAGTACGCATCGTCGATGCTGTTGACGCCGCCGCTGAACTTGCAGCGCGCCTTGTTGTAGGTGCCAGGCGCGCAGTACGCGGCGGCGACGGCGCGATCCCAGTCCGGCGCGTAGATGTTCCAGTCATACCCCAGTCCGCGTGCCAGCATGTCCTTGGACAGGTAGGCATAGTTGGCCTGGCTGGCGCGCGAGGTCGCCACGAACGCACCGAAACGGTGGTCGCCAACGTTCCACACTGCCTTGGCATTGAACTGGCGGGTGGTCTGGTTCTGGTACGGCGCGGCCCACATGTCCTGGTCCTGGTGCACGCCGGACACATAGGCCGAGAAGCCGTTGAGGTCGCCGGTGTCCACGCGCAGGTAGCCGCGGCGCTGGTGGTTGTCGCCGACGGTGACGCTGGCGCGGCCACCGAATTCGGTGGACGGATCCATCGAGAAATACTGGATGGTGCCGCCCAGGTTGCTGGTCGAGGCCACGCCCAGCGAACCAATGCCCTGCGACAGTTCGGCGCCGGCCAGGTTCTCGGCGATGATCGCGCGGGCGATGCTCAGGCCGTTGTAATTGCCGTAGCTGTTGTCGCCCAGCGGGATGCCGTCCAGCGTGTAGCCCAGGCGGCTCTTGTCGAAGCCGCGCAGGCTGATGGTCTGCGATTCCTCGTTGGCGCCAAAGGCATCGTTGGACTGCACCGACACGCCCGGAAGGCGATCGAGGATCTTCTGGCCACTGGTGCCTGGCGGCAGCACCTGCTTGTCCACGGCAGTGATGCGCTGCACCTGGCGGGTCTCGCCCTGACCGATCACAGAGACGGTATCCAGCGTCTGCGCGCTCAGCGCGGCATCGGTGCTGGCGCCGGTATCGGCGGTGGTGGCGGCATGGGCGCTGGCAGCGGCGGAGAGCACGATCGCTACGGCGATCGTCAGGTGTCGGGTCTGCATGGTGGTCCGTTGCATGGGGGGTGATCACCGGTACGCGTGCGCGGTGCAGGGCCACTATGCGAACGGAACATGAAACCTTCTTTACGGAAAACCAACGAATGGTGCCGGGTACCCGCGCAGGTCCCGCAGCCGGATGAAAAAGGGGCCGGATTCCCTTCGCAAGCAAAGGTTCACCGGCCCCGCGCACTCCGTGGGGGAGGCGGTCCACGCGCAGCGTGGAGACTGGCTTACCCCATGTACAGGCCACCGTTGACCGGATAGTCGGCGCCGGTCACGTACGAGGCTTCATCCGAGGCCAGCCAGGCGCACAGGCCGGCCACTTCCTCGGGGCGACCCAGGCGGCGGACCGGCACCGAGGCCGCCAGCCGGTCCAGTACATCCGGCGGGAAGCTGCTGATCGCCTGGCTGGCGATGTAGCCCGGCGACAGCGTGTTGACGGTGACGCCGCGCGAAGCCACTTCGGCGGCCAGCGCACGGCTGAAGCCATGCATCGCGGCCTTGGCGGTGGCGTAGTTCACCTGGCCGATCTGGCCCTTGTGGGCGCTGACCGAGCCGATGTTGATGATGCGGCCCCAGCCCCGCGTGGCCATGCCGTCGACCACCTGCTTGGTCAGGTTGAACAGCGCGTTGAGGTTGGAGGCGATCACCGCGTTCCAGTCCTCCACCGTCATCTGCCGGAACAGCAGGTCGCGGCTGCCGCCGGAGTTGTTGACCAGTACATCGACCTCACCCACTTCGGCGCGGACCTTGGCGAACGCGGCGCTGGTCGAGGCCCAGTCGGTCGCGTTGCCTTCGGAGGCGATGAAGTCGAAGCCCTGTTCGCGCTGCTCGCGCAGCCAGTTGGCCTTGCGCGGCGAGTTCGGCGCGCAGCCGGCAACCACGGTGTGGCCGCTGCGGGCCAGGCTCTGGCAGATGGCAGTGCCGACACTGCCCATTCCACTGGTGACGTAAGCGATTCGAAGCGTCATTGCAGAAGGCTCCTTGGCAAAGGGTCAGGCGGCGAGGGGATACAGGCCGAACAGCAGGCTGCCGATCATCAGCAGCATCGAGATGGCGATGGCCCACTTCAGGGTGAACTTCTGGTGGTCGGCGAATTCGACCTTGGCCAGGCCCACCAGCAGGTAGGTGGACGGCACCAGCGGGCTGAGCAGGTGCACCGGCTGGCCGGCCAGCGAGGCGCGCGCCATTTCCACCGGAGTAATGCCGTAGTTGCCGGCGGCCTCGGACAGGATCGGCAGCACGCCGAAGTAGAACGCGTCGTTGGACATGAAGAAGGTGAACGGCATCGACGCCACCGCGGTGATCACCGCCAGGTACGGGCCCCACGACTCCGGAATCACCGCCAGGAAGCTGTGCGACATCGCTTCGACCATGCCGGTGTTGTTGAGGATGCCGGTGAAGATGCCTGCGGCGAAGATCAGCGACACCACCGACAGCACGTTGCCGGCGTGGTTGACCACGCGGCGGCGCTGCTCGGCCAGGTTCGGGTAGTTGATCACCAGGGCGATGGCGAAGCCGACCATGAACAGCACCGGCATCGGCAGCACGCCGATGATCAGCGCGGTCATCAGCGCCACGGTCAGGGCCAGGTTGACCCACAGCAGCTTCGGGCGCTTGATGTCCTCGGCGTCTTCCACGGTCGGCAGCGGATTGCTGTCGTCCGATACGCTGTTGTCCATCCAGCTGCCGCCCTTGGGCAGGGTCACCACGCCGAGGCGACGGCGTTCCTTCAGGCCCAGGTACCAGGCCAGCAGCAGCACGCCGGCACAGGCGATCACCATCGACGGGATCAGCGGCACGAACACATCGGCCGGGTCCACGTGCAGCGCAGTGGCCGCGCGTGCGGTCGGGCCGCCCCACGGGGTCAGGTTCATCACGCCGCCGGCGAGGATGGTCACGCAGGTCATGTTCAGCGCGTTCATGCCCAGCCGCTGGTACAGCGGCAGCATCGCCGAGACGGTGATCATGTAGGTGGTCGAACCGTCGCCATCGAGCGAGATCAGCATCGCCAGCACGGCGGTGCCAAGCACGATCTTCATCGGATCGCCCTTGACGAAGCGCAGGATCACCCGCACCAGCGGATCGAACAGGCCGGCATCGATCATCACCCCGAAGTAGAGGATGGCGAACATCAGCATCACGCCGGTCGGCGCGATCTTCTTGATGCCCTCCAGCATCATCTCGTCGATGCCGGCACCGAAGCCACCGATCAGCGCGAACAGGATGGGAATGGTGATCAGGGCGACGAGCGGCGACAGGCGCTTGCTCATGATCAAGTACATGAACGTAATGACCATGCCAAAGCCGAGGATGCTCAGCATCATCTGCGGACTCCTTGCGAAAACAGGACGTGGGGAGTGGAAGGGGCCGGGCGCCGCGCGCCCGGAATGTCAGGCCTAGAAGTCGTACTGCAGGCGGCCGGTGACCGCGCGGGTGCGGTCCACCGTGACCCCGGCCAGGCGGTCGCGGTTGCGGCTTTCGATCACGTTGAGCATGAAGCGCAGGTTGTCGCGCAGGTACCAGTTGCCGCCCAGCGTCCAGGCTTCGGTGCTGCCGCGGCGCAGGTCCGGCGCGCCATCAAGGTGCTGCGCGCCCCACATCTGGTCGTAGCGCAGCGCCACTTCGAATGCACCGGCCTTGTGGCGGATGTCCTTCACCCGCGCGAAGCGTCCGGTCTTGCGGTCATAGGCGCGGCTTTCGCCGGTGACGAACCAGCTGAGCATGCCGTAGGCGGCCATCACGTCGCCGCGCTGGGCGCCGTCATCGAAGGTGGCGCCACTGAACTCGCCCTGCCACGACAGCGGACCGCGCACCTGCGCGTATTCCAGCGACCACTTGTTGACGTCGGTATCGCGGCCGGCGGAGAAGTCGACCAGGGTCAGGCGGCTCTCGTCGGACAGGTGGCCGGCCGGGCGCGGACGGATGCGCAGGCCGGGCACGCCATTGGCGCCGGGGTTGTCGTACGCCTCGCGGGCCAGCGACAGGCCCAGGTGCAGCACGTCGCCGTCGCTGGGCGAGGGCGCCCAGGTGATGCGACCACCCGCCGCGCGACCCTTCACCTGCCAGGCGTCGATGCTCTCCAGGCTGTAGAGGCTGGCCGCCCAGGTGAAGTCGCCCGGGTTGGCCTGCCAGGACGCACCCAGGCGGTACAGCGGCGCCAGCGTGGTGCCGGCGTTGCCGCGCTCCAGGAAGCTGCCGTAGTTGGAGCTGGTACGGTCATCCAGCGAGAAATACTGCTTGAACTGGCCCACGGTCAGCTTGCCCGCCTTGCCGAAGCTGCGGGCCAGGTAGACATCCTTGGCCTCGACGCGGTCGCCGGAGAAGTCGGCTTCCAGCTTGTAGTCGACCACGAAGAACTTGCCGGACACATCGACCCAGGCGCGGCGGATCTCGGTGTCATCCTTGTTCGGCGTACCGCGGTTGTCGTTGTCGAAGGTGGCGAAGTCCAGGTGCAGGCGGCCACCCAGGGTGGCGGTGACCGGAAGGTCGTCTTCGGCGGCGAAGGCCGGCACCGACAGGACAGCCAGCGCCATCATGGCGGCAGGACGCCGCCAGGCAAACGTGAATTCCACAAACCCTCCCAGGTGCGCGCCAGGCGCGCGGCAATCGTGGGCACCGGACGGTGCGCGGCCGCAGTCTGGGTCGGGCAAGCTGTCATCGTCCTGTCAACGGATTGTGCGGTGCAGCGAAAAGCACAGGCCGCTGGGCTCGCCGTGCCGCGCCCGGCGAGCCCAGCGGCGGCATGCGGTAGCATTCGGTTCCCCTCCCACCCGTGTGCCCATGCGCCTGCTGCTGGTCGAAGACAATCCGGATCTGGCCGATGCGATCATCCGCCGGATGCGCCGCAGCGGGCACGCCGTGGACTGGCAGGCCGATGGCCTGGCCGCTGCCAGCGTGCTGCGCTACCAGAGCTTCGACCTGGTGGTGCTGGACATCGGCCTGCCCAAGCTCGATGGCCTGCGCGTGCTGGCCGGCATGCGCGAGCGCGGTGACAGCACGCCGGTGCTGATGCTGACCGCGCGTGACGGCATCGAAGATCGCGTGCAGGCGCTGGATGTGGGGGCCGACGACTACCTGGGCAAGCCGTTTGATTTCCGCGAGTTCGAAGCGCGCTGCCGCGTGCTGCTGCGGCGTGCGCGCGGCCAGGCCAGCGAAGTGGTGCAGATTGGCGGCTTCCAGTTCGACAACGCGGCGCACCGGGTCAGCCTCGACGGGGAGCCGATCGAACTGCCCAACCGCGAGTACCGCCTGCTGGAGATCCTGGTCGGCCGTCTTGGCCAGGTGGTCGGCAAGGACGAGATCGGCAACGGCCTGTTTGGTTTCGATGACGAAGCGGGCCCGAATGCCATCGAGTTGTACGTTGGTCGCCTGAGAAAGAAGCTGGCGGGCGCGCCGCTGCGCATCACCACGGTGCGTGGCGTCGGTTACCTGCTGGAAGCCAGCGATACCCATGCCGACGCCGATGGCTGACACGCGTGCTGCGACTGCGGCGCCGGGTTCGCTGCGGCGCACGCTGCTGCTCTACCTCGGCGTGCTGCTGGCGGTGTTCGCGGTGGCCCTGCTGTTCGCCGCACGCGATTACGGCCAGCGCGCCGCCAACCGATCCTACGATCACCTGCTGGTGTCCTCGGCGCTGTCCATCGCCGATTCGGTGGCCCTGGTCGACGGCCAGTGGCAGGTCGATCTGCCCTATGCGGCGCTGGACCTGCTGGCGATGGCGCCGGAGGACCGCGTGTTCTACCGGGTGGCCGACAGCCGCGGCACGCTGATCACCGGCTACGGTGATCTGCCGACACCGCCGCGCAGGCCCGGTACCCAGCCGCAGCTGTTCGACGCCCCCTACAGCGGCGAAACCGTGCGCTTCGTGGTGGTCGGCCGCAGTTTCGCCGCGGCCTCGGCACAGGGCGAGGTGCAGGTGCAGGTGGGCCAGACCCGGCGCGCGCGCGAAGCCGTTGCGCAGGACATGGTCAATCGTGCATTGCTGGCGATCGGTGTGTTGTCCGGGCTGCTGCTGGCGCTGGTGGCGTTCGGCGTGCATCGTGCGTTCCGGCCGCTGGTGCGGGTGGAGCGCGAGCTGTCGCGCCGCGAGCCGTCCGACCTGAAGCCGCTCGATGCCCGCGTGCCACGCGAGATGGACCAGATGGTGGCCGCGTTGAACCGCTTCATGGAACGCCTGTCCAGCAGCAACGAGACACTGCGCGCGTTCATGGCCGAGGCCGCACACCAGATGCGCACGCCACTGGCGGCATTGCGAGCTCAGGCGCAGTTGGCGCTGGATGATGACGATCCGGAGGACATGCGACGCAGCCTGCAGGCGATCGAGCGCAACGCCACGCATATGAGCCGGCTGCTCAACCAGCTGCTCAGCGATGCCAGCGTGATCCATCGTTCGCACCTGCAGCGCTTTGCGGCGGTGGATCTGGCCGAGACCGTGCACCAGGCGTTGCATGAAGCACTGCCGCAGGCAAGCCCGGCACCGCGCGTGCAACTGGCGATGACTGCCGAGCCGGTGCAGGTGCATGGCGACGCGCTGCTGCTGCGCGAGGCAATCAAGAACCTGGTCGACAACGCGTTGAAGTACGGCGGCGACGGCCCGTTGCAGATCGCGCTGACCGTGGAAAGCGGGCAGGCCGTGCTGACCATCGCCGACCATGGCGCAGGCATCGCGGCTGCCGATGCCGAACGCGTATTCGAGCGCTTCGCGCGTGGCGAAGGCGCGCCATCCGGCGGTGCCGGGCTGGGCCTGGCCATCGTCAAGCGGGTGGTCGACAGCCACGGCGGCCGCATCGACCTCAGCAACCGCCCGCAGGGCGGGCTGATCGCCACCATCCGCCTGCCACGGAGCAGTCCATGATCCGCCTGTTTGCCACGGCCGTTGCCCTGCTGCTGGCCCTGCCGGTGCTGGCCGCGCCCGGCGATGTGCGTCGTTTTCCCGCACAGGGGGCGGCCACCGCGCAGCTGCGCATTCACGGCACTACCGACATCGAAGTGTTCGCGGTGGTGATTGCCGATTACCAGCGGCTGCACCCGGGCACCGAGGTGGTGTACGAGGACATCATCACCCAGGACCTGTACGCGCGTTACCTGCACGACCGCGGTGGACCGGCATCGCCGGACCTGCTGATCTCCAGCGGCATGGACCTGCAGACCAAGCTGGTCAACGATGGCCACGCGCTGCCACATCGCTCGGCGCTGACCGCTGCGCTGCCAGCCTGGGCGCAGTGGCGCAACGAGGCCTTCGGCATCAGCTACGAGCCGGTGGTGATGGTCTACAACACCCGCGCAATGCCTTCGGCAAAGGTGCCGCACACGCGCCGCCAGCTGCTGGACCGGCTGCGTGCCGAAGGTGCACCGTTGCGCGGCAGGGTCGGCACCTATGACATCGAGCGCAGCAGTGTCGGCTACCTGCTGGCAACCCAGGATGCGCAGCGCGGCAGCATCGCCGGCGCGCTGCTGGGGGCGCTCGGCGACAACGACGTGGTGCGCGAAGAGCGCACCGGCATGCTGCTGGACAAGGTGGCCAGCGGCGAGCTGTCGCTGGTCTACAACGTGCTTGGTTCCTACGCGCAGGCACGGGTCGATGCCGGCGCGCCACTGGCCATCGTCGAGCCTGAGGACTACACGCTGGTGGTGCTGCGCACCGCGGTGATTCCGCGTACCGGCCCACACCCGGAAGAAGCGCGGCGCTTCCTCGACTACCTGCTGTCGCCCCGTGGCCAGCAGGTGCTGTCGCGCGAGGCGCGGCTGATGCCGATCGTGACCGGCAACGCACGTGGCGACGATGCGCCCGGCCGCAGCCGGCGTCCGATCCAGCTCGGCCCGGGCCTGCTGGTGTACCTGGATGCGCTCAAGCGCCGCCAGTTCCTCGATGCCTGGCGCAGCAGCGTCGAGCCGGCGGGGCGCTGAGGCTCCGGCCTGCCCGTACAATGGCGGCATGAGCGAATACACCATCCTGATCGCCGACGACCACCCGCTGCTGCGTTCGGCGGTGGTGCAGTCCTTGCGGCAGAGCCTGCCGCTGGCGCAGGTGCGCGAGGTGGCCAGTGCCGATGCGCTGGCCGAGGCGCTCGACGCACAGCCGGACGTGGACCTGGTGCTGCTCGACCTGACCATGCCCGGCGCGCACGGTTTTTCCGCGCTGCTGCACGTGCGCGGCTCGCATCCGGACATCCCGGTGGTGATCCTTTCCTCCAACGACCATCCGCGGGTGATCCGCCGTGCCCAGCAGTTCGGCGCCGCCGGTTTCATCCCGAAGTCCGCGCCGGCCGAGACCATCGGCGAGGCCGTGCAGGCAGTACTCGATGGCGGCCTGTGGTTCCCGGCGATGGCCGCCGAGCGTTCCGAGGCCGATGCACTACTGGCCAGCCGCCTGGCCCAGCTGACCCCGCAGCAGTTCCGCGTGCTGCTCTGCCTGGCCGATGGCCTGCTCAACAAGCAGATCGCCTACACCCTGGGGCTGGCCGAGAACACGGTGAAGGTGCACGTCACCGCCATCCTGAAGAAGCTCGAGTGCCACAGCCGCACACAGGCGGCGGTGCTGGTGAAGGCGCTGGAGCCCGAGGGCGACGCCGGCATCGGGCTGTAGTTTCCAGCCAACGGCGCAGCCCCTCGTGGGTGGACACGTAGAGCAGTTCATGGGTGAGGCCGGGCAGGTGGACTGCACAGGGGCCGCTGCAAGTACATCCATGTAAGCTCGGTCGCCGCATCCATGCGGCTCACGCCCCTGCGCAGCCCACCTGCCCGGCCACGGACAGGTTCCGTGCGCATCCACCCACGGAAGAGAAAAGAAGATCAAAAGCAAAGGCAGCCTGACAGGCCGCTTTTTGTAGAGCCGAGCCCACGCTCGGCTGCTTTCTGGCCGGTCCGTGAAGCCGAGCATGGGCTCGGCTCTACACGAGCAAGCGCAGCGCGCGACCCGCTTTTGATCTTATTTTCTTCTCCGTGGGTGCAGGCCACCGAAATCTGTCGGAGGCCGGTCGGGTTGGGTGCGCGGGGGTGTCAGCCGCATGGGCCCGAGGCATCCCTCGGGCGGGTTGGGCAGGACGCCCAACCCGGGTCTTGCCGTGTGCGCAGGACAGCGCACACGAGCAAGCGGCTGCAAGCCTCCATGGACGGATTCACGGCGTCCTCCGCGTACCCAACCCGACCGGCCCACCCGCGGCTTCTGCTTTCCGCGACCACCCAGACACCACCCACGAGGGGCTGCGCCGTTGGCTGGAAACTACCCGCGATGGCGGATCAGCAACTGACTCATCAGTGCCCGCAGCGCCGGCGGCTTCACCGGCTTGGCCATCATCCCCCAGCCGCGTTCGGCGGCCATCTCACGCAACCCCGCATCGCGCTCGGCAGTAACCAGCACTACCGGCGGGCGGGCCTGCCACAATTCGGCCAATGTCTCGTACAGCACCGGCCCATGGTGATCGCCCATGCGCACATCCAGCAGCACCAGCTCCGGTACTGCGCCTGTTGCTGCCAGCTGCAGCGCCGCCTGTGGGCCATCGGCCAGCGCCACCTCGCAGCCCCAGCGCTCCAGCAGCGCGCGGCTGGCCGCGCACACGTGCGGATCGTCGTCGATCACCCACACCCGGCGACCGCGAAGCGGGTTGTCCGCCGCCGGTTCCTGCACCAGCACCGGCACGGGAGCAGTAGCGGGAATCGCGCTGGCTTCGCCGAACGGCACGCCCACCGCGAACACGCTGCCCTGGCCCAGCTGCGAGCGCAGCCGGATCGGATGCCCAAGCAGGCGGCCGATGCGATCGACGATGGCCAGGCCAAGGCCGGCGCCGCGCTGCTGGCCGTCGTGCAGGCGGCGGAACTCCTCGAAGATCTCGCCCTGCAACGCGTCGGGAATGCCGGGGCCCTGGTCGTGCACCTCGATCCACAGCATGCCTTCACGGCGACGGCAGCCGAGCAGCACGCGGCCGCGTTCGCTGTAGCGCAGCGCGTTGGACAGGAAGTTCTGCAGGATTCGGCGCAGCAGGGCTTCATCGCTGACCACTACCGCATCGGTATCGACCCAGTCGACCACCAGGCCACGCGACTGTGCGGCGATGCCGAATTCGCGCGCCAGCGTCTGCAGCAAAGGCCCGAGCCGGAACGCCTGCACTCGGGTCGGCAGGCTGCCGGATTCCAGGCGCGCGATATCCAGCAGACTATTGAGGATCGCATCCTGCGCGGCCAGTGCAGCATCGATGTGGTCCGCAGTCTGCTGCTGCGCCGGGTCGCCCAGCTTGCCGCGCAGCACCGAGACGAACATGCGCGCCGCGTTGAGCGGCTGCAGCAGGTCGTGCACGGCCGAGGCGACGAATCGCGTCTTGTAGCGGTTGGCCTGCTCGGCTTCGCGGCGTGCTTCTTCCAGGTCATGGGTGCGCTCGGCGATGCGGTGTTCCAGCGCATCGGCCAGCGAGCGCAGTTCGCGCGCGGCGTTCTTGTAGCTGGTGATGTCGGCATAGCTGGTGACGAAGCCGCCGTCGGGCAGCGGGTTGCCGCGGATTTCCAGCACGGTGCCATCGTCTTTTTCGCTCTCGCGCATGTGCGGGCGGCCGCTGCGCAGGTGATTCAGGCGGCGCTCGATGGCTTCATCGACCGGGCCCGGACCAAGCAGGCCACGGCGTGCGTTGAAGCGGAACAGTTCCTCGATCGGCCGGCCGACGCGAACCAGGTCCTGCGGGAAGCGGAACAGTTCCAGATAGCGCGAATTCCACGCGACCAGGCGCAGCTCGCGGTCGATCACCACCACGCCCTGCGGCAGGTGTTCGAGGCTGCGGCTGAGGCCGCTGTCGGCATCGGTGGCGGCCTGCAGCAGGCCATCCTGCGCGGTACGCAGTTCCTGTGCATGCTGCTTGAGCAGGGTTTCCAGCTCGCGGCGGCTGCGCAGGCGATGCTTGGCCAGTCGCCGGCGCTGCTGCACGAACAGCACCAGGAAGCCCAGCGCCAGCCATGCAGCGCCACCGGTGAGTGCGGCGGCGCGGCCGGCGCCGGTGGCGGCACTGGCATCGTGCAGCAGGTGCAGGTTCCAGCCTTCGGCGGGCAGCGGCAGGCTCTGCCACAGCATCGGCTGCGGCAGCGCCGGATCCAGCAGGCGCACCATGCGGCCGCCATCGGCCAGCACGTCTTCGGTGCGTGCGCGCAGGGGCTGCAATGCGCGGTCGGCGTACTGGCGGGCGTCCAGCATCTCGCGGCGCTCATCGGCTCCCAGCGGGCGCAGCAGCCGGTAGCGCCAGCTGTCCCGGTTGGCCAGGAACACCACGTCGTGGTCGTCGCTGGCCAGCACCACGTCCGGGCTGCTCAGCCATTCCTGCTCCAGCGCGGACAACTCGACCTTGATCACCACCACGCCCAGCCGCTTGCCGTCTTCTTCGATGGCCTGCGAAAGGTAATAGCCGGGCACGCCGGTGGTCATGCCGATGCCGTAGAAGCGGCCACGGCCCTGCGCCAGCGCCTGGCGGTAGTAGGGGCGGTAGCTGTAGTTCTCGCCGACATTGGTGGTCGGCTGGTCCCAGTTGCTGGCCGCCACCGCCACACCGTCGTGGCCGACCAGGGTCAGGGTCGAGGCACGGGTGACTTCGTTGGCGCGTTGCAGCTTGAGGTTCAGCCGCTGCCGTTCGCTGGGCGAGGGCGGCACGCGCAGTGCATGCAGCAGATCCGGGTCAAGTGCCAGCACCTGCGGCAAGGTGCCGAAGCGGTCGATGCGCTGTTGCAGGCCCTGGCCATACAGCTGCAGCTGGCGTTGCACCTGGCTGCTTTCCTCGCCGAGCGCGCGCCGCCAGGCGTAATGACCGGCGGCGACCGCGCACAGCACGGTACCGCCGACCATCACCAGCAGGGTCAGCAACAGCATCCGGTGGCGGCTGAGCCAGTACATGGCGGCAGTCTACGCAGGGCCGGCGGGCGTGGCGTGCACGCCCGCCGGGGTCTGACGTGGAAGGGGTCAGAAGTGCATCTGCGCGCGCAGTTCGAAGATCTCCGGCGTGCTGTGCACGCCACGACGGCTGGCGTCGACCTTCACGTAGTTGGCCTGGAACTTGAAGTGGCTGGTCAGGTACCAGTTCGCACCCAGCGTCAGGTCGTGCTGGCGGCCGCCGAGGATGCTGCCATCGTCCAGGTCGAGACGGCTGTATCGGGCCAGCAGTTCGACCGCGCCGTAATTGTGCGCCGGCTTGATGTTGGCCACCGCGCCGGCGTTGTACGGGCGCGATTCGCCGGTCAGCACCCAGCTGGCCATCGCGTACTGGCCACTGCCGGTGTAGTCGGGCTTGCCGTCACGACGGGTGACCGTAGCGCGCAGCGCTTCGGCCTGCAGCGAGAACGGGCCCCGGATCCAGATGCCTTCCAGGCCGGTGCGGCGGATCTGGTCGGCGGTGACCAGCGCACCGGAATCGACGTAGCGGATGTCGGTCAGGCCGGCTTCCGGGCGCGCGCGCAGGCGGGCGCTGGCCTCGTGATGCACGTCGCGGCCATCGCTGTAGCCACGCGGGTTTTCCTGCGAGTAGGCCAGGCCCAGGTGGATCACATCGCCCGGTGCCTTCACCGGCGTCCACACCGCACGCACCGCCTGGGTGGTGCCGGGGTTGTCGCCCTGCAGGTCCTTGCCGCCATAGGCCCCGGCCTGCAGCAGGTACTGCGGGCGCTCCAGCACCCACTCCACGCCGGTGCGGCGGCCTTCGTAGAAGGCCTGCACCGGCAACGAGGTTTCCAGGAAGCTGCCGGCACGCGAAGAGGTGTTCGCATCCAGGCCGACCGGGGTCTTCATGTAGCCGAAGCGGAAGCGGCCGACGTCACGGCCGAAGAAGGCCTTGCTCTCGAAGCGCACGAACACGTCCAGCCAGGTATCGGCCTGGAAGTCGTAGTAGACCATCGCATCGTAGACGCCCTTCTTTTTCAGCGTCGCGCCGAATTCCTTGCGGCGCACGGCATCGTCGTCCTCGAGGCCACTGGCCGAGGAGAAGTCGTTGTAGTCGTAGGCGATGTTGGCGGTGGCCGCCAGCTCGGTGCCATCACCGAAGGTGTACTTGGTCGGCCAGTTGTCGAAATCGGCGGCCGAGGCGAAAGCGGGAAGGGCGGCCAGCGACAGGGCCAGCAAGGTGGGATTCGGGCGCATGTTGGGTGCGGCTCTCTCAGATTGCGTGTGGACAGGACATCAACGGCCGCAAGGGCCGGAACTTTCGCAAAGACTCACCCAGCCGTTCAGCCCGGGCCACCAGCCTCCCCAGGATCGGGCGGTGCGGCGCCAGTGTAGGCACCTGTGCCACCTGAACCGGGAGGCTAGTACCAATAGGTTATCTGCGCTGGCGTGCCTGGCGCGTACAAAGGCGTCCATTGGTCGCACCTCCTGTGCGTGCTGCACAGGGCCTGCGATCAGTTTCCACGGTAACGGTTCCCGTGCAGCTCCGGGGCCGTACGTGCCTGAAAACGCCCCTTCCGGAGTCCGCCATGCACATCCCGACCGCAGCACCGGTGCCTGCAAAGCCGTTGCCGATCTATCGCCAGCTGTACTTCCAGGTGATCGTGGCGATCGTCCTGGGCGCCATCCTCGGCCATTACGAGCCGTTGATCGGCGAGAAGATGAAGCCGCTCGGTGATGCCTTCATCAACCTGGTGAAGATGATCATCGCGCCGGTGATCTTTCTCACCATCGTCACCGGCATCGCCAGCATGACCCACCTGCGTACGGTGGGCCGGGTCTTTGCCAAGGCGATGGCGTACTTCCTGTTCTTCTCCACGCTGGCGCTGATCGTCGGCATGATCGTGGCGCACGTGGTGCAGCCCGGCGCCGGCATGAACATCAACCCGGCCGAGCTGGACCAGACCGCGGTGCACAGCTACGTCGAGAAGTCGCACGACCTGACCCTGGTCGGCTTCCTGATGGACATCATCCCGAAGACGCTGCTCAGCGCCTTCGTCGACGGCAACATCCTGCAGGTGCTGTTCGTGGCCGTGCTGTTCGGCATCGCGCTGGCGATGGTGGGGGAGAAGGGCAAGCCGGTGCTGAACTTCCTGGAGGCGCTGGTCGCTCCGGTGTTCAAGCTGGTGCACATCCTGATGAAGGCCGCCCCGATCGGCGCCTTCGGTGCGATCGCCTTCACCATCGGCAAGTACGGCGTCGGGTCGCTGATCAACCTGGCCTGGCTGGTGGGCTCGTTCTACCTCACCGCCTTCCTGTTCGTGGCGGTGATCCTCGGCGTGGTCTGCCGCCTGTGCGGCTTCTCGGTGTTCAAGCTGGCGCGCTACCTGAAGGCCGAACTGCTGCTGGTGCTCGGCACCTCGTCGTCGGAGTCGGCGCTGCCGTCGCTGATGGAGAAGATGGAACGCGCCGGCTGCAGCAAGTCGGTGGTGGGCCTGGTGGTCCCGACCGGCTACTCGTTCAACCTGGACGGCACCAACATCTACATGACCCTGGCGGCGCTGTTCATCGCCCAGGCCACCAACACCGAACTGACCCTGGGCCACCAGATCGCCCTGCTGCTGGTCGCCATGCTCAGCTCCAAGGGCGCGGCCGGCGTCACCGGCGCGGGCTTCATCACCCTGGCCGCCACCCTGGCCGTCGTGCCGGAAGTGCCGGTTGCCGGCATGGCGCTGATCCTGGGCGTGGACCGCTTCATGAGCGAATGCCGCTCGCTGACCAACTTCATCGGCAATGCCGTGGCCACCGTGGTGGTCTCGCGCTGGGAAGGCGCGCTGGACCGCAACCGCCTGAAGCTGGCGCTGGATGGCCGCGAAAGCGAACTGCCGCCGCCGGTCGATGCGCTGCCCGAGGCACTGCCGGCCAAGGGCTGATCCAGGTGTGTGGTACCGCGGGGCCGGTCACGACAGTGGTACGGCCCCGCGGCGTTTCAGGGCGTCCCATGGCTGTCATGGGCAACGCCGAAGCTGACATCGCGGTACCGTCGCATACGGCACGGAATTGTGCGGTCGCAGCATGCTTGCGACAGGATAGCGACAGGTCCAGACGCTCCAACGGGGGTATCATCCCCTGTCCCTTCTGCCCATTCATGTAACCCACATCGATGTCCAACGAAGATTTCAAACAGGCCGCCCTCGATTACCACCGGATGTCCCCGCCGGGAAAGATCAAGGTTTCCGCTACCAAGCCCATGCTGACCCAGCGCGACCTGTCGCTGGCGTATTCGCCGGGCGTGGCGTACGCCTGTGAAGCGATCAAGGCCGACCCGCAGCAGGCCAGCGAGCTGACTGCCCGCGGCAACCTGGTGGCGGTGATCTCCAACGGCACCGCGGTGCTGGGCCTGGGCAACATCGGCGCGCTGGCCGGCAAGCCGGTGATGGAAGGCAAGGGCGTGCTGTTCCAGAAGTTCGCCGGCATCGATGTGTTCGACATCGAAGTCGACGAGACCGACCCGGACAAGCTGGTCGACATCATCGCCTCGCTGGAACCGACCTTCGGCGGCATCAACCTGGAAGACATCAAGGCGCCGGAATGCTTCGTGGTCGAGCGCAAGCTGCGCGAGCGCATGAAGATCCCGGTGTTCCATGACGACCAGCACGGCACGGCGATCATCGTCGGCGCGGCGGTGCTCAACGCCATGGCGATCACCGGCAAGAAGATCGAGGACGTGAAGCTGGCGACCACGGGCATGGGCGCGGCCGGCATTTCCTGCGTGAACATGCTGGTGCAGCTGGGCCTGAAGCCGGAAAACATCCTGGCCTTCGACCGCGAGGGCGTGATCCACACCGGTCGTACCGACCTGGATCCGGAAAAGCAGCGCTATGCGCGCGACACCGACAAGCGCACCCTGGCCGAGATCGTCGACGGCGCGGACATCTTCCTGGGCCTGTCGGCGCCGGGCATCCTGACCGCCGACATGGTCAAGACCATGGCGCCGGATCCGGTGATCTTCGCACTGGCCAACCCGACCCCGGAAATCATGCCGGAACTGGCGCGCGCCGCCCGTCCGGACGCGATCATCGGCACCGGCCGTTCGGACTACCCGAACCAGGTCAACAACGTGCTGTGCTTCCCGTACCTGTTCCGTGGTGCGCTGGACGTGGGCGCCACCGCGATCAACGAGGAAATGAAGATCGCCTGCGTGCGTGCCATCGCTGCACTGGCCCGCCGCGCCGCCACCGACATGGGCTCGGCCTATGGCGGTGACACCCCGAGCTTCGGCCGTGAATACCTGATCCCGCGTCCGTTCGACCGTCGCCTGCTGGTGGAGCTGTCGGCCGCCGTGGCCCAGGCCGCAATGGATTCGGGCGTGGCCTCGCGCCCGATCGACGACATGGGCGCCTACCGCGACAAGCTGGCCCAGTTCGTCTACCGCACCAGCCTGATGATGAAGCCGGTCTACGACCGCGCGCGCAGCGACAAGCAGCGCGTGGTGTACGCCGAAGGCGAAGAGGAAGTGGTGCTGCAGGCGGTGCAGAACGTGGTCGATGACGGCCTGGCGCACCCGATCCTGATCGGCCGCCCGGAAGTGATCGAATCGCGCATCGAGCGCCTCGGCCTGCGCCTGAAGATCGGCGAGAACGTTGAAGTCACCAACATCAACGATGATCCGCGCTTCAACGAATACTGGCAGTACTACCACGGCCTGACCGGCCGTCGTGGCGTGACCGTGGCCGCGGCGAAGAACCTGATGCGTTCGCGCCCGACCCTGATCGCAGCAGTGATGGTGGCGCGCGGCGAAGCCGATGCGATGCTGACCGGCATCGTCGGCCGCTTCCACAAGAAGCTGGGCTACGTGCGCAGCGTGCTGCCGCTGGAGCCGAAGGTCACCTCGACCTCGGCGATGACCGGCGTGATCAACCAGCAGGGCGTGTTCTTCTTCGTCGATACCCACGTGCAGGAAGACCCGACCGCCGAGCAGCTGTGCGAAGCGACCCTGCAGGCGGCCTACCGCATGAAGTTGTTCGGCATCGAGCCGAAGGTCGCGCTGCTGTCGCACTCCAACTTCGGCAGCCACGATTCGAAGGACGCGCTGAAGATGCGCCAGGTGCGCGAGCTGCTGCTCAAGCGCAACCCGCGCCTGAACGTGGACGGCGAAATGCAGGGCGACACCGCATGGGATGAAGCGCTGCGCCAGAAGCTGCTGCCGGGCTCGACCCTGCAGGGCCGCGCCAACCTGTTCGTGCTGCCGAACCTGGAAGCGGCCAACATCGCCTACAACCTGGTGCGCGTGTTCACCGATGGCGTGGCGATCGGCCCGATCCTGATGGGCGTGAACAAGCCGGTGCACATCCTGACCACCAGCGCCACTTCGCGTCGGATCCTGAACATGACCGCGATCGCGGCGGTCGATGCGCAGATCCGCAAGCAGCTGGAAGCGGAAAAGAAGGCATAAGCCTTCTTTCCCACTTCCGCTGCCCACGCATTCTTCCTCTACCCCCGCCTTCGGCGCGCCCCTTCAACAAGAAGGGGCTCCTGGTCGGAAGAATGATGGCGCTGGCGCGGCTGGACGTCGGCGCAAGTGAAAACACCGGGCATTGCCCGGTGTTTTCATTTGCCGCAACGGCCGCAGAACCTGCCACACGCGCTACGCCGCCCGGTCATTTCCCTGCAACGCCGTTGCGGCCCAATACGCCCACGCGGCCCGGCCGTGGGAAGGTACCGGACCGGCCTTCCCACCCTGGGCCCGACCAACTTTCATGGGCGAGGGTGTCATGCGTAATCGAGTCACGCGGCGATATTTCCAGCAGCTGTTCGCGCTGTACGCCGGTTTCGTGCAGTCGCGCTGAGGCGTAGAAAGCAGCGAGGTAGAGTCGACCGTTGGTCGACTATCGCGCGAAGCGCGGGGTTTTCGGGGGCTGTACGAAAGTCAGTCGACTAACAGTCGACTCTACCCAGTCGCCCCAATTCCCAGTTGACCAGCCAGTCAGCGCCGCTTGCCGCGGCGTGCAGGGGCCGGCGGCGGTGCATCCGACCGCGGCTTGGCGTACTGGGCCCACAGTGCGGGCAGTGCCTTGCCGGTGTGCTTCTGCCACAGCGCCGGTGCATAGCGGCCATCGCGCAGGGCCGTGTCCAGTGCCAGCACCAGGCCCGGGTGTTCGGCGTCGGCCCATTTCAGGAACGCACCGGTGACCCGGTAGCCGCTGTCGAAGTTCTGACCCTTCTCGACCTTGCCCGGCAGCGACCAGCCCGCGGCGGCATTGTCCATGCCGTAGCGGTCGCGTGCGTAGTCGGCGATGCCCTCCACCAGCCAACCCGGCACCCGTGCGTCGCCATGGCCCGGATAGCCCTGCACGATGTGCATGGCCTCATGGGTGACCAGGTCGATGTCGTTGGGGTGCTGCGCCAGCCAACCCGGATTGATGGTGATCGTTGCCGCCTGGTCCTTGTCACCGACGAAGGCGATCCCGGTGTAGGCCGGATCGATCACGATGCGCACCATCGATGGCGCGGCCGGGTGGAAGTCCGCACGTTCGCGCAGGTAGGCGAAGTAGAACGTATCGATCACCCGCTTGCGCTGCGGCGCGGCCAGGGCGCCACGGGCGTCCTGGTAGTTCAGCGTCACGCCGTCGCGGGTCAGCTGCGCATCAAAGGCCTGGGTCTGGCCGAAGCTGGAGAAGGAAAGGGCAACAAGGGCCAGAGGCAACAGACGGTAGCGCATAGGGCTCATTGTACGGCGCTGGGCGCCAACAGTTCGATCTCCGCCAGCGGCAGCCGGCCTGGCGCGGCCAGGCGCAGCCGGTACTCGCTGTAACGACCGGGTCTGGCGATGCGGAACGGACGGGTCTGGCGGGCAGACTCGAAGGCTTCGCCGCTGCGCTGGTCGAGCACGGTCCAGTGGCCGTTGCCATTGCGCGCTTCCAGCGTCCATTCGCCGCCCTGGATGCGGCCGTCACCGCTGGTCAGCGTATACATCGTCGGCGTGCCATTGCTCAGGCCGGTCAGTGCGATGGTCGCGCCGCCACCCAGGCCGACGGTGGTGGCCGCATCGTCATCGACCAGCGCCGGCAGGGCGCGGCCATCGGCCAGTGTTGCCTTCGCGCCGCTGCCGAGCAGGTCGTGCAGCAGCTGCGGGCGCTGGCCACGGGCGGTCAGCGAGCGCGGCACGTCATCCACGCCGCTGCCCCAGCGCGACGGCTGCGGGCCCATCACGAAGTCCAGCGTCGCGCCCCTGGCGATCAGCTCGTGCGGCACCCAGGTCTTCGTCCAGGACGTGCCGTTGATCTTCAGCGACTGCACGTAGACGTTCTCTCGCGAATTGTTGGCCGCGTTCACGGTCAGCACCGCGCCGCCCTGCAGTTCCACCCGCGCGTGGCGGAAGGCCGGCGAACCGATCACATACTCCGGGGCGCCCATGCGCAGCGGGTACAGGCCCAGCGAGGCCAGCACGTACCACGCCGAGGTCTCGCCATTGTCCTCGTCGCCCGGATAGCCCTGGCCGATCTCGCTGCCGACGTACAGCCGCGACAGGATCTCGCGCACGTGCTGCTGGGTCTTCCACGGCTGCCCGGCGTACAGGTACATCCACGGGATGTGGTGCGCCGGCTGGTTGCTGTGCGCGTACATGCCCATGCGCACGTCGCGCGCCTCGGTCATCTCGTGGATGGTGCCGCCGTAGGAACCGGCCAGTGCCGGGTCTGCGGTTTCCGGCGTGGCGAAGAAGGCATCCAGTTTCGCCGCCAGCTTGTCGCGGCCACCGTACAGCGCGGCCAGGCCTTCGCCATCGTGGGCAGCGGTGAAGGCGAAGGTCCAGCCATTGGACTCGGTGTAGTCGTGGCCCCACACGCGCGGGTCGTAGTCCTTCGCGTCCACGCGCCACTGGCCATCGGCAGTGCGGCCCTGGAAGAAGCCGGCGGCCGGATCGAACATCGTCGTGTAGCTGGCGGCGCGATAGCGGAAGTAGTCGGCCTCGGTGCTGTAGCGCTCGCGTGCGGCCGGCGTGGTCGCACGCTTGGCCAGCGCGTCGGCCATGTTGGCGATGCCGAAATCATTGAGTGCGCCTTCCATCGTCCACGACATGCCTTCATGCACGTCCGCGCTGGCGTAGCCACGGAAGGTCGAACGGTCCATGCCCTTGCGGCCGACATGGCGGTCGGGCGGGACCACGGTCGCGTTCTTCAGCGCGGCGGCGTAGGCCTCGGCCGGATCGAAACCGCCGATGCCCTTCAGCCACGCATCGGCGAAGGCCACGTCCGAGCTGGTACCGACCATCAGGTCCGCATAGCCCGGCGACGACCAGCGTGCGATCCAGCCGCCGGCGCGGTACTGCTCGATGAAGCCCTGCACTAGCTGGCCGGCATCGTCGGGCGTGAACAGTGCATAGGCCGGCCAGGTGGTGCGGAAGGTGTCCCAGAAGCCGTTGTTGACGAACACCTTGCCATCGCGCACGCCGGCGTAACTGCGGGTCGCGCTGCCTTCGGTGTTGTCATCGCTGGCGCTGGCCTGGTTGGCGTAGCGCCACTCCGGTGCGGCGGCGCTGCCCACGTTCTCGTGGCCGGAATTCGGGTACAGGTACAGCCGGTACAGGCTGGAGTACAGCGTGGTCTTCTGGTCGTCGCTGGCATCGCCGATGTCGAAGCGGGCCAGGCGCGCGTCCCACGCGTCCTGTGCGCGGCCGGCCACGCTCTCCAGCGTATCGGCGGCGGCGATTTCCAGTGCGAGGTTGTGCCGCGCCTGCTCCACCGAGATCAGCGAGGTGGCGATGCGCATCGTCACCCGCCGCTCGCTGCCGGCATCGAACTTGATGTAGCCGGTCGGGCGCCCGGTGTCGAGGCGGCCGCTGCTGCGCCAGGGCTTGTCGAAGCTGGCCACCACGTACATGCGGCTGGCGCCGTTGGAGAGGCCGCTGCGCGTATCGGTGTAGCCCGACAGCGTCTGTGTGGCGGCATCCAGAGTCAGGCCACCACGTGCATCGACGTTGTCGAACAGCAGGTTGGCGTCACCGCCTTCGGGGAAGTCGAAGCGGAACAACGCGGCATGATCGGTCGGCGCGATGGCGGCAGCGATGCCGTTGTCGAAGCGCACGTCGTAGCGGTAGGGGCGCGCGCTTTCATGGCGGCGATCGAACGACAGCGCGCGCTTGCGGCGGTCGGCCTCCGGCACGCCACGGCTGGCCGAGGGCATCACCTGGAAGGTCTGGCGGTCACCCATCCACGGGCTGGGCTGGTGGCTCAGCGCAAGCGCCTGCAGCTGCGGGCGGTTCTGTGCGTCGTTCTGTTCGTTCCAGCTGTACAGCCAGTTCAGTGCGCCGGCATCGGTCACCGGGGTCCAGAAGTTGAAGCCGTGCGGCACCGCCGTGGCCGGGAAATTGTTGCCGCGCGAGAAGGTGCCATTGGCCTGGGTGCCGCGGGTGGTCAGCACCCAGTCGGAGACGCGCTGTGGCCGCTGCCGCGGCTGTGCGTCCAGGCGCACGTCATCGATCCAGCCAGAGACCGGCGCGCCCTCGGCACTGGCCACCTCCAGCTCGATCGCCACCACGCGGCGGCCCTTCAGCGTGGGTACGTCGCCCAGCCGCACTGCCTTGCGCGCCCACTGTTGCGGGTACAGCGTCTTCGATTCGCCCTGCGCGCGTGCGCCGATCGCCACCCCATGCTGGTCGCGCGCCGCACCGGCCGACACGCGGCTGCCATCGTCCAGCAGCAGGTCCAGCGAGACATAGGTCGAAGCGACGGTGTCCTTGCCGACGATCTCCGGCAGCACCAGCCACGACAGCGTGGTATCGGCCTCGATGGGCAGGTCGGCCTTGAACAGTTCGCGCCGCGCGCTGCCGCCTTCGCTGCTGTAGCGCAGTGCATGCAGGCCGCTGTAGCCGGCGTTGCGCTTGGCGGCGTAAGGCGCCGCAGGGCCGTTGCCGATCGTGACCTGAAGTGCACCCGCGGCCTGCGTCGGGGCAGGTTCGCCGGGCTCGAACGAGGTCTGCAGCCCCTGTGCCAGCACCGGCATCGCAGTGGTCGCACAGGCCAGGGCCAGGGCGAGTGGAAGCAGGGCGCGGCGCGGATCGGACAGGGTCATGCAAGGGTCTCCCGGAAGGGCTGGCGGCGGGCAGAACCCGCATCGGCGGACACCACGGACAGCATCGCTCCGCCCGCCAGGCTGGCAGTGGAAGAGGCGATGCCGGTCCGGTGGGGGCGGGCCATGCGATCGGGTTGGATTGGGTGGGTCGGGGTGCGACCTGGCCCGATCCTGCAACAGCCGTCGCGCGCTGGCAAGTGCCATTTAGTTCGATCCAAATGCGGGAAATATCGCTGGAGTCGATTCTGGCGAGCGAACCTGCCGGAACGACCGCGAAATCCCCGGCGCCGCCGCCGCCCGGCGTGCGGCGGGGAGATGCGAGGCATCGGCGGGAGCGCGCAAAGGCCCGTCGTGGCGCAATGTCGGTGCGGCCCAGATGCTAGAATCACAGGCCTCGCAACCCGTTCACCGACATCCGCCATGAGCCATACCGCCACCGCGCCCGCCAACGCCGAGAAGCGCTACACCGTGCACCGCAGCGATCTGCCGTTGAGCTGCCCGACCCCGGAAATGGCGCTGTGGAACTCGCATCCGCGCGTGTACCTGCCGATCGAAGACGAGCCCAACGGTGAAGCGCAGTGCCCGTACTGCGGTTCCGTGTTCGTGCTGGCCGACTAAACGGCGGCCCCTTCGATGCGCCGATTGACCGTGGTGCAGTTGCTGCCGGCGCTGCACTCCGGCGGTGTCGAGCGCTCGACCCTGGAAATCGCTGCTGCCCTGGTCGCGGCCGGCCATCGTGCACTGGTGGTGTCCGCCGGTGGCCGCCTGGTGCAGCCGCTGCTGGACAGCGGTGCCGAGCACCTCACCCTGGACATCGGCCGCAAGTCGCTGCTGACCCTGCGCCATCTGCCGACCCTGCGCCGCCTGTTTGCCGAGGTCGGTGCGGACATCGTGCACGCCCGTTCGCGGCTGCCGGCCTGGCTGGGCCTGTACGCGATCCGCGCCATGCCCGCCGCACAGCGCCCGCACTGGGTGACCACCGTGCACGGGTTGAATTCGCCCAGCCGCTACAGTGCGGTGATGACCAGTGGCGAACGCGTGATCTGCGTGTCCAATACCGTGCGCGCCTTCGTGCAACGCCACTACCCGACGGTGCCGGAAGAAAAACTGCAGGTCATTCCCCGCGGTGTCGATGTCGGCCAGTTCCCACGCGTAGCACGTGCCGACCGTCGCCCGCGGCTGGCCCTGGCCGCCGATTATCCCTGGCTGGCGCAGGTTGATGGCCCGCTGCTGCTGTTGCCCGGGCGCGGTACCCGGCTGAAGGGCCACGCCCACGCGCTGCAGCTGCTGGCCGACGTGCGTGCCGCCGGCGTGCCTGCGCAGCTGTGGATGCTGGGTACCGAGGAACCCGGGCGTGAGGCCTACGTGGCCGATCTGCGCCGCCAGGCTGCGGCACTGGGCGTGGCCGAGGCCGTACAGATCAGCACGCCTACCGCACGCATCGCCCTGGCCTACGCCGCCAGCGATCTGGTGCTGCAGCTGTCGGACAAGCCGGAAGCCTTTGGCCGCACCGTGGTCGAGGCGCTGTCGGTCGGCCGCCCGGTGCTGGGCTGGGACCACGGTGGCGTCGGCGAACTGCTGCAGCAGCTGCAGCCCGGCGGCGCGGTGCCGCTCGGCGACGCGCGCGCGCTGGGTGAACGTGCGCTGGCCCTGCTGGCGCAGCCGCCATCCTTGCCGACCCGCATCCCGTTTACCCTGCAGGCCATGCAGCGCGATACCCTCCGCCTCTATGCCGATCTCGCCGGCTGACCCCGCTGCCATCGTGCGCGACGACCGCGCTGGGCGCTGGGCACCCTGGTGGGTGCTGGCGTACGTGGCGATGTGGCCGTTGCCAGGCATCGCTGAAACCGTGCTCGGCCTTGGCGCGCTCTATGCTGCCGTGCGCATGGTCATGCGCCGGCTGCAGCGCCGCCCGCACCTGTTGAGCACGGCGGCGTGGGCCCTGACCTCGATCCTGTTCCTCGGCTACTGGCTGCCACAGGCGTTCTCGGCCATCGATGCGATCGATCCGGCGGCCTCGTGGACCAAGGCTGCCGCCGGACTTCGCTACCTGCCCTTCATGTGGCTGGTGGCGATCGCGGTAGCCACGCCGGAACGGCGGCGGCTGACCTTCGGTGGCCTGGCGCTGATCACCGGCGCGTGGACGCTGGACGCGTTGGTACAGGCGCTGGCCGGCACCAGCCCATGGTTCTGGTCGCTGGATCACCTGAAGCTGGCCGTAAGTGGCCACGCGCTGTGCCCGGCCGACGAAGCCGCACTGGCCGACCGCCTCAGTGGCGCGCTCGGGCCCTGCAACCTGAAATTCGGCCAGGTGCTGGCCAGCCTGTCACCCTTCCTGCTGCTGCCGATGGCGCGGCGTTTCGGCAGTGCGGGGTGGTTGCTGGCCGCCGCCGCACTGGGATGCGTGCTGCTGCTGGCCGGTTCGCGCGCCTCGTGGATCACCTTTGTGCTGGTGCTGGCCTACAGCGGCCTGCGCCAGTTCGGCTGGAAGCGGCTGCTGCTGCTGGCCCTTGTGGCAGCGCTGGGTACGGCCGCACTGACAGCGGGCGTGCCGCAGCTGCGCGAGCGTGTTGCGCGCACGGCACAGGCATGGAACGAAGACGGGCAGGGCGTTGACGAGGCGCTTTCGGGGCGCGCGCGCATCTGGACGGCGGCGGTGTGCATGATCGAGGAACATCCGGTCAACGGTGTCGGTGCGCGCGGCTTCCGCGATGCGTATCCGGCCTGCGTGTCAGACGAGGGCCCCGCCGTGTGGGGCAATCAACCGGCATTGCACGCCCACCAGATCGTGCTGGAAATCCTGGCCGAGACCGGCGTGCTGGGCCTGCTGCTGTGGCTGGCGGCGGTGGCGCAGGCCTGGCGGGCCTGGCGCTATGCACCGCCGGCGGCGCGTGACCGCGCCCGCCCGGCGATGCTGGCGCTGGCGGTTACCGTGTTCCCGCTCAATACGCACCTGGCGTTCTATTCTGCGTTCTGGGGCGGCCTGACCGTGCTGCTGGCGGCCCTGTTCGCCGGCAGTCTGCTGGCCCGCGAATCGGACGAATCTCCGCCGATGCAGTAGTCGCCAACCTTGGTGGGCTCCCCGGGACCGGCCTCGGTTCAATCCAGCGCCAACCAAGGTTGGCGACTACCGCGAGGACGCCGGCCCTTCCACCGCATCCGGCTATTTGTAGAAATCACTCCGGCCGCCGGGCTGGCGCTTGAAGCGGCGGTGGATCCACAGGTACTGGTCGGGGGCTTCGCGCACCATCTCTTCGATGGCCTGGTTGACCCGCGTGGTATCGGCTTCCACGTCCTCGCTGGGGAAATTCTCCAGCGGTGCGCCGATCTTCAGCACGTACTTCCCGCCTTCGCGGCGGTGGAAGTACGGGATCACTGCACAACCGGTCATCCTTGCCAGCTGGTGGGTGGCGGTGATGGTCGAAGCGGTGTGGCCGAAGAACGGCACGAACACGGTGTCCTTGCCACGCATGTCCTGGTCCGGCGCGTACCAGAGGAAGCCGCCCTTCTTCAGGTGGCGCACGGTCGCGCGGATGTCCTCGTTGGCGAACATCGCCTTGGCATAGCGCAGGCGGCCGAACTTCACCGCCCACTCGTACACCGGGTTCTTGTGCTTGCGGTACATGCCGGACAGGTCGACGTAGTCGCACAGCAGGCGTCCGCACATTTCCAGGGTCATGAAGTGGCCGGAGACCAGCAGCACGCCGCGGCCTTCAGCCTCCATCTGCCGCAGATGTTCCAGGCCTTCGATCCGTACCTGCGGGCGGATGCGGTCGATGCTGCCCCACCAGGCGCGGATGCACTCGAACACGCCCACGCCCAGCGCATCGAAACTGTCGCGCACCAGGCGCTGGCGCCAGGCTTCGTCCTTCTCGGGGAAGCACAGCTGCAGGTTGACTTCGGCGGCGCGGCGGCGGCTGCCGAGCAGGCGCCAGGTGATCCAGCCGACGCCCCGGCCCAGCGCGCGCTGCAGCATCCACGGCAGGCGGGCGATGGCGAAGGCGCCGAACATGGCGGCGAACATCGGCCAGTTGCGCGGATCGCGCAGCGATGGGCGGACGGCGGTGGAGGCATCTGACATGGGGCCATTCTACCAAGGCGGCCGCGTGTCTTTCCCCGGGGGCTCCCGTATCCTTGCCGCATGCGCAAAGACCCTGTCGAATGGATCCTGCGCGGCCTGTATTCGGTCGTGCTCTACATCCTGCTGCCGATCACCGTGTACCACCTGGTCTGGCGCGGTTTCCGGGTTCGTGAATACTTCCGGCGCTGGGATGAACGCTATGCCTCCTATCCGCAGCCGACCGGGCAGCCGCGGGTCTGGCTGCACGCGGTCTCGGTGGGCGAGGTCAATGCCGCCGCGCCGCTGGTCAATGCCCTGCGCCAGCAGCGCCCGGACATCCGCTGGGTGATCACCACCATCACCCCGACCGGCTCCGAGCGCGTACGCGCGCTGTGGGGCGACGCCCTGGACCATGTCTACCTGCCGTATGACGTGCCGGGCAGCGTCAACCGTTTCCTCGGCCATTTCCAGCCCAGCCTGGCGCTGATCCTGGAAACCGAGCTGTGGCCGAACATGCTGTTCGGCTGCCGTGACCGCGGCATTCCGGTGTACATCCTCAACGCCCGGTTGTCGGCGCGTTCGCTGCGCGGCTACCGGTTGCTGGCGGCACTGATCCGCCGCGCGCTGCGCACCGTCACCTGCGTGGCCGCGCAGTCGCAGGACGATGCCGAGCGCTTCGTGCAGCTGGGGGCGGATCCCGGCCAGGTGCAGGCGCTGGGCAACCTGAAATTCGACATCGCCACGCCGGATGTGCAGGGTTTCGTCGAACAGTTCCACGCGCGGGTACCGGCCGCTCGTCCGGTATGGATCGCCGCCAGTACCCATGATGGCGAGGAGCAGGCGGTGATCGACCTGCACCGGCGCCTGCGCCAGCGGCATCCGGAGCTGCTGCTGCTGTGGGCACCGCGACATCCCGAGCGTTTCCCGAAGGTGGAAGCGCTGGCGCGCGAACAGGGCTGGAGCGTGGCGACCCGCCGCGTGGACCAGTGGCCACACGCGGCCACAGACGTGTTCGTCATCGACACCCTTGGCGAGCTGATGCCGTTCTATGCCTGCGCCCAGGTCGCCTTCGTCGGCGGCAGCCTGCAGGCCATCGGTGGTCACAACCTGCTGGAGCCGGCCGCGATGGGAACGGCGGCGGTGACCGGCCCGCACCTGCACAACTTCGCGGAAATTTCCCGGCGCATGCGCGAGGCCGGGGCGCTGCTGATCGGCGAGGACGCGCAGGCGGTGGGCGATCTGCTGCAGCACCTGCTCGACGATGCCCAGGCCCGCGAAGACATGGCGCGGGCGGGATGCACGCTGGTCAGCAATGGCCGCGGCGCGCTGCAACGCACGCTTGCCCTGGTGGCGCCGCACCTGCCACCACCGCGCGAGTGATCGCGGCAGCGCGGAGTCAGCGGCGCTGACGAGCATTGTCGTGATCAACTTCATCAATTCTGCTTAGCGACGATTTTTCTGTCGTTGCTGGACCGACCCTGCCGCTGGCAGCGTGCCTGCCATCACATCGTTGCGCACATTCCACCGATTCTGATTCCGCAGGACGACGCAGGCTGCCAGCCTGCTGTCGACCGCGCTTGGGCGGATATCAAGGGAACTTGCGATGGACGGCGACAGGGGCGGGGACGGCACGGGTGGGGCCGGACTGGGGACGGACCATCTGGCGGTGGTGGCGTTGACACTGTTGGTGGGCGGCAGCGTGATCGCACTGGTGGGCCAGCACACGGCGGCACAGGCAGGCCCCGCCATCGTGCTCAGCCTGTTGCTGGCTGCACTGGGGGCCGGCCTGGTGCTGTGCTGCCTGCAGGATCTGGTGCTGCGGTTGCCGGCGGGCGAGGGCCTGCACGGGCTGCTGGCTGCCAGCTGGGGGCCGCGGGTGGCGGGCGTGTTGGGCATGGCCCTGCTGCTGGAGCTGGTGGCGACCACGGCGGGCGTGGCGCAGTCCATGGCCCTCCATCTGCACGCGGTGCTGGCCGCCGAAGGCCTCCAGCCCTGCGACTGGCTGCCGGAACAGGTCACGGCGGCGGTGGGCCTGCTGATGCTGGGCGCGCTGGCATTGCTGCCGCCACGGCGTGTGGTGCTGGTGGCCTGCGCCCTGTTGACGGTGAAGATCGGTGCGGGGGTGTTGCTGCTGGCGCTGGCGGCACGTCATGTGCATTACGCGCACTGGATCCCCTGGCTGCCACCGGCGACCGCGCCGTATCGCTTCGGGCTGGGCGGGGTGCTGGCGGCTGCGGTGCCGCTGCTGGGGGTATTTGCCAGCGTCGGCTTGGCACTGGGCTTTCCTGCGTTGCGCCGCCAGGGCGCGATGTGGCAACCGGCAGTGCTGGCGCTGGTCTCGTTGCTGGCGATGCTGCTGCTGATCGTGCTGGCAGCACTGCAGGCAGGGCTGGTCGAGTTTTCCGCGCTTGCCAGTACCCGGCCACTGTCGGTGGCGCTGCAGATGCATCCGCAATTGGAGTGGATGCTGCCGTTGTTGCCGCTGGCGGGGGCTACGGGTCTGGCCGCCCTGCAGCTGGTGCTGCTGATGCTGGCCTTGCGGCTGGCAACATCGCTGTGGCCAGGGGCGGGTGATGCAGTGGGACGCTCCCGCGGTGTGATCGTGGCGGCGGTCGGACTGCCGGCGGTGATGCTGGTGCTGTGGCTGCCGTTGGGCACCCTGCCGGCGCTGCCGGGTCCGGCAACCCTGCTGGTGATGGCGGCGCTGTGCCTGGCGGTGCTGCGGCGGCGGAATGACATGAGGCAGGGCGCAACCGGTCGCGAACTGGTGCTGCCGATGCTGGCGCCCTTGGCGGCCGCGCTGTGCGTCTTTGCGGCGTTGGAACGCCTGCGGGCATGGCCGGGCTGAGGGTTCGCGGGGCCACGCAACGGGTAGCTGCGGGCGGATGCACCGCCTGCAAAAAAGCCACCCTTGCGGGTGGCTTCTTTGTTGCCGGCAGGGCGACGGATCAGTGCGTGGTCGTTGCCGGATTGCCCGCGTCCTGGGTCAGCAGGCGGTTGACGTCCTGCAGCTCTGCCACGTCCAGCGCACCCAGCGACTGGCTCAGCAGCAGGCGGTTCTGCAGGAAGGTGTAGCGGGCCTGGGCGTAGTCCAGCTGCGCCGAGAACAGGATGCGCTGGTTCTGGATCACGTCCAGCACGGTACGGGTACCGACTTCCAGGCCGACCTGCGAGGCGTCGTACGCGCTCTGTGCCGAGACCACGGCCAGGCGACGGGCCTCCACTTCGCTGATGCCCTGTACCAGGGTCTGGTAGGCATTGCGGGTGTTGCGGTCCAGGGCGCGCTTCTGCTGCTCGTAGCCGTCCTGGGCGATGTCACGCTGGGCCAGCGCCTGGCGCACGCCGGACTGGGTGGCACCACCGGAGAAGATCGGCACGCTCAGGGTCAGGCCGATGCTGTTGGTGCGGGCGTCCGGCGACAGCGAACCGGAACCAGTGCTGTCACCCCAGGTCGCGCTCTTGCCCCAGCTGCCGCCCAGCGACAGGGTCGGGTAATGGCCGCCACGGGCGGCCTGCACGCCAGCCTCGGCGGCGCTGACCTTCAGTTCCTGCGCCTTCAGCGCCGGATTCTGGGTGGTGGCCTGCTGCACCAGCTCATCGATGTTGCCACGGTTGGCCGGCACTTCCGGGCGGAAGTCGGCCGGCAGCCCACGCAGGTTGGTCACCGGCTGGCCGGTCAGTTCGGTCAGGGCCTGGTAGTTATCGGCCAGGGTGTTCTGCGCAACGATGGTGTTGGCACGCGCCTGGTCGTACTGGGCGCGTGCTTCGTGCACGTCGGTGATCGGCGCCAGGCCCACTTCCAGGCGCTTGTCGGCGAAGTCGAACTGCTTCTTCGCGGCCGCTTCATTGGTCTGTGCGGCATTCAGCGATTCGATCGCCACCAGCACGTTGAAGTAGGCCGCCGAGGTGCGAACGATCAGGCTGTCGTTGGCCGAATCGAGGGTGAAGTCCGCCGCCTTGCTCAGCTCGCGCTGCGAACGCAGGTTGTTGATCTGGGTCCAGTTGAACAGCGTCTGGCTGCCGTCGATCGTGTAGGTGCGGCGCTTGTTGGTGAACGAGCCGGAGTTGGCGTCGGCGTTCGGCTCACTGCGCGTGCGGTTCAGCTGGGCCTGGCCGTTGATCTGCGGCAGCAGGGCGGCGCGCGCCTGCACGGCGCCTTCCTTGTCATACAGCCGGGTCGATTCGGCGGCGGACAGCTGCGGATCGCCATTGCGCGCCATTTCGTAGACCTGCAGCAGGTCGGCGGCATGGGCGGACAACGGCAGCAGGGCAGTGGCCAGCGCAACAGCGAGGGATCGGCGGATCATTGCGGCTTCCTTGGACTCAGAGGTGGAACTGGGGGGCCGGGGCGGCACCACGCAGATAATCGATATCGGTCTCGAACAGGGACTCGCTGCTGCCGTCGGCCTTGACCAGCAGGGCCTCCATCGCCGGCGAGCGGCCGTGGATCACGAACAGGCGACCACCCGGACGCAGCCACGAGGCGAACTGTGACGGCACCACGTCGACCGCACCAGTGACACAGATCACGTCAAAGCGGCGTTCGGTCTGCCAGGACAGGGCGTCGGCCACTTCCACGCGGACGTTGGTGCCCAGGCCGGACGCGTCCAGGCGGGCGCGCGCGGCGGCGGCCAGCTCCGGGTCGATTTCCAGGCTCAGCACGTCGCGCGCCAGCGCGCCGATGCAGGCCGACAGGAAGCCGCTGCCGGTGCCGATTTCCAGCACTTCGTCACCCGGCTGCAGGTCCAGCGCCTGCAGGGTACGGCCCTCGATGACCGGCTTCATCATCTTCTGGCCATGGCCGGTCGGCAGTTCGACATCGGCGTAGGCCAGTGCCCGGTGTGCATCGGCGACAAAAGCCTCGCGCGGCAGGCGGGCCAGGACGTCGAGCACCTTGATGTCCAGCACGTCCCAGGGACGGATCTGCTGTTCCACCATCAGTTCGCGGGCGTGGGCGTAATCAATCGTCATGAGGTTCAAATCCAGCGCAGTGGGCCGGCCATTTTACCGGTGCCGGAGGCCGGCGGCGCGCCCAGAGCATCAGCTGCCGGGTGGCCGGGGTCGCAGTGCCGGAAGTCATCGCGACCTCCGGTTCGTTCAGTTTTGGTTATTCAGACGTCCCGGCCCCTCGCGGCGCATAGGCGCGCAGGAAGAAGTCGATGCTGGCAGTCACGTGGGCAAGAGGGTCGCATTCCACCGGTGACAGTGGCATGCCGCACATCATATGCATGTGCACTTCGCCCTTGACCAGGGTCAGGAACTGCTCGCCAGCCAGCGAATAGTCGGTGATTTCCAGCTCGCCGCGCTCGGCGCGTGCCCGCAGGAAGTCAGCCAGGGCCTCGCAGGTACGTTCCGGTCCTGCCTTCCAGAACAGCTCGCGCAGGCGTTCGTCGGTCTCCGGCGCCATCATCATGCGCTGGATCGAAATCGCCGCATCGGACGTGATCAGTTCGAAGAAGGCCAGACCGATGCCGATCAGCTGGTCGCGCAGCGGGCCGTCCGCGTCGGCCACGAACAGGGCATCGGGCAGCATTTCAATGCACTTCGACTGCACGGCCTCGGAGAACAGGGTCTCCTTGTCGCCGAAGTGGCTGTACACAGTCAGCTTCGAGACGCCGGCCTGAGCGGCGATGGTGTCCATGCTCACGCCGGTATAGCCCTGTTCGATGAACAGTGTCTTGGCTGCTTCAAGGATCGCCGCGCGCTTGCCGAGGTCCTTGGGGCGCCCGGGTCCGGCGGCCTTGGCAGCGGGCTTGGCCGACGGCTTGCGGGAAGTGTGAGAACTCATCACCACAATACTAGACCAAGCGGTTCGATATTTATACTATACCGGCCGGTTTATTAAATTGGGCCGGCAGTCGCGGCTCCCCCCTTAGTTGCAACCCTGCGTTTTCAGGACGTTGACCGATGAAGATCGTGCGCTGGATGGGCGGTATGGTGTGGATGGCTGCGCTGGCAGCCTGTTCGGGACAGGAACAGGCGCCCCAGGCGGCCGTTCCGGTGCTGGTGGTTCACCCTGGCGAGCAGGCCGGGCAGGCGCCGGCGGCGTTCCCGGGCACGGTGCGTGCGCGGCAGGAAAGTCCACTGTCGTTCCGCGTTGGCGGCAACCTGGTCAAGCGCCACGTCGATGCCGGGCAACGGGTGAAGAAGGGCGACGTGCTGGCCGAGCTGGACGTGGCCGACTTCGCGCTGCAGGCCCGCGCCTCGCAGGCGCAGCTTGCTGCGGCCGAAGCCGATCTGGTGCGTGCCCGTGATGACCTCAAGCGCTACCAGGTGCTGGCCGACCAGCAGCTGGTCAGCCGCTCGCAGCTGGACCAGCAGTCCGCCGCCTTCAAGGCCGCGCAGGGCCAGGCCAACGCCGCCCGCGCCAACCTCGATGTGCTGCGCAACCAGGCCGACTACGCACAGCTGCGCGCGCCGTCCGATGGCGTGATCGCCAGCCGTGAGGCCGAAGCCGGGCAGGTGGTGTCGGCCGGCCAGACCATCTTCAACCTGGCCGCCGATGGCGGGCGCGAAGTGCTGATCGACCTGCCCGAGGCCACCATCCGCGACTATGCGGTGGGCCAGCCGGTCGAGGTGGAGCTGTGGAACCGTCCTGGCCAGCGCCTGCCAGGCACGATCCGCGAGATCGCCGCTGCCGCCGATCCACAGGCACGCACCTATGCAACCCGGGTCAGCCTGCCCGCCGATGCGCTGGCCGATGTCGAACTGGGCCAGAGCGCGCGCGTCTACAGCAGCGCCGGCCGCCACGGCACCCTGCAGCTGCCGCTCGGTGCGCTGCAGCGCGGTGCCAACGGTGCCGCCAGCGTGTGGGTGGTCGATCCGGCCAACAGCGCGCTGAAGGCCGCGTCGGTCACCACCGGTGCCTATGGCAGCGAATCGGTGCCGGTGCTGTCCGGCGTGAATGCGGGTGACTGGGTGGTCGCTGCCGGCGGACACCTGTTGCGTGCCGGCCAGCCGGTGATCGCCGTGGACCGCCAGAACCGCCCGGTGCTGAAGCCGGCCACGCCGGCCGCTGCCGCCAAGGCCAAGGAGTAAGCCGGTGCGCCGCTTCAATCTTTCCGAGTGGGCGTTGTCCAACCGCCCGCTGGTGCTGTTCGCGATGCTTGCCTTCGCGCTGATCGGCGCATGGTCGTACAAGCATCTGGGCCAGTCCGAGGATCCGCCATTCACCTTCAAGGCGATGGTGGTGCGCACGCTTTGGCCGGGCGCCACCGCCGAACAGGTCTCGCGGCAGGTGACCGAGCCGATCGAGAAGGCGCTGATGAACACCGGCGAGTACGAGTTCATCCGCTCCTATTCGCGCCCCGGCGAATCGCAGGTCATCTTCATGGCGCGCGACAGCCTGCGTTCCAGGCAGATCCCGGACCTGTGGTACCAGGTTCGCAAGCGCGTGGGCGACATCCGTGCGACGCTGCCGCGCGAGATTGTCGGCCCGTTCTTCAACGATGAGTTCGGCGACACCTACGGGAACATCTATGCGTTGACCGGCAAGGGCTTCGACTACGCGGTGATGCGCGACTACGCCGACCGCATCCAGCTGGAACTGCAGCGCGTACCCGATGTCGGCAAGATCGACCTGGTCGGCCTGCAGGACGAGAAGGTGTGGATCGAACTGTCCAACACCCGGCTGGCAACGCTGGGTGTGTCGATGCAGCAGGTGCAGCAGGCGCTGGCCGACCAGAATGCGATCACCGGCACCAGCTTCTTCGAGACCGCCACCGATCGCGTGCAGCTGCGCGTGACGGGCCAGTTCAACGACATCGACGCCATCCGCCAGTTCCCGATCCGTGCTGGCGACCGCACCGTGCACCTGGGCGACATCGCCGAGGTCAAGCGTGGCTTCGCCGATCCGGCGTCGCCGAAGATGCGCTTCATGGGCGAAGAGGCGATCGGCCTGGCGGTGGCGATGAAGGATGGCGGTGACATCCTCAAGCTGGGCGCCAACCTCGACGCCGAGTTCGAGCGGCTGCAGAAGACCCTGCCGGCCGGCATGCAGCTGCGCAAGGTGTCCGACCAGCCGCAGTCGGTGGAGGAGTCGGTTGGCGAGTTCGTGCAGGTGCTGACCGAAGCGGTGGTGATCGTGCTGCTGGTCAGTTTCTTCTCGCTGGGCCTGCGCACCGGCCTGGTGGTGGGCGTGACCATTCCGCTGGTGCTGGCGATGACCTTCTTCGTCATGCATTACTTCGACATCGGCCTGCACAAGATTTCGCTGGGCGCACTGGTGCTGGCGCTGGGCCTGCTGGTGGACGATGCGATCATCGCGGTGGAGATGATGGCCACCAAGATGGAGCAGGGCTTCGATCGCCTGCGCGCGGCCAGCTTCGCCTGGGAATCGACCGCGTTCCCGATGCTGACCGGCACATTGATCACGGCAGCTGGCTTCCTGCCGATCGCCACGGCGGCATCGAGCACCGGTGAATACACCCGTTCGCTGTTCCAGGTGGTGACCATTGCACTGGTGGTGTCGTGGATCGCAGCGGTGCTGTTCATCCCGTACCTGGGCGACAAGATGCTGCCGGACCTGTTCAATCCGCAGCCGCCGAAGCCCGGCAGCCTGTCCGCGCGTTGGCTGGCCAAGCGCCAGCAGTGGGCCGACCGCTATCCGGCGCTGGCCAACCTGATCGCACCGCCGCAGCATGGGCACGACCACGATCCCTACCAGCGCCCGTTCTACCGCAGCTTCCGGCGCTTCCTCGACGCCTGCCTGCGCCGCCGCTGGTGGGTGATCGCCGCGACCGTCGCCCTGTTCGTGTTCTCACTGATGATGTTCCGCTTCGTGCCGCAGCAGTTCTTCCCGGACTCGACCCGGCCGGAACTGATGGTGGACATCGAGCTGGCCGAGGGGGCGTCGCTGCGCTCGACCCAGGCCCAGGCCGAGAAGCTGGAGAAGCTGCTGTCCAGCCGCGAGGGCATCGCCAACTATGTGTCCTATGTGGGTACCGGTTCGCCGCGCTTCTACCTGCCGCTGGACCAGCAGCTGCCGGCGACCAACTTCGCCCAGTTCGTGGTGCTGGCCAAGGACATCAAATCGCGCGAAAGCACCCGTGACTGGCTGCTGCACGAGGTGATTCCGAAGTTCCCGGACGTGCAGATGCGCGTGACCCGCCTGGAGAACGGCCCGCCGGTCGGTTATCCGGTGCAGATGCGCATCTCCGGCGAGCACATCGAGAAGGTGCAGGCGATCGCGCGCCAGGTCGAGGCCAAGGTGCGTGAGAACCCGCACGTGATGAACGTCAACCTGGACTGGAGCGAGCCGAGCAAGGTGGTGCGGCTGGTGATCGACCAGGAGCGTGCCCGCGCGCTGGGCGTGAGCAGCGCCCAGGTCAGCCAGTTCCTGGCCAGTTCGCTGGCCGGCCAGTCGGTGAGCGTGTATCGCGAAGGCAACCGCCAGATCGAGATGCTGCTGCGCGGGCCGGCCGATGAGCGCAACCAGCTGGAGCTGCTGTCCAGCCTGTCGATGCCGACCGCCAACGGCGGCAGCATCACGCTGTCGCAGGTGGCGACGATGGAGTACGGCTTCGAGGACGGCATCATCTGGCACCGCAACCGGTTGCCGACCGTGACCGTGCGCGCCGACATCAGCGATGGCATGCAGGCGCTGGACGTGGTGCACCAGATCGTGCCCACGCTGGATGGCATCCGTGCCGAGCTGCCCAGCGGCTACCTGCTGGAGACCGGCGGCACCGTGGAGGACTCGGCGCGCGGCCAGAACTCGATCAAGGCCGGCATGCCGCTGTTCCTGGTGGTGGTGGCGACGCTGCTGATGCTGCAGCTGCGCAGCTTCTCGCGTGCGGCGATGGTGCTGGTGACCGCGCCGCTGGGCATCATCGGTGCGACCCTGTTCCTGCTGCTGTTCCGTGCGCCGTTCGGCTTCGTCGCGCTGCTGGGCACGATCGCGCTGGCGGGCATGATCATGCGCAACTCGGTGATCCTGATCGACCAGATCCAGCAGGACATCGATGCCGGGCATGATCGCTGGCATTCGATCATCGATGCCACGGTGCGCCGCTTCCGCCCGATCGTGCTGACCGCGCTGGCGGCCGTGCTGGCGATGATTCCGCTGTCGCGAAGCGCGTTCTATGGCTCGATGGCGATCTCGATCATGGGTGGTCTGATCGTGGGTACGGTGCTGACGCTGGTGTTCCTGCCGGCGTTGTACGCGGCGTGGTTCCGGGTGAAGCCGGGCGAATCCGGGGCGTAATGCCCCGGGTTCTGCCGCTGCACCCATCCACGCATGGCGTGGACTGATCTGCTCGCGGAATCTGCCTTCTGTAGAGCCGAGCCATGCTCGGCTGCGCTATGCGCGATGATGGGATGAGTCGAGCATGGCTCGACTCTACAGAAGCACCCACGCATGACGTGCATCTACAGCAGCGGATCGTTGCCCTGGTAGGTGCCAACCTTGGTTGGCACTGCAGCATGCATCCACGCATGGCGTGGACTGATCTGCTCGCGGGATCTGCTTTCTGTAGAGCCGAGCCATGCTCGGCTGCTCTTCG
>NZ_JCAFRM010000010.1:0-115854 GCF_059368215.1 Stenotrophomonas sp. YJH_SMC_123
AAACGTCTGCAAGATGGACAATCATCCTTCCTGCAGGCGCCTTCACAAGATACCTGCGCATACTTTCAAAGATCCGGGGAAGTGGCCTCAGCGCCGTTCCCGTGTGCTGCGAAGTTTCCTTCGTAGCGAGCCGCCCATTATGCCAGACTTTTTCAGTCCGTCAACACCTTCGTTCGATCATCTCGTTCGGCGGTGGTGGGCACCCTGATGTCGCTGAAGCCCCTTGGTGGCGACCCCTGCGACGGGGGAGGAGAAGTATGGCCCCATCCACATCATTTGTGAAGGGGGTGTGGCGATTTTTTTCACCGGATGTTGCATCTGTTCATCCGTCGCGCTGCGGTAGGAACCCGCGAAGCGCAGCCAAGCGTAGGCTTGGCTCTACAAGAGCATAAGGAAGGGCCGGCTGGCGCCGGCCCTTCCCTGCTGTCAGGCAGTGACCAGGCGCACGCGGGCGAAAGTACGCTTGCCGACCTGCAGCAGGCCTTCGAAGCCCGGCTGCAGCACCTGCTGGCCATCTTCGACCACTTCACCGTCGACCTTGACCGCGCGCTCCTTGAGCTTGCGATTGGCTTCAGAGTTGCTCGGGGTCAGGCCGGCCGCCGTCAGCAGCGCAGCGATACGCAGTCCTTCGGCCGGAATCGCCACGTCCTGCAGCGGCAGCTGGGTAATGTCACCCTGCCCGGTCACCGCTGCTTCCCAGCCTGCAATGGCCTGCTCGGCCGCCGCGGCGTCGTGGAAACGGGTCGCCAGTTCACGCGCCAGGCGCAGCTTGACCACACGCGGGTTCAAGCCGCCTTTGGCCACCTGCTCGCGCAGCTGCACGGCTTCGGCCTGGCTGATGTCGAAGGACAGCAGTTCGATCCAGCGCCACATCAGGGTGTCGTCCACCTTCATGGTCTTGGTGACGATGTCGATGGCCGGCTCGCTGATGCCAATGTAGTTGCCCAGCGACTTGGACATCTTGTTGACGCCGTCCAGGCCTTCCAGCAGCGGCATGGTCAGCACCACCTGCGGCTTCTGGCCGTGGTGTTCCTGCAGGCCACGGCCCATCAGCAGGTTGAACTTCTGGTCGGTACCGCCCAGTTCGACGTCGGCCTCCAGGGCCACCGAATCGTAGCCCTGCACCAGCGGGTACAGGAATTCGTGGATGGCGATGGACTGCTGGGCGGCATAGCGCTTGGCGAAGTCGTCGCGCTCGAGCATGCGCGCCACGGTGTGCTGGCCGGCCAGGCGGATCATGTCGGCCGCGCCCATCTTGCCGAACCACTCCGAGTTGAAGCGGACTTCGGTACGGCTGCGGTCGAGCACCTTGAACACCTGTTCCTCGTAGGTACGGGCGTTGGCCAGCACGTCATCGCGGCTGAGCGGCTTGCGGGTCAGGCTCTTGCCGGACGGGTCGCCGATCATGCCGGTGAAGTCGCCGATCAGGAAAATGACCTGGTGGCCGAGGTCCTGGAACTGGCGCATCTTGTTCAGCAGCACCGTATGGCCCAGGTGCAGGTCGGGCGCGGTGGGGTCGAAGCCGGCCTTGATCCGCAGCGGGCGGCCTTCCTGCAGGCGCGCACGCAGATCCTCGAGCTTGAGGATCTCGTCGGCACCACGGCCGATCAGGGCAAGGGCTTCTTCAATCGAGGACACGTGACTACTCCCGGCAACGCCGATTCTTGTGTGGGGTGTTAAAGCGAAGTTAACCCGATTGGCTTCACAAAAGCCAATGGGCACAAGGGTTTGACGCGGTTTTCTGAGGTGTCTATGGTAACCGGCGATCAGGCCCGCACTCCCAGGCCGCCAGGAAAAAACCGCCGATGCACAATTCCGAACAAGGGCGCGCACGCAAGCAGCGCTTCCAGGAACGCCTCCACGTCCTGCACGACAACACCCTGCATCGGAAGCTCAGGCAACATCTTCCCGCCGCCTTCAATGAGCGCTGGACCCGCCGCCATTGGATGCATGCCAGCCTGTTTGCGACCATCGGCGCCCTGGTGGCGACGATCGTCCCCGGTTTCTCGCACACCATCGATGCCCCCTACGCCGACAGCCACACCAGCCTGGCGCTGCCGTTGCCGCCGCTGACCATGGCCCGCCAGCAGCAGGTGCCGGGTGACAGCTGGCAGGTGCTGCGCGTGCAGCGTGGCCAGACCCTGAGCGACCTGTTCGACAAGGCTGGCATTCCGGCCACCACCCTGCACCGGGTGCTGGACCACCCCGGCGCGCGTGAGGCGTTGACCAAGCTGCGCCCGGGTGCCGAGATCGCCTTCGACATGCCGCTGTCCGGCGACCTGCGCAGCATCCGTTTCGACCGCGATGCCGACAACCGCGTGGAACTGAGCCTGGCCGGCGATGACATCAAGGAGAAAGTGACCAAGCGCGAGTCCTCCACGCGCACCGTGGTCACCAGCGGCGAGATCACCAGTTCGCTGTATGCCGCGGCCCGACGGGCCGGGCTGTCGCCGTCGGCGATCGCGACGATGACCGACGACATCTTCAAGTACGACATCGACTTCTCCAAGGACCTGCAGCCGGGCGACCGCTTCAGCGTGGTGATGGATGAAACCTGGCGCGAAGGCGAGAAGGTGGACACCAGCAAGATCCTGGCGGCGACCTTCACCACCGGTGGCAAGACCTATTCCGGCTTCCGCTTCGACCGCAACGGCAAGTCCGAGTACTACGACATCAACGGCCGTTCGCTGAAGAAGAGCTTCATCCGCATGCCGATCCCGTTCGCACGGCTGAGTTCGACCTTCGGCGCGCGCAAGCACCCGGTGCTGGGCAAGATGCGCATGCACAAGGGCGTGGACTACGCCGCGCGCACCGGCACTCCGATCATGGCCGCGGGCGATGCCCGCGTGCAGTTCGCCGGCGTGCAGCGCGGCTACGGCAACGTGGTGATCCTCGACCATGGCCGCGGCCACACCACCCTGTACGGCCACATGTCGCGCTTTGCGAACATCAGGACCGGCCAGCGCGTGGCCCAGGGCACGGTGATCGGCTACGTCGGTTCGACCGGCCTGGCGACCGGGCCGCACCTGCACTACGAATTCCGCGTCAACGGCGAGCACCGCAACCCGCTGACCGTGACCATGCCGCCGCCGGAACCGCTGAAGGGCGCCGAGCTGGTCGCCTTCCGCGCGCAGACCGCGCCGGCGATGGCGCGCATCCAGGGCATGGAGAAGCTGATCTACGCCGACGCCAGCCCGGCACCGACCAGCCGCGACGAGGCTGCGCCCGAGGTGGCCAGCGCCAAGGACAAGCAGGCGACCGGCCGCAAGCGCGGCTGAGCGTCTTGCGTTGACGAAGAAGGACGCGGCAGCCCAAGCTTGCCGCGTCCTTTTTTTATGCCTGCCATGAACACGACTGCCGACGCTGACGCCCCCCTGTACCTTGGCCTGATGTCGGGCACCAGCGCCGATGGCATCGATGCCGCGCTGGTGCAGTTCCCCGCCGGCGGTGGCTGCCGCTTCGTGCACGGCCTGACCGCCCGCTGGGAGCCGGTGCTGCGCGCGCGGCTGGTGGCGCTGGGCGAAGGTGGCCCGCTGGAGTCGCTGGAGGAACTGGGCGAACTGGACGCGCGGATCGCGATCAACTTCGCCGGGGCCGCCAATCAACTGCTGGCCGAGGCCGGCGTGGACCGCAGCCAGGTGCGCGCGATCGGCTCGCACGGCCAGACCGTGCGCCACCGCCCGCTGGCCGACCCGGCGTTCACCGTGCAGCTGGGCGACGGCAACCGCATTGCCGAACTGACCGGGATCACGACGGTATCCGACTTCCGCCGCCGCGACGTGGCGGCCGGGGGCCACGGTGCGCCGCTGATGCCGGCCTTCCACCTGGGCATGCTGGGCACCGCCGACGAAGACCGCGCGGTGCTCAACCTGGGCGGCATCGCCAACCTGACCCTGATCCCGCGCGAAGGCGCGGTGCGTGGCTTCGATACCGGCCCGGCCAATGCGCTGATGGACGCCTGGTGCCAGCGCCATACCGGCCGCACCTTCGATGCCGATGGCGCTTACGCTGCCAGTGGCACGTTGGACGAGGGCCTGCTGGCCGGCTGGCGCTCGGACCCGTGGTTCGCGCTGCCGCCGCCGAAGAGCACCGGGCGCGAACAGTTTCACCTGTCCTGGGCCGAAGCCCACATGGGGGAGGGCGAGTACGCCGCTGCCGATGTGCAGGCCACCCTGCTGGAGCTGACCGTGGCGACCGTGGCCGATGCGTTGCTGGCGCAGCAGCCGCAGACCCGGCGCCTGCTGGTCTGTGGCGGCGGTGTGCGCAACCGGCAGCTGATGAAGCGGCTGGCGGCGCGGCTGCCGGAGGTGCAGGTTGAGTCCAGCGCGGTGCATGGGCTGGACCCGGAGTACGTGGAGGCGATGGGTTTCGCCTGGCTGGCGCAGCGGACGATGGACGGGCTGGCGGGCAACCTGCCGAGCGTGACCGGGGCGACGGGCCCGCGGATCCTGGGGGCGATCCACCTGGCGTGAGGTGGGCCGTCCGCGCAGGTGAGGCGCCGTTGTAGAGCCGAGCCCTGCTCGGCTTAGCGCGGGCCGGGCCAAGAGCAGCCGAGCATGGCTCGGCTCTACAAAGGCGCTAATCGAAGCCCTGCCCTGCCGGCAGGGCCTGCAGGGCGGCAATCGCGGCGGAGAGGGCGTCCACTTCGGGATCGCCGAAGCCGGAGCGGACCTCCAGTTCACTGCTGAACAGCCCCTGCTCCAGCAAGGCGGCGCAGGTCTGTTCGTGGGTCCAGCCGCGGGCGACCGCGACCCGTCGGATGCGTTCCAGCAGCAGCGGGTCCAGGTCCCGCAGCACAACGTCGGCCATGCTCACTTCCCCGTTCGCAAGGCACCGCCCCCTCGGCGCGTCGGGGGCGATGATCCCGCAGTCCGGGCGGGCAGGCAATCAGGCGACCGGCGGCGGCCCGCGATCGGCGATCCGCGGCCACAGCCACGCCAGCAGCAGCAGGGTTGGCACCACGGTGATCGAGCTGAGGATGAAGAACGTGCTGTAGGACGTGGCTTCGACGATGTAGCCGGAGGCGCCACCGACGAACTTGCCCGGCAGGTTGGCCAGCGAGACCAGCAATGCGTACTGGGTGGCGGTGAAGTTGCGGTCGGTCAGCGACGACATGAAGGCCACCAGCACGGTGCCGGCAAAGCCCTGGAACAGGTTGTCGGCACTGAGCGCGGCGTAGAACGCCCACAGCTTGCCCGGATTGTGCGCCATCAGCAGGAAGGCCAGGTTGGACAGCGCCACGCCCAGCGCGGCCACCAGCAGCATGCGGCGGAAGCCGAACGCAGCCACCGCGATGCCGCCAAGGAACGCGCCGCCGATGCCCATCCACACACCGAACAGCTTGGAGACGGTGGCGATGTCGGCCTTGTCGAACCCCGAGTCGAGATAGAACGGCCCGGCCATCACTCCGATCACCTGGTCGGGAAACTTGAACAGGCCGACGAAGGCCAGCAGCACCAGCGCCAGTGCCACGCCATTGCGGCTGAAGAAGCTGGAGATGGGCTGGACGAACGCTTCGGCAATATCGATGCGGCGCTGCACGGCGGTGGCCGGGCGCTGCGGTTCGGCGCACAGCAGGGTGGTGACGATCGGCAGCAGCATCAGCGCGGCCATCGCCAGGTAGGCGACGATCCAGCCTTCGAACTGGGCCAGGTACAGCGCGCCGGCACCGGCCAGGATCAGGCCGATCCGGTAGCCCAGCGTATAGGTGGCGGCCAGCGCCGCCTGGGCGGTCTGCGGCGCGATCTCGATGCGGTAGGCATCGACGGCCGAATCCTGGGTGGCGCCGGCGAACGACGCCACCAGCACCCACATCACCAACGGCCACACGCCCTGTTCGGGCCGCACGAAGGCCAGCGCGACCAGCCCGACCAGCACCAGCACCTGCGACACCAGCAGCCAGGAGCGGCGGCGGCCGAGCCGCCCCAACAGCGGGAAGGCGTAGCGGTCCAGCAGCGGTGCCCACAGGAACTTGAGCAGGTAGAAGAAGCTGGCCAGGCTGATCAGGCCGATGCTGCCCAGGTCCAGCCCGACGTCGCGCAGGCGCGTGGACAGGGTCTGCGAGGCGATCAGCAGGAACGGCAGGCCACTGCCGAAGCCGAGCATGGCCATGGTCAGCGCCGACGGGGTACCGAAGGCGCGCTTGATGCCGGCCCAGCCCTTGTAGCTGACCGGCGTGGCGGCCTCGGTCACAGGTCGTAGTCCACGGTGAACGGGGCGTGGTCGGAGAAGCGCTCGTCGCGGTAGATCGAGCAGCTGCGCAGTCGGTCACGCAGGCCCGGGGTGATGAACTGGTAGTCGATGCGCCAACCGACATTGTTGGCACGGGCGGCGCCGCGGTTGCTCCACCAGGTGTAGTCCTCTCCGGTGGGGTTGAGCAGGCGGTAGGCATCGGCCCACCCACGGCCGCCGGCGACATCGGTGGTCTGGCCGTGGTCGGCGCACAGCGCGTTGAGCCAGTCGCGCTCCTCCGGCAGGCAGCCGGAGTTCTTCTGGTTGGACTTCCAGTTCTTGATGTCCAGCGCCGAACGCACGATGTTCCAGTCACCGCACAGCACGTAGTCGCGGCCGCTGCGCGCCCACGCTTCGAGGATCGGCCGCAGCCATTCCATCACTTCGAACTTGAAGCCCTGGCGCAGGTCGCCCGAGCTGCCCGATGGGATATAGAAGGAAACCACGCTGAGATTGCCGTAGCGCGCCTCGATGTAGCGGCCTTCGTCGTCGAACGGCGCCCAACCCAGCGAGGTGATGACCTGGTCCGGTTCGCGCTTGCTGTAGATCGCCACGCCGCTGTAGCCCTTCTTGGTGATGGCATCGCGATAGAAGCAGTGGTGGCCGTCCGGACGGAACATCGGGTCGGTCAGCTGGTCTTCCTGGGCCTTGGTTTCCTGGATGCACAGGACGTCGGCGTCCTGGGCACGGAACCAGTCGAGGAAGCCCTTGGTCGCGGCGGAACGGATGCCATTGGCGTTGAAACTGATGATGCGCATGCGGGGGACCTGCGGCGGGAAACCGGGCAAGCATAACGGTTGCCCGCAGGGCTGCGCAGTCCGCCAGGCCGGGCCTGGACGGCTTTCACATGGCGCTGGACGAGCGCGAAACGCCCAGCTGGATTAGGATTTGTGCTCCAAATGAAGATGAATCGAGTTTTGATGAGCGACCACCGCCACCGTTTCCTGCAGCTGGCCCTGACTGCCGACGCCCTGCGCTTCGGCCAGTTCACCCTCAAGTCCGGCCGGCTGAGCCCCTATTTCTTCAACGCCGGTCGTTTCGACTCCGGTTCGCTGCTGTCGCAGCTCGGCGCCTGCTACGCCGATGCCATCGATGCCACCGGGATCAAGTACGACGTGGTGTTCGGCCCGGCCTACAAGGGCATTCCGCTGGCCACCGCGATGGCCTGCGAGCTGGCCCAGCGTGGCCGCGACCTGCCGCTGTCGTTCAACCGCAAGGAAGCCAAGGACCATGGCGAAGGCGGCCAGCTGATCGGCGCCGACCTGAATGGCAAGCGCGTGCTGATCGTCGATGACGTGATCACCGCCGGTACCGCGATCCGCGAAGCGCTGGGCATCATCCGCGCTGCCGGCGGCACCCCGGCCGGCATCGTGGTGGCACTGGACCGCCAGGAGATCGCCTCGGAAGCCGACCGTCGCTCGGCGGCACAGTCGGTGGCCGAAGAAGCCGGCATTCCGGTGATCGCCGTGGCATCGCTGGCCGATCTGCTTGATTTCGCCTCCGGCAACCCGGAACTTGTCGGTTACCGGCAGCCGCTGGAAGCCTACCGGGCCCAGTACGGCGTCCGTTCGATCCGCTGACCGACCAGGGGAAAGGTCATGTCCCGAGTTCCTGCTGTTCTCTTTGCCGGCCTGCTGCTGGCCGTGCCGTTCACCGTGCCGGCGCAGTCGCGCGACGGCGGCAAGGTGGAAAAGAAGCTGTACTGCTGGAACGAGGGCAAGGAGCGGATCTGCAGTGATTCGCTGCCGGCCGATGCGGTCAATCACGCCCGCGAGGAGTTCAACGCGAAGAGCGGCCTGCGCAATGCGCAGGTCCAGCGCGCGTTGACCGACGAGGAGCGCGCCGCAGCCAGCACCGTGGCACAGCAGCAGCAGCTGGACCTGATGGCCGAGCAGACCCGCCAGCGCACCGAGCAGGCGATGCTGTCCACCTATGGCAGCGAGGACGACCTGCGCCGGGTGTTCGCCGAACGCCAGGAAGTGCTGGACAACAACCTGAAGACCGCCGAGTACAACGTCACCAGCCTGCGCGAATCGCTGGTGGCGCTGCTGTCGGCCGCCGGTGACCGCGAACTGGCCGGTGGCAAGGTGGCCGACAAGCAGGCCGAGGCGATCCGCCAGCGGCATGTACAACTGCAGTCGCAGCAACGCCTGCAGGCCGGGTTCCTGCAGCAGCAGCAGGCGCTGAAGGCCGAGATCGACAGCACGCTGCAGCGCTATCGCGAGCTGAAGGGCGTGGCGCAGGCGAGCCAGGCGCCGTGATTCGCCTGTAGCGTCGGGCCCACGCTCGACTCCGCGTGACCTTGGGAAAGGGCAGCCGAGCATGGGCTCGGCTCTACAGCAGGCGGCGCGTGGTTACGGGTTGGCCCACGGAATTTATGCACTCTTTACGCGTCGGCCCGGTCCGGCGCGTAGTGCGTTTATGGGTGGCAGGACGACGATGACGGCCTGAGGTGGAGGGGTTCCACCAGGTCGCTATTGAAATGTCCCCCTGGCTGTCTTTGTTGTGTGGCGTGCTGGTGCTGGTCGCCGCCGCCTATCTTCTCTATGTCGTGCTGCGGCCCGAATCGTTCTAACGGAGCCGGCCATGACTGAGATGCTTGTCATTCTTGCCGCCAGCCTGCTGCTGGCGTGGCCGCTGGGCCTGTACCTGGCCCGCGTGATGCGCGGCACGCCGATGAAGGTCGACGTGCTGTTCAACTGGATCGAAAAGCCGTTGTACAAGGTGTTCGGCGTCGATCCCTCGCGCGCGATGTCCTGGCGCGGCTACGTGCTGGCCTTCGTGCTGAGCAACGTGGTGGTCGCTGTGTTGACCCAGGCGGTGTTCATGACCCAGGCCTGGTTGCCACTGAACCCGGACCAGATCCCGAACATGCGCTGGGACACCGCGCTGCACACGATGATCTCGTTCCTGACCAACACCAACCAGCAGCACTATTCGGGCCAGGCGCAGCTGTCCTACCTCTCGCAGATGACCGGCATCACCGGCCTGCAGGTGGTGACGCCGATGATGGGCCTGGCGCTGGCGGTGGCGACGCTGCGCGCGTTGTTCTCGCGTGCGCCGCAGGCTGCGGCGGCCACCGGTGCCGGCGATGACCGCCAGGTGGCGGTAGGCAACTACTACGTGGACGTGGTGCGCCTGTGCGTGCGTTTCCTGTTGCCGCTGTGCCTGGTGTGGACCCTGCTGCTGACCAGCCAGGGTGTGCCATCGACGATGGCCGGTGGCCCGCAGGCCACGCCGATCGATGCCAGCGCCGGCATGACCGGACAGAAGCTGCCGCTGGGCCCGGTGGCGGCGATGGTCGCGGCCAAGCAGCTTGGCGCCAACGGTGGCGGCTGGTACGGCCCGAACAGCAGCTTCCCGCTGGAGAACCCGACCCCGCTGTCGAACGCGCTGGAAATCGTCGGCATCCTGCTGGTGCCGATGGCGGTGATCTTCATGATCGGCGCGTTCACCGGCCGGCGTCGCTTCGGCGCCCTGGTGTTCAGCTGCATGCTGGGCATGTCGCTGCTTTCCACCGGCGCGATGATGTGGAGCGAAGGGCATAGCGCCAGCGCCGCCACACCGCTGCTGATGGAAGGCAAGGAGGTGCGCTTCGGCGCCGACGGCACGGCGCTGTGGGCGGCGGTGACTACCCAGGTCTCCAATGGCTCGGTGAACGGCATGCACGATTCGCTGGCGCCGCTGAGCGGTGGCATCGCGATGGTCAACATGCTGGTCAGCGCGATCTGGGGCGGCATCGGCTGTGGCCTGCAGCAGTTCATCGTCTATCTGCTGCTGGGTGTGTTCCTGGCCGGGTTGATGACCGGGCGCACGCCGGAACTGTTCGGCCGCAAGCTGGAGACGCCCCAGGTGCGCCTGCTGGCCCTGCTGGTGCTGCTGCAGCCGATCACCCTGCTGGTGTTCACTGCGATCACCCTGGCCGTGCCCGGCCTGGCCGGCACCTCCAACCCCGGCTTCCATGGCATCAGCCAGGTGTTCTACGAGTATGTCTCGGCCTACGCCAACAACGGTTCGGGCTTCGAAGGACTGGGTGACGCCACGCTGTGGTGGAACCTGAGCTGCTCGCTGGTACTGCTGCTGGGCCGCTTCCCGCTGCTGATCATTCCGCTGGTGGTGGCCGCACAGCTGGCCGCCAAGCGCCAGGCGCCGGAGTCTGCCGGCAGCCTGCAGATCGAAACCCCGACCTTCGCCCTGACCCTGGTCTCGGTGATCGTCATCCTGACCGTGCTGCAGTTCATGCCGGCGCTGGTACTCGGCCCGATCGCCGATCACCTGAGCCTGGGACTGCGCTGAGGACACCCTGATGAGTACCCAAGCAAGTTCAACCCGTAGTACCCATGCACCGCGCCCTGCCCTGCTTGATGGCGCCGGCCTGCGCCGTGCGCTGGTCGAAGCGGTGCGCAAGCTGGCGCCGATGCATCTGGTGCGCAGCCCGGTGATGGCGGTGGTGATGGCCGGCACGATCGTCGCCGCGATCGTCACCCTGACCGGCAATGCACCGCTGGGCTTCGGCCTGGCAGTGACCGCCATCCTGCTGGTGACCGTGCTGTTCGGCAATTTCGCCGAGGCAGTGGCCGAAGCGCGTGGCCGTGGCCAGGCCGCCTCGCTGCGCCGTGCCCGCCAGGACCTGGTGGCGCGCCGGCTGGCGGCGCCGCAGCCGGGCGCAGCCGAAGCCCAGGTGCCTGCCGCCGAGCTGCGCCCGGGCGACCATGTGATCGTCAGTGCCGGTGAGCTGGTGCCGGCCGATGGCGAGATCGTGCAGGGCCTGGCCACCATCAACGAAGCGGCAGTAACCGGCGAATCGGCACCGGTGCTGCGCGAGGCCGGTACCGACCGTTCCGGTGTGATCGGTGGCACCAAGGTGCTGTCCGACCAGATCATCGTGCGGGTGACCGCCGAGCCGGGCCACAGCTTCCTGGACCGCATGATCGCGCTGGTGGAAGGTGCCAATCGCCAGAAGACCCCCAACGAGATCGCGCTGACCCTGCTGCTGGCGGCGATGACGCTGACCTTCCTGGTGGTGGTGGCCACGTTGCCGGCGATCGGCGCGGCCGTGGGCGTGCAGGTCGATCCACTGCTGCTGATCGCACTGCTGGTGTGCCTGATCCCGACCACCATCGGCGGCCTGCTGCCGGCCATCGGCATCGCCGGCATGAACCGTGCGCTGGCTGCCAACGTGCTGGCCAAGTCGGGCAAGGCGGTGGAAGTGGCCGGCGACGTCGACGTGCTGCTGCTGGACAAGACCGGCACCATCACCTACGGCGACCGCCAGGCCAGCCACTTCCATCCGCTGGCCGGCATCGACGCCAGCCAGCTGCGCGAGGCCGCACTGCTGTCCTCGCTGGCCGACCCGACCCCGGAAGGCAAGTCGATCGTGCGCCTGGCGCGCGAACAGGGCTGCGCCACCGCCGAGCCGGACCGTGCCGACTACCTGGCCTTCAGTGCCCAGACCCGGATGTCCGGCGTCGATCTGGAGCATGGGCGGCAGATCCGCAAGGGCGCTGCCGATGCGATCCGCACCCACGTGCAGGCGCTCGGCGGCAACGTGCCGGCTGAACTGGCCGGCCGCGTCGAGCAAGTCGCGCGCAATGGCGCCACCCCGCTGGTGGTGGCCGAGGGCCGCCACGTGCTGGGCGTGATCGAGCTGTCGGACGTGGTCAAGCACGGCATGCGCGAGAAGTTCGCACAGCTGCGGGCGATGGGTATCCGCACGGTGATGATCACCGGCGACAACCCGCTGACCGCCGCCGCCATCGCTGCCGAAGCGGGCGTTGACGACTACATCGCCGAGGCGCGTCCGGAAGACAAGCTGGCACGCATCCGCCAGGAACAGGCCGGTGGCCGCCTGGTGGCGATGGTGGGCGATGGCACCAACGATGCTCCCGCGCTGGCCCAGGCCGACATCGGCCTGGCGATGAACTCCGGCACGCAGGCGGCGAAGGAGGCCGGCAACATGGTCGACCTCGATTCAGACCCGGCCAAGCTGCTGGCGGTCGTGGAAGTGGGCAAGCAGCAGCTGATCACCCGCGGTGCGCTGACCACCTTCTCGCTGGCCAACGACGTGTCCAAGTACTTCGCGATCCTGCCGGCGCTGTTCGCCGCTGCGGTTCCGGCCATGGCCGCACTGAACGTGATGCAGCTGTCGAGCCCACGCAACGCGGTGCTGGCGGCGCTGATCTTCAACGCGCTGGTGATTCCCGCGCTGATCCCGCTCGCCCTGCGTGGCGTGCGCTTCCGTCCGGCCACGGCCACCGCGCTGCTGCGCCGGAACATGCTGGTGTACGGCCTCGGCGGCGTGCTGTTGCCGTTCGCGGCGATCAAGCTGATCGACCTCTTCCTTGTCCTGGTATTCGGCGCATGAACCGTTCTGCTTCCACCTCCACCTCCCTGCCCCGCGAACCGAAGGCCGAAGCCCGCGTGGCCAGCCTGCAGGACGGCGCCGGCTGGCGCCCGGCGATCGGCCTGGGCCTGGCCACCCTGCTGCTGGCCGGCGCGGTCTACGCCGGCATCGCCACCGGTTTCGCCGGCCTGGCCTACCCCACCCAGGCCGAGGGCAGCCTGCTGCGCGATGGCAGCGGCCAGGTGCGCGGCTCGGCATGGTTGTCGCAGCCGTTCACCGGCGATGGCTACTTCCAGGCACGGCCGTCGGCGGCCAACTACGACCCGATGGCCGCGGCCGGTTCCAACCTGGCGCGCAGCAACCCGGCGCTGGCCGAGCGTGTTGCCGCCAGCACGGCGGCGGTGGCCGCGCGCGAAGGTGTCGCCCCGGCGCAGGTGCCGGCCGACCTGGTCACCCAGTCCGGCGGCGGGCTGGATCCGCAGCTGTCGCCGGCGGCGGCGCAGCTGCAGGTGGCACGCGTGGCACGTGCCCGCGGCCTGCCGGTGGAGCGCGTGCAGGCCATGGTGCAGGCACATACTGAAGGGCGCCAGTGGGGCGTGTTCGGCCAGCCGCGGGTGAACGTGGTGACGCTGAACTTCGCGCTGGACCATGCGGCCAAGGCGCCGTGATGCCGGCCTGCATCGGCTGCGCGCACAATGGCGGCCATGACAGCGGCCCCCATGACTGATGCGCGTACCCGCCAGGCCGATGCCCTGGTGGAAGGCCTGCAACGCGAAGCCGGTGGCAAGCTGACCGTGTTCCTCGGCGCTGCGCCGGGTGTGGGCAAGACCTACACCATGCTGACCCGTGCCCAGGAGCAGCTGCGCCGCGGCGTGGACCTGGTGGTCGGGCTGGTGGAAACCCATGGCCGCGCCGAAACCCAGGCCCTGCTGGAAGGTCTGCCGCAGCTGCCGTTGAAGGACGTGGCCTATCACGGCCACGCCCTGCAGGAGATGGACCTGGATGCCGTGCTGGCACGGCATCCAGCGCTGGTGCTGGTGGACGAACTGGCCCATCGCAATGCGCCCGGCAGCCGCCATGAGCGGCGCTGGCAGGATGTGATGGAGCTGCTCGACGCCGGCATCGACGTCTGGACCACGGTCAACATCCAGCATCTGGAAAGCCTCAACGACGTGGTGATGCGCATCACCGGCGTGCGGGTCAGCGAGACCGTGCCCGATGGCGTGCTCGATCGCCTGCACGACATCGTGCTGGTCGATCTGCCGCCGCGCGAACTGATCGCGCGCCTGCAGCAGGGCAAGGTCTATGTGCCCGAACAGGCCGCGCAGGCGCTGCAGGCGTTCTTCTCGCCGGCCAACCTGACCGCCCTGCGTGAGCTGGCGATGCAGGAAGCCGCCGACCGCGTCGACAGCAGCCTGCGTGAAACCCGCGCCGCACGGGGCGAAGGCAACCTGCCGCTGCGGCGCGGCGTGCTGGTGGCCATCGATGGCGGCGGCCGGAGCGAGTACCTGGTGCGGGTGGCGCGCCGCATCGCCGAGCGCCGCGACGCACCGTGGACGGTGGTGACCGTGCAGGGCCGGCGCCAGGACGAGGCCACGCGGCGCGAGATCGATGCGGCCTTCGCCCTGGCACGGCGGCTGGGCGGCGACGCCGAACTGCTGCACGGATCGAGCATCGCCGATGCCCTGCTCGACCATGCAGCGCACAACGGCGTATCGACCCTGGTGCTGGGGCGCACCCGTGAGCGCCCGCTGGCGCGGATGTTCAACCGAACCCTGACCCAGCAGCTGATCCAGCGCGGCGCGCACTACGAGATCACCATCATCAGCACGCCGCAGGCCCGGGCGCGCTCGCGCCGCGAAGGTCTGCTGCCACCGATGCGCGGCATCAGCTACGAGCCGGTACAGGCACTGATCGCCACCGCGCTGGCCTGTGCGGTGGCTTGGCTGGCCGAACGCTGGGTCGGCATGGCCGACCTGTCGATGGTGTTCATCGTGGCAGTGGTGCTGGTGGCGGCGCGCACGCGTGCCAGCGTGGCGGTGATGGCGGCGATCCTGTGCTTCCTGGCCTACAACTTCCTGTTCATCGCGCCCCGCTTCACCTTCGCCATCGGTGCGCGCCAGGGCGTGATCACCGTGTTCCTGTTCCTGGCCGCCGCCTTGGTGGCCGGACGGCTGGCCTCGCGCCTGCGCATGCAGGTCATTGCGCTGCGTGCGGCCAACCGCCATGCACGTGCACGCCAGCAGCTGGGCCGTCAGCTGGCCAGCGCCGCTGGCAACGGCGAGGTGGCACAGGCAGGTCGGCATGCCTTGGAGCAGGCGATGGATGTGCCGGCGTGGCTGCGGATCGGCGCGGACACTGCCGCCGGTGGCCGCAGCCAACCCGGCGATACCGACCTGGCTGCCGCCGACTGGGCGCTGCGCCACGGCCAGCCCAGCGGCCGCTTCACCGACACCCTGGCCGGTGCGCAGTGGTGGTTCCTGCCATTGCTGGATGGCGAAGATCGCGCGATCGGCGTGGCCGGCCTGTACCTGCCCGGCGCACAGGCACGCCTGCTGCCCGAACAGCGGCAGCTTGCCGAAGCGATGGTCGATGACATCGCGCAGGCCGCACTGCGTACCCGGCTGGTGGCCGAACTGGAACAGGCGCATGTCAGCAACGAGACCGAGCGGTTGCGCTCGGCCCTGCTCTCTTCGGTGTCGCACGACCTGCGCTCTCCACTGGCGGCGATGATCGGTTCGGCCGACAGCCTGGCCAGTTACGGCGCGGCGATGGACACGGCCGATCGCCGTGCCCTGCTGGACACCATCCTGGTCGAAGGCGAGCGGCTGGACCGCTACATCCAGAACCTGCTGGACATGACCCGCCTTGGCCACGAAGGTCTGAAGATCAACCGTGACTGGATCGGCGTGGACGAACTGATCGGCTCGGCCGCACGGCGCCTGCAGCGCTACCAGCCCAAGGTGCGGCTGGAGCTGGACATTCCGTCCACGCTGGCGCCGATCTGGGTACACCCGGCGCTGGTCGAACAGGCCGTGTTCAACGTGATGGAGAACGCGGCCAAGTTCTCGCCGCCCGACGCCGCCGTGCAGGTGCAGGCGCGCGAACTGGACGGCCAGCTGCGCATCGACGTGATCGATGCCGGCCCCGGCATTCCCGACGACGAGCGCGCGCGCATCTTCGACATGTTCTACAGCGTCGAGCGCGGCGACCGCGGCCGCCACGGCACCGGCCTGGGCCTGACCATCTGCCAGGGCATGATCGGCGCACATGGCGGCAGCGTGCAGGCGCTGCCCGGACGCGACGGTCGCGGTACCCTGATCCGCATCACCCTGCCCCTGCTCAAGCCAGCCTCCCACGATGAGCCCGACCCCGATTGATGCCAGCGTGCCGGCCGCGCGCGTGCTGGTGATCGATGATGAAACCCAGATCCGCCGGTTCCTGGACATCAGCCTGCGCGCGCAGGGCTACCAGGTGCGGCAGGCCGCCACCGGCCAGGAAGGCCTGCAGCTGGCGGCCAGCGAGGACATGGACCTGGTGATCCTGGATATCGGCCTGCCGGACATGGAAGGCCACGAGGTACTTGAACAGCTGCGGCAGTGGAGCCAGGTGCCGGTGATCATGCTGACCGTGCGCGCCGGCGAAGCCGAGAAGGTGCGCGCACTGGATACCGGCGCCAACGACTACGTGACCAAGCCGTTCGGCACGCAGGAACTGATGGCACGGGTGCGGGCGCTGCTGCGCACGCGCAGCGTACCCAGTGATGGCACGCCACCGGTGTTCGACGACGGCCACCTGCGCGTGGACCTGGTGCGCCGCGAAGTCGCCCTGCAGGGTGAACCGGTGGCGTTGACCCGCAAGGAATACGCGTTGCTGTCGCTGCTGCTGCGCAATGCCGGGCGGGTAGTGACACAGCCGCAGATCCTGCAGGAGATCTGGGGGCCGACCCACCAGCACGATACCCATTACCTGCGCATCCTGGTCGGCAAGCTGCGGCACAAGCTGGGCGATTCGGCGCTGGATTCACGCTACCTGTTCACCGAACCGGGCGTGGGCTTGCGATTCAAGGGGTGAGGGTGTGCCGAACAACGGTCGGCACCCACCAAAGCAAATTCGGAAGAGCATCCACGCATAGCGTGGATCTCTGCTGTGTCGACCAAGGTCGACACCTACCAAGAGCAGTTCATGCGGTTCGGACAGATCGCGGAAATCTGTCGAAGGCGGGGTGGGTCCGGTTGCGGGGGCGTGAGCCGCATGGATGCGGCGACCGAGCTTACATGGGTGAGGGCGCTTTGCTTGCGAAGCACTGCTTCGCAAGCGCCCGAACGCCCAGCCGCCAGCGGCTGGGCCGGGCCCCGGAGGGGGACTTGCAGCGTCCCCCGTAACCGGACCCACCCCGCATCCCACGGATAGCCGGCCTTTGACGTTGACGTTGATTCGGCGGGTGCCGGGCGCCGCCCGGCCCCACCTCAGAACCCCAGCGGGGTGTCGCCCAGCACCGGCTGCAGCTGGCTGCGGAACAAGGCCTTGATGCGCTCCAGTGCGGCATCGTCGTTGCCTTCGAAGCGCAGCACCAGCACCGGCGTGGTGTTGGAGGCGCGCACCAGGCCCCAGCCATCGGCGAAGTCCACGCGCAGGCCATCGATGGTCGACAGGCGGCCCCCCACATACGGGTTGTCCGGCGACTGCGCCGCCGCCACCAGCATCGCCACCAGCGCATGCGACGTCCCGTCGGCCACCGCTACCTTCAGCTCCGGCGTGGCGACCATTTCCGGCAGTTCGCCCAGCACTTCGTCCGGGGTCTCCTCGCGCTGGGCCAGGATCTCCAGCAGGCGCGCAGCGGCGTACAGGCCGTCGTCGAAACCGAACCAGCGTTCCTTGAAGAAGAAGTGGCCGCTCATCTCACCGGCCAGCTCGGCATCGGTCTCGCGCATCTTCGCCTTCATCAGCGAATGCCCGGTCTTCCACATCAGCGGGCTGCCACCGTTGCGCAGCACATGGTCGGACAGCTTGCCGGTGCACTTGACGTCGTAGATCACCATCGCGCCCGGATTGCGCATCAGCACGTCGGCAGCGAACAGCATCAGCAGGCGGTCGGCATAGATGATCCTGCCTTCGCCGGTGACCACGCCCAACCGGTCGCCGTCGCCATCGAAGGCTACGCCGAGGTCGGCGCCGAAGCGCTTGACCGTCTGCACCAGGTCTTCCAGGTTGGCCGGCTCGCTCGGGTCGGGATGATGGTTGGGGAAGGTGCCATCGACATCGCAGTACAGCGGAATGACGTCGGCGCCGATTGCTTCCAGCAGCTGCGGAGCCAGTGCGCCGGCCACGCCATTGCCGGCATCGGCCACGACCTTCAGCGGACGGTCCAGCTGCACGTCATCGGCGATGCGCTGGATGTAGTCGGCACTCACATCGCGCTGCTGGTAGTCACCCGGCTCGGCGGACTGCACCAGGCGGCCCTCGACGATGCGCTGGTAGAGGTCGGTGATCGCATCGCCGGACAGCGTCTCGCCGCCGATCACCACCTTGAAGCCGTTGTACTCGGGCGGGTTGTGGCTGCCGGTGACCGCCACGCAGGTGCCGGTACGCAGATGGAAGGCGGCGTAGTACACGAGCGGGGTCGGCGCCAGGCCGATGTCGATCACCGCGCAGCCGGCACGGCGCAGGCCCTCGGCCAGCCCGGCCGTCAGCTCGGGTCCGGACAGGCGGCCATCGCGCCCGATCACCACCTCGCGCAGGCCCTGCTCCAGTGCCACGGTGCCGATGGCCTGGCCGATCAGCGCCGCGGTCTTCGGTGTCAGTTCGCTGCCCACCATGCCGCGGATGTCATAGGCGCGGAAGATGCCGGCGGCCAGCTCTTCGGCAGGCACCGGCGGTGGCGGCGGTGGCGTGGCATCGCCACTGCCGGTCACGGCGGCCACCGGTGGCGGCGCCTGCTGCAGGCTCTCGCTCAGGGTCGGGCCATGGTCGGCCTCGGACGCGGCGGCGCGGCGCGGCAACGGCAGCGACTTCGGCAGCCGGTCGCGCCCCACCACCAGCAACACGGCAATGAACGCCAGCAGCAACGCCACAATGGCGCTGGCCAGCGCGCCCAGGCCGAGCGGACCGGCCTCGACATTCGGCACCGACGCGACCAGCCGCAACGGCGTGCCTGCAACCGGGCGCGCCAGCGCTTCCGCACTTTCGGCCAGGCTCGGGTCGCCCTGGGTGACCAGATCGAATGCTCCCTGGCGCAGGCCGAGGAAGCCGGCGGACGGCGCGCTGACCTGGTCGAGCGGCGACGTCAGCCGCAGCAGTGGTTGGCGGACATAGATGACGGCCGGCCCCAGGCTGCCCAGCTGCACCGGCGCGGCCAGGCCCAGGCGGTTGCCGCCGCCGTCGCGGACCACGCGCAGGCTTGGCCTGGCCTCGGCCAGCGCCGCTTCCAGCAGCGCCAGGCGGGAATACCCGAAGGTGGCCGGATCGGCATAGGCGTTGGCCAGATCGGCCGCCAGCACCTCGACCTGCTCGACTCCGGTCCAGCTCTCGCGAACGGCCAGCGCCGCCGCAGCGGCGTCGCCGGCCTGCAGCGCCTGCTGCACGCGATCGTTCTTCAACTGCTGCTGCAGCTGCTGCAACTGGCCCGCAGCAGCCTGCTGCAGGCCCTGCACGGCCTGGTCACGCGCCTCTTCCAGCGCCTGCCCGTTGGCCTCCTGCCGCCATTGCTGCACCGCGCTCCATCCGAACCAGCCGGCCAACAGGATCAACAGCACCCCCAGTAGAGGTGCACTGCGACCCAACGACCGTCCCCGCTGTCCTTCCCCGATGCCGCTCATCGATGTCCCCTGTCAACGCACCCCGGTATGGCCGAATCCACCCGCGCCCCGCACGCTGTCGGTGAAAGTATCCACTACCTGCAGGCTGACGCGGGCGATCGGAACCACCACCAGCTGCGCGATGCGATCGCCCGGCTCGATGGTGAAGGCCTCGCGGCCACGGTTCCAGACGCTGATCAGCAGCGGCCCCTGGTAGTCGGCATCGATCAGGCCGGTGCCGTTGCCCAGCACGATGCCATGCCGATGGCCCAGCCCGGAACGCGGCAGGATCACCGCGCACAGGTTCGGGTCGGCAATATGGATGGCCAGGCCGCTGGGCACCAGCGCGGTGTCGCCCGGCTGCAGGGTCAGCGCGGTATCCAGCGCCGCGCGCAGGTCCATGCCGGCACTGGCCTCGGTGGCATAGGCCGGCAGCGGCCAGCTGTCGCCGAAGCGCGGATCGAGCAGCTTGACCTGCAGCGGGTGGGAAGTGGATGCCTGGGTCATGCCTGGAGTCTCCGCGCGATCAGCGCCAGCAGTTGTTCGGCCAGCTCGCGCTTGGAAGTGGCCGGGAATACCTGTTCGCCGTCCTGCCAGAAGGCCGTGGCGGCATTGTTGTCGCTCTCGAAACCGCCGCCACTGATGCCGACCTGGTTGGCGATCACCAGGTCCAGGCGCTTGTCGACCAGTTTGCCGCGCGCGTATTTCTCCACGTCGTGGGTCTCGGCGGCGAAGCCGACCACCAGCTTCAGCGACTGCGTCTGTGCAGCGACTTCGGCGAGGATGTCCGGCGTGCGCACCAGTTCGATCACCAGCGACTGGCTGTCGGCGGTCTTCTTCAGCTTCTGCGCGGCGACCTGGCGCGGCGTGTAGTCGGACACCGCGGCGGCACCGATATAGATGTCGGCGGGCAGCGACTTCAGTACGGCATCGCGCATCTGCGCGGCCGAGCGCACGTCGATACGCTGCACGCCCGGCGGCGTCGGCAGCTGTACCGGACCGCTGACCAGCACCACCTGCGCGCCCAGCGCGGCAGCAGCGGCGGCCAGGGCAAAGCCCATCTTGCCGCTGCTGCGGTTGCCGACGTAACGCACCGGATCGATGTCTTCGTAGGTCGGGCCGGCACTGATCAGCAGGCGCAGCCCCTGCAGGGCACGGGTTTCCGGCGCGGCAACCGTCGCAGCGGCGCCGCCATTGGCGGCCAGCGCGGCCACGATGTCGCCGGGTTCGGCCAGCCGGCCGGGGCCGGATTCACCTTCGGCCAGCGGGCCATCGACCGGGCCGATCACCTGCGCACCACGCTGGCGCAGCAGGGCGATGTTGGCCTGGGTGGCCGGATGCAGCCACATGCGATGGTTCATCGCCGGGCAGATCGTCAGCGGTGCGGTGCTGGCCAGGCACAGGGTGCTGACCAGGTCATCGGCATGGCCCTGGGCCAGCCGGGCCAGCAGATCGGCGGTTCCCGGCGCGACCACGATGCGGTCCGCCCAGCGGGCCAGCTCGATGTGGCCCATGGCCTGTTCGGCGGCGCCGTCCCACAGCGTGGTGCGGGTCGGCTGCCCGGACAGGGCCTGGAAACTGAGGGGGGTGACGAACTGCTGGGCGCCGGCGGTCATCGCCACCTGCACCTGGGCGCCCGCATCACGCAGGCGTCGCACCAGTTCCAGGGCCTTGTAGGCCGCGATCCCGCCTCCGACGCACAACAGCAGTTTCTGGCCTTCCAGCGCGCGGCCGGGCGCGGGGGAAGCGTTGGGGGAGTCAGCCACCTGGAATTCCTGTGCAAACGAGGGCATTAGCTTACCCGATGGTCGGTAATGTCCCGGTGCACAGCGCACATAGCGGGCAGCTATCAGCAGATGGGACTTGCACCACAGCGCTTCCGGGGTTCAAGACACTGCGATTCGGAACTTTCCTATACCTGTAGGCCGGCCACGTTTGCAGAATCGTCAGTGGCCGCCGCAGGTGTGCCGCTTCGCTTTTCGAGGATTCCGCGTGCACCCGCGCATCATCATCGCCGACGACCATCCCGTCGTCCTGCATGGCATCCGCATCGTGCTGCAGACCCACCTGATGGAGGTCGTCGGCAGCGCGCGTGACGGCGCCGAGCTGCTGCAGCTGGTCGAGCACCACGGCTGCGACGCGGTGCTGACCGACCTCTCCATGCCGGGCACCGGCCCGGATGGCCCGGAACTGATCGCTGAACTGCGCGCACGCCACCCGCGCATGCCCGTGGTGGTGCTTACCGGCGCCCGCCACCCCGGCCTGCTCGATGGCCTGCTGCGTGAGGGTGTCAGCGGCCTGGTCGACAAGTGCGCCGATTTCGGCGAGTTGCCGCAGGCCCTGAACGCGGCCATGGCAGGGCAGGTGTTCGTCTCGCAGCAGCTGCGCCACCACCTGCAGGCGCGCGACCTGATGTTCGCGCGCGAACCGGCGGCGCTGTCCGCCCGCGAACAGGAAGTGCTGGACCTGTTGGCCGCCGGGCTGAAAGTGAACGCCATCGCCGTCCACTGCGGCCGCAGCCCCAAGACGATCAGCCGGCAGAAGGCCGAGGCCAAGCGCAAGCTGGGGCTGCAGAACAACCAGGAGCTGTTCGCCTACCTGCAGTCGCGACGCGACTGAGGCAACGGCCGACCCGGGCATGCGTCCTGCCCTGATGGGCCGCATCGCCCCCACTGGCGATGATGCAGGCATGCCCATCCACGACTGGCCCGAACAGGAACGTCCCCGCGAGAAGCTGATCGCACGCGGCCCCGCCACGCTGTCCGACGCAGAACTGCTGGCACTGTTCCTCGGCTCCGGCTTCGGTGGACGCGATGCGGTGCAGACCGCGCGCGACCTGCTGCAGGCGCACGGTCCCCTGCGTGTGCTGCTGGACCGCCCGGCCCGCGAGCTGGCCCGGTTGCCGGGGCTGGGCCCTGCTCGAAGCTGTGCACTGGCCGCCGGGCTGGAACTGGCCCACCGCTATCTGGCGGCCGAACTTCAGCAGGGCGAGGCCGTCGGCAACAACCCGGCTGCGGTCGGCCGCTATCTGCAGCACCGCCTGCGCGGCCAGGCCCGCGAGATCTTCATGGCGCTGTTCCTGGACAACCGCCACCGCCTGATCGCCTGCGAAGAACTGTTCCAGGGCACCATCAATGCCGCCCCGGTCTATCCCCGCGAGGTGGTGCGTCGAGCCCTGCTGCACAATGCGGCAGCGGTGATCCTCAGCCACAATCATCCTTCCGGCGACCCCGAGCCCTCCGGCGCCGACACCCGCATCACCGATGAACTGCAGCAGGCGCTGGCACTGGTGGACGTGCGCCTGCTCGACCACTTCGTCGTCGGCGAGGGCCGCCCCGTTTCATTTGCTGAACGGGGCCTGCTGTCCCCGCCCCAGCCGCGCCTGTTCGGCTGAACGGCCCTGGTCAGGGCCGGGCGGGCGCCCCGCAGGCATGTCCTGGTCAGCGTGGGCGCGGGCATCTGCGCTAAAATGGGCGATTCCGCCGCTCATTCTCACAGCAGGCCTCGTGAAAAATCTCCTCCGCGCCCTGATCAGCCAAGGCATCGAAGCCTTGCGCGCCAATGGCACCCTGCCCGCCGACTCCCTGCCGCCGGACTTCGTGGTCGAGCGCCCGAAGACCCGTGACCACGGCGACTTCGCCACCAACGCCGCGATGCTGCTGGCCAAGGCCGCGCGCAGCAATCCGCGCGCACTGGCACAGGCGCTGGTCGAGGCGCTGCCGCGCAGCGAGGACGTCAGCAAGGTCGAGATCGCCGGCCCCGGCTTCATCAACTTCCATCTGGCCCCGGCCGCGTACCAGCGCGAAACCGCCTCGGTCATCAAGGAAGCCCACGACTACGGCCGCAACCTGTCCGGCAATGGCCGCACGGTGGGCGTGGAGTACGTGTCGGCCAACCCGACCGGCCCGCTGCATGTCGGCCATGGCCGCGCAGCGGCGATCGGCGACTGCGTGGCCCGCGTGCTCGATGCCAACGGCTGGAACGCCAAGCGCGAGTTCTACTACAACGACGCTGGCGTGCAGATCGAGAACCTGGCGCTGTCCACCCAGGCGCGGATCAAGGGCATCGCACCCGATCAGGACGGCTGGCCGGAAGGCGGCTACCGCGGTGAGTACATCGCCGATGTCGCCCGCGCCTACATGGCCGGTGCCAGCGTCGACCTGGAAGGCAGCACCGTGGTCGGCGCCAAGGATCCGGACGACATGCAGGCAATCCGCCGCTTCGCCGTGGCCTACCTGCGCAACGAGCAGAACCTGGACCTGGCCGCGTTCGGTGTCGACTTCGACATCTACTTCCTGGAAAGCTCGCTGTACGCCGACGGCAAGGTTGCCGAAGCGGTGGCCAAGCTGCAGGCGTCCGGCCACACCTATGAGGAAGGCGGCGCGCTGTGGCTGCGCAGCACCGACTTCGGTGACGACAAGGACCGCGTGATGCGCAAGTCCGACGGCACCTTCACCTACTTCGTGCCGGACGTGGCCTACCACCTGTCCAAGTGGCAGCGCGGCTACGAGCGCGCGATCACCGAACTGGGCGCCGACCATCACGGCTCGCTGGCGCGCGTGCGCGCCGGCCTGCAGGCGATGGAAGTGGGCATCCCGCAGGGCTGGCCGGAATACGTGCTGCACCAGATGGTCACGGTCATGCGCGGCGGCGAGGAAGTGAAGCTGTCCAAGCGTGCCGGCAGCTACTTCACCCTGCGCGACCTGATCGAAGAAGCCGGCCGCGATGCGACCCGCTGGTTCCTGATCGCGCGCAAGCCCGATTCGCAGCTGACCTTCGACATCGACCTGGCGCGCCAGCAGAGCAACGACAATCCGGTGTTCTACGTGCAGTACGCGCACGCCCGTGTCTGCAGCCTGCTGCGCCAGGCGCAGGAAAAGGGCCTGGTGTACGAGCAGGGCAATGGCCTGGCCAACCTTGGCCACCTGGCCGACGATGCCTCGCTGCTGTTGATGAACGAGATCTCGCGCTATCCGGAAGTGGTGGAAGCGGCCGGCGTGGCGCTGGAGCCGCACCTGGTGGCGCAGTACCTGCGTGAATTGGCGCATGCCTTCCACACGTGGTATCACGGGACGCCGGTGCTGGTGGAAGACGCCGCCGATCGCAACGCCAAGCTGACCCTGGCCTGCGCGGCGCGCCAGGTGCTGGCCAACGGCCTTGAACTCCTGGGCGTGAGCGCCCCGGAAAAAATGTAAGCATCAGGAGACGCAGTACACATGGCAGCACGACGCGGCAAAACCCAGGCACGACGCAACAGCAGCAGCCAGGGCACACCCGGATGGGTGTGGCTGGTGGCCGGTGTGGCGATCGCCGCCGTGGTGTTCCTGGCGGCGCCGAACCTGTTCAAGGGCGAAGGCGACGGCTTCCTGCGCGCCGGTCCGCAGCCGAACCCGAACGCGCAGCCGGCCCCGGTTGCTGATGCAGACAGCGATGTCGGCAGCCAGCCAGCCGCGCAGCCGGCCACGCCGAAGCCGGCCGAACCGGAGAAGCCCGCGGCGACGCAGTACGACTTCTACACCCTGCTGCCGGGCAAGGAAGTGGAAATGTCCGACGCCGAACTGGCCGCCAGCGCGCGTGCCGAGGACCAGCGCCGGGCCAAGGCCGAAGCGTCGCGCGCGCAGGCCGCGCTGGAGGGCAAGCCGGTGCCGCCGGCGAGCACGGCCACGCCGGCACCGACCGCAACGGCCAGCGTCGCCAGCACCGCACCGGTGACCGCGAGCAACCGTCCGCTGCCGGCACCGCTGAGCGAGCGCCCGGCCGCGGCAACCCCGCCGGCCAGCACCGCACCGGCGTCGACCAGCACGGCCGCCACCCCCGCGCCGCGCGCGGAAGCCGCGCCCACCGCGCCGGCGACCACTGCCGCACCGGCGCCCGCCGACAACGCCCGCTACATCCTGCAGGCAGGTGCCTTCGGTGCGTCCGGCGACGCCGAAGCCACCAAGGCCAAGCTGGCCATGATGGGCCTGGCGGCACGCGTGGAGTCGGCGCAGATCAACGGCAAGACCGTGTATCGCGTGCGCATGGGGCCGTACGGCAGCGCCGGCGAACTGTCTGAAGCGAAGCAGAAGCTGGATGGCACCGGCCTGCAGGCGATGGCCATCAAGGCGCAGTGACGTTCTGCGGGACTGCATGAAGAAAGCCGGGCATTGCCCGGCTTTTTTTGTTTCTGCCGAGTCGAGCATGGCTCGACTCCACACACGGCGTCAGCCCTCGCGGGCGACCTGGAACCCGGCGAAGGACTGGCTGACCGGCATCAGCTCCAGGCGATTGATGTTCAGGTGCGGTGGCAGCGTGGCCACCCAGAAGATCTGTTCGGCGATGTCTTCGGCGGTCATCGGATTGGCACCGCTGTACAGCTTGTCCGACGCATTCTGGTCGCCATGGGTGCGGACCACGGTGAACTCGGTCTCGGCCATGCCCGGCTCGATCGTGGTCACGCGCACGCCGGTGCCGTGCAGGTCCGAACGCAGGCCCAGCGAGAACTGGCTGACGAAGGCCTTGGTGCCACCGTAGGCGTTGCCACCCGGGTACGGGTAGACGCCGGCCACCGACGAGATGTTGATGATCGCACCCTTGCGCTCCACCAGCTGCGGCAACAGGCGGTGGGTCAGGGTCACCAGCGCGGTGATGTTGGTGTCGATCATCGTGGTCCAGTCCGACAGCCTGGCGCTCTGTGCCGGTGCGGTGCCCTGCGCCAGACCGGCGTTGTTGACCAGCAGGTCGATCTCGCCGAAGGCCGGCGGCAGCGCCAGCAGGGCCGCCTCCATCGCCACCGGATCGCGGATGTCGAAGGCGGCGGCGTGCACCACGTCCTTGCCATAGCGCTCGACCAGCGGTTGCAGGCGTTCGCCGCGGCGGCCGGTGGCGATCACTTTCCAGCCGGCCTGGGCGAAGCGGTGGACGGCGGCGGCGCCGAAGCCGGACGTGGCGCCGGTAATCAGGACAGTGCGGGTCATCAGGCAACTCCAAGGGGAAAACCAGATCTCCATTCTGGCACCGTCCGGCAGCACCCGTGTTGCCGGATCGGCCGGATCCGGGGTCAGATCCCTTTGCGGAGCAAAGGGATCTGACCCCGGCGGCGACCCCACGTGCCGGGGTGACCGGTACAATTGCGCCATGATCAACAATGATGTCCTGCGCAGCGTGCGCTACTCCCTGGACCTGGGTGACCAGCACGTGGTCACCCTGTGCCAGATGGCCGACCCGGCCTTCGCCGTGGATACCGAGCAGGTGAAGGCCTGGCTGCGCCGCGAGGACGAAGCCGGTTTCGAGGCGATGAACGACAGCGCACTGGCGCACTTCCTCGATGGCCTGATCGTGCACCTGCGCGGTCGCGACGAGAGCCAGCCGCAGCGTGCGGTGGAAACGCGCATCGACAACAACCTGGTGCTGAAGAAGCTGCGCGTGGCCTTCCAGCTGCGCGACGTGGACCTGATGGAGATCTTCGCCAGCGCCGGCTTCAACGTGTCCAAGTCGGAAGTCGGTGCGTTGTTCCGCCAGCCCGGGCACACCAACTACCGGCGCTGCCTGGACCAGATGCTGCGCAACTTCCTCAAGGGCCTGAGCCTGCGCCTGCGCGGCTGAGCACGGCCTCGACGAAGGCGCGCGCGGCCGGCGTCGGCAGCCGCTGCCAGACCAGGTGTACGCGCCGGGTCGGGGTCGGCTGCAGTGGAATCTGAACCACGCCCTGGAAACCTTCGGCGATCAACGCCGGCACGATGCCGACCGCCAATCCGTGGCGGACGAAGCGCTCGACCAGTTCCATCAGGTTGACCTCGAAACGCACCGTGTGCGGCAGGCCAGCGGCGGCGAAGGCATCGTCGGTCTGCCGGCGCGCACCGGTACCGCGCGGGAAGTCGACCAGCGCTTCATCCTGCAGTGCGGTCAATGGCAACCGCGTGCGCCCGGCGAGCCGGTGCGACGGCGCCAGTACCGCTACCAGATCCTCCTCCTGCAGCACCTGGTGGCAGACGCCCTCCAGCGCTGCCGACGGCGCCAGGCCGACCAGTGCCACATCCAGCGCGCGCGACTGCACCTGTGCGATCAGGTCTTCGCTCTTGTCCACGCGCAGCTGGAACTCCACCTGTGGGTGCACCCGCTGGAAGGCCGCCAGCATCGCCACGACGTCGATGTCGGTCAGCGAAGAAATCTGCCCGATGGCCAGCAGGCCACGCACTTCGCCACTGACGGCAGCCACGTCGGCGCGCAGGTGGCGCAGGCTGGCCAGCACCTGGCGTGCGTGCACCAGCAACGCCTCGCCGGCGGCGGTAGCCCGCACCTGGCGTGGCAGGCGCTCGAACAGCGTGGCACCCAGTTCCTGTTCCAGGTGGGCGATCTGGTGGCTGAGCGCGGACTGCACCACGTGACAGCGCTCGGCGGCACGGGTGAAATTGCCCTCCTCGGCCAGGGCGACGGCAAACTCGAGCTGCTTGAGGTTCATCCAGCTATCTTGTTTTCAGATGACAAGGATGATGATGATTCATTTCCATCATGACCGCAGCAGGCGGACACTGTGCACCCCGCTTCCTGGAACACCACGTGAGCCCCTCCCTTCCCCCTCTGCACCGCTGGCAGGTGCTGCTGATGTCGGTCGCCACCGGCGTGGCCGTGGCCAGCAACTACTATGCGCAACCGCTGCTGCACACCATCGCAGATGCCTTCGGCGTGCCGTTCGGCCAGGTCGGCATGGTGGTTACCGCAGCACAGCTGAGCTATGCCGCCGGACTGATCCTGCTGGTGCCACTGGGTGACCTGTTCGAGCGCCGCCGCTTGATCGTGGTGATGAGCCTGCTGTCGGCCGGTGGCCTGGTGATCAGTGCCTGCGCGCCGTCGCTGGCCTGGCTGCTGGTCGGGACCGCGATCACCGGACTGTTTTCGGTGGTGGCACAGGTGCTGGTGCCGTTCGCGGCCACGCTGGCCGCGCCGGAACATCGTGGCCGCGTGGTCGGCACGCTGATGAGTGGCCTGCTGCTGGGCATCCTGCTGGCGCGTACCGTGGCCGGCCTGCTTTCCAGCCTGGGTGACTGGCGCCTGGTGTATGCCATCGCTGCCGGCACCCTGGTGCTGACCGCACTGGCATTGCAGCGCGGCCTGCCGCGATTCCACCACAGCGCCGGCCTGGGCTATTTCGCCTTGCTGCGCTCGATCGGCGTGCTGTTCGTGCAGGAGCCGGTGCTGCGCCAGCGCACCCTGCTGGGTGCCTGCAGCTTTGCCATGTTCGCGATTTTCTGGACCCCGCTCGCGTTCCTGCTGGCGCAGCCACCGTACGCCTACAGCGATGCCACCATCGGCCTGTTCGGGCTGGTCGGTGCAGCCGGTACGCTGGCGGCCGGCCTGGCCGGGCGCATGTCCGACCGCGGCCAGACCGGACGCGCCACTGCCATCGCGCTGGTGCTGTTGCTGCTGTCGTGGCTGCCACTGGGGCTGTCGGCCCACTCGCTGCTGGCGCTGCTGATCGGCGTGGTGGTGCTGGACCTGGCCGCACAGCTGCTGCACGTCAGCAACCAGAACCTGATCTATGCGCTGCAGCCCGCGGCGCGCAACCGCCTCAATGCCGGCTACATGACCGGCTACTTCATCGGCGGCTCGCTGGGTTCGCTGCTGTCGGCGCAGGTCTACCAGCGCTACGGTTGGACCGGCGTCTGCGTGGCCGGTGCCGCCGTGGCCGTGCTGGCCCTGCTGCTGTGGCTGCCCGGCGCGCTGCGCGCGCGCCAGGCGGCATCGTCGAACTAGAAGCTGCCCTGCAGCGCCAGCTCCCAGCGTCCACCGGCATTGCCCGGGAACAGTCGCTTGGCCGCGCTGTCGGTGTCATGCACGGTGGCGCGCAGCTCCCATGCCGGAGTCAGCGTGGCAATGGCACTGAGCTGGCCATGCAGGTAATCCGGGCCCTGCGCGGTGGCCAGCCAGTACTGGCCCACCGCTGCTTCCAGGCGGACGCGTTCGTGCAACGGCACACGCACGCCCAGCTGGGCATAGGTTCCGCGATGGCCACCGGCCAACGCATCGTTGGAATGCGCGACCTGCAGCCAGGCGCGCTGCTTCCAGGTCACGGTGGTGTTGAGTTCGGTCCAGTCCAGCGCACGACCGGTACCCGGATACACATAGCGGGTCAGGTTCGCATCCAGCGTCCAGTCCGGTGCCAGCGCGCCGGACCAGCCCGCCACCAGGTCGAACTCGCTGCGCGCGCCATTGTCCGGCTTGAACGAGACGTTGGACCCCCACACGCTGGCGTACCAGCCCGATGGGATCGAGATCTTCGCGCCGGCTTGCACCGCCGGGTCACCATCGCTCTGCGAGCTGCCGCGCCACACGTAGTCACTGGTCAAGGCCGCACTGCCACTGACCTGCACCTGTGCCTGCGCGCTGCCCATGCCAAGCAGCCCTGCCAGGGCGGCCACCACCGCCGCCATCGTCCCCTTGCTGTTCACTGCACTGTGTTCCTCGTCGAAGGCGGTCACGCCGCCGGGACGGCAGTGTCCAGCGCGTGGCCGTAACGGATCGAGGGTGCGGCCCGGCCCACGGCGCAAATTCGGCGTAAATCCCGTGGATCGGGGCCATGCGCCAGCGGCGCGGTATCATGGCGCCCTGTTTCCAGGAACCAACCGCGTGGACGCCATCCTGACCCCGGTATCGATCGGCGAGCTGATCGACAAGATCACCATTCTCCAGATCAAGGCCGAGCGCATCGACGATGCCGCCAAGCTGGCCAACGTGCGCACCGAGCTGGACGGCCTGCTGCCCCTGTTGCAGCAGCAGCTGCAGGCACAGCCGGCCCTGGCCGCGCTGCAGCAGCAGTTGAAGGCGATCAACGAGCGTATGTGGGACATCCAGGACCAGCTGCGCGACAAGGAAGCGGCCCAGGTGTTCGATGATGCATTCATCCAGCTGGCACGCGGTGTCTATGGCACCAATGGCGAGCGCGTGCAGGTGAAGAACGAGATCAACCGCGTGGCCGGTTCTGCACTGGTGGAAGAGAAGCAGTACCAGGGCGAGTAACGCCGCTCATCCGCATTCCAGCAGGTGGCGGAAGCGGAACAGGTCACCGTCCCCGCGGATGCCGAGCTTGCGGTAGGCCGAGGTTTTCTGCGAGCTGATCGTGCTGGCTGAACGCCCCGATCGCAGGGCCATTTCGCTGGTGCTGACCCCTTTCAGCACCAGCCCGAGCACTTCCCGTTCGCGCTGGCTCAACGGCACCAGTGCCGGGGCCGGCATTCTGCGTGCACGCGTGCCCGGCAGGTTCAGTTCCGCGCGCAGCTCCGGTGGCACGAAGCGCCCTCCCCGGGCGACCACATCAATGGCACGCAGCAACACGTCCGGTGGCGTCGACTTGGACAGGAAGCCGCGCGCACCGGCACGCATCGCGGTGGCCACCGTGCTGGCATTGCAGTGTGCCGAGAGCACCAGCACCGGCAGTGCCGGCCAGCGCTGCGACAGCACGTGCAACAGGGCCAACCCATCGCCCAGGTCGCCCATGGGCAACGCATCGATCAGCAGCAGGTCGACACACGTCGGGCTGCGCTCCAGCAGGTGCAGCAGGTGCGCCTCGCTGGACAGGCTCACCCGTACCTGCACACCCGCGTGCTGGCGCAGCAGCACTTCCACGCCCAACCGCAGTACCGGGTGCGGGTCCAGCAGCGCCAGGCGTCGTGGCCGATCAGGCAGCAGAGGCGGGAGGGTCAGCGGCATTGCGGCATGTCCAGGCAACATGGGACATCCAACGTAGGTCGGTGCCCGCAGCGGCGGAATCCAATTCCTTGCAATGGCTGGCCCGCGCATTCCGCCAGTCAGACAGCATTCCGGTTTGCCACGGCGCAAACGCAACAGGCCCGGCAAATGCCGGGCCTGTTGGGGCGTCTCCAGCGCGCAATCGCGCCGAGGCAGCAATTACCAGCTGAAGCGCGGGCCGACGGTGTATTCCTTGTCGCCGTGGCGGTTCATCTTCAGCTCGCCGTTCAGGCCCCAGTTCTGGTTCAGCTTGACCTGACCACCCAGGCGGCCGTACCACTGGCCATCCGGATTGACGCCGTGCTTCTTGGCGTAGTCTTCGTAACCGACCATGCCGTAGACCTCGGCGTGGGCGCCGAAGGCAGTGCGGATACCGGCTTCAGCGCTGTAGCCGTTGAAGTCCAGACCGTGCTTGCGGTCGAACTTCTGGTAGGCAACGCGGGCAACGAAGTCGGTGCTCGGAGCGATTTCAACGTTGTAGCCGGCACCGACCTTCCACTGGTCAACCTTCAGGTTGGTGTGGTCGATTTCCTGGCGGCTGTATTCGCCGAAGGCGTGGAAGTTCGGCAGGAAGCCGTAGGAACCCTTCACGCCCCAGCCGTCGGCCTTGATGCCTTCAACGTCGGTCTTGGCGTAGTCGGCTTCGGCGTAGTTGTAGGACAGGTTCTCAGCAGCCGAAGCGGTGAACGGCAGGGCAGCGGCCAGGGCCAGAGCAATCAGCGAATTCTTCATGGGGGTACACCTTTACTTTCTTATGGTGTGCAGCAGCGCCAAGGCGCCATCGCATCGGGAATGTAAATTCTCCGTTATTCGCCACAACGCTCCCTGAAAACAGCGGTCTTCGCATTGCTGAATTTTTTGGCTTGATTCAGGCTGCGTCTGGCATACGCGCGCGGCGCGCGTGCATTTTTCAGGTTTCTTCACCGTCCACCGTTGTCGATCCCCGATCCCCTGGTTCGTCGTGTACCTGAAGGCCGTGCATGTGGCACGGTCCATCCGGAGGCAGGCAATGAGCTACATCGACGGTTTCGTCCTGGCGGTGCCCACCGCCAACAAGGAGAAGTTCCTCGCCCATGCACGCACAGGGGATCCCGTTTTCATCGAGTACGGCGCGCTGCGCGTGGTCGAGTGCTGGGGCGATGACGTGCCGCACGGCAAGACCACCGACTTCTTCGGCGCGGTGAAAGCCACGCCGGATGAGACGGTGGTGTTTTCCTGGATCGAATGGCCGGACAAGCCGACCCGCGACGCCGGCATGAAGAAGATGATGGAGGATCCGCGGTTTGATCCAACGAAGAATCCGATGCCGTTCGACGGCGCGCGGATGATCTACGGCGGCTTCGTGCCGCTCTACGAGCTGACGCGCTGAACCCGGCGGACGTGCTCAGCGCGCGTCCGTTTCATCGCTGGCAGCAGCATGGCCGGCGCCCAGTGCGGCGCCGGCACCGAGGCCCATGCCGCCCATGCCGGCGCCCATTCCACCACCACCGCCACCGCCTGCACGGCCGCCCTTGGCATCGCCGTCGTTACGGCCCTTGCCGCCACCACTGGCAACGGGCCGGGTCGGCCCCTGCGGTGGAATCTGCAGATCGGCCGGAATCGGGGCCAGATCCAGCGCTTCGCGCACGAAGTCGCGCAGCGAGACCACCAGTTCGTGGGTATGCACCGGGCGCCCCTGTGCCAGTTCGTTGGCGGCACGCGTGGCCAGCCGCACCTGTTCGTCGGTGCCCAGCAGCAGGATGTCCGACAGCGCGGCCTCGACCGCATCGCGGATGCGCCGCGCACGGTCCGAGCGCGGCTCGGCGATGCCGTCGGCATCTTCGCGCTGGCGCAGGTCGCGACGATGGCTGGGATCCACGCCCAGCTCGCCGGTGAACGAACCGCCCAGGGTCTTGTAGGCGGCCATCAGCGTGCGCAGCCGTTCGTTGATCTGCCGGTTCTCGCGCTCGCGGCGCTGCTGCAGGGTCTGCATCACCAGCAGGCGGATGCCGACGCCGAGCAGGGTGATCAGGACCAGGCCGGCCAACGTGGACAGCACGCCCTGCCAGGAACTGAAGTCGATACCGCGCATGGTCGGGGCTCCGGCGGGAAGAACCTGCATCTTGCCCCAGGTAGCACCCCAGAAACGCGAAAGGCCCTACCACCCGGTGGGTGGCAGGGCCTTCGGTCACGGCGCGATTACTTGCGCTTGGCGACCTTGCGCACGGCCTTCTTGGCCGGAGCCTTCTTGGCGGCGACCTTCTTCAGCGGCGCAGCCTTCCTGGCGACCGTCTTGCGGGTGGCGGCAACCTTCCTGCCCACCGCCTTCTTGGCGACGGCGGTCTTCTTGCCGACAGCCTTCTTGGCGACGGCGGCCTTCTTGCCAACAGCCTTCTTGGCGACGGCAGCCTTCTTGCCGACAACCTTCTTGGCGGCCGCGGTCTTCTTGGTGGCGACCTTCTTGGTGGCGGCAACCTTCTTGCCGACAACCTTCTTCGCAGCCACGGCCTTCTTGCCGGCGACCTTCTTGGCGGCGACGGTCTTCTTGGCCACAGCCTTCTTGGCGGTGGCGACCTTCTTGCCGACCACCTTCTTGGCGGCCGCGGTCTTCTTGGCAACGGTCTTCTTCGCGACGGCGGCCTTCTTGGTGGCGGCCTTCTTGGTGGCGGCCTTCTTCACGGTGGCGACCTTCTTGCCGGCAGCCTTGGTGGTCTTCTTGGCGGCAGCGGCCTTCTTGGTCACAGCCTTGCCTGCAGCGGCCTTCTTCTTGGCCACTTCCTTCTTCAGGGCAGCGGCTTCGGCCTTGGCGTTCTTCTTGGCCGCTTCCAGCTTCTTCTTGGCATTGGCAACGGTCTTGCCGACCGACTTGGCGGCCTTGTCGGCCTTCTTGGCAACGGTCTTCTCGACCTTGGCCACGGCCTTCTTGGCCTTGGCAACGCGGGTACCGGCCGCCTTGGTGGCGCGCTTGACGGTCTTCTTGACCGACTTCACGGCGTCTTCGGCGGCGTGGGCGATGGTCTCGCCAACGTTGGTGGCGGCTTCTTTGACGTTCTCGACGGCGTCGGTCACGACCGACACACCATTACCGTTGCTCATGTTGCCCTCCTGGGGGCCTTAAGTATCAAAACGGGGCGATGCTATACCGACATTGACGATCGTGGAACGGGGCACGCGCCCGCAATCGCATCTGATGCGACGGCCATGGTGTAGCCCACCACTGCCGCGGAAGCGGCGGGTTCACAGGAAACCCCTTTTTTTAAGGACTACGCCACAGCAAGCGCGTGGTCGAAGATGGCCGTTGCGTGCCGTTGCACGGACGCGGCATCCGATGCGTGCTGTGGCGCATTGCGGCACCCGGTTGCGCGGAACTGCGCAGGTATCGGTCTGTGTCGGCGCCCCCGGCGATCGTCTTCGGTGGTGCAGGCGTCGCCTGTGCGGTGTCGCCACAGCCATGCTGTCAGCCTCCTCACTCGCCTTTCGCGGCCTGCGGTTTTCATGGCGCATTTATCCAGATCGCGACACACTCATTCAGCTTGTTTTACCGTAGGGCCGAATCGCCCCCACCCACGCCAGCGAACCGACAACCATGCGACCGCTTCCCACCCTGCTTACGCTCGCAATCGCCGCCGCCTTCGGTGGCTTCGTTGCCACCGGCATCAATGCCCACCTGGACAACCGTGCCGATGCAGCACCGCTGCCAGCGGTGCTGCCGACCACCGCCGCGTTGCCGGCCGCGGTGGCCGGACAGGCGGTGCCTTCGCTGGCGCCGATGCTGGAAAAGGCGATGCCGGCCGTGGTCAGCGTCAACACCAAGCAGGTGGTGCGCGTGCGCAACCCGTTCTTCAACGACCCGTTCTTCCGCCGCCTGTTCCCGGATATCCCGCAGGAGCGCATCAACGAATCGCTGGGCTCGGGCGTGATCATCGACGCCAAGGAAGGCCTGGTGCTGACCAACCACCATGTCATCGACAACGCCGATGACGTGCAGGTGACACTGGCCGACGGGCGCACGGTGAAGGCCGAGTTCCTCGGTTCGGACCGCGATACCGACATCGCGCTGATCCGCATCCCGGCGCAGAACCTGACCGACATCAAGCTCGGCAACAGCGACCAGCTGCGGGTCGGTGACTTCGTGGTGGCCATCGGCAACCCGTTCGGCTTCAGCCAGACGGTCACCTCGGGCATCGTCTCGGCGGTGGGCCGCAGCGGCATCCGTGGCCTGGGCTACCAGAACTTCATCCAGACCGATGCGTCGATCAACCCCGGCAATTCCGGTGGCGCCCTGGTCGACCTGCAGGGCCAGCTGGTCGGCATCAATACCGCCAGCTTCAACCCGCAGGGCAGCATGGCCGGCAACATCGGCCTGGGCCTGGCGATTCCGTCCAATCTGGCGCGCAGCGTGGTCGACCAGCTGGTCAAGCACGGCGTGGTGGTACGCGGCACGCTGGGCGTGGAGAGCCAGAACCTGACCGCGCAGATCGCGCAGGGGCTGGGCCTGGGCGAAACGCGCGGTGCGCTGATCACCCGCGTGCTGGCCGGTTCGGCGGCCGCCGCGGCCGGGTTGAAGCCGGGCGACGTGGTGGTCTCGGCCAACGGGCAACGCGTGGACAGCGCCGAAGCCCTGCACAACGTGGAAGGCCTGGCTGCGGTCGGCAGCCCGATGACGCTGGATGTACGCCGCGAAGGCAAGCCCGTGCAGATCAAGGCCACGCTGAAGGAACAGGCGCGTGCGGTCACCGGCGAGAGCCTGGACCCGCGGTTGACCGGTGCCACCTTCGTCGACCTGCCCGAGTCGCTGCGACAGTCGGGTGTCGGCGGCGTGCTGGTCAGCGAGGTCAAGCGTGGCAGCCGCGCGGCCAGCAACGGCCTGCAGCAGGGCGACATCATCACCGACGCCACCGTGGGTGAATTCGCCGACCTGGCCAGCTGGCGCGCCAACTTCCAGCAGCGCCCGCCGACCCTGGTGGTGCGCGTGCTGCGCAACAATGGCCAGCAGCAGGGCCAGCTCGTGATGCGCTGATCGCCCTGCCGTAACACCCCCTATACCCCGGCAATGCTATTGCTGTCAGTCCAGGTCGGCACCGCCGACACCCGTTCCCCCATCGCAACAGGAGTGATTCGATGAGCCCCACCAATACCGAGAACCTGAAGGAACACCTGGGTGAAGCCGGTTCCCACCTGAAGCAGGCCGCCACGGCCGCCGGCGGTGCGATCAAGGGCGCAACCGGTGCCGCGACCGACGAGCTGCGCATCGGCAAGGCCAACGTCAAGGCCGAACTGTCCGACAGCGCACTGTCTGGCCTGGCCGCCGCCGAATTCGGTGGTGCCGCTGCCAAGGAACAGGTTGACGCGTTGATGGACAAGGGCAAGGACCTGATCGACAGCGCCGCCGAGTTGATCCGTGAGCGTCCGCTGGCTTCGTTCGGCGTCGCCTTCGCTGCCGGCTGGATCATCGCCAAGCTGGCCCGCGGCAGCAGCGACAAGTAAGCCGCGGCGTGAGCGAAGACAACGCGCAAGCCCCTGATCCGGCGGCCACCCCGCCGCTGGATGAGAGCATCCGCCAGGTCGGCGCGGCCGGTCGTGCCGCCGCCGATTCGGCCAAGCACACCGTGCGCTCGCTGCGCCGGCTGGCCTCGGCCGACTTCGCCCTGGCCCGCAGCGCCTTCGGCCGTGCGCTGGCCTGGGCCGGCGTGGCGATCGTATTTGGTGCGTCGGCCTGGCTGCTGATGGCGGCCACCCTCATCGCCCTACTGCAGAGCTGGGGCCTTAGCTGGCTGCAGGCGCTGCTGATCACCTCGCTGCTGAGCCTGGCCGTCACCGGCTACGCGATCTGGCGGGTGTCCTACTTCTTCCATCACACCGGCATGCATGCCACCCGGCGCCAGCTGTCACGCCTGGGCCTGTTCGACGAGCCCAGCGAAGACGACCCCGATGCCGGCGTGCAGCTGCCCGAGGGCAAGCCATGAAGTTCGGCGCGCTGCAGCGGCGGGTGAAACGCTGCGAACAGGTGGTGACCGTGCGCCTGGGCGAGACCCAGGACCACTGGTCCACGCTCAGCGACGTCTGGCGAAAGGGCTGGTCGCCGTTGCGCATCGTGGTGGTCGGCCTGGCCGGTGGCTTCATCGCCGGCAAGCTGGAAGTGCCCGGCAAGGTCAACGGTGCGCGCTGGCTGCAGATGGTCGGTTCGGTCTCGAACCTGTTCGCCAGTGCCCAGGCGGCGTTCGCCACGGCGATGGCGGCACAGGCTGCAGCGACCGCCGACGACGCGGCCGAAGAAGCCGACGATGCCAGCGAACAGGCACAGGCGGCGGCCTCCGCCGCCAACGCACGGCCGGCACCTGCCCCCCGCCCGGAACCCGAACCGGAACCGCGCGAACCGCGCCCGGCCGAAGCCGCCACCGAGCTGTCCGAACGTTGATCCACGCACTCCGCCGCGCCGATCGCGGCCGGCGGATAATGCGCTCCCCTTCCCGGTTGGTGCGTCGATGAGCGAGTCCCTCCTGTCCCCGTCACCAGCCGATCCGCAGGGTGCGGAGGCACCGCTGCCGCCCCCGTCGCGTCCACGCGGGCCGATGTCGCTGGTGGTCCTGGCCACCCTGGCGGTGGGCTACACGCTGTGGGCCGCGCAGGACATCATCCTGCCGGTGCTGCTGGCGGTGTTCTTCGCACTGGTCGGCAACCCGATCCTGCGCCTGCTGCAGAAGCTGTGGATTCCGCGCGCGCTGGGCGCACTGCTGATCCTCGGCGCCGGGCTGGGCGTGACCGGTTCGCTGGCGGTGCAGTTGATCGGTCCGGCGATGGAATGGGCGCAGGAAGCACCGCAGCAGCTGCGCAAGGTGGCCCGGCAGGTGCAGGACCTGACCAAGCCGGTGCAGCAGGCCAACCAGGCGGCGGAAAACTTCGCCCGCGTGGCCGGCGGTGACAGCAACCACAAGGTGCAGGTGATCCGCACCCAGCTGGACGATCCATACCGCATGCTGACCCGTGCACCGCGCCTGGCCGCGTCGGTGCTGGCGGTGGTGCTGCTGACCCTGTTCTTCATGATCTACGGGCAGAGCCTGCAGCGCGCAGCGATCGCCCTGTTCCCGAACCGCCAGCAGCAGCGGTTCACCACCGACATCCTGCGTTCGATCGAACGGGAGGTCTCGCGTTACGTGCTGACCATCAGCGTCATCAACACCCTGGTCGGGCTGGTGTTCGCCGGCGTGCTGATGCTGCTCGGCATCGGCCTGCAGGAAGCACTGCTGTGGGGCACGGTGGCTGCACTACTGAACTTCGCCCCGTACGTGGGTCCGCTGATCGGCGTGGCGCTGATGCTGTTGATGGGCTTCGTCGAGTTCCGCGACCCGCTGCAGGCCCTGCTGCCGGCCGCCGCCTACCTGGGCCTGCACACCCTGGAAGGGCAGATGGTGACCCCGATCGTGCTGGGCCGTCGGATGAAGCTGTCGCCGCTGGTGCTGATCCTGGCGCTGATGGTGTTCGGCTGGGCCTGGGGCATGATCGGGCTGCTGCTGGCAGTGCCGCTGCTGGTGTGCATCAAGCTGGTGCTGGCACGCCTGGATGGCATGCAGGGCTGGGCACGCCTGCTGGAGTGACGGCATCAACAACGGATGGACGCAGGTGGCGGAACCAGAAACAGGGACGAAGTGGCAGACTATGGCGCCCTACCCGGATGGATCCGCTCGTATGAACTCTCTCGCCACGCGTTGCCTTGCCTTGGCCTGCATTGCCGCTCCCGCGTTCGCCGCGACACCGCCGACTGCCGATCAGGCGCGCACCCAGCTTGCTGAGGCGGTTACCTGCAAGCGGCACCTCACGCCCATGCAGTTCGACGCCATGGCCCGGATGCTGGCACCGGCCCCGACAAGGGCGCAGGACGGCGAATCCAGCGGCGAGTTCCGGCTGACCACGCCCTTGATGGTGCTGGGCCAGCCCGTGAACCGGCTGCAGTCCTATGACGGCGACAGCGGCGAGGATGGCATCGACAGTTTCACCGCGTACTTCAGCTCGGCCAGTGTGGAACAGGTCGCGGCACTGGCGAAGATGTCCGACCCGGTAGCAGGCACCTACACGAAGGAAGTTGGGCAGCACAACCTGGACGTGCAGCAGTTCGACGGCCAGACCACCATCGCCTGCTCGTACAACCTGCGCTGACCCGGCCCAGCCACAGTGCCCACCCGCCCGCCGCGTCGCATGAAAGCCCGCGCGGGCAGGGGTAGAATGGCGAGGTGAATTTCCCCGTCCAAGCCATCACCCTCGACCTTGACGACACGCTGTGGCCGTTCGCTCCGATCGGCGCCCGCATCGAACAGGTCCTGCACGCCTGGATGTGCGAACACAGCCCTGCTACCGCCGCGATGTATCCGGTGGAGGCGATGCGCGAACTGCGCGAGCGGCTGTACCACGCCCATCCGCACCTCCACCACGACCTGAGTGCGCTGCGCCGGCTGACCCTGCACGAAGCACTGCACACCAGCGGTGCCAGCCTCGATCTGCTGGAGCCTGCGTATGAAGTGTTCTACGCCGCGCGCAACCAGGTGGAGTGCTATCCCGATGCGATCGACGCGCTGGCGCGCATTGCCGCACGGGTACCGGTGGCGGCGCTGAGCAACGGCAACGCCGACCTGGAGCGGATCGGCCTGGCCCATCATTTCGCCTTCCAGCTGGGTTCGCGCGAACACGGCGCGGCCAAGCCCGAAGCCAGCATCTTCCATGCCGCGTGCACCCGCCTGGGTGTGGCACCGGCACAGGTGCTGCACGTCGGCGACCATGCCGACATGGACGTGGCCGGGGCGATTGCCGCCGGCCTGCGCGGCTGCTGGATCAACCGCGACGCAGCCACCTGGACCCATCCGCAGCTGCAGCCGGACCTGCAGTTCGACACCCTTACCGGCCTGGCCGACTGGTTGGATGCCAACCTCGACGCCGCCGCACCCCGGAGTACCTGACGCATGAGCGAGATCACTGGTTTCACCGCCGACACCGCTGCGGCGCTGCCGTTGTACGTGCTGGACCGCGAGCAGTTCGCCGCTTGGAAGGACAGCCAGCCGGCTGCCACGCAGGCGTGGCTGGCATCGCAGGGCTTCAACGCCGGCGCCCACAGCGTGGCACTGCTGCCGGGCGCCGATGGCCTGGCCGGTGCCGTGATGGGCGTGGGTGATCGTGCCGATGCCTACAGCTATGCGCATGCGCCGCACGCGCTGCCGGAAGGCAGCGTCTGGCAGCTGGCCAATGAACTGCCGGCCGCCGAACTGGCGCTGCTGCAGCTGGGCTGGGGCCTGGGCAGCTACCGCTTTGACCGCTATCGCAAGCGCAACCGCGCACCGGCGCAGCTGGTGGCCTCGCCGACCGGCGAAGTGGCCGACCTGATCGCCGCCAGCCTGCGCGTGCGCGACTGGGTCAACACCCCGACCGAAGACATGGGCCCGCAGCAGCTGGAAGACGCCGCGCGCGCGCTGGCCGATGCACATGGTGCGCAGGTCGAGGCGATTACCGGCGACGAACTGCTGAAGCAGAATTTCCCGGCCATCCACGCCGTGGGCCGCGCTTCGCATCGTGCGCCGCGTCTGGTCGTGCTGCGCTGGGGCAGGGAAACCGACCCGGCGCTGGTGCTGGTGGGCAAGGGCGTGTGCTTCGATACCGGCGGGCTGGACATCAAGCCGGCCGACGGCATGCGCAACATGAAGAAGGACATGGGTGGCGCCGCGCATGCACTGGCCCTTGCCGGCCTGGTGATGGCACGTGGGCTGCCGGTGCGGCTGACCCTGCTGGTGCCGGCGGTGGAAAACGCGATCGGTCCCGATGCCTTCCGCCCGGGCGAAGTGATCGCCACCCGCAAGGGCCTGAGCGTGGAGATCGACAACACCGATGCCGAAGGCCGCGTGATCCTGTGCGATGCGCTGACCTTCGCCGGTGAGCAGAAGCCGGACCTGGTGCTGGACTTCGCCACCCTCACCGGTGCCGCGCGCATCGCACTGGGCCCGGACCTGCCGGCACTGTTCAGCAACGACGACACGGTGGCCCAGCAGTGGCTGCAGGCCGGTGACGCGACCCGCGACCCGGTCTGGCGCATGCCGCTGTGGCGCCCCTACCTGCGCTACCTGAGCAGCGGCATCGCCGACCTGGCCAACGCCGGTTCGCGCATGGCCGGCTCGGTGACCGCCGCGCTGTACCTGGAACGCTTCCTGGAAGACGGCCAGCGCTGGGCGCACCTGGATGTGTATGCCTGGAACGACGGCGAGCGCCCGGGCCGTCCGGCCGGTGGCGAAGCGCTGGCGCTGCGCTCGGCGTGGGCGATGCTGAAGCAGCGCTACAGCTGATCGGGTGGGTGCCGACCGTTGGTCGGCACCCCGTCCCCGGAAAATCTGACGAAAAATTGAATTTCGGCCCCGGCCGGGTTCTGCGAGGATGTGTGGGTCGACCACCCACACGCTCCGTGAAGGCAGGACTCCGACCATGTCGCTCTTCCGCTACACCCGCGCTGGCCAGACGCCGGGCGCGCCACGCAAGCATTCACCCCTGCTCTGGATCGCACTGATCGCACTCATTCTGGGTGCGGTCGCGCTGGCCTTCGCCTGGCTGGCCGGCTGGATTGGAAACCGCCTGACCGCGCAGCGCTTCACCGACACCATCGAGGCCACCGGCCCGGCCCACCCGGGCTTCCGCCGCGCGCACAGCAAGGGCATCTGCGTGAGCGGCTGGTTCGAACCCAGCGCGCAGGCGCCCACCCTGTCCAGCGCACGGGTGTTCTCGCAGCGCCGCGTGCCGGTGATGGGCCGGTTGTCGATCGGCGGCGGCGACCCCTACGGCGCCGACAACACTGCACGCGTGCGCAGCCTCGCGGTGCAGATGGTCAGCGATGATGGCCAGGAATGGCGCATGGCGATGAACAGCTTCCCGTTCTTCGCCGTGCCCAGCGCCGAGGCGTTCTACGAGCAGACCCGCGCCTCCATTCCCGACCCGGTCACCGGCAAGCCCGATCCGCAGAAGATGGCCGCGGTGCTGGCCAAATACCCCAGTGCGCAGGCTTTCCAGCAGTGGGCCAAGACCGCGCCGTGGACCAGCAGCTGGGCCGACACCACCTTCAACAGCGTCAACAGCTTCTGGTTCACCAATGCGCAGGGCCAGAAGCGCGCGGTGCGCTGGCGCTGGCAGCCGCAGGCGCCGGTGGTGGAGATGGATGCGGAAACCCGCAAGCAGGCCAGCGTCGATTTCCTCAGCCAGGAACTGCAGCAGCGCCTGGCCAGCGGCCCGGTGCGCTGGAACCTGGTCGTGACCACCGCCGAGCCTGGCGATGCCATCGATGATCCGTCGGTACCGTGGCCCGAATCGCGTGATCAGGTAGTGGCCGGCGTACTCAGCCTGGACCGCATGCAGTCGCAGGAACAGGGCGCCTGCGGGCAGATCAATTTCGATCCGCTGATCCTGCCCAGCGGCGTGCGTGGCAGTGACGATCCGATCCTGGCGGCCCGCTCGGCCGTGTATTCGCAGTCCTTCAACCGCCGCGAACGCGAGCGCGCCACCGGCAACGTCGAGCAACGGAAGGAGGCCGCACGATGAGCACCGGCAACGGCCACTTCAACCTGCTGGCGCGGGTGCTGCACTGGTCCATGGCGCTGATGATCGTCGCCATGCTGTTCATTGGCGTGACCATGGTCGCCTCGCTGCACCTGCGGCCGATGCTGATCGACCTGCACCGCCCATTGGGCATCACCATCGGCGTACTGGTGTTGCTGCGCCTGTACAACCGGCTGCGTCATCGCCCACCGCCGCTGCCGGCGGATCTTCCTGTGTGGCAGGTGATGGCGGCCAAGGCCTCGCACTGGATGCTGTACGCACTGATGCTGGCGATGCCGCTGATCGGCTGGGCGATGCTGTCGGCCGGCGGTTACCCGATCGTGCTGTGGGGCGGCCTGCACCTGCCGCCGATCGTGCCCCATACCCCGGCGCTGTATGCCGCGTTGCGCAATGCGCACAGCCTGCTGGCCTATGTGTTGTTTGCCACGGTGCTGATGCATGTGGGTGCGGCGCTGTTCCACCTGTGGGTGCGGCGTGACGGGGTGTTCCAGGCGATGGCGCGCGGGAAGAATTGAAAGGATTCGCCGGGCGTTCCCGGCGGATTGTTTCCGCGACCGCGGGGGGTGTCACTTTCTTTGCGCGCAAAGAAAGTAACCAAAGAAACGCTCCGCCGGCCGCGAGCCGGCGTGCTTCGCACGCCGGTGCCCTGCGCTCCTCGGTCCGTCGAGGGACGGCGCGGGAACTCGCTGCGCTCAGACACCCGCGCCTCTTCGCCCTCGCCGGTCCTGCGGTGCTCGGCTCGCTCAAGGCGGACTGGAAGGTCAAGATCAACAGCAAGAGCATCCACGCATGGCGTGGATCTACCGGGTGCAGATTTTGCCTTTGACGTTGGGTCCGCCTTGAGCGAGCCGAGCATCGCAGGGGAATCAGGGGGCGCAGAGGCGCCGGTGTCTGAGCGCAGCGAGTTCGGCGCCGTCCCCTGATTCGCCGAGAAGCGCAGGGAACCGTCGCGTAGCGACGGCTCGCGCTCTGGCGGCGTGTTTCTTTGGTTACTTTCTTTGCACGAGCAAAGAAAGTGACACCTCTCCGCAGGCGCGGAAATGATCCGCTACAACCACCCTTTCTGCCGCGCCAGCCGGTACGCCTCGATCCGGTTGGCCACGCCCAGCTTGCCGATGCACTCGGACAGGTAATTGCGCACCGTACCGTGCGACAACCCCAGCTGCTCGGCGATCTCGCTGGCGGTGCGGCCCTCGCCCGCCAGCCGCAGTACGCGGCGCTCGCGGTCGGTCAGCGGATCGGCCTGCGACCACGCATCCAGTGCCAGCTGCGGGTCGATCGCGCGGATGCCCTGTTTCACCTTGCGCAGGGCATCGGCCAGGTTCTCGGCCGGTGCATCCTTCAGCAGGTAGCCCAGCACGCCGGCTTCCAGCGCGCGGCGCAGGAAGCCGGCGCGGGCGAAGGTGGTCACGATCACCACCTTGATCGGCAGCTCGTGGCGCGCGATGCGCTGGGCAAGCTCGAGCCCGGACAGGCCGGGCATCTCGATGTCGGTGACCAGGATGTCCGGTTGCAGCTGCTGCAGCATCCGCCACGCTGTTTCGCCATCGGCGGCGCTGCCCAGCACCTCGATATCCGGCTCCAGGCCCAGCAACGCCGACAGTGCACCGCGCACCATCGCCTGATCCTCGGCCAGCAGGATGCGGATCATGCGGCACCGTCCTGTGCCAGCGACGGCGGCGCTCCCGGCGGCAACGGTGTGGTCGCGGCAGCCAGTGGCACGCGCACGGTCAGTCGCGTGCCCTCACCCTTTGCGGACTGTACCTGCAGGCTGCCCCCCAGGGCGGCCACGCGTTCGCGCATGCCGCTCAGCCCGTTGCCCTCGGCCTGCACGCCGCCACGGCCATCGTCGCGGATCTGCATCGCCAGCATGCGTCCCTCCAGCATGAACTCCACCCGTGCCTGTGTCGCCTGTGCATGGCGCACGATATTGGTTGCGGCCTCGCGCAGCACCAGCGCCAGCCCGCGTTCGACATCCACCGGCATCGCCGGTGGTGGTGCGTATTGAAGGTGGACCTGCTGGCATTCCAGCAGCAGCCGCGCCGATGCCAGCTCACCGGCCAGGTCGCTGGCGCGGATGCCGGTAACCGCGCTGCGCACCTGTGCCAGCGCTTCGCGGGCGATGGCCTCGGCCTCGCCGATCTCCAGCCGCGCGCGCGCGTCGCCGCGGTCGTGCAGCTTGCGCGCCAGCTCCAGCTTCAATGTGATCAGCGACAGGGTGTGGCCGAGCAGGTCATGCAGGTCGCGGCCGATGCGTTCGCGCTCGGCAGTGGCCGCCAGCCGCCGCACCTCGTCCTGCGACAGCTGCAGTGCCGCATCCTTCTGCTGGTTGAGCGCTTCCACGTTCACGACCAGCCCCACGATGTAGGACACGGCCGGGATCCAGACCAGGCTCTGCCACGGGTACTGGAACAGCAGCGCGAGGCTGCAGAACAGAAGGTTCAGGCCAGTGAGCTGCAGCAGATACTGCCACCAGCCACCGCGTCCGCTCACCCGCAGCAGCACGCAGCCGAACACGAAGTAGGTCAGCCCGGACGGATACCAGGGCAGCAGCACCAGCGACATCGCGATCAGGCCCAGCGCATAGCGCGGAGCGTGATGGCGCGGCGCCACCATCACCTTGGCGTACAGCAGCAGGAACACCGGATAGCTGGCCAGCGTCAGCAGCAGCCAGCGCAGGGTGAAGCCGTGGCCAAGCAAGGGCGTCAGGAAGATCCACACCGACCACAGCAGGTGGACTGCCTCGCTCCAGGGCGATTTTCCCCGGCGCAGCGTATCGGCCACCGCCGAGTCCGGCGCGGGGCGCAGCAGCGAGGCAAGCCATGTCGACGGCACGGGCGGTTCCAGGCGGGGACGATCGCCGCCGATCATGCCAGTTCAGCCGCCTGCGCGCAGGCGCCACCACCGGCCGGGCGGCACCGGCGCAACCGAGCGCGGATCACGGTACGCTTGGCGGCGCGGCTGTGGCGGGCCAGCGACGGGGTGATCGGATCCATGGGCGGTACCGGTAGCGGGGACGTTGCCATCCTGTGCCGCCGTGGTCACGTTTCGCAGTTGCCGCCGTCAGTGTCATCGGGTGACAGCTGTCACTGCCGTCATCGCTGTGCCTGCCTGCATGCTGTGCCGCACGCTCCACCGCCGGAACCGCCGCCGTCCGCCCTTCCGGCCACACCCGCCCAAACGCCTGTGATGGAACGAATGAACGCTTCTGCCGAGCTGTTGAAGGAACTCCGTATCGACCGCAAATCGCCGCCGCCCGCCTCCGGCGGCAGTGGCGGTGGCCGCCGCTGGCTGTGGATCGCGATCATCGTGGTCGTGTTGTTGCTGGCCGCTGTCGGCTTCGCCCTGTTCGGGCGTACGCCGGCAGTGGACGTGGAAACCGCCCCCGCCGTGGCCATCCAGCAGGGCAGCGCCAGCAGTTCGGTGCTCGATGCCAGTGGCTACGTGGTCGCCCGGCGCATGGCCACGGTATCGGCCAAGATCACCGGCAAGGTGCGCGAGGTGATGATCGAGGAAGGCATGCGCGTGGAACAGGGCCAGATCATGGCCACCCTGGACCCGATCGATGCCGACGCGCAGCGCAGCCTGTATGCCTCGCAGCTGCAGGCCGCACGCAGCCAGGTGGCCGGCCTGGAAGCGCAGCAGAAGCAGGCGGCCGCTGAAGCCAGCCGCCTGCAGGCACTGGTCGGCCAGCAGCTGGTGTCGCGCTCGCAGTACGACCAGGCGGTGGCCCAGCGTGACAGCCTGCGTGCACAGCTGGACACCGCACAGCGCAACGTCAGGGTGGCCAACGACCAGCTGGCCATCGCCGATCTGGGCGTGGACAACAACATCGTGCGCGCGCCGTTCTCCGGCGTGGTCACTGCCAAGGCCGCGCAGCCCGGCGAAATCGTCTCGCCGCTGTCGGCGGGCGGTGGGTTCACCCGTACCGGCATCGGCACCATCGTCGACATGGACTCGCTGGAGATCGAAGTCGAGGTCGGCGAGGCCTTCATCGGCCGCGTGCAGCCGAAGATGCCGGTCGAAGCCACGCTCAACGCCTATCCGGAGTGGAAGATTCCGGGCGAGGTGATCGCCATCATCCCCACCGCCGACCGCGGCAAGGCCACGGTGAAGGTGCGCGTGGCGCTGAAGGTGAAGGACCCGCGCATCGTGCCGGAGATGGGCGTGCGCGTCAGCTTCCTGGAACAGGCGCAGCCGCAGGCGGCCGCCAAACCGCAGGGCGTGCGCGTGCCGGCGGGCGCCGTGGTCCAGCGCGAGGGCGCCTCGGTTGCCTTCGTGCTGGGTGACGAAAGCCGCGTGCAGCAGCGCACGGTCGAGGCCGGCCAGGCGATGGGCAAGGACCGCCAGATCCTCAAGGGCGTGAGCGCAGGTGAATCGGTGGTGCTGAACCCGCCGGACAGCCTGCGCGATGGCGCCAAGGTGCAACAGAAACAAGCGCAGTAGCGGCCTGGCGCCCACGGGCGCCGCCGGCAGCACCGCTCGACGCACGCCTGCGGCCCCTGCCGTGGCGCTTCCCCGTTTCCCGCCTTCCGTGGAGAACCACCCATGTCGACCCTGGTTTCACTGCGCAACATCACCAAGACCTACCAGCGTGGCCCCGAGAAAGTGCAGGTGCTGCACGGCATCGACCTGGACATCGCCAGCGGCGACTTCGTCGCGCTGATGGGCCCGTCCGGCTCGGGCAAGACCACCCTGCTCAACCTGATCGGCGGCCTGGACAACCCCAGCGGCGGCGAGATCAGCATCGAGGGCGAGCGCATCGACCAGATGAGCGGCGGCCAGCTGTCGACCTGGCGCAGCCACCACGTCGGCTTCGTGTTCCAGTTCTACAACCTGATGCCGATGCTGACCGCGCAGAAGAACGTGGAACTGCCGCTGCTGCTGACCCACCTCAATGCGGCGCAGCGCCGCCGCAACGCCGAGATCGCGCTGACCCTGGTCGGCCTGGCCGACCGCCGCAGCCACCGCCCGAATGAACTGTCCGGCGGCCAGCAGCAGCGCGTGGCAATCGCCCGGGCGATCGTCTCCGACCCGACCTTCCTGATCTGCGACGAACCGACCGGCGACCTCGACCGCCAGTCCGCCGAGGAGATCCTCGGCCTGCTGCAGCAGCTCAACCGGGAGCATGGCAAGACCATCATCATGGTCACCCATGACCCGAAGGCCGCCGAGTACGCCACGCACACGGTGCACCTGGACAAGGGCGAGCTGGCCGACGCGCCGCTGGCCCACTGACGGAGGCCACGGCGATGAAATACTTCTCGTTGGTGTGGGCGCAGCTGTTCCGCAGCCGTACCCGCACGTTGCTGACCCTGCTCTCCGTGGTGGCCGCGTTCCTGCTGTTCGGCATGCTCGATTCGGTGCGCGTGGCATTCACCTCCGGCGGCAGCGTGGAAGGCGCCAACCGCCTGGTGGTCGCATCGCGGCTGTCGATCACCCAGTCGCTGCCGATCCGCCTGGAGGCCCAGGTGCGGCAGGTGGCCGGCGTGCGCGACGTGGCCTATGGCATGTGGTTCGGCGGCATCTACCAGGACCCGAAGAACTTCTTCCCGAACTTCTCGGTGTCCCCCAACTACTTCGATGTCTACCGCGAGCTGCAGATCGACCCGGCACAGCTGGAAGACTGGAAGCAGACCCGTACCGGCGCCATCGTCGGCGAAACCCTGGCCAAGCAGTTCGGCTGGAAGATCGGCGACACCATCCCGCTGCAGGCCACGATCTTCCCGCGTGGCGGCAGCAACGACTGGCCGCTGGTGCTCAAGGGCATCTACCGTTCCAAGGACCGTGCGCTGGCCGCCAACGAAGAACGCCAGTTGATGATGAACTGGAAGTACTTCGATGAATCCAACGACTACATCAAGAACCAGGTGAGCTGGTACACGGTAACGCTGGACAACCCGGACCACTCTTCGCGGGTGGCGCAGGCGATCGACGCGATCTCGGCCAACTCCGACCACGAGACCAAGACCCAGACCGAATCGGCGTTCCAGCAGGCCTTCGTCAAGCAGTTCGCGGATATCGGCATGATCGTCACCTCGATCATGGGCGCGGTGTTCTTCACCCTGCTGCTGTTGACCGGCAACACCATGGCGCAGGCCGTGCGCGAGCGCGTGCCGGAGCTGGCCACGCTGAAAACGCTGGGCTTCAAGGACAGCACCGTGCTGACCCTGGTGATGGTGGAATCGGTGCTGCTGATCGGCCTGGGCGGCCTGATCGGCATGGGCCTGGCCGCGCTGATCCTGCCGGCCATCGGCCCGAAGAGCATGGGCATGCTGCCGCCGCACGTGCCGACGCCAACCTGGCTGATGGGGCTGGGCCTGATCGTGGTGATCGGCATCATCGTCGGCCTGTTGCCGGCGCTGCGTGCCAAGCGCCTGAAGATCGTCGACGCACTGGCCGGTCGCTGAGGAGAACACAGACATGTTCAAGAGCAAACTCAAGAAGTGGCTGGGCAACGGCGTGACGGTGCTGCTGCTGGCGGTCGGCCTGGTGCTGTGGATCAGCCTGCCGTGGACCGGCGTGCTGGCCGTGACCGTGCTGGTGGCCCTGTGGCTGCTGCTGACCCGCGGGGGGCGACTGGCGCTGGCCGCCACCCATATCGGCGTGGCCAGCCTGCCGCAGCGCTGGGGCGCGTCCTCGGTGATCGTGGTCGGCATCGCCGGCGTGGTCGGCGTGCTGGTGGCAATGCTGGCGATGGGCGAAGGCTTCCAGGCCACGCTCAACAACACCGGCGATGACACCACTGCCATCGTGCTGCGCGGTGGCTCGCAGGCCGAGACCAACTCGGTGATCACCCGCGAGCAGGTACCGATGCTGTCCACCCTGCCCGGCATCAGCCGCGATGCGCAGGGCCGGCCGCTGCTGTCGCCGGAGCTGTCGCAGGTGGTCAACCTGGTGTCGAAGTCCGATGGCACCGACGTCAACGCGCAGTTCCGCGGCGTGGGCCCGCAGGCATGGGCGGTGCATGACAAGGTCAGGATCGTCGAGGGGCGCAAGTTCGCCACCGGCCTGCGCGAGATCGTGGTCGGCCAGGGCGCCAAGGGCCAGTTCCGCGACATGGAGGTGGGCAGGACACTGACCCTGGGCAACCAGACCTGGACCGTAGTGGGTGTGTTCGCCACCGGCGATGCGCATGATTCGGAACTGTGGACCGACGCCGATACGCTGGCCACCACCTACCAGCGCAGCGCCTGGCAGTCGATCAGCGTGCGCACCGAGGGCAAGGCAGGCTTCGATCAGTTCAAGGCCGCCGTCGCCGCCGACCCGCGCCTGAAACTGGACGTGGAAACCACCCGCGTGTACTACAGCAAGCAGGGCGGCGGGCTGACCAAGTTGATCGACATCCTTGGCAAGGTGATCGGCACGATCATGGCGGTCGGTGCGGTGTTTGGCGCGCTCAACACCATGTATGCGGCCGTCGCCACGCGCGCCCGCGAAATCGCCACCATGCGTGCGATCGGCTTCCGCGGCCTGCCGGTGGTGACGGCAGTGATGCTGGAGACGATGCTGCTGGCGCTGCTCGGTGGCCTGCTCGGCTGTGCGGTGGCGTGGCTGCTGTTCAATGGCTACAGCGTGTCCACCATCGGCAGCAACTTCAGCGCAGTGGTGTTCAAGTTCCATGTGTCGCCGGAACTGCTGTGGACCGGCCTGAAATGGGCACTGGGCATCGGCCTGGTCGGCGGCCTGTTCCCGGCACTGCGCGCGGCACGTTTGCCGATCACCACGGCGCTGCGCGAAACCTGAGCATCGCGCAGCGGTGGACTGCGCATCACGCAAGGGGACGGAGCGAAGGCTCCGTCCCTTTCACGTTGCCGAACTCAGAAATCCGCCGCCGCAGCATCAGACGGCGGGGCCGCGCGCGGCCAGATGCTGGCGAAGGACCTCCTCGGGCGGATACGCCGTGCCCAGCGCGTGCTGCTCGCCTGTGTGCCGGTCGACGAAGATCGGCCCATTGCCGGCCAATGCATCCGAGATTTCGCCGGATTGCAGGTAGCGCAGCGACTGGAAGCAGAACAGCCAGCCTTCGACCACTTCGTGCTCATGCGTGATGGCAACCGGCTCATCGTCGCTGGCAAGTGCAGCCTCCACGCGACGGCGTGCTTCTTCAAGCTGGATCATTCCTTCGTCTCCTGCCTTCGATGACAAGGCGAAGAGCATTTCATGCGGGCAGGTGCATCACAACGGCTGCGCGCCTGCATACAAGCGCGTACTGCGACGCGTTGTCGCAACCACTCAAGCGTGCCAGCTTCGTGCCGCTATCGATGCCTCTGCCCATCGCAAACGCAGCGCGCGTGACGCTGCGCACAGCGCATCTGTGGATTGTTGGTTGCGATTCATTTTCGCGCACTTCCAGCAGCGCCGAGACAAACAGTTACGAATGGAAACATTCTAGAATCGCGCCCCCCACGTTGGTTTGCAGCACCCCACGCGCCCATAGAACGGGCGCTTGTTTTTACCGAAACACGAGATTTCACGGATGTCCCTGAAAACCAATCCGCTGCGCAACGCGATCGTCATCGCGCTGGCCGCCAGCTGCACCACCCCCGCCTTCGCACAGAGCACCAGCGATACCCCGACCAACCTCGACCGCATCGAAATCACCGGCTCGCGCATCCGCCAGGCCAGTGTCGAAACCGCACAGCCGGTGGTCGCGCTCAACCGCGCCGAGATCGAGAAGAAGGGCTACGTCAATGTCGCTGACATCCTGCAGGACATTCCTGCCGCCGGTGCGCCGAGCATGAGCCGCGCCTCGTCGCTGACCTCCTCGCGCGACTTCGGCGGCATGTACGTCAGCCTGCGCAACCTGGGCCCGGAACGCAGCCTGGTGCTGATCGACGGCCGCCGCATGGGCGTCAGCGCCGGCGGTTACTCCGACCTGGCCTCGATCCCGTCGTCCATCGTCGAGCGCGTGGAAGTGCTGACCGACGGCGCCTCCGCGCTGTACGGCTCCGATGCCATCGCCGGCGTGGTCAACATCATCACCCGCAAGAATTTCGATGGTGGCGAAGCCAGCGTCTATGTCGGCCAGTACGGCCAGGGTGACGGCCAGAAGCGCGCCTACAGCGCGACCTTCGGCAAGACCTTCGAGCGCGGCTGGTTCAGCGTGGGCGCCGAGCGCACCAAGGAAGATGAGGTGCTGGGCAAGGACCGCGAGTTCAGCCGTTACACCAACGGCCCGCGCCACCCCAACGATGGCCTCAATGGCAACACCCCGTGGGGCTACGTCACCGTCGGTGGCAAGAACCTGACGGTGGGCCCGGGCGGCGACCCGGGCAAGGCCGGCAACTTCCATGCGCCGGACCCGGCTGATGGTGCAAACACCAAGTCGAACATGAGCCTGCTGACCGGCCTGGAACGCACCTCGGTGTTCGCCAACGGTGGCTTCTCGATCACCGACAACCTGCGCATCGTCGCCGACGCGTTGTACAGCAAGCGCGAGTCGACCAAGCACCTGGCCGGTTACCCGTACTCGGTCAGCGCCGCGCAGGCCCGCAATGGCAGCCGTGCCGCCCTGTCCAAGGACAGCGCGTTCAACCTGTGGGGCCAGGATGCGCTGTTCGCGCACCGTACCGAGGAACTGCCGCGCGGCACCGAGAACAACCTGGAAACCAAGCGCGCCAGCATTGGTCTGGAAGGCAGCTTCGAAACCGGTTCGCGGTACTGGGACTGGAACGTCAACTACATGTACAGCCGCAACGAAGGCGAGCGCATCGGTACCGGCAGCATGTACCAGCCGCACGTCAACCTGGCCGTCGGCCCGTCCTTCATGGACGGCAACGTGGCCCGCTGCGGTGCGCCGGGCGCGGTGATCGCCGGCTGCGTGCCGTGGAACCCGGCCGCCCCGATGGGTTACACCGGACCCGGCTCGCTGAGCAACCAGGACGTGCAGGACTACCTGTTCACCCGCTTCGTCGACAAGATGCAGAGCACCACCAAGGTCGCCAGCGGCAACATCTCCGGCTCGCTGTTCACCCTGCCGGCCGGCGACATCCTGGCCGCGATGGGCTTCGAGCACCGCAGCGAAGAAGCCAGCTACACTCCGGACACGATGGTGCAGAAGGGCGAGATCGCCGGCACCAGCGGCCAGCCGACCCGCGGCAACTACTCGCTCAACGAGGTCTACCTGGAGCTGCAGGTGCCGCTGCTGGCCGACCTGCCGTTCGCCCGCGAACTGTCGCTGGACATGGCCGGCCGCTACTCGGACTACAACAACTTCGGTTCGACCACCAACAGCAAGTTCGGCCTGAAGTGGAAGCCGATCGACAGCCTGCTGGTGCGCGCCACCTACGGCACCGGCTTCCGTGCGCCGACCGTGGATGACCTGTACGGCGGCACCGTCAGCAGCCGCGACTCGTTCACCGATCCGTGCGATACCTCCTTCGGTACCGCCGCCACCAGCCCGACCGTCGCTGCCCGCTGCCAGGCGCTGAAGGTGCCGGCCAACTTCCGCCAGCTCAACAGCGATGGCAGCGTGGCCACCAAGCCCGGCCAGCAGGCCACCACCGATTTCAGCTCGGGCTCCAACCCGGGCCTGAAGCCGGAAACCGCCAAGACCTGGACCGTCGGCCTGGTCTACAGCCCGGACTTCGTGCAGGGCCTGGACGTCAGCCTGGACTGGTGGAAGATCCGCATCGACAACGCCATCGTCGGTGAGTCGGCCACCAACATCCTGGAACAGTGCTACGTGCAGGGTTCGGATGCCGCCTGCGGCCGCTTCACCCGTGGCAGCAACGGCCAGGTCAACTCGCTGGACCGCTCGCTGGTCAACGCGGGCTACCGCGAAACCGCCGGCTATGACATCAACGTGCGCTACCGCCTGCCGGAAACCGCGTTCGGCAAGTTCGCCGTCAACTGGAACACCACGTACACCGACTACCTGGAGCAGCGCAACGACAGCGCCGCGACCACCCCGGTGGAACAGCGTACCGGTTGGGCCGGCGACTTCCGCGTGCGCTCCACCTTCAACCTGGATTGGCAGTATGGCGACCTCGGCATCGGCTGGACCGCGCGCTACTACTCCAGCATGAAGGAGAAGTGCTCGTACATGGATGAGTGCAACCTGCCGGGCTTCAACTCGTCGTACACCAGCGCGTCGCCGACCAACAAGGTGGGCTCCAACACCTTCCACGACCTGCAGGTGCGTTACAGCCTGCCGTGGGATGGCACCGTGTCGCTGGGCGTGAACAACGTGTTCAACCACCAGGGTCCGATCATGTACAGCCAGCCGAACAGCAGCTTCACCTACTACGGTGGCTTCGACATCGGCCGCTTCATGTACATGAAGTACCAGCAGCGCTTCTAAGCCTGCAACCGCCTTCCCGCCACGGCCATCCCTCTCTCCTGGCCGTGGACGGAAGCAGAACGGCGCCCCTCGGGGCGCCGTTCTTTTTTGGGTGGAAGCGGGTCGGATCCCTTCGCCCTGCGAAGGGATCCGACCCCACGCGACGGATAGAACAGGGTCAGAGCCCTCCGCGTTGCGGAGGGATCCGACCCCGCAGCCCCGCCGGCGCTAGCGCTTGGCGCGCATCGTGCGGATGTTGTCGCCGACGAACAGGATCAGGCCGGCCCAGATCGCGGCAAAACCGATCGCCTTGGCGGTATCGAACACTTCGTGGAAGAAGAACACGCCCAGCAGCAGCTGCAGGCTCGGTGCGATGTACTGCAGGATGCCGACCAGCGACAGCGGAATGCGCTTCACGCCGTAGGCAAAGCCGATAAGCGGTACGGCGGTGACTGCGCCACCGAAGATCAGCAGCAGGTCGTTGCGCCAGCCCCAGCCATGGAAGAACGCACCGCCATGGCCGTTTTCCGCCCAGATCGCGAAGGCCAGCGCCGGCAGGAACAGGTACATGCTTTCCACGCCCAGGCCGGCCACCGGGTCGACCGAGACCAGCTTGCGCAACAGCCCATACAGGCCGAACGAACAAGCCAGGCCGAGCGCGATCCACGGCGGTGTGCCGGCGTCGATGGTCAGCCAGGCCACGCCCACCGCCGCCATCGCCACCGCCACCCATTGCAGGCGGCGCAGGTGTTCCTTCAGCACCAGCACGCCCAGCAGCACGTTCACCAGCGGGTTGATGAAGTAGCCCAGGCTGGTCTCGATGACATGACCGGCGTTGACCGCCCAGATGTACAGGCCCCAGTTGAAGGCGATAGTCAGGCTCGACACCAGCAGGATCGGCAGCGCGCGCGGCTGCGCGGCTATCTTCTGCCACCAGCCCAGGCGCGAGCTGATCAGCAGCCAGCCCAGCACCAGCACGGTGCTCCAGATGATGCGGTGGGCGATGATCTGGAACGAAGGCACCTCGTTGAGCAGGTGCCAGTACACCGGCACCAGACCCCAGATCACGAAGGTGGACGCGGTGACCAGCAGGCCCCGGCGTTGTTCTTTCTCGTCCATGCTCATCTCTTTCGCGTCCTTGCCATCGTCAGTACCACCACACCCAGGAGAATCACCGCCATCGCCAGCAGGTCGCGCCAGCCGAAGCGTTCACCGTTGAGCAGCGCGCCGAGCAGCACCGCGATCACCGGGTTGACGTACGCATAGCTGCCGGCCAGCGCCGGACGCACGTTCTGCAGCAGCCACACGTAGGCAGTGAACGCGACGATGGAGCCGAACACGCACAGGTACGCCATCGCCAGCAGGCCACCGGTATCGGGCAGCGTGCTCGGGCGCTCGCCGACCGCCAGGCCGATCAGCACCAGCAGCACGCCACCGCAGATCATCTGCCCGGCCGCGGTCATGAACGGGCCCGGCAGGTCCAGCCCGCGTGCCCACACCGAACCGAAGGCCCAGCCGATCGGCGCGATCAGCAGCAGCACCAGCCCGGTCGGCGAGGCGGTCAGGCTGCTGCCGGCATTGAGCCAGACCACACCGAGGAAGCCGATGGCGATGCCCAGCCACTCACCGCGGCTGGCATGCTGCCCGCGCAGCGCCGAGAACAGCGCCATCCACAGCGGCACCGAGGCCACCGCGGTGGCGGCCAGGCCCGAGGACACCTCGCGCTCGGCCAGCACCACCATGCCGTTGCCCAGCACCAGCATGGTCACGCCCATGATGACCAGGTTGCGCCATTGCCGCAGGGTCGGGTTCGGCAGCTTCCAGAACAGGCGCAGCGCCAGGAACATCAGGCCGCCGGCAATGATGAAGCGGCTGCCGGAGACCATCGTCAGCGGCAGTGCGCCGCCGTGCAGGGCCTTGGCGATGCCCAGGTAGGTCGAGCCCCAGACCACGTAGACCAGCAGCAGTGCCAGCGCGACAAGGCCACCCCGGGGGGCAGCCGCAGACGAAGAGGGGGGAACCGACATGACACACCAGGGAGCCGGGGGAAGGCGGATTCTAGGACGTTTTGAGTATGGTCCGGGACCCCATACGGTGGCACGCTGTCATCCATCCATGCACCCTGCTCTGGTCTGCTACCCCGTGTTGACGGTCGATGCAGTACCAAGAGGGCTGCCCGGCCGCGCCGCCCCAAGGCCGTGCGCCGTTTTCCCTGCGCACGGACGCGCCGCATCGAGGATTCCCACCCAGATGAGCACCACGCCCCAACCTGCTGTCCCCGCGAACGACCGCGCCGCCCTGCGGCGGTCGATCTCCAACACCCTCAAAGGCTCCGCCGGCAACCTGGTGGAGTGGTACGACGTCTACGTGTACTCGGTGTTCGCCGTGTACTTCGAATCGCAGTTCTTCTCGCCCGACGACAAGAACTCCACGATGTACGTGTGGGCGATCTTCGCCGCGACCTTCCTGATGCGCCCGATCGGCGCCTGGTTCTTCGGCCGCTTCGCCGACCGCCATGGCCGCCGCCTGGCGCTGACCGTCTCGGTCACGCTGATGGCGCTGTGCTCGTTCCTGATCGCCATCACCCCCACCGCCGCCAGCATCGGCATCTGGGCCGCGGTCATCCTGCTGTTCGCACGGCTGCTGCAGGGCTTCGCCACCGGTGGCGAGTACGGCGCCAGCGCCACCTACATGTCCGAAGCCGCCATTCCCGGCCGCCGCGGCTTCCTGTCGTCCTTCCACTACGTCACCCTGGTTGGCGGCCACGTGCTGGCCCAGCTGACCCTGCTGCTGATGCTGACCTTCTGGGGCAAGCCGGAAATCTCCGAGTGGGGCTGGCGCATCGCCTTCGGCATCGGCGGCATCGCCGCGGTGGTGGTGTTCTGGCTGCGCCGTGGCATGGACGAGTCGCTGTCGGAGTCGTCCATCGAGGCCGCGCGCGAGGGCAAGGCGCAGAAGTCCGGTTCGATGTACGAGCTGTTCGTGCACCAGTGGCGACCGCTGCTGCTGTGCTTCCTGATCACCGCCGGCGGCACCGTGGCCTTCTACACCTACTCGGTGAACGGCCCGAAGATGATCCAGAGCGCCTTCGCCGGCAACGATCCGATGACCGGCACCCTGATCAACCTGGGCGTGCTGGCCTTCCTGATGGTGCTGCAGCCGGTCGGTGGCTGGCTGTCGGACATCATCGGCCGCAAGACCCTGCTGGTGTTCTTCGGCGTCGGCGGCGTGCTGTACAGCTGGTACCTGATCACCCAGCTGCCGCACCAGCATGACGCCACCCTGGCCTTCCTGACCCTGGCGCTGGCCTTCGTCATCCTCACCGGCTACACCTCCATCAACGCGGTGGTGAAGGCCGAGCTGTTCCCCACCCACGTGCGTGCACTGGGCGTGGGCCTGGGCTATGCGCTGGCCAACTCGCTGTTCGGTGGCACCGCCCCGCTGCTGTACCAAGGCGCGCTGAAGACCGGCCACGTCGATTGGTTCGCCCTCTACGTGACTGCCACGATCGCGGTATCGTTGGTGGTCTATGTGTTCTTCCTCACCAACAAGGGCCCGAACTGGCTCGACGGCACCCGCAAGTAAGCGCGTTGCCCTGATCGCGGCCACCGGTGCAATGCCGGTGGCCGCTGCGTCTCCCGCTCCTCCACTGATGTGGATCGCGGTGACGCTGGCCGCAGCCACGGCACTGGCCTGGCTGCTGCGCCGCCCCAGCGCACAGGCCGCATGGCCACGCATCGGTTTCGGGATCGCCCTGCTGCTGTTCTGCGCCGCACTGGCGCTGCAGCTGGCAGTGGACCTGGGCAGCGGCCACAGCTCGCTGCAACTGCGCCTGCATCGCGGCGTCAACGGCGGATCGCTGGTCGGCCTGCGCACGATGGTGGCGTGCTATCTGGCAGCGCTCGCCGCCAGCGGCTGGGGCGCGTGGAAGCTGCTGCGCCGGCGCTGACGAACACCCGGTCGTGCCGGCCGCTGGCCGACACCTCCACATTCCTTTGGTAGTGCCGGCCGCTGGCCGGCAACTCAACATTCCTTTGGTAGTGCCGGCCGCTGGCCGGCAACCTCATGAACCTCCGGAAAGAGCAGGGAGTTGCCGGCCAGCGGCCGGCACTACCTCAGCGGCGGGCCGCTTCGCTCTTGTCGCGCGCGCCGCGGAACTCCGATTCCTTTTCCCACGTCGGCCAGCGGCGGCTGTTGGCCAGCTCCGCGCCCAGATCGTAGACCAGCAGGGTATCGGCAGCGTGGCCGCTCGGGTCCCAGCGCGGCGTCCAGGCATCGCAGGCCTGGTGGTAGCAATCGGCGAAGTACTTCTCGCGCAGCGCGCGGCCGGCTTCAACCCCACCGTCCAGCTTGTCCAGGCCCGGGCCGATGGTGATTGCCGGCACGCCCAGGCGGGCGAAGGCGAAGTGGTCAGCGCGGTAGAAGAAGCCCGCTTCCAGGTTCGGGTCCGGGCTGTAGCTGCGGCCGCGGGCCTTGGCCACGCGTTCCAGGTCGCCTTCCAGCGAGACCCGGCCCTTGCCCCACGACGCGATGTCGCGGGTCGGGCCATCCGGGCTGAACATCTCGATGTTCAGCACCGCGGCGGTCTTGTCCAGCGGCGCCAGCGGGTGCGCGGCGTAGTAGCTGGCGCCCAGCAGGCCCTTCTCTTCGGCGGTCAGCGCCACGAAGTACAGCGTGCGCTGCGGCTGCGGGCCGGCGGCGAACACCCGGCCCAGTTCCAGCACCGTGGCCACGCCGGTGGCGTTGTCGATCGCACCGCGGCGGATGCGGTCGCCCTTGGCGTCGGGCTGGCCGATACCGAAGGCATCCCAGTGCGCAGAGAAGATCACCGCCTCGTCGCCATGCTCGCCACCGGGCAGCTTGGCCACCACGTTGCGGGTCACCACCTGCTCGCGCTTCAGCGCGAAGTCCACGCTCAGCTTGGCGTTGTCCAGTGCCACCGGGCGGAAGTCGGCGCGCATCGCCTTGCGCTTCTCCGCATCAAAGTCCAGGCCGGCGTCGGCAAAAATCGCCTCGGCCAGCTCGCGTTGCATCCAGCCACGCAGCGGCGTGTGCTGCGCCATCGCCTCGTCCTGGCCGCGCTCGATGTCGAACAGCGGCGATGTGCCCGAGCTCTTCACCGTGGCCCAGCCGTAGGCGGCCGGCGCGGTCTCGTGCACGATCAGCACGCCTTCGGCACCACGGCGTGCGGCTTCCTCGAACTTGTAGGTCCAGCGGCCGTAGTAGGTCACCGCCTTGCCGTCAAACGCGCCCGGCGCATCGGCCTCGAAATCAGCATCGTTGATCAGCACCACGGCGATCTTGCCGTGCAGGTCCACGTCCTTGTAGTCGTTCCACTGGCGTTCCGGCGCATCGATGCCATAGCCGACGAACACCAGCGGTGCATTCCTGATCTGCACGCGCTTGCGCGGCTGCAGGCTCTGCAGGGTCACGTCCACGCCATTGACCAGCGCACGCTTGCCCTGCTTCAGCGACAGGCTGGCCTTGGCCGGGCCGTCCAGCTGCGCGCGCACCAACGGGACCGGCTGCACCCAGCTGCCATCCACGCCGCCGGGCTGCAGGCCGTAGCTGCGGAACTGCTCGATCAGGTACTGCACCGTGCGCTCTTCACCCTCGGTGGCCGGCGCGCGGCCCTCGAATTCATCCGACGCCAGAACGCGCACATGGCGCGACAGCGCCTGCGGATCGATGCCGCCACCCGGCAGGTCGTTGGCCGCATGGGCAAGGCCACCGACGAACAGGCAGGACGACAGCAGCAACACGCGCATCGGATTCACGGCAGTACCACGGCTAGCTTGGAAGTCACCAGAGTGTAACGTGGTCGTGACATCACGGCGCGGCTTGGGCCCGCGTCATCCACGCAGGGCGTGGATCTACCTGCTGATGCGATCCAGCCAGCAGGCCAGGCCCTGTGCATTGAGCTCGATATCCATCGCCAGCACGGTGGTCACTGCCGCATCGTCCAGCGCACAGCCATGCAGCTGTGCACGTTCCAGATACAGCGCCTGCAACGCGGCCAACAGGCAACGATGGCGGTCCGGTCGACCGTCGCACTGGCGGCCGATGGCGGCCATCGCATCGATCTGCTCGAACAGGTCGCCGGCCAGTTTCTCCACCTGTTCCACACGACCGTAGTGGGTCAGGTACATCGCCTGCGGGCCGTAGCCCAGCATGCGCTGGATCGAGGCCTTCATCGCCTCCGGGTCGAACTGCACCGGCGAGGAGGTCGGGAAGATGAAAGCGCCCTGCGCGCTGTCCAGCTCGCGGTAGGAGATACCGAAGGTATCGCCGGTGAACCAGCTGCGGCTGCGCGCATCCCATACGCAATAGTGGTGCAGCGCGTGACCCGGCGTGTGCAGCAGCACCAGCTCGCGGCCGGCCAGATCGATGCGGTGGCCGTCTTCGGCCACCACCACGCGCGACTCCGGAATCGCCTCGATGCGGCCATAGCTGCGCGCGATCTCTTCGGCGCCATACACCGCCGTGGCACCGGCGATCAGCCGGGTCGGGTCGATCATGTGCGGCGCACCGCGCGGGTGCAGCACCGCCTTTGCGTTGGGCAGCTGCTGCATCAGCTGGCCGGCGCCGCCGGCGTGGTCCAGGTGCACGTGCGTGAGCAGCAACCAGTCCACCGCTTCCACGCCCAGGCCGGCATCCGCCAGCGCCTGCAGCATCGCCGGCACCGACAGGCCGGTGCCGCAGTCGACAAACGCGGCGCGGCCGTTTTCAACGATCAGGTAAGCCGCGTCGAAGTCCGGGCGCTGGAAGCCGGTATCGATGGTGTGGATGCTGGGGTCGGCGGTCATCGGCACGCACCTGGCAGGATCGGGAACAGACGCCCATGGTAGGCGCGCAGGCGGCCCGGGTTCGATGCGGCTTTGGTCGGAGTCCAGATTCCGTAGAGCCGAGCCCATGCTCGGCTGCCTTTCTGCCAGACATCAGCCGAGCATGGGCTCGGCTCTACAGAGGGCGCGTGCAGTCGAGCATGGATCGACTCTACAAAGGCGGGGTTACCGGTCCAGCCAGCGCGGTCGCAGCAGCAACGCCAGCACCAGCACCGCCAGGAACGCGCCGTAGGCGTACAGCACCGCCAGCACCTGCGGCCAGATCGGGCCGGCGCCGGGTTGCACCACGCCGATGCGGTAGCCCCACAGCATCGACACAATGCTCAGCGCGAACGCCAGTACCAGGGTGGTGCCATCGAACAGGCGCCGCCGCGCGCTGCGCGGCTGGCGCGGGAACAGCCAGTACAGGCTGCCCAGCAGCAGGAACCAGGGCAGGAACAGCAGCAGCGACAACCAGGCCATCGCAGACTCCATGTCATCGCGCCGGCGGCGCGCGGACATCATGCCATGGGTGCTGTGCCACGGTCGTGCCGGCGGGGGGCTTCCCTGTAGAGCCGAGCCCATGCTCGGCTGCTTTGTTACCCAGCCGAGCACGGACTCGGCTCTACAGAGGCGGAGCAAAGTCGAGCATGGCTCGACTCTACAAAGGGCAGGCAGGCCCGGCGATCAGGCCGCTTCGCGCAGCACGGCCAGCGCGGCCAGCACGGCGTCCACCTCGGCGTCCAGCTTGAACAGCTCGCTCTGCAGCTGGTCGCCCTGCTCGGCCTGCTTGATCACGGCAATCAGCTGGCCGGCATCACGCGGCGAATCGAAGCCTTCGCTCTGGATCAGCAGCGTGCCGTCGCCGGCGGTCAGCTTGAAGTAGAACCGGCCGTCCTTCTCGCGGTACTGCTTGAACTGCGGCGGCGCCACGCGGGCCACGCCGGCATCTTCGCTGGCGATGTTGCCCGCCGTGGACAGGTCGCGCAGGCCCACGGCGTGGCGCAGTTCTTCCAGCAGCGGTGCCGCCAACTGCTCGCGCAGCTGCTGCCCACGGCGCTTGAGCAGCGCTTCGATCTTCTCCGGCTCGGCCATCAGCGCGTTGTAGCGCTCGCGCAGCGGCGACAGTTCACTGTCGATGCGCTCGAACAGCTGCTGCTTGGCGTCGCCCCAGCTGATGCCGGCAGCGAACGCCTTGGCGAACTCTGCGGTCTGTTCCGGCGTGGCGAACGCCTGGTACATCTGGAACAGCGCCGAGCCTTCGGTGTCCTTCGGCTCACCCGGTGCGCGCGAGTCGGTCAGGATCGAGAACACCAGCTTCTTCAGCTCCTCGCGCGGCACGAACAGCGGAATGGTGTTGTGGTAGCTCTTGCTCATCTTGCGGCCATCCAGGCCGGCCAGCGTCGCCACCTGCTCATCGATCACCACGTCCGGCAGCGGGAAGTACTCCTTGCCGTACACGTGGTTGAAGCGCTGGGCGAAATCGCGCGCCATCTCGATGTGCTGGATCTGGTCACGGCCCACCGGCACCTGGTTGGCCTTGAAGATCAGGATGTCGGCGGCCATCAGCACCGGGTACATGAACAGGCCGGCGCTGACGCCTGCGTCCTCGTCCACGCCTTCCTCGCGGTTCTTGTCCACTGCCGCCTTGTAGGCGTGCGCCCGGTTGAGGATGCCCTTGCTGGCGATGGCGGTCAGGAACCACATCAGCTCGGTGGTCTCGCGGATGTCGCTCTGGCGGTAGAACCACACATGCTCCGGGTCCAGGCCGCAGGCCAGCCAGCTGGCCGCGATCTCCAGGGTCGCGCGCTGGGTGCGCTGCGGGTCCTGCGACTTGATCAGGCTGTGCAGGTCGGCCAGGAAGAAGAAGCTCTCGATCCCCGGCGCGCGGCTGGCGGCGATGGCCGGACGGATGGCGCCAACGTAGTTGCCCAGGTGGGGCGTGCCGGAGGGGGTGATGCCGGTAAGGACTCGGGTCGTCATGACTGCGTGGGGTAACCTTCGATGAACGGGGCCAGTTTACCTTGCACGCCACCAACCCCGTCAGGGCCTGCGGCGCGTTCATTCACCCAACCCCGCTGGAGACGCCCGATGAAACGCCTGCTGCCCCTGCTGCTGATCCTGCCCCTGGCCGGCTTCCGCCCGGCGCCACCTCCGCCACCGGCCTACGAAGGCGGCCCGGTGCGCATGACCCTGGTCGACCGCGACCGTGGCACCGAACTGCGCAGCTACCCCGCCGAGGGCCAGCGCTGGGTGGCCGGCGAGCGCGGCCACCGCTACGCCGTGCGCCTGTACAACGACAGCCCGCGCCGGGTGCTGGTGGTGCTGTCGGTGGACGGCGTCAACGCCATCTCCGGCGAGGATGCCGATCCCTCGCAGACCGGCTACGTGCTCAACCCCGGCCAGCGCGCCGACATCACCGGCTGGCGCAAGAGCCAGGACGAAGTGGCGCAGTTCGTGTTCAGCAGCCCCAGCGGCAGCTATGCCAGCCGCACCGGCCGCCCGGACAACATCGGCGTTGTGGGCGTGGCGGTGTTCGAAGAGGCACGTCGCTGGCGCCCTGAGCCGATCCTGCGCCGTGGCCTGCCGCTGCCGGCCCCGGCGGCCGAAGCGGCGGCCGATGCCAGTGCCAGTGCCAATGCCAGCCGCATCGAAGGCTACGCCAGCAAGTCGCAGGCCCCAGCGCTGGGTACCGGCCACGGTGCGCGCGAGCAGTCCTCGGTGCGCGATACCGACTTCGAGCGCGCCAGCCGCAGCCCCGCACAGGTATTGCAGCTGCGCTACGACAGCGCCCGCAACCTGCGTGCGCGCGGCATCCTGGTGGATTCGCCCTCGCGCCTGCCGCGCGAACCGCAGGCGTTCCCCAACCGCTACGTGCCGGACCCGCCGGCGCGCTGATCGTCCCGCGCAGACAACACGACGCCCGCAACCTCACGGTGCGGGCGTCGTGTTGTGGGGGAAACCGAAGCGCTTACTTGTAGTCCGGATAGTCCTTGCTCACCGCGTCCTGGAACTCGCGCACTTCCTTCTCCGCGCGGTCCTTGGCCCAGCCATAACGTTCCTGCAGGCGGCCGGCCAGATACTCGGCATTGCCTTCGGCCACATCGAAATCGTCGTTGGTCAGATCGCCCCACTTGGCCTGGGCCTTGCCCTTCAGCTGCGACCACTTGCCGGAAATGATGTCTTTGTTCATTGCTGGGAGTCCTTGGTTGCAACGGCGTTCTTACCGTGGCTCCAGCTTCGCGCAGCGGCTGTTGAGTACCGGTCAACCGGCAATGAAATACATGCTCACCTGCTTGAATGGTTCACTCCGCTTCGACAGCCACGCGGCAAACAGCGCGCACAAAAAAGGCCGGGAAGATTCCCGGCCTTTTCGCTTCCAATCCGCGCCGGGCTCACTTGCCCTTGGCGGCGTCCTCAACTTTTTCACCGGCCTTCTGCACGTCCTTGCCGGCACCGGCAACGGTATTGCAACCGGCCAGCAGGGCCACCGAGAACATCGACAACAGCATCAGGGCAACTACGCGCTTCATGGGCTTCTCCTTGGGTTCGCCGCTACACCGCTTCATTCGCGGATGGGGTTCTGTCGCTCGGCGGGAGGGCACACTGCCACCGCCGCCGCGTGAAGTGCAATCTGGCGGCAGCGGCGTGGAGCGGGTGTGAACGGATCGGCGATCCGTTCAGGCCAGGCCCTCAGTCGCGCATCAGGGTGGACTTGCCGAACAGGCTTTCGACCAGGTCCACGGCCAGTTCGGCGGTGGCATTCTGCTTGTCCAGCAAGGGGTTGAGCTCGACGATGTCCAGCGATCCCATGCGCCCGGTGTCGGCGATCATCTCCATCACCAGCTGCGCCTCGCGGTAGTTCACCCCACCCGGCACCGTGGTGCCCACGCCCGGTGCGATGCTGGGGTCGAGGAAGTCCACATCGAAGCTGACATGCAGATGGGTGTTCTCATCGATGCCGGCCAGCGCCGCTTCCACCGCGCGCTTCATGCCGTTCTCATCGATGTAGCGCATGTCGTACACATCGACCTTGTGGGTCTTGATCAGGCGCTTCTCCTCAGGGTCCACCGAGCGGATGCCGATCTGGTGCATCTGCGCCGGGGTGATCGCCGGTGCGCTGCCGCCCAGGTGGGTCAGCGCCTCCGGGCCGAGGCCGCACAGGCAGGCCACCGGCATGCCGTGGATGTTGCCCGACGGGGTGACATCGCTGGTGTTGAAATCCGAGTGCGCATCCAGCCACAGCACGCGCAGGGTCTTGCCCTGCTCGCGGCACCAGCGCGCGACGGCGGTGATCGAACCGATCCCCAGGCAGTGGTCGCCGCCGAGCATGATGGGCATGCGGCCGGCCTGCAGCTCGGCGTAGCTGGCTTCCATCAGTGCATGGTTCCACGCCACCACTTCATCCAGATGGCGGTAGCCTTCCACCGGCGCGGTCCACGGGTTGCGCGGGCCATCCAGATTGCCCACGTCACGGACGTCCACACCACGTGCTTCCAGCGCCTCCGGCAGGCCCGCCACGCGCAGCGCCTCCGGCCCCAGCCGTGCACCGCGATGGCCCGCACCGACGTCGGTGGGAACGCCAATCAGGGATACGGAGATGGGATGGGCCATGGGTGCCTCCTGCGGTGGGAAAAAAGAAGCACAGTCTAGCCAGAGCTGTGTGACACCACTCGCGGCGGTGCAGCAGGGCAATACCCGGATCGCCGCGAGCACAAAGGCGCCCCGGTCAGGCATTCCAGCGCTGAGCGGTCAGAAATCCGCCCTTCCTTGATCCACTTCACACCCGAGTCGGCATCGCCTCTTACCCACGGCGGTCCTTGTGGCCACCCTGCGTCGGCACCCGGACGGTGCGGCTTCATTTCCCCAACCCTGGAGAACGACGCACATGAAACATGCACTCAATGGATTTGCGGTACTGGCAATTGCCCTGGGCGGACTGTTTCCGGCAGCTGCCAATGCCTCCTCGCAACGCATCACGCATACGGTGACCACCGACGCGTATCCCATGCAGACTGCCAGCGCACGCCAGGTGCTCGACTGGGTGGCGCAGCGGGTAAAGCCGTCGTTCGCCCCGCAGGGCTACGGCAACGTACAGGTGGAACGGCGTGCATTCTCGGTGGGGCGCGCGTCTGCACGCGCGGATGAATCGATTCCGGGAAAGCTGCCGGAGCAGGGCATTCCCGGTGAGATCTACCGGGTGGAAAACCTGCTTCCCGACGGCTCCCTGCAGACGTGGGAATTCACCTGGGTGGAACCCTCGTCCGGCCATGGCGGTGGTTGGGATGTCACCGGGTACACCTACAAGAAGGGCAATGACCCGGTAAACCAGCAGTAACGGGACGGGGGCAATGTTTGCCGCATTGCCCCTTTAGACTCCCGGCCGACGGCGGTCATGTCGGCCTGCGACGGCCTTTACGGCGGCGGAAAATTGGTGACCGACCGTTTGGCGGGCCGCGCTTAGAGGATCGCCGACGACCACTTTTCAACTCGGAACGGGCGCCTTTTCAACACGTCGATACGCCACTGTCCACTCACGCGTCTGAGTACGAACAAGTGCTCGTAACGCAAGGAACTCGACTTCTGAGGATCGTCGCGTACCAGCACTTCCGCCTTCGAGATCCCAAGCCTCGCAACTGATACCAGTAGGTCATCCGGCACATACCGTCGGGGGCTGCCGACTGAAATTCCAGTCGAGTACACACGTTGGCGGTCGGTGCACCAGGCTGTCAAAATATCCGCTTTCTCCTGCTGGAAGCCGGAGCTTCGCAGAAGGTTGCCACCGGACCGGGAATCCTTGTAGCCACGCGTTTCCCATTCGTAATAGGCCAACAAATAGCCACGCACCACTGAGGCGGGTTCACCTTCGGCGTCTGGTTCGGGCCACTCAAGCGCCGGCGCCTCTATCAACGGCGGCGGCAACTGCGCCCCCGCCAACTTCAAACGCGCCACTACGTCTTCGTGCTTGCGGGCATCAGCCATTGCCAGTGCGTTTGTCCCCTCGAAGTTCAACGGTGCGACGGTAGCTCCGCTATCCAGCAACAGTTCGACCATCGCGAGATGGCCGCCCGAAGACGCCAACATCAGCGGCGTGTACCTCGATTCCGGCGAAGCAGCATCCAGCAATGCACCGCGAGCAATCAGCACACGTCCGATTTCCGTATCGCCTGCGTTGGCAGCCCAACCCAGCGCGGTGTAACCCAGTGCAGTGCAGGCGTGCTGGATGTTGGCGCCACGATCCAGTAACCGCTCCACCGAGTCAGCCTTCCCGGCGATCACAGCCGATAGCAGCGGGGTGCGCCCCGTGCCTTTGTGCTGCCACTCGATATCGGCACCCTCATCCAGCAGCGCGTCGATTCGGGCGAGATCCTGCTTCTCAGCTGCTTTGGCCAGAAGATGGGACATATAGGTGCCACCAGACGGGTGTATGGGCGGTCACCATAAGGCCGCTGGCGCGATGAACTCAACCGCCGCGGCGACGAACCGGCGTCAGGCTCTGCACCTGGCCGTTGTTGCGCATCATGCACAGGAAGCGGCCATCGGGATAATCGATGATCAGTTCCTGGTAATCGCTGCCCACCGGCATCCGGGTCACCAGCGTGCCCTGCGCGCCCTTGCGCATATTGCAGGAGCCCAGCGCGGTATCACCCGCCGGCGCGCTGTACGCCACTTTGGACACATTGCGGAACACCGCCCGGCACCCGCCGTTCACCCATACCGAGTGCCGCGACAGGCCCCAGTTCCCGGCCACCCAGGCGATGGTTGCGGAGATGCGCGCTCCACTTGATGCCCCTGGACGACCGCAATGCGCCCTATTCCTGTCTATCGCAGAGCAGTTTGAGGCGACGGTCCTGCTGGCTCAGGCCGGATTGACTACTCATGCCGGCGTTCATGTCCGCTCTATGTTGGAAGCGCTGGCTGACGTGTACCAGCTTGCTTCCAAGAGCGATCACGTGCGGCGAATGCGCTACGAGCAGGCTCATGGCGAGAAGAAGCTCTACGACCGGATGCTAGCCACCGACCTGCTGGAGCCGCACGACCGGGCGATGCTGGAGGCGCGCTTGGCTGAGTGCTTGACGCGCTATCAGCCTTTGCATGAAGAGTTCCGCAGGGGTAAGCCTTCCCAGGCCGATCACTTCATCGCAGCAGGGCTGCCGGAACTGATTGGGCCATACACGATGCTATGCAGCTTCACCCACAGCGATCTGACTGCGTTGGCGCTCCGGCACCAAGGCGAGCGCGGGCTGATCCTTCGCGCGCCCGTAGCATACGACGTGTTGTTCCTCGTCCTCTCGCTCGCCACCTACTCGCTGGTCCATGCTGCACGTGCACTCGAAGCGGTGGTCTACCTACCCGAAGGGAGCTACGACCTTCACATGGCGAGGCTGGAAGCGCTACAGGACGAACTCATGGTTCTCAGGCCCGAATTGCCGGAGGCCGACCAGGCAAACGAAAGCCGCCCGGAGGCGGCTGGTGCACAGTGAAGTGCGGGCAACAGCCGCGCAACAAAAAGCCCCCGCCGTGAGGCAGGGGCTTTGGTCGCTACAGAAGGCAAGGAAGGGTAACCTTCCTTCTACCGAGGTTTGGGCTTATGCCGCCCGAGGGGTGATTTCGTCGATCACATCGGCCAACTCAGCACTGGTCGTCACCAGGTCGTAGTTGGCCTGCAGGTTAAGCCACACCTCGGCCGAGGTGCCAAAGTAGCGCCCAAGGCGCAAAGCGGTATCGGCAGTTACGCCGCGACGCCCTGCGATAATGTCGGAAACGCGGGCCGGGGTAACGTTAATTTCATGGGCCAGAGCGCGGGCGGACATACCCAGCGGGGCTAGAAACTCGACGGACAGGATCTCTCCCGGGTGAATTGCGGGGAGCGCGGTGGCGGTTTTCGCGTTGGCGCGTGTCATGGACTTGATAGTTTCGCCGCACGTTGCGTGCGCGGCGCCTCCTATTTGAGTGTGAATGCTTACGGAATGTTCCAATTGTGTGAAGCTGAAATTCGATTCTTAAATGAGACTCTACGTGATGGACTGAGGGTCTTACTTGGGAGGCCCGCGCCGGTGTTAGCCGGCGCTCACTCTCCTTAGTGGTAATCGGTGACTTCTACATCGTAGGCGTCACCATCCTTCCATTTGAAACAGATGCGGTACTGGTTGTTGATGCGGATGCTGTGCTGCCCAGCTCGGTCGCCTTTCAGCGCTTCCAATCGGTTGCCGGGCGGTGACTTCAAATCTTGTAACGTCACCGCAGCATTCAGGTACACCAGTTTGATCTGAATCTGCCTCTCGATACCTGCCAGAGGTTTGACCTTCTTACCGCTGGCTATTCGTTCGGTATCCTTACTTCCATACGTTTTTATCACCGGCGCCTCCTTTACTCGTAGCGACAGGCGTATCGTATACCGATACACGGTACACTGCAACCCCCCCCCTCTGGACAAAAACACACCTCCCAGGCAGATGCCCATTGAGGTGGACCAGCAGCCCTTAAGCTGCGGCGCCCAGGTCGAAGGGGTTGAAGCGGATCACCTCATCGCCCAGCCATTCGTTAAGCGCGGTCAGCCGCGTCTGCAGGGGTGACAGTTCCATTGCAGTCCACACGGTCGCCGCCTCGCGGATCGAGCCCCGGTAATTTTCCCGGTAGACGTAAAAAGGCCAGCGCCCCGCGCTGGCCTTTTCTATTGAAACCCCTATTTTCAAGGCGTTTCGGCGCTTCCCATGTGGTGCCGCTTATCCGAATCGAACGGATGACCTACTGTTTACAAGACAGTTGCTCTACCAACTGAGCTAAAGCGGCATGGGTGGTGCACCGGCGGCATCGCCGCGGTCTGGGGATTCTAGCGCAACCGCGTGCAGTCCAGCGACCGGCTCTGTGCCGCGCCGCTGCGCTGCTGGGCCTGGGCCGGCTGCGTGCCCGCCGCCAGCTGTCCTTCCAGCCACCATTGGCCGGCGTCGCCGCTGGCCACCAGGCGCGGCTGGAAGCCGGCGGCCTGCACCGCTGCCATGCGGCGCTCGGCGCCTTCGCGGTTGCGGTACTGGCCCAGCGCCACGGCGTTGGCCTCCTCGCCCTGGCTGATGATGTAGTAGTCGCTCAGGCCGGCGGCGACGATACGTTTCACGGTGGCCTGCGCTTCATCACGGTTGGCGGCGGCCGGCAGCATCACCCGGTAGCGGGCGCTGCCGCTGGCAGCGGGCTGTTCGCGCAGGCGCGCCTGGCTGAGCAGCGCGCCGGCCTTGCCTTGCGCAGTGGTCGCGGCGGCGCGGTCGGCGAACGGACCCAGCGCGACGCAGCGCGGCGGCTCGGCGGCCGCGGGCGGGGTTACGGGCTTTTCCGGTGCCGGAACGGGTGCAGGCGGTGTTGCCGGCTTGGCGGCGGCAGCAACCGGCGTAGCGTCAGCCGTCTGCGGCTTGGGAATTTCCGGCTTGGCCGGCACGGCCGGCGCGGGTGCGGGCGTCGCAGCCACTGCGGTCTTCGCGGCCGGTTCGCGCTCCATCAGCGGTGCGGTCGGGGCGGCGGCGGTGGCCTCGGCTGCGGCATTGGCATCCGCGCCACCGGGCACCCAGCGCAGCTCGGCGACGCCAGCCGGTTGCGGTGCAGGCGCAGGCGGCTGCGGTGCATCGCGCAGCAGCCACCAGCAGGCGACGCCAAGATTGAGAACGGCCAGTACGACGATCAGGGCACGGGTCAGCATGCGCGGATACTAGCCTGCGGGCTGGTGCACCGCCCAGCGGGCGAGTCCATCCAGCACCAGCGAGGGGTGGTAGTCGGCACCCGGCAGCAACGGCATCAGTGCCGGTGCGCCGCCACCGTGCACCAGCAGCGAGGGCGCTACGCCCAGCAGCGCGTGCGCCTGCTGCGCACTGCGTTCAATCAGCGCCACCGCGGCGCCATCGCAACCGGAGGCCAACGCATCGGCGGTGTCGTTGGCGAACTCGCTGTAGTCGCCGCCAGTGGCCGGCAGCTGCACCGCACGGGCGTGCAATGCCTCACGCATGGTGGTGGGCGATGCGGAAATGCGGCCACCGTGGTGCTGGCCGTCGGCGTCGAGCAGGTCAATCGTCAGCGCGGTGCCCACGCCGACCACCAGCACCGGGCGCTGTGCCTTTGCGGCAGCCAGCAGGGCCAGGAAGCGGTCGACGCCGAACTTTTCCGGCTTGGCGTAGGCAATGCGCACACCGGCGCATTCGGCGCTGGTGCGCACCACGTGCACGTTTTCGAAGCGGCGTTGCAGCTGGTCCAGCATGGCGCTGGTCAGCGAGGGCGCGGCCACGCTGGCCACGAACGCGGTGCGGCCGCTGGGCAGGCTGTGCGGCGGCTGCCCGGCCATGCCTTCGGCGCCATGCGCCCAGGCCTGCACGTCACCGGCACGGTCACCCTGCAACGGCGCGAACTTGAAGCGCGAGTTGCCGAGGTCGAACAACCAATCGCTCATGCTGCCCTCACGCTGACTTCGCCGGCGTGCAGCAGACGCTCACGGCCAACGATGCGCACGCGCAACGCGCCGTCATCGGCCAGGCCGAGTGCGGTGCCATGCTGCCACTGCCCATCCAGTTCCACCCGCACCTCGCGGCCGGCCAGCATGTCGAAGGCGGCGTAGCGCGGCAAGAACGGAGCAAGACCTTCACGATCGAATTCCTCCAGCGCCGGCAGCAGGCGCGCCAGCACGGCGGCAACAACCACGTTTCGATCCACTGGCTTGCCAGCCAGCGTGTCCAGGTCCACCCACGGCTGGCTGATCTGCTCGGCGAACGACGGCGGCATGTGCGTGTTGATGCCGATGCCGATCACCGCGCGCGCCGGGCCGGCGTATTCGCCACCGCCTTCTGCGAGCAGGCCAACCAGCTTGCGGCCATCGACCAGCAGGTCGTTCGGCCACTTCAGCTGCGCCTGGGTGTAGCCCAGATCGTGCAGCGCTTCGGCCACGGCGACGCCGGCCACCAGGCTCAGGCCGGCCAGGCGGCCGAGGCCTCCGGAGAACAGCCGCAGCACCGACAGGTAGACATGGGCGGCCAGCGGCGAGGCCCAGGTGCGGCCACGACGGCCACGGCCACCGGTCTGGCGTTCGGCCAGCAGCACGCTGACCCCGCGCTGGGGCGCGCTGCACCGCAGCAATTCAGCGTTGGTGGAGTCCACCGTCCAGGCCACCTGCAGGTCGTGCAGCAGCGGCAGAACCCCGGCCGGCAGGCCAGCACGGATCGCCGCCGGGTCCAGCAGGTCAACCGGGCGGGTCAGGCCATAGCCCTCGCCGGCACGGCCCTCGACATCCACACCGGCGGCCCTAAGCCCTTGAATACGCTTCCAAATAGCCGCACGGGTCTGGCCCAGCTCACGGGCCAGGGCGTCGCCGGACAGGCGACCGGCAGCGAGTTTGGCCAGCAATTGGCGATCGTCCACGGCAGCTTCCACGAAGTCAGGCAGGAATTATGCGGGAAAGCCGCCAGCGACGCCCGCCACGCTGGGTTCCGCGGGGGCTTCCAACGGGGCGCCGGGTTCGGGCTAGAATCGGGAACTCACCCTCCCTTAACGTGGATGTCGTCAATGCGCCGTTATGCCCATTGCCTGATCCTGCTGATGATGCCCTTCGCGGCGTCTGCGACGGCAGCGCTGGACGACAGCCGCGGCGCCTGCGTGTCCTCCAACGGTGATGCCGCCTCGCAGCGCGCGCCGACCGCGACTGCCTCGGCTGCGACCACCAAGCCGACACCGGTACGCCCTGCGGCCAGCAGTGCCACCAGCACCGGGGGCGGCGGCAGCGACGATGACGTGCTGCAGCGCATCCGTGCGCCGAAGTGGCACAGCTACCTGCCGGGAATGTTCCGCTGATCAAGTCGTTGCTGCAGTGGCTGCGGCCTACGCCGCGGCCGATCGACGATGCACTGTGGGAACACGCCTGCCGCCGCGCGGCCTGGCTGGACGGACTGGACGACGAACGCCGCGCGCGCCTGCGCGTACTGGCCACGCGCTTCCTGCACGAGAAGACCATCACCCCGATCGGTGAGCTGCAGCTGCAGGCCGGTGACGGCGTGCTGCTGGCCGCGCTGTGCTGCCTGCCGCTGCTGGCGTTCGGTGAGGTGGGGCTGGAGGGCTGGTCGCAGCTGATCGTCTACCCCGATGCCTTCCGCGTGCACCGCAGCCACATGGATGCGGCTGGCGTGCTGCACGAGTGGGATGACGAGCTGATCGGCGAGTCGTGGGACAGCGGTCCGTTGATCCTGTCCTGGGCCGATGTGCAGGCCGACCTGGCGGCGCCGCACGAGGGCTACTGCGTGGCGGTGCACGAGATGGTGCACAAGCTGGATGCGCTCGATGGTGCGATGGACGGTGCGCCGCCGCTGCCGCGCGAATGGCAGCGCGAGTGGGCGGGCACGTTCCAGCGCGCCTACGACGCGTTCTGTGCGCAGGTGGACGCAGGCGAAGAGACGCTGATCGATCCGTATGCGGCCGAGGCGCCGGAAGAGTTCTTCGCGGTGGCCAGCGAGTACCACTTCTCGGCACCGGATCTGCTGCAGCAGGCGTTGCCGGAGGTGGCGGCGCAGCTGCGACGGTTCTACGGCGAGCCGCCCAGGATCGCAATGCGGTAGTGCCGGCCGCTGGCCGGCAACCCCATGATCTTCGATGGCATTGCTTGGTTGCCGGCCCGCGGCCAGCACTACCGATCAACGAGGCTTACGGCCCTGGCGGCAGGCGCACTTCGAAGCGGGCGCCGCCCAGTTCGGCCGAACGGCCCACGGTCAGTTCGCCGCGGTAATCCTTGATCAGGTCCTGCACGATCGACAGGCCGATGCCGTGGCCCTGCACGCGCTCGTCGCCACGCACGCCACGCTGCAGCACCTTGCCGATGTCGTCCGGGGCAATGCCCGGGCCGTCGTCATCCACCGCCAGCAGCAGGCCGGCGCGGCGCGCGTTCGGGGCCGGCAGCGGCTGCGCGGTCAACAGCACGCGGCGGTTGGCCCACTTGAAGGCGTTCTCCAGCAGGTTGCCGAGCAGTTCCTGCAGGTCGCCCGGTTCGCCGTGGAAGCGTGCCGCCGGGTCGATGTCGAACTCGCACAGCACGCCCTTGGAGGCGTAGACCTTCTCCAGGCCACGTACGATTTCCTCGGCGTTGGACTCGATCGGCAGCGGCGCGGAGAACAGCTTGTGGCCCGACGAGGCCGCGCGTGCCAGCTGGTACGAAACCAGGTTGTTCATGCGCTGCAGCTGCACGTCCAGTTCCTCACGCAGCGCGCCGTCGCCGGCACCACTGTCCATCTGCGTGCGCAACACGGCAATCGGCGTTTTCAGGCTGTGCGCCAGGTCGGCCAGGGTGTTGCGCTGGCGCTCGAGGTTCTCGCGCTCGCTTTCGATGAAGGCGTTGATGCTGTCGGTCAGCGGTTCCAGCTCGCGCGGGTGGCGCTCGCTCATGCGCTCGGTCTCGCCGCGCTGCACCTTGGTCAACTCGGTGATCACCCGGCGCAACGGGCGCAGGCTCCACTGCAGGATGACGGTCTGCAGCAGCAGCAGGATCAGGCCGATGCCGCCCAGGTAGAACCAGACGCGGCCACGGAACACGCGCAGCTGGGCACCCAGCGCGCGCGAGTCTTCCATCACATAGATGGTGTACGGGAATTCGGTGGCGGGGTCGGCATCGGCGCCCCACACCAGGCCCAGGCCATAGCGGTACACCGAGCCCTGGCTGCCGTCGATCTGGATCATCGGCAGCGGGCCTTCGAACACTTCCTGGCGCGGTGCCAGCAGGCCGCCGCCCACGGTGGGCAGCATCGGGCCTTCAGCGGACATCGAATTGCCCTTGCCGTGCGGCATCACCACCTGCAGGTACAGGCCACTGCCGGGCACGTCGAAGCGGGAATCCGGCGGCTGCTCGCGGATGTACAGCGAGCGGTCGCGGGTGAAGTCGATGCCGGCCGCGTAGGAGGTGGCGTAGTTCTTCAGGCGCTCACGCAGGTTCGCCTTCGCCGTGTCGGCGAAGGCGGCGTCGAGCGCGTAACCGGCCAGGGCCAGGAACGCCACCAAGCCCACGGACGCGGCGAGCATCTGGCGCGCCTGCAGTGAGCGCGGCCGCCAGCGTCGGAAGAACCACAGACGGCCGGACATCGTGTTATCGCCAGGGTGAGCCGGCTCAGCCCTCGTTGCGCGGGATCGCGAAACGGTAGCCGCGACCGCGCACGGTCTCGATCGGCTTCAGTTCGCCATCCGGGTCCAGCTTCTTGCGCAGGCGGCCGATGAACACCTCCAGCACGTTCGAGTCGCGGTCGAAGTCCTGCTGGTAGATGTGCTCGGTGAGGTCGGCCTTGGAGACCAGTTCACCGGCATGCATCATCAGGTACTCCAGCACCTTGTACTCGTAGCTGGTCAGGTCGACATTGCTGCCGGCCACGCTGACGGTCTGGGCGGCGAGGTCCAGGGCGACCGGGCCGCATTCCAGGGTCGGCTTGCTCCAGCCGGCGGCGCGGCGCAGCAACGCGTTGACGCGGGCCAGCAGCTCTTCGACGTGGAACGGCTTGACCAGGTAATCGTCGGCACCCTGCTTCAGGCCCTCGACCTTGTCCTGCCAGCTCGAACGCGCGGTCAGGATCAGCACCGGGAACTTCTTGCCTTCATCACGCAGGGCCTTGATCAGCTCCATGCCCGACATCTTGGGCAGGCCGAGGTCGATGATGCCGACATCGAACGGAACTTCGCGCCCCATGTAGAGGCCTTCCTCGCCGTCCTGCGCAGCATCGACGGCAAAGCCTTCGCGCTTGAGCCGGGCTGCCAGGGTCTCACGCAGCGGGGCTTCGTCTTCGACCAGAAGGATACGCATGAACTCTCCCTAGTGTCCTGGGTGTGGCCCGGAGGCCTGTGGGGTACGGGTTGATAGCGACAACTATCCCTGTTCAGGGGTTATCGCCGCGTAGTGATGACATATCCGACCGCGGCGTGCGCGGCTGTGAACGCGACGGGGCGGGGTCGTCCATGTAGCGGACCCGGCCCCGGTCGTCCATGTACTTCACCCGGTTGATATCACGACCATCGAACGGCACGCGCTCGGCACCGAGGATGTGACCACCCGTGGTGCGCTGCACGCGGCGCACGGCATCGGACAGCGAACGCTCGTCGCCACGGTTGCCGCGCTCGCCCCGCTCCATCATCTCCGCACGCCCCTGCTCACCCCGCGGCGGCTGCTGTGCCAGCGCCGACGACAGCGGCACGGCCGACAGGACCACGCAGGTGGCCAGGGCAATGCGGCGATGGAAGGGAGCGGAAGACATCGATGCGATCCTAGCCGAGCACGGCGATTCGTTCAAAAGTCGTAAATCCGGATGCCGGGTTCGGGGCCCGGCGCTTTACAAATCCTTTGCAAATTCTTGGTTTGGGGCAGTGAATCCGGTCTGAACTTTTCCGGCCGCGACCCCGCGATGTTCAGCTAGGTGAACATTCGGAACGAATCGCCGCGCCTTGTCAAGTCAGGAATGTGACAGCGGTCACGCTGCGGCGCGATCAGCGTCGCGTTCGGTCGCGGCAAGCGCCTGCTCGACCAGGCTCCAATCGGCGCCCGGGCGGTGTGCGCCCTCGCTCAGCACCTGGCGGAATGCGCGGCCACCGGGCTGGCCATGGAACAGGCCGAGCAGGTGACGGGTGATGTGCTTCAGCGCCAGGCCTTCGCCCAGGCGCGCTTCCACGTAGGGGCGCAGCGCGCGCAGCAGGTCGCCGCGGGCCTGCAGCGGGGCGCCGGTCTGCAGCGCCTCCAGCTGATGCAGCAGGTAGGGATCGTGGTAGGCCGCGCGGCCCAGCATCACGCCATCGACGTGCGCGGCCTGCGCCTGCACCGCCTCGACGCTGGCCAGGCCGCCGTTGAGTACCACCGGCAGCGCCGGGCGCTCCTGCTTCAGGCGGTAGGCCCAGTCGTACTTCAGCGGCGGAACCTCGCGGTTCTCCTTCGGCGACAGGCCCTTCAGCCACGCGTTGCGCGCGTGCACCACCACCATCGCGGCACCTGCGGCGACCTGGCGGTCGACGAAGGCGGCGAACACGTCGTAGTCGTTGTCCTCGTCCACGCCCAGGCGGCACTTCACCGTCACCGGGATCTCGACGGCATCGACCATCGCCGCCACGCACTCGGCCACGAGCATCGGCTCGCGCATCAGGCAGGCGCCGAAGCGCCCGGCCTGCACGCGGTCGGACGGGCAGCCGCAGTTGAGGTTGACCTCGTCGTAGCCCCAGTCGGCAGCGATGCGCGCAGCCTGCGCCAGCAGCGCGGGATCGCTGCCCCCCAGCTGCAGCGCCAGCGGCTGTTCGCTGCGGTCGAAGCCGAGCAGGCGCGCGCGATCGCCGTGGATGACCGCGTTGGCGTGCACCATTTCCGTGTACAGGCGCACCCCCGGTGCCAGCACGCGATGGAACACGCGGCAATGGCGATCGGTCCAGTCCATCATGGGGGCCACGGACAGGCGCAGGGAATCGGCGTAACGGGCGGTGGCGGACGTCATCGGGGTGTTGATCGTGGAGACTGGCATTGCCAGTGAGATCAATAGTTTACACCGGACGGCTGAATGGCGGCGGGTGGCTCCGGGGCTGGCCGCTCGACCGGCCCCGGGGACACCGCGTGGCTTACAACCCGCGGTTGCGAACCTGTTCCTGCTGCTGTTCCTGCGCACGCTGGTTGAACTGACTGTCCAGCGCTTCGCTCTGCCGGCTGCTGGCCTCGACCGAGTGCGACACCGCCTGCTGGCGGTCGACGAAGGTCCGCTGCGCTGCCGGGTCACCCAGCTCGCCCTGCACCGCGAACAGGCCGGTGCCGTCCGGGCGGGCCACGACATGGTCGATCTGGCGCATGCCGGACACCTTGCTTTCGTAGGCCAGCTGGCCAGCCGCTCGTTCGGCTTCCTGCGGGTTGGCGAACAGCGGCTTCAGGCCGGCCTGGGCGCGCTGCTGTTCGAGCGCCTGCAGCTTCTCCAAAGCCTGGCCGAAGCGCGCGTTGTCGGCATGCCCGGCGTCGCGCATGCTGGCCGGCGCTGCAGGTTCGGCCTGGGCCGGTGCCGCCGGCGCGATACCGGCCTTCACCGCGTTGGGCGCATCCACCTGCGCCAGGGTCCTGCGGCCGGCCTTGCCATCGTCGTCCAGGCCATTGTTGGCCTGGAACTGCTTGACCGCTGCAAAGGTGTCCTTGCCATACACACCATCGGCGTGCAGCGGCTTGCCGTCGGCCCCGGCGTAGCCCAGCGCCGCCAGCTTGCCCTGCAGGGCCTTGACCTCATCGCCGCGCTCGCCCTGCTTCAGCACGCCATCGGCCATCGGCGCCTGCTGTGCACTGCGTGCGGCCTGCGCGGCCTCGGGGCCCTGCGCGTGGACCTTGCCGCCCAGGGTGATGCGGTCGTTGAGCATGTCACCCAGGAACCTGCGGTACTGATCGGGCTCGAGCTCGATATGAGCGTGCACGGCACCCGGGGTACCGGCATCGGACTGGCGGATCAACGGCGCACCGTACTCGACGAAATCACCGGTCTTGTAAGGGGTGGTTCCACGCGCACCGTGCAGCACCTGCCCGACCAGTTCGCGCTGCGGATGCCCGGCCGGATGGCTCCAGATGCTGATCGAATTCCACTTGTCATTGTTGACCTGGACATACCCGGCGACCGGATTGGGAATCATCACCTCCCGATCGCCGCGCGCATTGCTCAGAATCAGATCCTTGTGCACCAGCGGGATGCCGTTGCGATCACCGCGGGTCCGTACCGTTTCCAGTTCGCCCTCGACCATGGCCGACGGGCGGTCAGCCTTGGCGGCATTGCCGGTGCGCACGGCCTCGGCATTGGTGTTGGGGTGATGGATCTTCAGTTCGCGATAGGCATCCTCGCCACTGGTGCCATGGCGCAGTGTGCGGTTGCTGCTGCCGTTGCCAAAGGGTTCGACCACGACGATGCGCTGGCCACCGGGCGCGGCGGCGGCATCGGCTTCCCGCGCAGTCGCGGGTGCGGGTGCCGCAGCAGGAGTGACCGGTGCAGGCGTGGCCGGTGCCACAGGCTGCGCCGGCGTGTGCTCGCGTACCGCCGTATCCAGGGCCTGCAGGGTCTGCCGGCCGGCCTTGCCATCGACGGTCAGCCCATGCGCCTGCTGGAACTCGCGCACTGCATGCTCGGTATTGGCACCGTAGTGGCTATCGGCTGTCAGCGGTTGCCCGTTGCGACCGCTATGGCCGGCCTGGATCAGCTTGGCCTGCAGGGCCTGGACCTCGGTACCACGCTCGCCGGGTGCCAGCACGCCGTCGGCCATCGCCGATGCCGCCGCACGCTGGCCGCGCTGGCCGGGCTCAGGTTCACCGAACACCTGCTGGTAATCCTTGCCCCGGTAAGCCTCGGGGTTGTGGTTGACCTGGTCGTAGCGCGCCAGCCCGACCAGTGCGGTCTTCTCGGTGAGCGCACGATCACGCAGCGAATCCCACAGGGTGGGCGAGCTCTGGAAGTGCACCTGCACATTGGCGTGCTTGTAGTCCTGCACCGCGCGGACGATCTGCTCGTCACTCAGCTCAGTCAGCTTGAAGTCTTCGCCATAGGCCTGCTGCAGGCCCTTCTGGAACACCGACCGGGTCATGCCGCGGTACTGCACCGAGGTGCTCCACAGCGCATCCTGCACGGCCGCACCACGGCCGGAGAGATCGATGCCCACATCCTTCAGGCGGCCCATCTGCACGTCGTAGTACTTGTGCTGGATGAAGTCGTGCTGGTCCCTGGCAAACCCTGCCGGATCGGCGGCCGCCACTTCCTTCCAGCGTTCGGTGAAGGCCGGGGTTCCTGCCTGCAGGCCGTTGAAGCGGTTGCCATAGCGCGAGGCGGCGACGTACTCATCCACGCCGCCAACGTTGGTGGCGTACTGGTAACTGCCATACGACACGCCGCCATGGTCGCCCCTGCCGGTGGAAACGTGGCCGGGGCCGCGACCTCCGGTTTCGAAATGCGCCGACGTCTGGCCGCGATGCCAGTTGTCCATTGCCTGCTTTGCCTGGGTCACAACATCCATTTTCCTGCACTCCTTTGCGGGGGAATTACTTCGAGGTCAGTGCCTGCAGCACGTCGGCACGGTTGGCGGTGCGATTGATCCGGCAGGACTGCGCGTCCAGCATCTGCCCCTGCCCGTCTTCGGCAGGGTTCCAGCTGCAGTAGCGATTGGTATCGGACATGTAGGCGGCCTGCTCGTCCATCAGCCTATCCTTGTCCTTGCCATCGGGACCGTCGACGATCTTCATGAAGGCCTGCTCGAGTCGCTGCTCCTGCCAGGCAAGCTCCTCATCGCCACACGCCTGCAGTGCGGGGGTCTCGCCGCCGCTGGAGTTCACGCACGTGGCGTACTGCGGCCGCAGCGTGGCTTTGTTGTAGGAATCATCCGGGCGCTGCGGCGGCATGTCCTGATCATCGGCATCGGCCGCTGTCGTGGCAGGTGCGGCGCGTGCAGGCTCTGCAGTGGCGGGCGGCGATGCGGTGGCGGGCGCGGCGGCCGCGGGGGCAACTGCCGTATCCGCCTCCGGGCTCTTGGCCTGGCATGCTGCCAGGCTGAGGCCCAGGGCCAGCGCAAGCGCGATGGCCCCGGCCCTGCCGAACGTTTCGCGGGGGGCCGCTGGAAGGTGGTTTGTTCCCTGCATTGCTTGCATCTCCTTGGCATCCAGGCACGTGGCCCGTCAACGCGGGGCCGTCCATCGGCCCCATCGGGAATTGCATGCTACGCCAGCGTGGATTTCAGATGCCTGACTGGATTCAGAATGTGTGCACCTTGTCCCAACTGCAATCTGCACGGCGCAACGTCCTCGCGATCGCGTTCGCGAATTCGTATGTTGAGGTCGCTCACATGATGCCCAATGCTCACGAATCTCAACCAAACTGCCGTTTCAAGGACATCTTGAAGGCTTGACCGCAGTCAATTCCGCTGCCCTGCCAGCAGACGGGCTTTCGGATCGGCGTCGAGGCCCCCTGCAATGCCGCCATCGAGGCTCATCATCGCGCCAACACGCCCTTCTGCAGTTCCACCGCACGGTTGGCGTAACGATTGATGAGGCACGACTGTGCATCCAACGCCGGGCCCACGCTGTCAGTGGCCTGGCTGCAGTGTTTGTCCGTGTCTGCAGCCCAGTTGGCCTGCTCGTCCATCCAGCGGTCCTTGCCCGGGCCGTCGGGGCCGTCCATCAGTCGCGCAACCTGTACTTCCAGCAGCGCCTTGTGGTGGCTGAGCTCGGCCGCATCGCAGGCTTCCAGCTGGTCGTCCATGCCACGGGCGTCCTGCACGCAACGGGTGTATTCCGGACGCAGCGTTGCCTGGGTATACGAGGTATCCGGCGGCGCGCTCTGCGCCAGCAGCTGGTCGGCACGGTTGGCGACACGGTACAGGCGGCATTCCTGCGCGGCCTGCAGCTGCTGCACGCTGCCGTTGGGAACAACGCGGCAATAACGGTCTGTATCACTGCGCCAGCTCGCCTGGGTGGCCTGGAATGCCGTCCGGGCAGCGGCGTCGAGTCCGGCCAGCGCCTTGCTGGCCGCCGCTTCGAGGCGCGCTTCCTGGTAGGCGAGTTCGTCCTTGCCGCAGGCCTGGAGCTTGCCTGCATCTTCCACCCCATCCACACACCAGCCATAGGCTGGGCGCAGGCGACCCTCGGTATAGGACGCATCCGGGTAGTGGGGGGAATCTGCCGATGCCGGGCCGGAAGGGGCTGTCGGCGATGCCGCAGCAATCGACGCGGGGGCCGCCGTTTCGGTCGATGCCTGGGAAGAAGGCGCCTGGCATGCGGTGAGCGCCAGGCACAGGGCCAGCACCTTCCAACACCCACGGCCGACGCCGACCCGTTCGTTGCGCCCAAGCGCGTCCATTGCCTGCATTGCCTGTTTCTCCCTTGCGTGTCGCCAGCGGGTGCCGGCAGGGAGGGGCCGTCCATCGACCCCCATCACGCGGGCAATGCTACGACAGTGGCGGTTTCAGGTGCCTGACTGGATTCAGAATGCGTGCACGTCGTCTCAGACGCGGACGCTGGAACCTCAATGCCCGCCTCCGCGCCCGCCTACCTGTTCGATCAACGTCTGGCTGGCCGCATTCAGGCCCACCACCGTCACCCCCGCCCCATGCGCGGCCAGCTTTTCGTGCGCGCGTTCCAGCGCGGCCACCGCCGTCAGATCCCACAGATGGGCATCACGCAGGTCGATCTGCACCTTCGGCGCCACATGCTGGTAGTCGAACGCGGCGCCCAGCTGGCCGGCGGACGCGAAGAACACCTGCCCGCGTACGCGGTAGATCTACGTGTCTGCGACATCCTCGCGCTGCACATCCAGCATGCGGCCAACCTTGCGCGCGAAGAACAGCGCCGACAACAGCACGCCACTGAGCACGCCCTTGGCCAGGTCGTGGGTGGCCACGGTGACCACCACGGTCAGCAGCATCACGGCCGAGGAACTGCGCGGATGCGTGCGCAGGTCGCGCAGCGAGCGCCAGCTGAAGGTGCCGATGCTGACCATGATCATCACCGCCACCAGAGCGGCCATCGGGATCTGCCGCACCAGGTCGCTGCCGTACACCACCAGCACCAGCAGCACGCCGGCCACCAGGCAGGACAGGCGGCCACGGCCACCGGACGTCACGTTGATGACCGACTGGCCGATCATCGCGCAGCCGGCCATGCCGCCGAGGAAACCGGTGACCGTATTCGCCACGCCCTGGCCGACGCATTCGCGGTTGCGCTCGCTGGGCGTCTCGGTGATGTCCTCGACGATCTGCAGGGTCATCATCGATTCGAGCAGGCCGACCATCCTGAGCCGGGCGGGCCGGCTGCCGATGTGCGGCAAGGGTCAGGGTGGCGTGATCACTGCAGTGCGTCGTCGAGGAGCGTAGGAGGGGCGCAGTCTAGGCCCAGGCGGCTCAAATGGCCGCCTGCACGGGCCTGATTCAGGCTAGTAGGTGTGTGCGGCAATCAGGAAGTTCGGCAACTGCCCCGTGAAACTCTGGTAGGACGCGCCGCTCAACGAACGTTGACGGTTCTCTCTACGCCTGCAGTAGTTCAATCGCACCTGCGAAGCATTTGGAGTATTGATGTACGGCTGATAGCGCATGTTGCCGCGAATGGTCGGGCCACTTCCGTAGTAGGCGTAGATGTCATGGCACAGTCCAATGTCGGACATCAGATAGGCGAGATTCTCACCAGGACCGTTGAACAGTGGCCCTTGCCTCACATTGTCGGTGGACATCTCGGTAAAGCCTGGAACACTTCCACCCGATTTATCGACCAAACCAGCGATGCGCAGTGGACGGTTTGACATATCCCACTGGATGGATCCGTCGGCGTTGTAGACCTGCATGCCTGTACTTCCACTGTTGACCGCCCGCCCCCATGCCCACCACTCGAAGCTGGTGGTCCCTTGCCCCATGCTCCAGTAAAAGCCATTCAGCGCTGACATCACCTGTGCGGATCCGCCATTGCAGCGGATGAACACCAGGTACGGCACGCTCTGTGCGGGAAGGCTTACAAACCCGCTCGCGCCATAGGCGGACGTATTGCTTGCAATGGACTGCGTGCCCTTGGCTATCGAGAAGAAGACGAAGGAATGTGCGTTCACAAGAACCGGAACGCCGCTGTCATTGGTGACTTCAAGACCAACAGACATCAGAAGACTCCGTAGTAGATGGAAGCAGTCGGGTTGGCAATCGGCGAGAACGTGAACTGCATCCGCAATGTATTGCCGCCGTCGACAAACGACATGTACCCCAGCGCAGGCGCGGAAAACTGATTGCCATTCTGGTCCTGCCAACTGTCGGAGCCAGGGCTGGGCAGGATGGCAAATGGCTCACCCAGGCCGGCCAGGCCCACGCTGCTGGACGAGCTCCCAACGACCGAGAGAGTGCCCATGATCTTGCCGGCACGATCATTGGTGTCGAACCACATCTGCCCATCCGGGCCGAATATCTGCATACCTGTTGCCATTACCAGATCCCCATGCGGACGCGGACGCGGCCGTTGCTGTCGTAAACGTGGATGACACTGTCATTGATGGTCAGGCGGCCGCCGTTCTCGGGGCCGTTCATCGTCAGCGTGCCGTTCTTGTCGAGCCTCCATCGCGGTTGCCCGCCGGCACCAACCGCATTGGACTGGATCACGTCGCCGATCATGGCGTTCTGGATCCAGCCGTTGCCGATCAGTGCCTGGCTGATGAAGGTCTGCCCGCCCTGCACCACGAAGGGCGCACTGACCTGCCCGCTGTTGGTGTTGATCAGCGCGAAGCGATCAGCCTGCATCAGGATCTGGCTCTGATAGCTGCCATCTGGCTGCTGCTCCACGCCCAGACCCATGCCGGCCATGTAGATCTGCCCGGCGCTGGTGATCTGCGCCTTGACCGTATAGGTCGCGCTGACCTTGCCATCCAGGTTGACCACGGCCTGCGAGACCTGCTGGACCGCGGCGCTGACGCCCTCGATCTTGCCTGGAACACCTTCGATGGACGCTTCGACCGTGTCCACGCGCTTAGCCAGTGCCGCGTCCTTCTCGGCCATCACGCTGTAGACGGTGATGGCACCGGCGCTGACATCGTTCTCGCCGACGTTGTAGTCCTCCTCGCCGGCAGTGTGGTCGCTGACCTGGGCGAACAGGCCGTCGACCTTCTGCCCCTGCGCAGCCACCTTGCCATCGACGTCGGTCACGTCCATTTCCAGCTGGTCGACACGGCCGACGATGGCACCCGCCTCGGCGATCGCGTCGCCGATGTTCTTCCAGTGGCTGCCCGGCGGCGTCTCGTTGCCTGCAGCGGCGCCCTGCCAGCTCCAGATCCTGCCGTCGTGGATGACGGTCTGCCCTGGGCTGTAGGTTGCCTCGGCATCCCAGACCAGCGGCAGCACTTCGGTGACGCGCTCGATCTTGCCCTTCAACTGTTGGCCCAGCGCGCTTTCGTTGATGCGGCCGGCGAAATAGGCGTCGTAGTCCGATGGGTTGCTGCTGGACTCGCCCAGAACACCCATCTCCACCGGATGCCACGGACCCACGTTGCCGCTGCGATCGACCAGGCGCCCCCAGAACCAGAAGCGTGCGCCCGCCGCGAGACCGTTCATCTGGTGCCGCGACTGTGGATAGGCGAAGTCGCCAAGCTTGATGGCCGCTGCGCGATCCGGGCTGGTGCTGTACCAGAGCTCCGTGCGTTCGGTATCCGTGGCGCCTGCCGGGAATTGCCAGCCCAGCTCGATGCCGAACACCCTGCTGCGCGCGGTCAGCGAGGTCAATGCCGGTGGCGGCGTCGTCTTGCCTTCAATGGCGGTGAGCGCGCTGAGCGTCGGCTGCGACACCGCGCCCAGCGCATTGACCGCGCGTACGCGGGCCAGATACTCGCCTGCGTAGACGCCCCGCACTTCCAGGCTTTGCGTCCCGACGCGACCAGCGCGGACCCAGTTGAGATCGCCACGGCGCCATTCCACGTCATAACCGATCGCCTTGTCTGCAGCATCCCACTCGATCGTGAGCACGGAGGTAGCGATGCCCTGGTCGACCACCACATGCGAGGCCATCCGCACGTTGGCCGGTGCCGGCTGCACGCTGGGCGGGATGATGCTGATCGGCGGCTGTTCCAGGCGCGTGCCATCGTCGATGGCGGCGTACTTGCCCGGCACGTGCTTGAGCGCGGTGATCTGATAGGTCAGGTCCTCGCCTTCGCTGATCGACAGCACGCGATAGTGCTGCAGGGCCAGCTCCGGCGATTCCAATGCCCAGACCGACTGCGCCACCGGCACCGCCGACCACGGCGCGGTGACGGTCACCGTCTCGCCGTCCACCGACTGCACCGTGCGTGCTTCGGTCTGCCCGCTGGGCAGGGTGGCACGCAGGGTGTCACCGACCGCGATCTGTTCCGGCATGCGGTCCAGCACCAGGCTGCGCGTACCCGCACTACGGATGCGGCCCGCATTGCGGCGGCCGGCGCGGTTCGGGTCGGCCACCTGGATCACATCACCGGGCATGCAGCCCAGCGCATCCAGGCCCACCGAGAAGCTGATCGTCTCGGTTTCCAGCATCTCGGTATGCAGGATGTGGTTGCCCACGCGCTGCGCCTGCGAACGCGAGTGGCAGCCCACCGCCGTCACTTCGGTCTGGTTGATGCCGTAGCGGGCCACGCCAGGCAGGTGCTGCACAACTTCGACCTTCTGCCGGCCGAAGTCGTCCGGATCGATCCACGACACCAGGGCCACCGTGTGCCGCGCCGTGCGGCTGCTGCCGGCATAGTGGAAACGCCCTTCGATGACGTTGGCCTGGCTGTAGGTCAGCACCGGGTCCTTGGGCATGTCGGCCGAGGCCATCACCTGCCCCGCCGCATAGAAGCTGATGCCGCGGAACATGGTGGCGATGTCCTGCAGCACGCGGTAGGCCTCGGCGCGGGTCTGCAGATACAGGCTGCAGGTGAAGCGCGGCTCCTTGCCGCCCTGGCCATCGCTGACCAGTTCATCGCAGTAGCGCGCGATCTGGTACAGCCGCCACTTGTCCACCCAGTCCAGCGGAACACGATGGCCCAGGCCGAAGCGATCGTTGGTGACGATGTCGAAGAACACCCAGGCCGGATTGTTGGTCCAGCCACTCTTGAAGGTACCGTCCCACACACCGCTGTAGAGACGGCTGAGCGGATCGTAGTTGGAGGGGATGCGTACGATGCGGCCCCACAGCTGGTAGGACCGGGTGGGAATGTTCTGGAACTGGCTGGCATCAACCTGCACCGCCGCCAGCGCACAGTTCGGATAGCGCAGCTTGGCATCGATGATCTCGGTCATCGACAGCACGTTGATGGTATCGGCGATGGTGCTGCTGTTGGCGTTGGCGGTCAGCCGGCGGATGCGCACCTGCCACTGGCTGCCGGCAGGCAGATCGATGCGGCGGCTGCGCTCGTACTGGCTGGTGGTCTTGCCACTGAAGGCATCGGTCAGCACCGTGCTGAACGGGCCGCCGTCGGTGGACAGATCCACCGCGTACATGATCCGGTAGCCTTCAGTATCACCGTTCTCGGTGTTGGTCTTCTGCAACGCCGGCACCGCAAAGCGGATACGGACGGCTGACAGATCGGCACCCGATACGGTGCGCACCACCGGCGCATCGCTGCGCAGCTCGACGTTGACCCCGACTTCGTTCTCGATGGAGGGGAAGCCGCTGATGTGCTCCTGGTCCTGGGTGCCGGAGCGCGTCTGCACGTCCACGCCGGAGAAGTTCAGCGTGCCGTCCGGATTCTCGATCGGCACCTGGTCCAGGTAGATCGACTGCTTGCCGGCAACCAGGCCACGGATCTCGCCCTCGCTGGCGAGGTCGATGATGCGGGCCACCGCCATCGAGTGCAGGCTGTCGGCGGTTTCGACCGGGGTTCGGGCGTTACTCGCGCCCTTCTTGGCACCCGCCAGCACTGGCGTGGCTGCGCCGCGCGTGCGCGGCGTGGGATGAGTGGTCTGATTCAAAACTGGTCCTCCGCCAGGATGCCGCCGCTGATCACGGCCGAGCCGATGAACATGCCCTTGGTGTCATGGCCGCCATAGGCGACCGGCACGGGGTTGCCTTGCGCCTGCGTGTTGACGGTGCCGTTCATGCTGTAGCTGGGCGCGTTTTCGGGTGTGTCTTTGGCACCCAGGCCTTTTGGCTGGGGGGAGAGCATCTGGGCGACGCCACCGACCACCATGCCCACACCCATCTGGATGAATCCGGTACCGGATCCACCGGCCGCAATGTTCATGTAGACGCCAACAACAATCAAAACAACGCCCATGATCGTCTGCAGAATGCCTCCCCGCTTGCTGCCCACCAGCACCGGCGCAATACGGATGTCATCCTGTCCCGGCGGGTCGTGCAGCTGATCCCGCGACAGGTTCTGCCGCCCGTTGAACACGGCAAACTCCATGCCCTTGGCCTTTGCGCCCATCAGGTACTGCTGGAATCCCGGCAACATCGTGCACAGCGCATGCACCGCCTCGGCCGGGCTGTTCACCGCCAGCCGGAACCTGCGCCCAAAGCGCGCACCCAGCTTGCCGTACAGGCGGATCGTACGAAGACGGTCAGTCATGGCGCACCTCGCGATGGCGGACGATGCAACGGGTGCGCTCGGCCCACATGCCGCCGTACGGTACGGTCTCGGACAGGCGGCCATGCAGGTGATGCAGCATCTGCCCGTCGCCGAGGTAGATGCCCGCGTGGTTGGTGACCGGCGAGCGGATCTGCATCAGGATCATGTCGCCCCGCTGCGGCTCGCCCTCGATCAGGTCGAAGCCCTCGGCGTGCAGCCGTTCAAGGCTGTACAGGTCCTGGCCGTGGCTCCACCAGTCGTCCTGGCGTTCGTACTCGGACAGCGGGATGCCCAGTTCGCGTGCGTGGAAATCGCGGACCAGGCTGTAGCAGTCCAGCACACCGTGGGCGAACTGGCGACCGACCAACGGTGCCATGTAGCCCGTGGGATGCAGGGTCTGCAGATCACCGCACAGCGGTGCCTCGCCTGTTACCTGGCCGACGCTGACGATGTGCCAGGTCAGCCCGCTGCGCTCGCACATGACCCGATCGGCGTCGGACGGCGTTGCGGCGGCATCGGGATGGCTGTGCACCAGGGCCAGCACCTCGCCCTTGTCCTCGGCCACGGCATAGTCCTCAGCGGGCAGGCGGAAATGCTCGCTGGGCGTGGCGGCCACGTTGCGGCAGGGAAGATAGCGTTCGTGGCCTTCAATGGCCACGATCAGCCCGCAGCATTCGCGCGGGTACTCGGCCACGGCGTGCGCCTGGATGGCCTGCAGGGTTGTCGGTTGCATGTTTCACCCATGAAAAAGGCCCGCGCGGGCGGGCCTGGAAAGTGGAATCGGGAGGGGATCGATCAGGAGCGCAACAGGCCCGCGGCGGGGAAGCCGCCATAGGGCAGCGGCTTGTCCTGGCCGAAGCGCAGCTTGCAGCTGCGTACCCGACCGCCGCACTGGTCACGCGCCGGATCATCGGTGGCGACGTCGTCGCTGTCGGCCACCGCTGGACCGTTGTAGCCACAGTACGCGCCGCGATAGCCGCCACGCACCAGCCAGCCACACATGCCGGCGATGATCTGCCTGCCCGGCAGCTGCTGCCCATTGAGATCGATCGCGGTGGTCAGCTCGAACTCGACCATCTGCTTGTCCTCACCGATCTTGCGCTCGATGAACCAGACTTCATCAGGGAAGTGCTCGCCAGGATCCGCGCTGGGATTGCCTTCCTCGAAGTTGGCGGCATCCAGGTACTTGGCCAGTGTCTGCCGGCGGATGATGCGGGCACCGACCAGGTCATCGAACAACAGGCACATGGCGGTGATGCGGCCATCGATGTTGCTCACGCGCAGGCGCGGGTTCGGCGGCTGGTCGCTGGTGCGCTCGAAGCCGCTGGCCTCGATCGGCCAGGGGCCATATTCCTGGCCCTGCCACCAGATGAGGCCACTCTGCAGGTGCGCGTGGAAGAAGAGCTTGTCGGCGCCGAAACTGCTGGCGTCGAGTTCATAGACGGTGATGCGGCCACCCGGCTCAAGCTGCTGGGCATCGGCGGTGATCATGGGGTGTTCTCCTGTGCGGCATTGGGAAGAGGAGGTGGTACGGGGTACCGTTCCTGGCCGCACGGCACGATGACGTGGTGGCCTGGGCGCAGCGAGGCAGTGGTGGTGAAGCAGGCGTGCTTTGGCGCCTGCGGAGCGGGGGTTGTCATGGCTCAGAGCTCCGCATCGGCCTGGACCAGCACCTGCGAGGTGGTCGACCACACCACCACCGCGCCCCAGAGCTGCATGTTGTTCGGCATCGAGGCGATGACTGCCGCGTCAACCGTGGACTGCCAGCTGGGCGCTCCGCCGTCGAAGTTGACCAGGTTGCCGGCATTGCCGAAGCCCACCAGGTTCAGCGCGGTGGACGGCGAGGAGATTCTGGGTGCTGAGCGTTTGCGCACCTTGAACGGGATGAACGCTCGCGTGTCGCCGTTGGCGGTGTAGGTGATGCCGATGATCCGGTTTACATCCACCGTCTCGTAGTAGCGCTGGCACAACAGCAGCTCCAGTGCTTCGGACCGGCGGTCGAAGTCGGTGGCGTTATCGCCTTCTTCGATCTGCACTTCGGCCAGTTGCACGCTGCCGCTCTTCTGCCCGGCGGCGAACGCGCGGCCGCCGAAATCGGCACCTGCGTCCAGCCAGAAGCCCAGTTGCAGGTAGCTGTCCGGGCCCAGCGTCTTGCCGGCAAGACCGGGAACTTCCACGGTGACCTGGTGCCATCGCCACAGCGTATCGAGCACGACCGAGGCGCCGATGCTGTCGCGCGCGGTAGACCCACCCGTTCCGTAGGACTGCTGCAGCTCCACGCCGATGCGGAAGTCGTCCACCGAGGCGCGCGCCTTGAAACTGATCGTGACGGTGCGCCCGGCCAGTGTCCGGACATCCTCGATGCGCTGTTGGACCAGCGCCATGTTGCCGGCACCGGCAACGCTCTGCACCTCCAGCCGAAGCAGGTGGCGCGACCCAGCCAGCAGGCGCCCTCCCTGGCCGCCGCCTGGAGGCACATCCTCGCGTGAGGCAGCCACCCTGGTGCCGATGGCATTGATCGCCCAGCGGTCAGCGATGTAGCGAGAGCCCGTGGATGCAGGGAACACTGCACCGCGCTGCCAGAACCGGAAGTCGCCGTTGATGAGCGGGTTCCTTCCGGCCATGCGGCCTTCCAGATGCATGAGCGCCGATTGCGCGTCGTCCAGACCAGCGTAGATCTCGGCGAAGTTGTCGTTGATCTTGGTGAATGCCGGTCGCTGGGTCTCACCCCGCTTGCCGTTGGGCTGGACGGTGTCCAGGTCGATGATTCTTCGTGTCATGTGCAGTCCTCGCTGCGTGCGCCGGTGTTGACGGCCAGGGTCAGATCTCGGCGTCAGCCGCCCAGTTGCCGCCCACCAGATAGGCATAGAACGGCGTCAGGCCAGAACCGAAATCAAGCTGAAGCGTGAATCCATCGGGACGAAGGAACAGCGGGACAGCCATTCCACGTGACCACCCGTTGCCGTTGAACAACGACCAGTAGCCGAGGGCCGGCGCCACTTCACTGTTGGAGTAGAGCGTGAGTGCGGGCACAGTGCGTTTGGCGACCTTGAAGGAGATCTGCTCACTGCGCGCCAGGCCTGCCTGGAACGCGGCGGCGACGCCCTGCGGTGACGGCATGCCAAGCTGCGGTGCCTGTTCCAGCGGGAAGCTCTTCTCGTAGTACCGCTGGCACAGCATCAACTCGGTTGCGTCATCACGCATGTCGTAGTCGGTAGGTGTCGCCCCCTTCTCCAACTGCATGCAGGTCAGCGAGAAGGACCCAGACTGGCCGACAAGCTGTCCGCCATAACCACCGGGCGTCGCAAAGTCGACGATGACGTGCAGCTTGCTGTTGGCTCCCACGGTCTTGCCAGCAATGGATGGCAACTCGACGGTGAAGTACCTGAGCGCGGCCGCGGTGCCGATCTCCTGGACGCCTGCCCGGACCGTCACGTCCGGAGACCCATTGGTACCAAACGTCTGGATGAAGCGAACGCCGATGCGGCAGCCCGGCGTCGCGGCCCATGCCTGCATGCTCAGCGTCACGGTACTTCCCGCCAGCGTCTGCACGCCTTCCACCGGCTGGGTGACGAACGCCTCGGTCGCGGCCGTCGATCCGGTGAGATCGCAGTTCATGAATCCCGTGACCCCGAATGCCGGGGCATCGAAGCTGCGGCGTGACACCGCGACCTGCCCCGCCCCGGTGCATACCACCTGGAAGCGATCGGGAACATACACCGCCAGAGGCGACACCACAGTGCGGCTGCTGCCCCGTTGCCAGAACCTGAAGTCACCGTTGATCAGCCGGTTCCGGCCGTTCTGCCTGCGCCGGAGATCCTGCACCGTGGTTTCGAGTTCATCCAGATCCGTGTAGAGATCGGCGAAGTTCTCATTGACCTTGGTGAAGGCCGGCCGTTGCGTCTCACCCCGCTTTCCGTTCGGCTGCACGGTATCAAGGTCGATTGTGCGTCGTGCCATGCGTCGTCCTCCTCAGCCGCCGATGATTTCCGGCGCCTGCTCGGCAGGCCAGCCGAATGCATCCGGCTGCGGCAGTTGCGCCTGGACCTGCCGCCAGTCCGGCGCGTTCTCCTCGGCGGTGGACTCAATAGTCTCCAATGCGAGGTTGACCCCGTCGCGCCAGGCAATCATGGCGATGGCGTCCTGCGCATAGCGCGGCACCGCACTGCCCGCGTAGCTGCAGCAACTCTCGATGCTGTCATAGCCGCGATCGCGGGCACACTGGGCCATCCACTCCCACGCCTTTCCGCGGATGAAGCGATGGAACTGCGCCGAGCCGGGTACGAACAGCGGCGGTACCGGCTCCGGCTCATTGCCTGCCGTACACCAGGCTTCATAGTCATTCCACAGACGGTGGCCACGTGGAATGAAGGCGCCGGTCTGCAGGCACTTGATGGTGTCGATCTCTTCGGTCAGTTGATACATGTCATAGCTCCGCGTCGGCGGTCCAATGGAAGGAGGAGCCCCAGTTGCCTGCGGCGGATTGGTAATTGACCTGTGCGCCGGACTGGCCGGCATATACGATGGACGTCACCGTGCCGATGCCGCCGCTTGCGCCGGATATGCGCCCTGCCTGCCCGTTCACATCGCTGTAGACCGTGTAGGCTGGGATGGCCCGCTTGGGCACGCGACACCGGATTTGCGAGGTGCTGCCAACGCCGACACTGCGGTCGTAGAACTGGTTGTCGCGTCCGATGCCATCGGCCGTGCCAGGCGGCACATCCAGGTTGTAGCTCTTCTCGTAGTAGCGCTGGCACAGCTGCAGCTCGTGAGCCAGCGGGCGCAGGTCGAATGCCGTTGCCCTGTCGCCGCGCTCCAGCTGCATCATCGCAAGGCCGAACTCTCCGCTCTGACCGGAGATGACACCGCCATAGGCATCGGCGCACAGATCCACCACCAGCCACAGGAAATCGCTGTCGGCATTGCTGCCCAGCGTCTTCCCCTTCACCGATGGCAGTCGCGCACTGAGCTGGAAATAGGTCCAGGACGCGGCGGTGACCGCCACGGTTCCCAGCTCTACGCTGACCGCGGCGGACGGCGAACCACCGGTGCCAAAGTGCTGGATGAGACGAACACCGATGCGTTTTCCTGGCGGGCCATAGGCGAAGCCGGAAACCACCACTTCGCCGTCGGACAGCGTGGCGACCCCTTCGACCTTCTGTGCGACATAGGCGCTGCTGCCTGCACTGACCTTGGAGACAACGCTGTTGAGGAAACGGCGCGATTCCGGCGCGGCTCCGCCGGCAGGAAGATTGGCCCCGCGATTTGCGGTATGCGTGCAGCTCAGCGCTGCCACGGTCCAACGATCGGCCACATAGATCTCGCCGCCTTGGGTGGTGCCAGTGGTGGCCCGCTGCCAGAAATCGAAGTTGCCGTTGATCAGGCGGTTCCTGCCTGGAGCCGCGCTCTGCAATGCGCTTTCCAGCGAATCCAGCGCGCCATACACTTCGGCGAAGTTGTCGTTGATCTTGGTAAACGCCGGGCGCTGGGTTTCGCCCCGCATTCCGTTCGGCTGAACGGAATCGAGGTCGATGATTTTTCTCGTCATTGCTGTCGTCCTGTTCCCTGCGGGCGCCCCATCAAAGCTCGGCGTCGGCCCACCAATGCCACCAGCCGCCCCAGCGGCCTGGATTGTTGGTCCAGCTGACTTCGTACCCGGAAGGCGAGGCGTAGTTGACCAGGCAGGGCACGCGGGAGATGTTGTCTTCCGCGATGTGTCCATCCTGCTGGATGTTGTCGGCCGAGATGATCATCACGTAGGGATGAGCGCGCTTTGCCGTCTGGAATCGCACGCTCTGGTAATGCGCCATTCCCGGTGAGTTGATCGAGAATGCCTCGCGCCCTTCGTTGTGCGCCGTGTTGGGTACGATGTCGAGGTTGTAGCTCTTCTCGTAGTAGCGCTGGCACAACGCCAGTTCCACACCTGGCGGCCGCCAGTCGAAGCGTGTCGCTGCGCGGCCCGATTCGACCTGGAACTGGGTAAAGCCAAACGAGCCGTTCTGTGCCACCAGCTCGCCCTTCTGACCAGCACCGCACAGGTCGAACACTACGTAGAGGTGGTCGTTGCCGTTGCTGCCGAGCACCTTTCCCCGGGTACTCGGCAACGTCACCGTGATGCTGTGACGTTTGGCGGTGGTGCCCAGTGTGAGCACACCGGCTTCCAGCACCACCTGCGGCGAGGGTGAGCCGCCGGTTCCGAAATCCTGGATGACACGAACGCCCACACTGCGACCGGGCGCATCAGAGTTCGCCCATACCGAGATCGTGATGTCTCCACTTGCACTGCGGACACCCTCGATCTTCTGCCCCATCCAGGCGCCACTTCTGGCGATGGCCTCGGATACGGTGCAGACCAGAATCGACCGTGTATCTTCCGGAAATCCGGCCTGCCCGTCGTACGCCACCCGCTGTACGTCGTGGTTGCAGACCAGTGCCGAGTTCGTGAAACGGTCGGCGAAGAACACTTCCGCGCCCAGCGTCCCCGCCCCAGTGCCGACACGACCAGATGTACGGCGTTGCCAGAACTGCAGGGCGCCATTGATGAGCAGATTCCTGCCTGGAACGCGCTCGGTGATGGCATTCGCCACGGTTTCCGGGATCTTCGCGACCTCGGTCAACGCGTCGTAGACCTCGGCGAAATTCTCGTTGATCTTGGTAAACGCCGGGCGCTGTGTTTCACCCCGCTTTCCGTTCGGTTGAACGGAATCGAGGTCGATGATCTTTCGTGGCATTTGTGCTGTTTCCTTGATGGTTTCGGTTGCGAAGGAACGCTCTCCAGCCCTCCCGCGGACCTCAGATTTCGGCATCCATGGTCAATCCAGTGCCCTCCGCTGCCGAATCTCCGCTCTGCAGGATGCCGGCCTGACCCGCTGCGGCAGTGTTCAGCGCACCGATGATGGTCATGCGGGTCGACGTAACTTCCGCCGCACTGAGCGCTGTCAGGCTGGTTGCACCGTCTCCCGTGAGCAGCCGCCATTGCGATGGGTTCGAGAAGGCGACCGCGGGTACCGACCGCATTCGCTGATTGAATCGGTAGGTGAGGTACACCGCGTTGTCGCCCCGAATCAGGCCCACGCCCGCGTTGAAGCGCGATCCACCGTCGAACGGCACGCCAGTGGCATCCACCTGGTAGTAGCGTTGGCACAGCCGCAGCTCTTCCCCCTTCGGCCTCCACTCGAACGGCGTCGCGAGCGGGCCCGCCTCCCACTGGAACTCTCCGAAGTACAGCTTGCCCTGTTGCGCGCCCAGTCCTGCGGTGCGGCTGGCGAACTGCGTGCCCGCCGTTACCCATATGCAGACCACGGCCGCACCGTCACCGGACAGTGCCTTCCCTGAGATGGAAGGCAGTGTCACCGTCCTGCGGATCCGGTTCAGGCCGGAGGCCAGCTCGACCACCTCCGGCGCGATTCCCAGCACAGGCGTGCTTCCCCCCGCGCCAAAGGTCTGGGCGAATTCAAGGGCGATCTTCCGCCCGGCGGCGCCGGCGTTGAACACCAGGAACGAAACGGTGCTCTCCACGCCCGCGAAGTTGCGGACGTCTTCCACGCGCTGCTCGAAGACAAAGAAGTGGTTTGTGCCATCCGTATTGCCACTCGAACTGACCGACAACGTGAAGGTGCTGAACGGGAAGTTGTTGTCGCCTGCCGCTGCGGGATTGCGCTTGAACACGGCGTCTTCGACGTTGCCCATCTGCAGGAACCATCGGTCGGCTGTGTAGTTCCCGGAGATGCCGAAGCTGCTGCCGCGCTGCCAGATGTCGAAATTGCCATTGAGCAGGCGATTGCGCCGTGCCGGCGCGCGCATCATGGTATCGGCGAGCTGCCCGGGCAGGCCGTCGACTGCCTGGCCAACCTGCTGGAAGTTCTGGTTGATCTTGGTGAAGGCCGGCCGCTGGGTCTCCCCACGCTTTCCGTTGGGCTGGATGGTATCCAGGTCGATCCGTTGAAGATCCATGCTCATGCCTACGCGTGGAAGGTCTGCTCGAAGGTGGCGGTGATGGTCGATACCTGGCCGCCGAGATGGCTGTCGGTGTAGGAATCGCACATGTACAGCCCCTGCCCCAGTGGCCCTTTCCACAGGAAGCTGCGGCCGGCATGACCATCCAGGAAGGTCACGATCTCGTTGATCGTTTTGCGGTTGCCGACGAACTGCAGCTGGTAACTGCGTGAAGTGGCGTTCAGGCCATCGGCAGCGGCCTGCGCATAGCCATCTCCGAACTTCGCGCGCTTCACGGCGGCGGTGGTGGTTCCAGTACTCTGGCTGGTTGCCGGCCAGGTGAAGGTGTCGGTCATTGCATGGCACTCCTGCTGAGCACACCACCTGCCTTCAGGTCACGACTCTGCAGCTCGCGGTACTTGCGTTCCACGAACTGGCCAATCTCGTTGCCGAACTGCTGCAGCATGCTTTCGTTGGTGGTGACTTCCTTGCCACCGTTGTTGTCGATGCGGATGCTGACTCCCACTCCGCCACCACCGCCGCCACCGTGCGCGGCCACACCCAGGCGGCCGTCCGGCCCGCGCCGCAGCGGCATGATCGCTTCCGGTCCCGCTTCGCCGAATACGCCGGCGCCCCTGGCGAAGGCGAACAGTTGCGGGGTGTTGTAGACACCGCCGGAATAGGCCGACAGGCTCGGCGACTGGTAGACGCCACCGTTGGCGTTGGCCTCCACCCCCGTGCCATATCCGAACAGGCCCGCGATCTTCTTGACGCCCCAGACGATTGCCTGTTGGATGGCGATCATCTTTAGATCGGCGATGATCGACTTGGCCAGATCCTTGTAGTTGGACTTGCCCGTCTTCACGAAGCTCTGCAGTGCCGCCTCTGCGCCGGTGAACGCCTTGGAAAAGGCATCCTGGGTGGACTTGGCGGAGTTCTCGGTCTTTTCCATGTACTCGCCGAGCGCGCTGCCGAAGCCCTTGCGGAACCCCGAAAGTCCTGTGGTGCCCTTGGTGTCCTTGGCGTCCTTGGTTTCGCCCGCCTTGGCATCACCGACCTTGGCGTCCTTGGCAGTCGCCACGCCTGCAGCCACCGCCGCCGCGTCCGTCGCTGCATCCTTGGGCGTCAGGTCGACCCCCATCAAGCCGGCGATCTTCCTCGCCCCCCAGACCAGTGCCTGCTGTGCGGCGATCATCTTGAGGTCGGACAGGATGGACTGGGCCAGTTCCTTGTACTTGGACTTGCCGGTGGTCACGAAGCTCCTCAACGCTTCGTCGGCGCCGGTGAATGCTTTGTCGAAGGCTTTCTTGGCAGCCGTGGCGGTGTTTTCGGTCTTGCCGATATAGTCGCCGAGCGCGCCGCCCAGGCCCTTGCGGATGCCCGCCAGGCCCTTGTCGTCCTGTTGGGCCTTCTCTTCCTTCTTTGCAGCCTTGCCGGCGTCCGCGCCCGCTGCGGTTGTTCCTGCCTTCGCCGCCGCCTGCAGCTGCGTGTTCAGGGCGGTCAGCTGCGTGGACAGTGCGGTGACCAATGATGCGCTGGTGGTCAGCACGGCATTGAAGGCCTGCTGCACCGTGTTGATCTTCTCCAGCTGCCGCTGGAACTCCTGTGTGGTGCCGGTCATCTCGGTCATGCCGCGCCTTGCTGCCTGCATGGCCGTTTCCAATGCGTTGCTGGCCTCCACGGTGGTCCGTGTGCTGCCAGGCGATGTAGTGCTCATTGAGTGTTCCTCGGGAGAGTCGGCTCCGCTTCGGCGGAGCCGGGATCGGCCATCGGCATTGCCGCGATGGCCGGCTCATTCCTGTTGCATCTGCTCCAAGGCAGCGCGTTCGATGATGCGGATGGCCGCCATCACCTCGTCATGCTGGTCGCCGTCGAGCGCTTCGCGCTCCAGCTCCCGGTAGACCACGTTGTAATCCAGCCCGATCGGGCCACCTGCGCCGACGCGCCACTGGGTGGCAACCCGCGAAAAAAGTTCGATGGGAAGCACGCACTCCGGCCACAGCTCGACCTGCGGTGGTGGAAAGTGCTTTGCCTTCAATCCAAGCTTCATCAGCTCGGACTCGGTGGGGGCCCGCCAGTACAGGGCCCCCACCGCCTCGATCAGTTTCCCTTGCGTGCGACCTGCAGGGCCTGGGTGTAGCCACCGATGATGGCGCCATCCAGGCCGGCCTGCTGCTGCAGCGCCAGCTCGACGCCGGCGGTGTCCAGCGCCACATCGGCATCCCAGTCCACCACGATGTCCAGGATGGCCTGGGCCACGCTCAACGTGTCATCGCCCAGACGCTCCAGCAGGCTGGCGTAGTCGGCTACCGACAGGTGCCGGTAGGTCAGGTTGAGCTTCTGCTCGCGGCCGTGACCGACGATGGTCAGGGTGCTCTTGAAGCTCTCCGGCGCCTTGACCTGGAACATCAGGCGCCCTCGACCAGGATGGAGTCTGCCAGCGCGGTGAAGGTCGCGGTGGTGCCCATCGGGGTGTTGGCGGCCATGGTCGGGTCGCCGTTGTAGCTCAGGTAGCCGTACCAGTACAGCACGTCGCCGCCGACCAGCTTGGCCCGCAGGATCACCGGCTCGCCCTTGGCGTCAGCGTTCTTCAGTGCCGAATACCACGGCTTCTTCGGATCGTAGAACAGCGGCAGGGTGATGGTCTTGGCGTTCTTGAAGGTCGGCATCTGGACCTGGCGACCGGTCGGGTCTTCGAGCAGCGTGCCGCTCCAGTACTGCTGCTCGCCACCGGCGGTGGTCGGGTCACCCTGCTGGTCCAGGTCGACGAAGGCGCCCGCCTTGCGCAGTACACCGGCACCGCTGGTACCGGGGAACAGCACGGTATCGGTGGTGTCGATGCCCAGCAGTTCAACGCTGCCGGTGGCTTCAGCACCGGCGCGGGTGGCGCGGTTGTTCAGGGCCGGCCAGCCCGGCAGTTCAATGACCACCACATCGCCGGTGTCGACGCTGTTGGCGGCAACGCTGGCCAGCGCCGGCGCAGCCTTGGAGATCGCGCTGGTGGCGATCGCGGTGGAGACGACCGGTGCGAAGCCGAACTGGGTGCCCTTGGGAAGCTTGAGTGCCATGGTGTATTTCCTCGTTGGATAAAAAAAAGCCCGGCGAATGCCGGGCTGGGGTGTTGCACGGGTGATGCGGTTTACGGGTCGACGTACCACAGGCCGAAATCGAGCCGCGCGCCGTACTTGTGCAGCATCGGCTCATGCACGGCGATTGCAGCGCCGAACGATTCGGCGGTCGGCAATCCTGCGCATACCTGATCCTCGATGTTGCGGATCAGGGCGTTGGCCTGGGCGCGGCTGTCTGCCCAGACGGTCAGCTGCACGCGAGCGTGCTTCTGTTCGGGAATGGAACCTTCGTTGAACCACACGGACTGTCCACCCATCTGCTGGTAGACGGCACACGGATAGATGACCGGTTCCGGCGGAAGGTCGGGATACAGCCGGCCCTGCAGCAGCGGGGCCAGCAGCGCGTGCAGCTGTGCTTCGTAACTCATCGCGGTGTCCTGGTTGGCGTCGCTCAGGCGATGCCTGAAGACTGTTCGGTGAACAGCACCGTGGTCTGGCGCCGGCTGAAGTCGGGCGCAACGCCGGTGATGTTGAAAACACGACCGTCATGCACGATGCGCATGCCGGCCTGGATGCCTGCCTGTCGTGCGGCTGCCAATCGGACATGGAAGCGCTGGCGCCGGATCGTCGCCGGCAGGCGGCTTGCCAGCGTCAGCCGCTGCACGCTGTCTGCGCGGTCGGCGATGATGGCGGCCCACAGTTCTGCCACCGGCTGCCAGGCGTCCAGCGGCTGCCCCCACGCATCGAGCTGGCCGTCCTGGCGCTCGATGCGGATGCGGCGATTGAAGTGGCCGGCGTTCATGGCGTTGCTGCCGATCGGTACGGATCAAGCAGCGCGGCCACGCCGAACGGCAGCTCCAGTGCAATGGCCGTGGCGCCTGCCGGTGCATCGAACGTCTGCGCAGAGACGACCACGGCTTCGCGATGGGCGTACAGGTGGCCCAGCAACAGGCGCACCGCTGCACGGATGCTGTCGTTGACCGGCATGCCCTGCAGCAGGCGCGTACTGCGCGCGGTCGCCACGGCCAGGCGGCGATCGGCCACATCACGCATGGCCTTGGCCTTGGCCGCGTTGGTCTCGGCATTGGCGGCGGCAACCGCGGCTTCATGCCCGGTCACCGCCGCCGCCATGTCCTGCGGCAGCTGGTCCAGCGCCTGGTCCAGCGCCGCCTGGTCGGCGTACAGCTCGCGGCCCAGGTAGGCCGCGGCTGCGTCGCTGGCTGCGGCCAGCAGGTCACCCAGGATGGCGTCGTCAAAATCGCCGTCGATACGGCAGTGCGCGCGGCACTGCTCAAGGGTCAGCAGGGGCATCGAATCCTCCTTCGTTGATGGATGTGGAGTGCCCCGATCCTGCGCGCACGGCGGCGCCCCACACGATCACCAGGACGGCGCGGGAAAGGCAGGATCGGGGCGGAAAACAGAACGGCTGCGACGGGGACGTCAGGGCCGGTGGCGGTGACCTCGCAGCGCGCGACGGCGCAAACGAAAGAAGCCCCCGGGGTCACCGGAGGCTTCTATGTCATCGTGGTACAAACGATACGCTTCGGGTGTGCACCCGTCAATCCGCAAACGGTTACCAGTCTGGTGACTTTTCCTGGCGCTGTGCGGGCGTGGTCATGGCGACGTGCCGCAGGCTGGATAGAATGGCAACGCGCTGCTTCCGCAGCCCATTTCCCGCTGGATTCCCGCATGCCTGCCAACACCGAACGCTTCTTCGATGCGCGTACCGAACAAGGCGTGCTGCGCCTGTCCATCGCAGGCTCATTGCTGCTGGCTGCCGCTGCGGTGGTATTTGGTCTTCTGGCCAATTCCTCGCTGATCATCTTCGATGGCATCTACGGCCTGATCGATGTGGTGATGACGTGGCTGTCACTGCTGGTCGCGCGTCTGATCGCACTGTCCACCAGCACCGACGCGCTGCAGTCGCGGCTCAACCAGCGCTTCACCATGGGCTTCTGGCACCTGGAGCCCATCGTGCTGGGGGTGAGCGGCACGCTGATGATCGGCGCGGCACTGTATGCGCTGGTCAATGCGGTGGATGCGCTGATGTCCGGCGGCCGCCACATCGCACTCGGCCCAGCCATCGCCTTCGCCGGGTTGTCGATCATCGGCGAAGGTGCGCTGGCCTGGTTCGTGCTGCGCGCCAACCGCCGCATCGGTTCGGAGTTCATCGCGCTGGACGCGAAGAACTGGGTGATCGCCGCCAGCATGTCGGCCTGCTACCTGCTGGCCTTCCTTGGCGGCGTACTGGTGCGCGGCACCTCGCTGGCCTGGGTCGGGCCGTACATCGACCCGGCCATCCTTGCCTTCGTCTGCGTGCTGGTGATGATCGCCCCGCTCGGGACGGTGCGCCGGGCGCTGGCCGGCATCCTGCTGGTCACCCCGCCGGAACTGCAGGCGCACGTGGACGCGGTGGCACGCGCGATCGTGGCCAAGCATGGCTTCGTCGAGCATCGCAGCTACGTCGCCCAGGTGGGGCGTGGCGAGCAGATCGAGTTGTTCTTCGTGGTACGCGAGGACGACCCGCCGCGGCCCCTGCTGGAATGGGACCAGCTGCGCGACGAGATCGGCGATGCGCTGGGCGAGGCCTCGCCGGACCGCTGGCTGACCATCATGTTCACCACCGACCGCGAGTGGACGATCTAGGCCAACAGGACGATCAATCAAGTTTTTCGTACGGACTGCAACCCAACGTACGCAGAAACCGGGCAAAGTAGGCTCCATAGCAGTACCCACCCACTGACCAGGAGCATCCCGATGTCCATCGAAAAGGTTCTGTATACCGCCCAGGCCACCTCCACCGGCGGCCGTGAAGGCCGTTCCGTCTCGTCCGACAACGTGCTGGACATCCAGCTGTCGACCCCGCGCGAGCTGGGTGGTGCCGGCGGCCCGGGCACCAACCCGGAACAGCTGTTCGCCGCTGGCTACTCGGCCTGCTTCCTGGGCGCGCTGAAGTTCGTGGCCGGCCAGGCCAAGGTCGCGCTGCCGGCCGACACCACCGTCACCGGCAAGGTCGGCATCGGCCAGATCCCGACCGGCTTCGGCATCGAGGCAGAGCTGACCATCAACGTGCCGGGCGTGCCGCGCGAGCAGGTGGAAGAACTGGTGCAGAAGGCGCACATCGTGTGCCCGTACTCCAACGCCACCCGCGGCAACATTGATGTAACGCTGATCGTTGCCTGATGCGGCGCCGGGGTCGGATCCCTTTGCCACCGGCAAAGGGCTCTGACCCCATCCCAGGCCCGCACGGCTATATGGGGTCAGAGCCCTTTCGCGTTGCGAAAGGGATCCGACCCCCAAAAAAATGGGCGGATGCCGGTCGAAACCGAACATCCGCCCATCCCACCTCCGTTGTCCCGCACGGGGGCATGAGGTTGCCGGCCAGCGGCCGGCACTACCAGGTCACTTCTCGCTCGCGATGAGCTGCACGACGCTGGAGAAATCCAGCTTGCCGCGGCCGGCCTGGTGGTTCATCGAGTAGAGATTGCGGGCCACTTCGCCCAGCGGAATCGAAGCGCCGACACTCATCGCCGCTTCCACCGCCAGGCCCATGTCCTTCAGCATCAGATCACTGCCGAAACCGCCGCTGTACCCACGCGAGGCCGGCGCATTCTCCAGCACGCCCGGCCACGGGTTGCACACTTCGGTGGCCCAGCTGCGGCCGGTGCTGACCGCCATCATCTGCGACAGCACCTTGGGGTCCAGCCCGTGCGCCACGCCCAGTGCGATGGCTTCACCGGTCACCGCCATGATCACGCCCAGCGCCATGTTGTTGCACAGCTTGGCGACCTGGCCAGCGCCGCTGGCGCCGACGTGGAAGATGTTCTTGCCCATCGCCTGCAGCACCGGGCGTGCGCGTTCCAGCGCGTCTTCCTCGCCGCCGACGATGAAGGTCAGGGTGCCGGCCTGGGCGCCGGCGGTACCGCCGGACACCGGTGCGTCGATCATCTGCAGGCCACGCGCGGCGGCCGCTTCCGAGACCTTGCGGGCGCTGGCCGGGGCGATCGTGCTGCAGTCGATGACCACTGCACCGGCCGGGATCGCGGCAAGAATGCCGTCGTCGCCCAGGTACACGCCTTCGACATGACGGCTGGCCGGCAGCATCGAGATCACCACTTCGGCATCGGCCAGGGTGTCGCGCGCCGACGATGCAGCGCTGGCGCCGGCGTCGACAGCGGCCTGCACCGCGGCCGGAACCAGATCGAACACGCGCACGCTGTGGCCGTTCTTGACCAGATTGGCGGCCATCGGGCCACCCATGTTGCCCAACCCGATGAATGCAATGCGGCTCATGCAAGGCTCCTTTCAACAAGGGGAGTGCCCAGGTCGGCCAGCGGATGCGCGGCGTCGGCCCAGGGGGAAGCGAAGAAGGTGTCTGCCCACGCGCCAGTGGCCTCGGCCAGGGTGGCCGGGTTCCACTGCGGATTGCGGTCCTTGTCGACCAGCAGCGCGCGGATGCCTTCGGCGAAATCACCATGGGCGGCGCAATGCAGGGCGACGATGTACTCCAGGCGATAGATCGCGGCCAGGTCCTGGCCGGCACTGCGGCGCTGCAGTTCGTACGCCAACCGTGCCGAACCCGGTGCACCGGCAGCAAGGGTCTTCTGAGCCGCCTGCAACCAGGCGTCGTCGGTCTGCAGGCCGGCAATGCGCGCCACGATGGCTTCAAGGTCATCGCCTTCGCACAACGCATCGACCTGCGCCGCGTGGGCCAGCAGTGGACCGGTGGCGGCATCGCTGGCATGCGACTGCAGCAGATGGGTCAGGCGTTCGTGGTTGTGTGCGGTGTCATTGGACCAGGCCACCTGCAGCAGCGCATCGAACACCGCGCTGCGGCGCTCTTCAGCCACGTGCACGTCGGCCAAGCCGGCGTAGATGGCATCGCCCGGGTTGAGCAGTGCGCCGGTCAGGGCCAGGAACAGGCCGCCGTTGCCCGGCACGCGCGGCAGCAGCCAGCTTCCACCGACATCGGGGAACAAACCAACAGTGATTTCCGGGAAGGCCAGCTTGGAGCGCTCGCTGACCACACGGTGGCTGGCGCCGGACATCAGGCCGATGCCGCCGCCCATCACGATGCCGTGGCCCCAGCACAGGATCGGCTTGGTGTAGGTGTGGATGAGGTAATCGACGCGGTATTCGACGTCGAAGAACTCGGCGGCATAGGCGTTCTGGCGGATGTCGCTGTGGCCGGCCTCACGGAAGGCGACCATGGCCTTGTACAGGCTGTGCAGGTCGCCACCAGCACAGAACGCCTTTTCGCCGGCGCCCTGCAGCACCACCATGGCGATGCCATCGTCGTCGGCCCAGGCGTTGAGCTGCTTCAGCAGCAGGTGCGCCATCGGCAGCGAGAAACCGTTGAGCGTACGCGGCGCATTGAGCGTGGCGATGCCGATGCGCGTGCCGTTGCCAGCCACGCGCTCTTCGAACAGCACCGGTGCGTCGTCGGCAGCGGTATCCGTGCTCATGCGTTCTTCCACTGCGCGGCGCGCTTTTCCAGGAAGGCAGTCACGCCCTCGACCTGGTCGGCGGTGTCGAACAGGTCGACGAAGGCTTCGCGCTCGGCCACCAGCGCCGAGGCGTGGGTGCCGGTGCGGGTGGCCTGCACCAGGGTCTTGCAGGCGGCGATGCTGGTCGGGCTCTGCTTGCCGGCCTTCTTCGCCCATTCCAGCGCCAGCGCCTTGGCTTCGCCCTTGCCGACCTTTTCTTCGGCCAGGCCAATGCGCAGCGCGGTCTCGGCGTTGATGCGCTCACCCAGCAGGATCATGCGCTTGGCCCAGCCCTCGCCGACCAGGCGTGGCAGGTTCTGGGTACCGCCGGCACACGGCAGCAGGCCGACGGTGGCCTCCGGCAGCGCGACCTGGGCATGGTCTTCAATGATGCGCAGGTCGCAGGCCAGCGCGCACTCCAGGCCACCGCCCATGGCGTAGCCGTTGATCGCGGCGATCGACACGCCACGGAAACCGGACAGCGCTTCGAAGGCTTCACCGAAGCGGCGCGCGGCCTCACGTGCAGCGGCCTTGTCGCCGGAGGCGAACTGGTTGAGGTCGGCACCGGCGGAGAAGAATTTCTCGCCGTCACCGGTGATCACCAGCGCGTAGATGTCGCGGTCTGCGTTGAGCGCGCCGACCAGGTCGCGCAGCGCCGACAGGCTGTGCACGGTCCAGGTATGCGCCGGCGGGTTGTTCAGGGTGACCACGGCGGTGTGGCCATCCACCTCCACCTTCAGGCCCACGTGCTCCTGGGTACGCCAATCCTTCATCGCAGTTCCTCTTCGGTGTTGAGCAGGTGACGGGCAACGATCACCCGCATGATCTCGTTGGTGCCTTCCAGGATCTGGTGCACGCGGCAGTCACGCAGCAGGCGCTCGATCGGGTATTCGCGGATGTAGCCGTAGCCCCCGTGGATCTGCAGCGCTTCATTGCAGACGTTGAAACCGGCATCGGTGGCGAAGCGCTTGGCCATCGCGCACCACACGTTGGCATCGCTGGCACCGGCATCGAGCTTGCGTGCCGCGGTGTGCACCATCTGCCGTGCAGCCACCAGCTGGGTGACCATGTCGGCCAGCTTGAACTGCAGCGCCTGGAACTCGGCCAGCGCCTTGCCGAACTGGCGGCGCTCGCCCATGTAGCGGCGCGCAGCATCCAGTGCACCCTGTGCGGCACCCAGCGAGCAGGCGGCGATGTTGATGCGGCCGCCGTCCAGCCCCTTCATGGCCAGCTTGAAGCCGCCGCCTTCCTCTCCCAGAAGGTGGCTGACCGGCACGCGGACGTTCTCGAAGGTGATGCCACGGGTGGGCTGGCTGTTCCAGCCCATCTTCTCTTCCTTGCGGCCGAAGCTGATGCCCGGCAGGTCCGCCGGCACCGCAATGGCGCTGACACCGCCGGCACCGGCACCGCCGGTACGCGCCATCACCACCAGCAGCTCGGTGGCACCGGCGCCGGAAATGAAGGCCTTCGAGCCGTTCAGCACGTAGAAGTCGCCATCGCGCACGGCGGTGGTCTTCAGCGACGCCGCATCGGAACCCGCACCCGGTTCGGTCAGGCAGTACGAGGCCAGCTTGCTGCCCGAGGACAGATCGGTGCCCCACGCATCGCGCAGGGCCGGCTGGCCCCACCTGGACACCATCCACGAGGCCATGTTGTGGATGCTGATGTACGCCGCGGTCGACGGATCGACGTTGGCGAGCTCCTCGATGACGACGGCGGCGTCCAGTCGGCTCAGGCCGCTGCCGCCCACTTCCGGGTCCATGTACAGACCGCAGAAGCCCAACTCACCGGCCTTGGCGATCGCCTCGCGCGGAAAGATGCCCTCCGCATCCCATCGCGCGGCGTGCGGCGCCAGTTCGGCCTGTGCGAAGTCGCGCGCCGCCTCGCGGTACGCCTGCTGCGCTTCTTCCAGTTCCGTCGTCATCGAGTGGCTCATGGCTGCTCCTGCCGTTACTTCAGGCTGATCGTGGTGTTGACGCCGTGGCTCAGCGTCTCGTCATCGAACCAGCGCGCGGTGACCGTCTTGGTCTGGGTGTAGAACAGCACCACCTGCTTGCCGTACGGGCCCAGGTCGCCCAGCTTGGAGGCGCGCGAACCGGTGAACGAGAACAGCGGCACCGGCACCGGGATCGGCACGTTGATGCCGACCTGGCCGACGTCGATGTCCTCCTGGAACTTGCGCGCGGCAGCGCCGGACTGGGTGAACAGTGCGGTGCCGTTGCCGTTCGGGTTGCTGTTGACCATCGCGATGGCCTCTTCCAGCGTTTCCGCTTCGAGGATGACCAGCACCGGCCCGAAGATCTCTTCCTGGTAGATGCGCATGTCGGTGGTGACACCGGCAAAGATGGTCGGGCCGACGAAGTTGCCCTTCTCGAAGCCATCGACCTGCGGCTTGCGGCCATCGAGCACCAGCTTGGCGCCCTGCTCCACGCCCGAGGCGATCAGGCCTTCCACGCGCTCGCGGGCGCTGCAGGAGATGACCGGGCCGACGTCGGTACCGGACACGGTGCCGGCGCTGACCTTCAGGGTCTGGGCCTTGGCCACCAGGTCCTGCACCCAGTTGCGCGCCTCACCGACCAGCACCAGCGTGGAAGCCGCCATGCAGCGCTGGCCAGCGGCACCGAAGGCGGCACCGACCATTGCGTTGAGGGTCTGTTCCTTGTTGGCGTCCGGCAGCACCACGGCGTGGTTCTTGGCGCCCATCATGCACTGCACGCGCTTGCCGGCCAGCGAAGCGCGGTTGTAGACGTGGGTGCCGACGCGGGTGGACCCGACGAACGACACGGCCTTGATGTCCGGGTGGTCGCAGATCGCGTTGACCACTTCCTCGCCGCCGTGGACGACGTTCAGCACGCCCTTCGGAATGCCGGCTTCCAGGGCAAGCTCGACCAGGCGCATGGTGACCATCGGGTCCTGCTCGGACGGCTTGAGGATGAAGGTGTTGCCCGTTGCAATCGCCATCGGGAACATCCACAGCGGGATCATCGCCGGGAAATTGAACGGGGTAATGCCAGCGCACACGCCCAGCGGCTGCATGATCGTGTAGGTGTCCACGCCATTGGCCACGTTGTTGGCCAGCTCGCCCAGCTGCAGGTTGCCGATGGCGGCGGCGTGCTCGACCACTTCCAGGCCGCGGAACACATCACCTTCGGCGTCCGGCAGGGTCTTGCCCTGTTCGGCGGTGAGGATGTGGGCCAGCTCACTCATGTTTTCGCGGATCAGCTGCTGGTACTTCAGGAAGATGCGCGCGCGGGTGCCGATCGGGGTCTTGCGCCAGGTCTTGAAGGCTTCCTTGGCGGCGGCGACGGCGGCGTCCACTTCGCCGGTGGTGGCGAACGGCACCTGGGCCAGCACGTCCTGAGTGGCCGGATTGATCACGTCCTGCCAGTGGGAAGTGGCCGATTCAACGAACTGGCCATCGATCAGCATGCGGATACGGGGCGCTGCAACAGTCATGACGACAATCCCACAGGGTGCGAAAGATGCTTGGCATTATTCACAGCACCCGACTCGATTTCCGGGCTGAATCCGCTTAATCTGGCCAACACGCCCCACGATTCCTGTTAATTCTGTGAATTATTCAGCTCCCCAGCGGCAACTCGGCCTGCGCCTGCTGCGGCTGCGCGAGCGGCGCGGCTACAGCCAGGCCGATCTGGCGCGTGCGCTGGGGCTGTCGGCCAGCTACCTGAACCAGATCGAGCGCAACAAGCGCCCACTGACACCGGCGGTGCAGAAGAAGCTGGGAGAGGTGTTGGGCGACGTTTCCTCGCTGTTCGATGACGATGAGCCCGCCGCCCTGCAGGAAGCGCTGGGCGAAACCCTGCGCGACCTGGGCCTGGCCGAGGTCAGCGCGACCGAACTGCGCGCGCTGGCCGGGAACCTGCCGCAGGTCAGCCGCGCGCTGTTGGACCTGCACCGTCGTCACCTGGCGCTGCGCGAGCACGCGGCCGCACTGGAGTTCCAGCTGGGCGAGCCCGGCGCCGGCAGTACCCTGCCCGCCGGTGACCAGGTGCGCGAGTTCTTCAACCGCATGCACAACCACATTCCCGAGCTGGACGAGCTGGCCGAGCAGCTGTTCGCCGAATGGGGGCTGTCGCCCGGGCATGTGGCACCGCGGCTGCGCCAGCTGCTGGCCGACCGCCATGGCGTGCTGGTGGAAGTGGCCGCACTGCAGGCCGGGCGCGAAAAGCGGCACTACGATGCCGGTGCGCGGCGGCTGTGGCTGCCCGATTACCTGGAGCCCGGACAGCAGGCGTTCCAGATGGCGGCCGAGCTGGCCCTGCACGGCTACCTGCCGCAGATCGATGCGGTGGTGGCGCGCGCCGGGTTCACCGATGAGGCACGCATCGCGCAGGCGCGGATCGGTCTCTCCAACTATTTCGCCGGTGCGCTGGTGATGCCGTACATGCGCTTCCTGCGTGCAGCCGAAACCAGCAGCTACGACATCGAACTGCTGGCGCACCAGTTCGGCGTCGGCTTCGAAGCGGTCTGCCACCGGCTGAGCACGCTGGCACGGCGCAGCGCGCCCGGCCTGCCGTTCTTCTTCATCCGCGTGGATCGGGCGGGCAACGTCTCAAAGCGCCATTCGGCCACCGATTTCCACTTCTCGCAGGTGGGTGGATCGTGCCCGCTGTGGATCGTCTACGAGGCGTTCAACCAACCCGGGCGCATCCTCACCCAGACCGCGCGCATGCCCGATGGCCGCCGTCATTTCTGGCTGGCGCGGCAGGTCAGCAGTGGCCCGGTCGGCCATGGCCAACCGCGCAAGACCTTCGCGGTGGCGCTGGGCTGCGACCTGCAGCATGCCGAACGCCTGGTGTATTCACTGGGGCTGGATGTGCAGAGCCCGGGCAATTCGGTATCGATCGGCCCGGGGTGCCGGGTGTGCCCGCGCGAGGACTGCATGCAGCGCGCGTTCGCGCAGTTGCCGGGGCGATAGGGCGGGTTTGGCAGGGCCGCGCCCTGCACCCGTGGTAGCGCCGGCCGCTGGCCGGCAAGAGCAGCAACCACTGCGGGGTCAGATCCGTTTTCCTGCGGAAACGGATCTGACCCCGATTCGACCGCAGGATCGGGTCAGTAGATCGGCGTGACCTTCATCTGCGGCAGCGGACGCGGTGCACCGTCGGTGAGGTCGGGGCCGAGGTCCTCCCAGGTGCGGCCCTGCTCGACCATCAAGCCCCACAACTGCTGCGAGGCCAGCCGTTTGTCTTCCGAGCCCAGCTTGTACGACGGTGGCGTCGGCTGACCGCTGGCGACCATCGCGTACGCCGCGCGGTAGGCCAGCACCTGCTGCGCCGGATCATCGGTGCGCGCCACTTCCAGCGTGTAACGCTGGTAGGCCGAGGCCAGGTTGCGCCAGCGGATCCAGTAGTGGTTCTCGAACGAGAACGAACAGAAGCGCGCACCGGCCAGGCTGCCCTTGTCGGCGATGCGGGAGAGTACCTCCTGCGGCATGTCCAGGTTCATGCCGCCTTCGTCGCCCTGCAGGCTGACGTGCACGATGCGGTCGCGATAACCCGGTGCGCGCGCCTGCAGCAGGTCGCGCCAGTTCTGCATGGTCGCCACCACCGCGAACAGGAAACGACCCAGCTCGGCTGCGGCCAGTGGCGTGGCGATGGACTGGTAATGCCGTTGCCAGCCGTGGCGGTTTTCGGTGGGCAGGAACACCGCATGTTCCAGCGCCTGGCGGCCGCCGCTGCCCTGGCTCACCGCTTCGGCGTGCTGTGGATAAACCAGGTTGATGGCGAAGGTCGGCCAGCGCGGCAGGGCGGCGTCGAACAGATGGATCGGGAAGTTGCTGCTGATGCCGCCATCGGAGAACCAGCAGATGCGGAAGGCGGTGATCACCGGGCCGCAGGTCTGCCCGGCACTGGTCAGCCCTTCCATGCTGTCGGCAACGTTGTGCTCCTGGTCGGCCGCAGGGGCGGTCGGTTCGCAGCGTCGTTCGCGGCGTGAGGGTTCATGCAGCGGCACCGCGCTGATCAGCAGCGGGAAGCTCAGGCTCATGCGCGTGGCCACCAGCACCGGCAACTTCGGGCCCTGTGGCAGGTGGTAGTACTGCCGCCCTTCCACCTCCAGCGGCGGGCCGGCCTGGCTCACCAGCCACTGCACCACGCTGGCGGGGAACAGCTGCTCGAACTCCTCGCGCAGGAACCAGAACTGCGCACCGCCCAGCGGCAGCGTGCGCGGCTCGTTGTGTGAGATGCAGGTGGTGATCATCTGCAGGCTGATCGCATGCGGGCTGTCAGGCTCACCGGCGTAGCGCGGCGCATCGTGCAGGTCGGCGAAGGTCAACGGTGCATCCAGCGGCTTGCCCGACAGCTGCTGCAGGCATTCATGCAACCACTCGGTCAGCGCCGGCCTGCGTGGATCGCGGCCGAGGCCGCTGCACAGGCCCAGCAGGTTGCGACGCGCCACCCGCGCGACCCGCAGCGCGGCACCGGCCACACCCGCACCGTAGGCGCACAGCAGTGATGGCAGCAGCGTGGCGGCCACGCCGCTCCAGCCACCGCCCCACCAGCCCAGGCCGAGCAGCAGTGCCAGCGACACCAGCACTTCCAGCGGCGCGATCTCGAATACCGCAACGGCCAGGCACAGCAGTTTGTGCGGCAGGCGGGCATTGCCGGTCAGCACCACCAGCAGCCGATAGGCCGCGCGCGCGCCGCGCGCCGGCTGGAACAGGCTGTAGATGAAGCCGCGCCGGGACAGCTGTGCCGACACCGCCGACAGCCCGCCATAGCCTGCATCGCCGGGCAGCTGCTCGCCGGCCTGCTGGCGGCGATCGCCGCAGGCCGCTGCAGCCGCCACCGCTGCCGCAATGGCGCCGGCTGAAGTGCCGCCGATGCTCTTGAAGCGATACTCGCGGGCCAGCGCCAGTACCGCATTGGGGTACACGATGCCGCTGGTGATGCCGCCTTTCATGACCAGATCGCAGTACTTGTCCGCCACTGTCTTGCCCCCGAGCATGCCGTCCGCCGCGTGGGTTGCAGTATGGCGCAGGGGCTTCTCAGGGCCTGAGAACAACGGCGCAGTCCGCGCACGCAATGCGCCGTTCAGCAGAAAGCACGGCTGCAGGCTTGACCCGCCCCGCCATCGGCGTAGCATCTGCAGCAAGCCAAGGGACAGACCCGCGGCTGCCACAACGACATGAGGGATTCTCATGGAATTCGACTATCTCGTCTTCATCGGGCGATTCGAGCCCTTCCACAACGGCCACGCCGCCGTTGCCCGCCTGGCCCTGAGCCGGGCCCGCAAGCTGATCTTCCTGGTCGGCTCTGCCGATACCCCCCGCAGCCTGCGCAATCCCTGGACCGTGGCCGAACGCGCCGTGATGATCCAGGCGGCCCTCGACGGCCACACCGACCGTCTGCTGATCCGCCCGCTGCGTGACCACCTGTACAATGAAGCACAGTGGATCGCCAACGTGCAGCGCCAGGTGGCTGACGCCCTGCGCAACGACGGTGCCGCCGCCGATGCCAGGGTGGGCCTGATCGGCATGGACAAGGATGCATCCAGCTACTACCTGCGCGAGTTCCCGCAGTGGCCACTGGTGGACGTGCAGCACACCGCCACCCTGTCGGCCACCGAGCTGCGGCGCTACCTGTTCGAGGCCGGCGACGTCGACTTCCACGGCGCGCTGCTGATGCTGCGTGGCAATGTGCCGGCGCCGGTGTACGACATGCTCGAAGCGTTCCGCAAGAGTGCGCCTGCGTATGGCCAGCTGGTGGCCGAGTACCGCTTCATCGAACAGTACAAGGCCGCCTGGAAGGATGCGCCCTACGCGCCCACCTTCGTCACCACCGATGCGGTGGTGGTGCATTCGGGCCACGTGCTGCTGGTGCGTCGCCGCTCGGAACCCGGCAAGGGGCTGTGGGCATTGCCCGGCGGCTTCGTCGGCCAGGAACAGAGCCTGCTCGACAGCTGCCTGCGCGAACTGCGCGAGGAAACCCGGCTGAAGATTCCGTTGCCGGTGTTGAAGGGGTCGCTGAAGGGCCAGCAGGTGTTCGACCACCCGGACCGCAGCCAGCGTGGCCGCACCATCACCCACGGTTTCCACTTCGAGTTTCCGGCCGGCGAGCTGCCGCCGGTGCGCGGTGGCGACGATGCCGACAAGGCACGCTGGATACCGGTGAGTGAGGCCCTGGACATGGGCCCGCAGCTGTTCGAAGACCACCTGCACATCCTGGAGTACTTCCTCGGCCGCGGCTGACCGGCCCGGCTTTCCCACTGGCGGATAGACCGCCGGTGCCACCCGACGCGAAGGAGCTTCCGTCATGCACTACCTCGATAATCTTCTCCTCAACACCGACAGCTACAAGGCCAGCCATTGGCTGCAGTACCCGCCGGGTACCGATGCCACGTTCTTCTACGTCGAATCACGTGGCGGCCTGCACGATCGCACGGTGTTCTTCGGCCTGCAGGCGATCCTCAAGGACGCGCTGGCACGGCCGGTCACGCACGCCGACATCGACGACGCTGCTGCGGTGTTCGCCGCGCATGGCGAACCGTTCAACGAGGCCGGCTGGCGCGATATCGTCGACCGGCTTGGCGGCCACCTGCCGGTGCGCATCCGCGCCGTGCCCGAGGGCAGCGTGGTGCCTACCCACCAGGCGCTGATGACCATCGAATCGACCGATCCGGCCGCGTTCTGGGTGCCGTCGTACCTGGAAACGCTGCTGCTGCGCGTGTGGTACCCGGTCACCGTGGCCACCATCAGCTGGCACGCACGGCAGACCATCGCCGCGTTCCTGCAGCAGACCAGCGACGATCCGCAGGGGCAGCTGCCGTTCAAGCTGCACGACTTCGGCGCGCGCGGTGTATCGAGCCTGGAATCGGCCGCGCTGGGCGGTGCCGCGCACCTGGTCAACTTCCTCGGCACCGATACCGTATCGGCGCTGTGCCTGGCCCGCGCGCACTACCACGCGCCGATGGCCGGCTATTCGATTCCCGCCGCCGAGCACAGCACCATCACCAGCTGGGGCCGCGAGCGCGAGGTGGATGCCTACCGCAACATGCTGCGCCAGTTCGGCACGCCCGGTGCGATCGTAGCCGTGGTGTCGGACAGCTATGACATCTACCGCGCCATCAGTGAGCACTGGGGTACCACCCTGCGCGATGACGTGATCGCCTCGGGCGCCACCCTGGTCATCCGCCCGGACTCGGGCGACCCGGTGGAGGTGGTTGCCGAAAGCCTGCGCCGGCTGGATGAAGCCTTCGGCCACACCCTCAACAGCAAGGGCTACCGCGTGCTCAACCACGTGCGGGTGATCCAGGGCGATGGCATCAACCCGGATACCATCCGCACCATCCTGCAACGCATCACCGACGACGGCTACGCCGCCGACAACGTGGCCTTCGGCATGGGCGGTGCGCTGCTGCAGCGGCTGGACCGCGATACGCAGAAGTTCGCACTGAAGTGCTCGGCGGCGAGGGTCGAGGGTGAGTGGATCGACGTCTACAAGGATCCGGTCACCGACGCCGGCAAGGCCAGCAAGCGTGGCCGCATGCGCCTGCTGCGCCGCCTGGACGATGGCAGCCTGCACACGGTGCCGCTGCCGGCCAACGGCGACGACACCCTGCCGGACGGCTTCGAGGACGCAATGGTGACCGTGTGGGAGAACGGCCGCCTGCTGCACGACCAGCGGCTGGACGACATCCGCACGCGGGCGGCCGTGGGGCATTGAAGGTGTATCCCGACCGGGGTCAGAGCCCGCTGCGTGGCAGCGGGATCCGACCCCTTCCTTCCGCTGGGGCCGGATCCCGTTGCAGCGTAGCGGGTTCTGACCCCTGCGCTCTTGACCGGCGCCACCAACAGGTCCACCTTGCACACGCCGAAGGTATCCCTCCCATCGCTGCGGCGCGGGGAGGGATTTAAACGGGAATCCGGTGAAGCCGCCTCGCGCGTCCATTCCGGAGCTGCCCCGCAGCGGTGAATGGAAACGAATCCTGCCAACAGCACTGGGCTCGCGCCTGGGAAGCGGCGGGTAGTAGGTGGGCTGCGGCCCGTGTCCATCAGCCCGAATACCGGCCCCGGCCGGGGGACACGACCGTCCCCTGACTCGACCTGGAATCTCCGCGGGGAGGTTGCCGGGGCCGTCGTCGTCCTGCGCGTGCAGGCGGTGTGGCCGCGCGCGTCCTGTTCACGGTATCCGGCCAGACCCGTTCACCCACGCGCTGATGCATGGGCCACCGCCGTTGCCGGTGGTCCATGCGGTACCTGACGATGACCGAGCTCCAACGCCCCACCCTGACCCTGCCCGCCGACGGCAAGCGCCTGCTGCTACATTCGTGCTGCGCGCCCTGTTCCGGCGAAGTGATGGAGGCGATCACCGCCTCCGGGATCGACTACGCGATCTTCTTCTACAACCCCAACATCCACCCGGTGAAGGAGTACGAGCTGCGCAAGCAGGAGAACATTCGCTTCGCCGAGCAGCACGGCATTCCCTTCATCGACTGCGACTACGACACCGACAACTGGTTCAGCCGTGCACGCGGAATGGAAAACGAGCCTGAACGCGGCATCCGCTGCACGATGTGCTTCGACATGCGCTTCGAGCGCACTGCGCTGTACGCGCACGAGCACGGTTACGACACCATCAGTTCTTCGCTGGGCATCTCGCGCTGGAAGAACATGGCGCAGATCAACGACTGCGGCATACGCGCCGCCTCGCGCTATGAAGGCCTGCAGTACTGGGACTACAACTGGCGCAAGGGCGGCGGCGCCAGCCGCATGATCGAGATCAGCAAGCGCGAGCAGTTCTACCAGCAGGAATACTGCGGCTGCGTGTACTCGCTTCGCGATGCCAACCGCCATCGCCGCGAGAATGGCCGCGAGCGGATCAGGATCGGCCTGCTGTACTACGGGCAGGACGCTGGGACGCCACAGGGCGATTGACGTGCAGGCATGGGGCGGCCACGCTGGTCGCCCCTTCTGTTGTAGCGGACCTGCCATGACCGCCCTGCCCGCCGATGTCGCCCTGCTGGTGATCGACCTGCAGCCGGACTTCATGCCCGGTGGCGCCTTGGCCTGCGACCAAGGCGATGCGCTGGTGGCACCGATCGCCGATCTGTTGGCGCAGCGCCGCTACCGCACCGTGGTGGCGACCCAGGACTGGCACCCGGCCGACCATGCCTCGTTCGCCAGCCAGCACCCCGGCCAACGCCCCTTCGAGACCATCCTGCTGCACGCGCAGCCGCAGACGCTGTGGCCGGACCACTGCGTGCAGGGCAGCGCCGGTGCCGCGCTGCACCCGGGCGTGGACTGGACCGTGGCCGACCTGATCCTGCGCAAGGGCACGCGCCAACGGGTGGATTCGTACAGCGCCTTCCGCGAGAACCACGGCCCCGATGGCGAGCGCCCGGCCACCGGCCTGGCCGGCTGGCTGCACGAACGCCGCATCCGCGAAGTGCACGTATGCGGCCTGGCCCGCGATTACTGCGTGCTGTGGAGCGCGCAGGACGCGGTGAAGTCCGGCTTCCGGGTGAAGTTCCTGTGGGAGCTGACCCGGCCGGTGACCGAAGCCAACGACGCGATGGTGCGCGAGGCGCTGGGCAAGGCGGGAATCGCGACCGCCTGACCCACAACGGTAGTGCCGG
>NZ_JCAFRM010000011.1:0-59286 GCF_059368215.1 Stenotrophomonas sp. YJH_SMC_123
GGTACGCTCGGCACATGCGTGCTGTCGCTCCCGCGTTTCGCTGCGCGAATCGCGGGCCCCACTTACCGGCCTCCACCCCCCGCGCCTGCGGCGCTGCCCCCGAACTCCGGGGGCGATAGTGCCGGCCGCTGGCCGGCATACGGGGTAGCTCAGGGTGATTGCGGCTGCCGCGCAGCGGCGGGTACGACCGGGGGGCGGCCGATCCCGAACCAGCCCAGCGTGACGCCGCACAGCGGGCCGATCAGCAGGGCGAAGGCGAGGGTGCCGAGGCCGACATTGCCGCCCAGCCACCAGCCCAGCAGCAATACGCTGCCTTCGATCAGGCTGCGCACCTTCCAGATCGGCCAACCGGTGCGGGCATGCAGGCCAGTCATCAAGCCATCGCGCGGTCCCGGGCCGAGGCGGGCGCCGATGTACAGGCCGGTGGCCAGCGCGACCAGCAGCATGCCTGCACAGAACATCGCCAGCTGCCAGCCCACGCCGATGGCCGGTGGCAGCAGCCACAACCCGAACTGTGCGGAGGGACCGATCAGCATCACGTTGAGCACCGTGCCGACGCCCGGCTTCTGGCGCAGTGGCCACCACAGCAACAGCACCAGTGCGCCGATGACATTGGTCGCCAGCCCGAAGGACAGCGGCGTCTGTGCGGCGATGCCCTGCGACAGCACGTCCCAGGGCGCCACGCCGATGGCGGCACGGATCATCAGCGAGGCACCGAAGCCATACAGGAACAGGCCGGTGATCAGTTGCAGCAGGCGCAGGGGCAGGGCGGTAGGCATGGTGGGCTCGGGGGAGGGGAGATCTGTTTCCACCGTATCCCTGATTTCCTTGAGCCCATAGATACAGATCCCAGCCAATCCGCTGGTACAGGCCGCGCCGATCCTGCAGGCGGGCGGTTGAGCAGGGCCGCGCCCGTGCTCTGCTGGTGGCGGCAGGCGTAGCAGCCTGGCGTGGGCTCGGCCTACATCACGGCGTCAGTTGTCCCAGCCCACCAGCGCCAGCTTGCCCACCGTGTGCCCGCTGGCCAGGCGCTGATGCGCGATGTCCAGGTTGGCCGCATTGATCGTGCCCAGCGTTTCACTGAGCGTGCCACGCAGCTGGCCGGCATCGATCATGCTGGCGGCGCGGCTGAGGATGCGATGCTGTTCGATGCAGTCGGCGGTGGCGAAGCGCGAGCGCGCGAACATGAATTCCCAATGGATGCCGATGCATTTGGCCTTGTACGGATCGCCGATGCGCAGTGCGCCACGCGGCTCCACGATCAGGCCGACATGGCCCTGTGGTGCCAGCAGCTGGCCCAGTTCGTCCCAGTAGTGATCGGTGTCGGCCAGGTTGAGCGCCACCTGCACTGCGTCGATGCCCAGTGCCTGCAGCTGGGGCTGCAGCGGCTGCCGATGGTCGATCACATGCGTGGCCCCCATCTGCCGGCACCAGTCGATCGAGGCCTCGCGCGAGGCGGTGGCGATCACCTCGAAGCCGGCATGGCGGGCCAGCTGGATCGCCATCGAGCCCACGCCTCCCGCACCGCCGATCACCAGCAGGTGCTGGTCGCCATGGCGGCGATCATCCAGGTGCAGCGGCATGCGCTGGAACAACAGCTCCCAGGCGGTCAGCGTGGTCAGGGGTAGTGCGGCGGCTTCGGCGAAATCGAGCGTGCTCGGCTTGCGGGCGACCAGGCGCTCGTCCACCCACTGGTACTGGGCGTTGCAGCCCGGCCGGGTAACGTCACCGGCGAAGTAGACCTCGTCACCGGAGGCGAACAGGCTGGCCTCGTCACCGATGGCTTCGACCACACCGGCGGCGTCCCAGCCGAGCACCCGGGGAACCTCAAGGGTGGCCGGATCGGTAGCGGCCCGCTGCTTGCCATCGACGGGGTTGACCGATACCGCTTCGATCCGCACCAGCAGATCGCGGCCGCGAGGAGGCAGCGGCGGCGGCAGCAGGACATCACGCAGGGCAGGTGCGTATTCACGACTCAGGGCGACGGCTTTCATCACGGCTCCGGCTGGGTTCGTGATCCCATCATAAGGTTCCTCACGTTTCCGCAAACCTGCTGAACCGTGCGATGCAATGTGCTGCGCAGTATGTCGGTTTTCGCGCTTAAACCCCGTCAAACCCTTGCAGCGTGTGGGTCTTGCGGATTTTCATCATCCTGTATAGGGTTTCAACGTCGGACCGGTCGACGGTCGGGCGCAACACTTCACATGTTACGGGACTGTTAACATGGCCTTCACCCGCCTGAGCATAATGTTCGCGGCGGTGGCGTGCTGAATCGGCTGTCGTACATCGACGCACTAGTGCTGGCCCATGCCTCTACCGGTTTCATACCCCCGAAATAGGAGCTGTACTCAATGAACAAGAAGATCCTTACTGCCGCGCTGCTGGGCGGCCTGGCTTTCGCCCAGGCAGCTTCGGCGCAGGAGTTCGATGACCGCTGGTACCTGACCGGTTCGGCCGGCTTCAACTTCCAGGACAGCGACCGTCTGACCAATGACGCTCCGTTCGTGACCCTGGGCCTGGGTAAGTTCATCAGCCCGAACTGGTCGCTGGACGGTGAACTGAACTACCAGAACCCGAACTTCGACAGCAACCAGGACCTGAACTGGTCGCAGTACGGCGTCTCGCTGGACCTGCGTCGCCACTTCATCAAGGAAGGCCGCGGCTGGAACCCGTACATCGTCGGTGGCCTGGGCTACCAGAAGTCGGAAGAAGAGTACGCTGCAATCGACAACAACGGTCCGCGCCAGCGTAAGGACGGCAACGTTGCCGCCAAGCTGGGCGTCGGCCTGCAGACCACCTTCGAGAAGCGTGTTGCTGTCCGCGCCGAAGTGGCCTACCGCGCTGACTTCGACGACCAGAGCATCGCCGCCAAGGACGAGAGCTGGTTCGGCGACGTGCTGGCTTCGGTCGGCGTCGTGATCCCGCTAGGCCCGGCTCCGGTCGCGGCTGCTCCGGCTCCGGCTCCGGTTGCCCCGAGCTGCGCCGACCTGGATGACGACGGTGACGGCGTCAACAACTGCGACGACAAGTGCCCGAACTCGCAGCCGGGTCAGACCATCGGTCCGGACGGTTGCCCGGTTCCGGTCTCCATCGATCTGAAGGGCGTCAACTTCGACTTCGACAAGTCGAACCTGCGTCCGGACGCCGTGGCGATCCTGAGCGAAGCCACCGAGATCCTGAAGCGTTACCCGGATCTGCGCGTTGAAGTTGCCGGTCACACCGACTCGAAGGGTACCGACGCTTACAACCAGAAGCTGTCGGAGCGTCGCGCCACCGCCGTGTACAACTACCTGACCAAGAACGGCGTCGACGCCGGTCGCCTGGTCGGCCCGATCGGCTACGGCGAGAGCCGTCCGATTGCTCCGAACACCAACCCGGATGGTTCGGACAACCCGGAAGGTCGCGCCAAGAACCGTCGTACCGAGCTGAACGTCCAGAACTAAGTTCTGACGCTCTGCCAGTAGGACACAGCAGGACCCGGCTTCGGCCGGGTCTTGTTGTTTCTGCGGTCCGGAACCCGGCGTTTCAGGCGCGGGAGTAACCGTTCGTCGGGATTTTGCCCATAAAACCAATGAGTTGCCGTATTCATTGAAAGTGGCGCTTGAAAGCTGTCGCGGCATTGCTAAACTCGCCGCGTCACTTCCTTTCCTGGATGCCCTTCATGCTGCGCTCTGCATCGGCCGCCTTCCTGGCGCTGGCCCTGGTTCCCGCCGCCCACGCTGCGGTCGATTGCTCGGTCAACACCAGCGCCTCGCCGCTGCCGTTGCCGGCCACGACCATCGCGCCGGTGGCCGACGAGCTCTACATCCGTGGCAACCAGCTGGGCATGCCGGCCGGCGTGCTGAGCAGCAACTACGATCCGTCGCAGTCGCTGGACCAGGTGCTGCAGCGCCTGCGCATCGATGGGTGCCAGAACATCGCCAAGGCCATTCCGAGCGCACCGGCGGTGAAGCCGAACGATCCGGCGGCCTACAAGCCGCAGACCGAATTCGACAACACGCCCTGGCGCTTCGACATGAGCCAGAACGGCAAGCGCATGACCGCCGAAGAGTTCGACGCCTGGATGAAGGCGCGTGGCGTGCGTGTGGTCAAGGCGCGTCCGGCTCCGGCCGCCACTCCGGCTGCGGCCGAAGCACCGGCTGAGACCAAGCCGGTCGACAAGAAGTAAGCGCGGCGGGGAGCAGAGGCTTGCGCACGCGCCGCCCACCTGCTGCCCCCGCTGCCCGCTCCCACGCACCGCGTGGGCGTGCGGTTCCGGATGTCTCCAATGGCGTGCGCCATGGCCTGGCGCGCGTGCTGTCCAAGGCCGGCGTGTGCTCACGCAGCGAGGCCGCGCGCTGGATTGCCGAGGGCCGCGTGCGCGTGTCCGGCCGCATCATCCGTGATCCCGAGTTCCCGATTGCCAGTCCGCACCCGCCGATCGAAGTCGATGGCCGGCCGATGGATGCGCCGCAGCGGCTGTACCTGGTGCTCAACAAGCCGCGCGGCGTGGTGACCACGGCGCAGGACGAGCGTGGTCGCGACACGGTGTATCGCTGCTTCGATGGTGCCGGCCTGCCGTGGATCGCGCCGGTCGGGCGCCTGGACAAGGCCAGCGAAGGACTGTTGTTGTTCAGCAACGATCCGCAGTGGGCGGCGCGCCTGACCGATCCGGAGACCGGCCCACAGAAGACCTATCACGTGCAGGTGGATCGTCTTCCCGATGAGGACACCCTGGCCGCGCTGCGCGCCGGTGTCGAGGACGAGGGCGAGTTCCTCGTCGCCCAGGCCGTGCGCGTACTGCGCAGTGGCGACAAGACCGCATGGCTGGAGGTGGTCCTCGACGAGGGACGCAACCGCCATATCCGCCGCCTGTTGGCGGCCTTCGACCTGCAGGTACTGCGCCTGGTCCGGGTCGCGATCGGTGGGCTGCTGCTCGGCGATCTCGGCAAGGGGCAATGGCGGGTGCTGGAGGTCAGCGACCAGCAGCGGCTGGGGGCCGCTGCACCGGGCTGATCATCGCCCGCGGCCGGCAGTCGCCGGCCACCGTTCCAGGCGCAGGGGGCGCCTGGTTGCTGAATTTCCCGAACGGAGCCTGCCCATGTACCACCCGACCCTCAACCAAACCCTGCGCTGCGCAGGCCTGCTGCTGCCGATGGTGCTGCTGGCCGCCTGTGGCGGCCACAAGAAGGTGGCCAAGGCGGAAACGCCTGCCGAGACCCCGGTGGTGGAAGTGAAGACCCCGGAGCTGGATGGTCGCGGCAGTTACCGCTTCCTGATGAGCAACGGCGACAAGAAGATGACCGCCGATGAGTTCGATGCCTGGATGAAGGCCAACGGCATCCGCGTTGCCAAGGGCAACGGCCAGGACGCCGCCGCCAAGCCGGTAGTGGTGGCCAGCAAGGAAGAGCCGAAGGGCAAGAAGAAAAAGAAGTGACGCCTGGCGGTGCCGACCCTGGCCGGCACGCCCTCAGGCCACGGCGGGTGCCGACCGTGGTCGGCAGCCATCCAGCCCGGTAGGTGCCGACCTTGGTCGGCACGCTTTGACCAGCGGGGTCAGGGCCTTTTCCGCAGGAAAGGGATCCGACCCCGGCATGATCAGCCCTTGACCACGCCCAGTTCGACACCAATGCGGGTGAACGCATCGATCGCGCGATCCAGGTGCTCGCGGCTGTGCGCGGCGCTGATCTGGGTCCGGATGCGGGCCTGGCCCTTGGGCACCACCGGGAAGAAGAAGCCGATCGCGTAGATGCCTTCTTCCAGCAGGCGCTCGGCGAATTTCTGCGCCAACGGTGCGTCATACAGCATTACCGGGCTGATCGGATGCACGCCCGGCTTCACGTCGAAACCGGCGGCGGTCATCTTCTCGCGGAAGTAGGCGGTGTTCTCGGCCAGCGTGCTGCGAAGGTCGTCAGCGGCAGCCAGCATTTCGAACGCCTTGATGCCGGCGGCCACCACATGCGGCGGCAGCGAGTTGGAGAACAGGTACGGGCGCGAGCGCTGGCGCAGCAGTTCGATCACCTCGGCGCTGGCGCAGGTGAAGCCGCCCAGCGCGCCGCCCATGGCCTTGCCCAGAGTGCCGGTGATGATGTCGATCTTCTCCAGCACGCCCTTGACCTCGGCCGAACCACGGCCGGTAGCGCCAAGGAAGCCTGTGGCGTGGCATTCGTCGATGTGTACCAGCGCGTTGTACTTCTTCGCCAGCGCGGTGATCTCGTCCAGCGGCGCGATGAAGCCGTCCATCGAGAATACGCCATCGGTGGTGATCAGCTTGGTCTTGCAGCCTGCGGCATCGGCGGCCTGCAGCTGCGCTTCCAGATCGGCCATGTCGCAGTTGGCGTAGCGGAAGCGCTTGGCCTTGCACAGGCGCACGCCGTCGATGATCGAAGCATGGTTCAGCGCGTCGGAAATGATCGCGTCGTTCTCGCCGAGCAGCGGCTCGAACAGGCCACCGTTGGCATCGAAGCAGGCCGCGTACAGGATGGTGTCCTGCTTGCCGAAGAAATCGGCGATCTGCTTCTCCAGCTGCTTGTGCAGGTCCTGGGTGCCGCAGATGAAGCGCACCGAGGCCATGCCGAAGCCGTGGGTATCCAGTGCGTCCTTGGCGGCCTGGATCAGGTCCGGATGGTCGGCCAGGCCCAGGTAGTTGTTGGCACAGAAGTTCAGCACCTTGCGGCCGTCGTCGAGGGTGATCTCGGCCGATTGCGGGCTGGTGATGATCCGCTCGGACTTGAACAGGCCCTGGGCGCGGATGGCGTCCAGTTCCTCGGCGTAGTGGCGGGTCAGGTCGGAGGAGACGTCGGTCATGGCGTGGGCACGGCTCTGAACGGGGAAACCGCTGATTCTACCGGGCATCGCCGGTCATCAACCGGGCTGGATGGGGCATCGCCATGGGCAGCGCATGTTGCATCGCAATAGCAAAGTGGTTAAGAATTCGTGAACCGGAGCTGTCGCGCTCCGGCCGCTCCCGCCTTCCACGCCACGCCACCGCCCCCACCGGAGACGCTCATGAAGCACGCCCGTGCCTGCCTCGCCATTGCCGCTGCCCTGACCCTGGCCGCCCCGTTCGCCGCCAGCGCGCAGGAGAACGAATCGCCGTACAGCTGGAATGTCACCGCCGTTTCCGACTACCTGTTCCGTGGCGTGTCGCAGACCGACGAGAAGCCGACCCTGCAGGCGGGCTTCACCTACACCTCGCCGGTGGGCCTGTATGCCGGTGTCTGGGGTTCGGGCGTGGACTTCGGTCCGGGCGATCCGAACACCGAGATCGACTACCAGATCGGCTACGGCGTGGACGTCACTTCGCGCGTCAACTTCGACGTGCTGCTGAACCGCTACACCTACCTCGGTGCCAGCCACCAGAACTACAACGAGCTGGTGACCACCACCACGCTTGACGACACCTACAAGCTGACCGTGGCCTACACCAACGACCAGTGGAACAGCGGCACCGATGGCTGGTACTACGGCTTGGGCGGCAGCTGGGGCCTGCCGAAGGACTTCACGCTGAATGCCAACGTCGGTCGCAGCACCTTCGAGGACGGCATCGCCAAGGACTATACCGACTGGAACGTCGGCGTCAGCCGCCAGTTCGGCCTGTTCAACGTCGGCCTAGGCTACTACGGCACCGACGGCAATGGACGCGAGAACTCGGGCAAGCTGGCCCACAGCCGGGTGCTGCTGACCGTGGCCGTGGGCAAGTAACGCCGCAGGCGTTACGGGTAGTGCCGGCCGCTGGCCGGCAACACCAAAGAATAAGGCGCCCATCGGGCGCCTTTTTCATTTTCATGGTGTGCCGAGCAAGCTCGGCCCCCACCATTCGTGCGCGGAACCGAGGATCAATTCCAGCTGAGCACGACCTTGCCGGCCTTGCCTTCTTCCATCAGGTCGAAGCCCTTCTGGAACTCGTCGATCGGCAGCTGGTGGGTCATCACCTTGCCGAGCGGGAAGCCGGACAGCACCAGCTGGGTCATCTTGTACCAGGTCTCGTACATCTTGCGGCCGTAGATGCCCTGCACGGTCAGGCCCTTGAAGATGATCTTGTCCCAGTCGCAGCCGGCGCCCTTGGGCATGATGCCGAGCATGGCGATCTTGCCGCCGTGGTACATGCAGTCGAGCATGTCGTTGAACGCGCGCGGGTTGCCGCTCATTTCCAGGCCCACGTCGAAGCCCTCCATGTGCAGCTCCTTCATCACGTCCTTCAGCGACTGGTTGGCGACGTTGACCACGCGGGTGGCGCCCATGTCGGCGGCCAGCTTCAGGCGGAAGTCGTTGACGTCGGTCACCACCACGTTGCGCGCACCGATGTGCTTGCAGATGCCGGCGGCGATGATGCCGATCGGACCGGCGCCGGTGATCAGCACGTCTTCGCCGATCACGTCGAATTCCAGCGCGCAGTGTGCGGCATTGCCGTACGGGTCGAAGAACGCGGCCAGTTCCGACGGGATCTGGTCCGGAATCGGCCACAGGTTGCTGGCCGGCATCACCATGTATTCGGCGAAGGCGCCGTTGACGTTGACGCCGATGCCGACGGTGTTCGGGCACAGGTGCGGGCGGCCGCCACGGCAGTTGCGGCAATGGCCACAGACGATGTGACCTTCGGCCGAGACGCGCTGGCCGATCTCATAGCCGGTCACCGCCGAGCCGAGCGCGGCAATGCGGCCGACGAACTCATGGCCGATGGTCAGGCCCGGCTTGATGGTGCGCTGGCTCCACTCGTCCCACAGGTAGATGTGCAGGTCGGTGCCGCAGATCGCGGTCTTTTCCAGCTTGATCAGGACCTCGTTCGGGCCCGGGGTCGGAACCGGAACTTCTTCCAGCCAGATGCCCTTGGCCGCTTCGCGCTTGACCAGGGCCTTCATCGTTTGCTGCGCCATCGGGGTGGAACTCATCAGGGGGAAAGCGCGGATTATAGGGTGCCGCGCGGATTTCCCATGTTGCGCTGCGGGTGCAATGGCGGAACGAAAGGCGTGCGCCGACGGGCGTTTCGAACGTGCTGCAAACAGCAGCGCCCCCTCTGGACGATTCCATGTGCGCGGCCGATGTGCGCATGGCAGAGCAAGAAGTAGGCCCATGACTTCCGGGGTTCGGGCCGGGGCAGGGCGGCGGGCTACAATCGAGGGTTCCACTACCAGGGGCTGCTCCATGCGCTCGAACCTGCTTGCATTCTCCATCGTCGCCAGCCTCGGGCTGGCCCAGGTCGCCCATGCCGCTGAAGGCATGTGGGTGCCGCAGCAGCTGCCGGAAATCGCCGGTCCGTTGCAGAAGGCCGGCCTGAAGCTGTCCCCGGAGCAGCTGTCCAACCTTACCGGCGACCCGATGGGCGCGGTCGTCGCCCTCGGCGGCTGCACCGCCAGCTTCGTGTCGCCGCAGGGCCTGGTGGTCACCAACCACCACTGCGCCTACGGTGCGATCCAGCTGAATTCGACCGCCGAGAAGAACCTGATCAAGGACGGCTTCAACGCGCCGAAGCACAGCGATGAACTGAGCGCCGGCCCGAACGCCCGCGTCTACGTGCTCGACCAGATCACCGACGTCACCGCCCAGGCCAAGGCCGCCATTGCCGCCGCCGGCAACGACCCGCTGGCCCGCAGCCGTGCGCTGGATGCCTTCGACAAGGCCCAGGTCGCCGCGTGTGAAGCCGAGGACGGCTTCCGCTGCCGCCTGTACACCTTCTCCGGCGGCAACACCTACCGACTGTTCCGCAACATGGAAATCAAGGACGTGCGCCTGGTCTACGCGCCCCCGGGCAGCGTCGGCAAGTACGGCGGCGACGTCGACAACTGGATGTGGCCGCGCCACACCGGCGACTTCTCGTTCTACCGCGCCTACGTCGGCAAGGACGGCAAGCCGGCCGCATTCTCGGCCGACAACGTGCCGTACCAGCCCAAGCACTTCCTGAAGTTCACCGACCAGCCGCTGGGCGCCGGTGACTTCGTGATGGTGGCAGGCTATCCGGGCCGCACCAACCGCTACGCGCTGGCCGGTGAGTTCAACGAAACCGCCAGCTGGACCTACCCGACCATCGCCAGGCACTACAACGCAGTGTTGAAGATGATCGATGAGGCGGGCAAGGCCGACGCCGACGTCAAGGTGAAGTACGCCGCCACCGCGGCCAGCATGAACAACGTGGCCAAGAACTACGCCGGCCAGCTGGAAGGCTTCAAGCGCATCGACGCTGCTGGCCAGAAGCAGGCTGAAGAAGCCGCCGTGCTGGCCTGGCTGAAGAAGCAGGGCGCCGCCGGCAAGCCGGCCCTGGCAGCGCACGCGCAGCTGGTCAAGCACCTGGATACCAGCAAGGCGACCCGCGAGCGCGATCTGTTCGTCGGCCAGTTCAACAACACCTCGGCGGTCAACGCCGCCATCGGCCTGTACCGCCTGTCGATCGAGCGCACCAAGCCGGACGCCGAGCGCGAGGTCGGCTACCAGCAGCGCGACCTGCCGACCCTGGAAGGCGGCCTGAAGCAGATGGATCGCCGCTATGTGGCGAAGATGGACCAGCAGCTGCAGACCTACTGGCTGGACCAGTACGTCGCCCTGCCGGCCGCGCAGCGCAACAACGACGTGCTGAACACCTGGCTGGGCGGCAGCGATGCCAGCGCGGTCAAGGCACTGGTGAGCAAGCTGTCGGGCACTGAGCTGGGCAGCCTGGATGCACGCCTGAAGTGGTTCAAGGCCGACCGCGCCGCGTTCGAAGCCAGCACCGATCCGGCCATCCAGTACGCGGTGGCGATCATGCCGTCGCTGCTGAAGCAGGAAGAGCAGAAGAAGATCCGCGAAGGCGAGTCGCTGACCGCACGTCCGCTGTACCTGCAGGCACTGGCTGACTACAAGAAGAGCCAGGGCGAGTTCGTGTACCCGGATGCCAACCTGTCGCTGCGCATCACCTTCGGCAACGTGATGGGCTACGAGCCCAGGGACGGCGTGGCCTACACCCCGTTCACCACGCTGGAGGGCATCGTCGCCAAGGACACCGGCGTCGATCCGTTCGATGCGCCCAAGGCCCTGCTCGACGCGGTCAAGGCCAAGCGCTACGGCGGCCTGGAAGACAAGCGCGTGGGCTCGGTGCCGGTGAACTTCCTGTCCAACCTGGACATCACCGGTGGCAACTCGGGTTCACCGGTGCTGGACGCCAACGGCAAGCTGGTCGGCCTGGCCTTCGACGGCAACTGGGAATCGGTCAGCTCCAACTGGGTGTTCGACCCGGTGATGACCCGCATGATCGCGGTCGACAGCCGCTACATGCAGTGGATCATGCAGGAAGTGGCGCCGGCGCCGGCGCTGCTGAAGGAACTGAACCTGGCGAAATAAACCCGTTGCGGTAGTGCCGGCCGCTGGCCGGCAACCCCGACCAGATAGCCGGAGTTTCCAAAACCCCGCGATCCACGTCGCGGGGTTTTTTCATGCCCGGCACGGCCCGGTGCGCCGAACGGGTATCATCCCTGTTCCGCGCACTTCACAGGATGTGAACGAAACGCGGAACCTCCTCCCCCCAGGACCCCTTGCACGCATGCGCATCCTGCTTGCCCGCCACGGCGAAACGCCGTGGAACGCCGAAGGCCGCTACCAGGGCCAGATCGACATCCCGCTTTCGCCGATCGGTGAAGCCCAGGCCCAGGCCCTGGGCGCCCGCTTGGCCTCGGTGGACATCACCCGTGCCGTCGCCTCGCCGCTGTCACGCGCGCAGCGCACCGCGCAGCTGGCACTCGGTGCCGCCCGTGCCGACATGTTGCTGACCGAGCCGGAGCTGCAGGAAATCGCCCACGGCGAGTGGGAAGGCCTGCTGGCCAGCGAAATCAACGAAAAGGACCCGTCGCGCCTGAAGGCGTGGCGCGAGGAGCCGGACACCGTGCTGATGCCCGGCGGTGAATCGCTGCGCCTGGTGCTGGAGCGCAGTTGGCGCGGCCTGGCCCGCGCCACCGAAGGCCTCGGCGAGCACGACACCCTGCTGGTGGTCGCCCATGACGCGGTCAACCGCGTGATCCTGTGCAAGGTGCTGGGCCTGCCGATCTCCCGCCTGTGGACCTTCCGCCAAGCGCCGACCACGCTCAACCTGCTCGAAGGCGCCGACCTGGACAGCCTGGAAGTGGTGCGCCTGAACGACTGTGCCCACCACACGCCGTTCTTCGGCGAAGCCAAGCACCGCGCACTCTGATCCATCCCCTCGCATCAACTGCTTCTGCTGGAACCGCTGCCGTGACGAACACCCCGACCACCCTGGCCGACTGGCTGGACTACATTGAACGCCAGCACCCGGCGACCATCGACATGGGCCTGGAGCGCGTGCGCGCCGTGGCCACGGCGATGGGCCTGGGGGCGCCGGCCCAGCGCACCATCGTGGTCGGTGGCACCAACGGCAAGGGCTCCACCGTGGCCTTCATCGAAGCCATCGCGCGTGCTGCCGGCTGGAAGGTCGGCGCGTACACCTCGCCGCACCTGCTGCGCTACAACGAGCGCGTGCGCATCGACGGCCACGATGTGGAGGATGCGGCGCTGGTCGCCGCCTTCAACACCATCGAGGCCGCGCGTGGCGATATCACGCTGACCTATTTCGAGTACGGCACGCTGGCCGCGCTGCAGCTGTTCGCCGACGCCGGGCTGGACCTGGCGGTGCTGGAAGTGGGCCTGGGCGGTCGCCTGGATGCGGTCAACATCGTCGACGCTGACGTGGCGGTGATCACCACCGTGGACATCGACCATGCCGAATGGCTGGGCGAGGACCGCGAAGCGATCGGCACCGAGAAGGCCGGCATCATCCGTGGCTGGAAGCCGGTGATCCTGGGCGAGACCGACCCGCCGTCGAGCGTGCTCGCACGTGCCTACCTGGTCGGCGCCAACGCGATCCGCGGCGGCAGCGATTATTTCTACGAACCAATCGATGCCCAGCGCTGGCGCTGGCGCGATGTCGGCCTGCGCATGGAACTGCCGACCCCGGCGCTGGCCGGCCCGATCCAGCTGGCCAACGCGGGTGCCGCCATCGCTGCGCTGCGCGCGCTGGACAAGCCGGTGCCGCGTGCGGCGTGGGCTGCTGGTGTCGCGGCGGCGCGCATCTCTGGCCGCCTGCAGGCGTTCGAGCGTGACGGCGTGCAGGTCCGTGTCGATGTCGGGCACAACCCGCAGGCGGCGGGCCAGCTGGCGCGCGCGCTGAAGGCCGAAGCGTCGGCCGGGCGCACCCTGGCGGTGTACGCCGCGCTGCAGGACAAGGACGCGGTGGGCGTTGTGCAGGCGCTGCAGGACGTGGTCGGCGAGTGGACCCTGGCCGGACTGGACGGCCCGCGCGGGCAGAGTGCTGCCCAGTTGCAGGCCCGCCTGGCCGGTACGGCGGCGGCCAAGGCCCAGCGCGCTGATACTGTCGAGCAGGCGCTGGCACAGGTACTGGCCCAGGCCGGGCGCGGTGACCGCGTACTGGTGTTCGGCTCCTTCCATACCGCCGCTGCCGCGCTGCAATGGTTGCAGGGCGCCGCCTGATCCGCGTTCAGCCAATGCCGACGCCGTCCGGTCCGGCACCCGTATAATCGACCGCAACCTCCGGACAGTTGCCGCCTCACGTGGATACGCCTCTGAAACAGCGTCTGATTGGTGCCATCGTGCTGGTGGCGCTGGCCGTGATTTTCCTGCCGATGCTGGTCAAGGGACCGGCGCCGGACAGCGGTGTGGCCTCGGTGCCGATCGCCGCGCCGGACGCACCGGCCGATGGCCAGTTCGAAACCCGTGAGCTGCCGCTGGTTGCTCCGGCCGGTGGAGCCACCGGCCTGCAGACCGGGCAGGCCAAGCCGCTGCAGGAGACGGCCGCGCCGGCTACGCCGCCGACCGTGGACACGTCTCCGGCGGTTGCCGCCGGCAACTTCGCCGTCACGTTTGGCGCCTACGGCAGCAAGGCCGACGCCGATGCGGTGATCGCCTACCTGCAGCGCTCGCAGCTGCCAGGCTTCGCCGAAACCACCACCATCAGCGGGCGCCAGGCGTGGCGTGTGCGTGTCGGGCCGTATGCCGACCGTGCCCAGGCCGAAGCCGCGCGCCTGCAGGCGGTCAAGATCCGCGCCGATGTGAAGGCAGAAGTCATCACCCTGGATGCGGCGGCAGGCAGCAGTGCGACGGTTGCCGCCACGCCGGCGCCGACCACCAGCACCCCGGCCGCGGCCACCACGCCGTCGGCCACCAGCAACCCGGTGCGCAGCGAAAGCCTGCCGCCAAGCACGCCGACGGCGACCACCAAACCAGAGCCGCCCAAGCCGGCACCGAAGCCCGAGGCTCCGAAGCCGGACGCCAAGCCCGAGCCGAAGCCGGAGGCCGCCGCCAACAAGCCGGCGCCTGCCACGCCGACAGCACCGGCGGCCAGTGGCGTCGGCTTCGCCGTGCAGTTGGGCGCGTTCGGCCAGGCCAACGATGCCAACGCGCTGCGCGACAAGGTCCGCGCCGCCGGCTTCAGTGCTTTCGTCGAGCAGGTACGCACTGAAAAGGGCACGCTGCATCGCGTCCGCGTCGGACCGGTGGCCAACCGCGCTGACGCCGAGCAGCTGAAGGCGCAGGTCGCCGCCAAGGTCGGCGTGGCCGGCATGGTCCGACCGCACCCATGATCCACGCGCAGGCCCGTTGCCAGCGCCGCCGAAGGAGCGGGGCGCCATGATCGACGTGGTGCTGCTGATCGTGATCGCCGCCTCGACCCTGCTCGGGATGCTGCGTGGCTTTGTTGGAATCGTCATCGGCACGCTGTCGTGGCTGCTGGCCGCGTGGGCGGCCTTCGCCTTCGGCAACGATGCGGCACGCTGGTGGGCGGCCCCGGCCGCACCCGGCGGCGAGCATTTCGTTGGCGGCTACCTGGGCGTGGGCATTGGCGTGATGATCGTGGTCGCGGTGATCGGCATGGTCATCAAGGCGATGATCCACCGCAGCATGCTGACCAGCCTGGACCGGTTGCTGGGCGGCGTGCTGGGCGCCGTGCGTGGCGGCCTGATCGCGGCGATCCTGGTGCTGCTGGCCGGCTTCACCCCGCTGACCGCCGAACCCTCCTGGAAGCGCTCGGCGGTCCGCCCGGTGCTGAATCCGGCCGTGGCCTGGATGAACGGGAAGCTGCCGCACTGGCAGGTGCCCGGCGCCGATCTGCTGCCCAAGACCTTGCCGACCGACATGCTGTCCCCATCTGCATTGATGGAGCTGGGGAAGAGCGCAGGCGCCGATCTGGGAAAGCCGGGCGCAGCAGGCGATAATGGCATCCTCAACCAGGTAGTGGCGGGCAGCGGATGGCTGCGGCCCGCGAAAGCGGAACAGGGCGACGCATACGATCCGGCCGAAGTGCGCCCGGACGCCCCAGCACTGCCAGACAGTATCGAGCCGGGCGATCCGGCCAATGTCGACCGCAGGCGCGGCGACCACCGCGGCCAGGTACGGCCACCTTCCTTGTAACTGGGCACAGCCCAGCGGAGACTTCGCACCATGTGTGGCATCGTCGGAATCGTCGGCAACCAGAACGTCGCCGGGCAGTTGTATGACGGCTTGACCGTTCTCCAGCATCGCGGCCAGGATGCCGCGGGCATCGCCACGGCCAATGGCAGCCGCCTGCGGGTGCAGAAGGCCACCGGCCTGGTCCGCGATGTGTTCGATGCACGCACCATGTCCACCCTGGAAGGTAGCGTCGGCATCGCCCATGTGCGCTACCCGACGGCCGGCTCGGAAGGCATGGACGAGGCGCAGCCGTTCTACGTCAACTCGCCGTACGGCATCGCGCTGGCCCACAACGGCAACCTGATCAACACCGAGGCGCTGCGCCAGCAGGTGTTCGAGCAGGACCGCCGCAACGTCAACACCGATTCGGACAGCGAAGTGCTGTTGAACGTGTTCGCCTATGAGCTGGAGCAGCAGCGCCAGCTGAGCCCGGAAGCCGCGATCCGCGCGGTGGCTGGCGTGCACCGCCGCTGCAAGGGCGGCTACGCGGTGGTCAGCGTGGTGCTGGGCCTGGGCCTGGTGGCCTTCCGCGACCCGCACGGCATCCGTCCGCTGGTGCTCGGCAAGCGCAGCCATGCCGAGGGCGACGAGTACATCGTGGCCTCCGAGTCGGCCGCGCTGGACGTGCTGGGCTTCCAGCGCGTGCGCGATGTGCAGCCGGGCGAAGCCCTGGTGATCACCGCCCGCGGCGAGCTGTTCTCGGAAATCTGCGCCGAGCCGGCCGAGCACACCCCGTGCATCTTCGAGTACGTGTACTTCGCGCGTCCGGATTCGATGATCGACAACGTCTCGGTGCACAAGGCGCGCATGCGCATGGGCATCAAGCTGGGCGAGAAGATCCTGCGCCTGCGCCCGGACCACGATATCGACACCATCATCCCGATCCCGGATACCTCGCGTGATGCCGCGCTGGAGATCTCCAACGTGCTTGGGGTGAAGTATCGCGAAGGCTTCATCAAGAACCGCTACATCGGCCGCACCTTCATCATGCCGGGCCAGGGCGAACGCGTGAAGTCGGTGCGCCGCAAGCTCAACCCGATCCACCTGGAGTTCCGCAACCGCGTGGTGCTGCTGGTGGACGACTCGATCGTGCGTGGCACCACCAGCCAGCAGATCGTGCAGATGGCCCGTGATGCGGGCGCGCGCAAGGTCTACCTGGCCAGCGCGGCACCGCCGGTGCGCTACCCGAACATCTACGGCATCGACATGCCGGCGGCCGAAGAGCTGGTCGCGCACAACCGCACCGTCGAAGAGATCGAGGCCCACCTGGGCTGCGACTGGCTGATCTACCAGGATCTGGAGGACATGGAAGCGGCGGTGAGCGAGGGCAACCCGGCGCTGCGCAACTTCGATTCGTCCTGCTTCAACGGCCACTACCCGACGGGTATCGAGCCGGGCTACTTCGAGCGCATCCAGCAGCTGCGTTCGGACGACGCCAAGCACAAGCGCCGCGCCTGAGGTCCAGGCGTGGTCGATGTACCCGACGTTGGTGGCGACCTGCTGCGCGCAGCGCAGCAGTGCCTGGCCGAAGCCGACCCGCTGCGCAAGGTCGCGTTGACCCAGGCGTATGCCGCCGCGTTCCGTGCCGGTCGCCTGAAGGTGGCTGCCGATGCGCCGCCGCCGGAACCGATCCGCATGCCTGGCCGGCCGGCACGGCTGGTGCTGGTGCATCCGCGCGAAGTGCCCCGGCGCGGGCTGGGCGGCGTGGAAGGACGCGCCGCCTTCATCCACGCCATCGCCCACATCGAACTCAACGCGATCGACCTGGCCTGGGATGCGGTGTACCGCTTCCGCGGCCTGCCGCCAGCGTTCCATGCCGACTGGGTCAGCTGTGCCGACGACGAATCGCGGCACTTCATGCTGCTGCGCGAGCGCCTGCAGGCGCATGGCCACGACTACGCCGATTTCCCCGCGCACAACGGCCTGTGGGAAATGTGCGAAAAGACCGCGCATGACGGCCTGGCGCGCATGGCTCTGGTACCGCGCGTGCTGGAAGCGCGCGGCCTGGACGTGACACCGGGCATGATCGAGAAGCTGCGCAATGTCGGTGATGGTGAAACCGCCGACGTACTGGAAGTGATCCTGCGCGAGGAAGTGGCGCACGTTGCCGCCGGTTCGCGCTGGTACCGCTGGTACTGCGATCGCGCCGGCGTCGAGCCGCGTGCGCGCTTCAAGGCGCTGCTGGTGGAATACGCCGGCGGCTACCTGCACAGGCCGTTCAACATCGAAGCGCGCCTGCTGGCCGGCTTCGACGCCGACGAGCTCGCCAACCTGGTCGAACAGGCCGGTTGAACAAAAGGGGACGGAGGGGATTAAGTCGTTTGTGCCACAAACGACTTAATCCCCTCCGTCCCCTTTTTCATGCGTTGGGCAGCACCACGCGCTTGCCATCCACGGTGGGCCGGTTGATGTAGAACAGGCCGGGACCGGGCCGGTAGGGCAGTTCGCTGACGCCGGCATCGGCGGCATAGGTCAGGGCGGTGTCGCCCAGCGCGTCGAAATTCCAGTGCGCCGACTGCATCAGGTAGCGTCGGCGCAGCAGCGCCTCCTGGGTCTGGGTCAACGCCTGCCCTGCCACCAGCCGCCGTGCGATCGGTTGCAGGGCCGACGGCAGTTCCCAGCCGGGAACCTCGGCAGCGCTGGCGCGCCAGGTCACGCCGGCATCGATGGCATGCTGCTGCATCACCTGCAGCGCGATCAACTGGTAGCGCCAGTCGATGCGCCGCCGCAGTACCACGGCGGCAGTCACGTACAGCACCGGGGACAGCAGCACGCTGCGGCTGCCGGCGCGGCGCTGCTGCTGCCACTGGTGCCAGACATCCACCCACACTTCCTTTTCGTCCACGCCCAGCTGCTGCCGCCAGCGTTCGGCATCGGCCTGCGTTTCAGCGTAAGCCGTGGTGGCCTGCAGCATCGCCAGCGGGGGAATCTGGTAGTCGGCAACGGCGGGGCGGCGCAGCTGCTGGCGACGTGGGCGGCTGAGCAGCTTGGGGCCTTCCTCCAGCTGGTTGTAGCCTCCGCCGATGTTGGCGTGCACGCCGGGCAAAGCGATCTCGGTGAACGGCGGTGCCACCGTGGTCAGCGGATAGTGCTGGCGATGCTCGTCGCGCGCGGTCAACTGCACCACGCGTGCAGCGATGCCACTGGACAGGGCAAGCTGCGGTTGTTTGTCGGCGCGGCCACCACTGACCGCAGCCACGGTATCGAACAGGCCGATGAATCGCAGCACCGGAAGGGCAGGGGCGAAGTCCGGCGTACAGACCAGGCCGGACGACTGCAGCAGTTGCCGCCAACGCGTGGTATCCCAGCCCTGCAGCTGGTTGGCGATATCACGTGCGGCGGCAGCGCCTCGAGAGAACCCGAACAGATCCAGCTGCACGCGACGCAGCGGTTGCCGCCAACGCGTGGACAGTTCTGCAAGCGCAGCCGGCAGCACCACCTGCAGCGCGCGCTGCACCTTTGCGCGGACGCCGCTGGCGCCGATACCGAACGCCAGTCCGATCAGGTCGTCGTCGGCGTCATCGCGGGTACCGACACCTTCCACGTAGATCGACAGCGAAGGCGTGGCCATCGCATCGCGGCGGCTGTCCGGGTACAGCTGCTGCAGGCGTGCGATGTTGGTCAGGCCGTTGTCGTAGCTGCTGGTCAGCCGGCTCTGGTAGGTCGAATCATCATCCGCACGCAGCTGCGCCGGGCGCGGTCGCGGCTGCTGTGGTCGACCACGCGCGAGGTTGTGCGCGTTGTTGCGGGTGCCATCGAAGAACAGGCCGATCCGCAGCAAGCCGACATCTTCGTCCGTGTCCTGCGATGGTGCCATGTGCTTTCCCCGTCGTGGCTGCGTCACGGTAGCGCGAAAGTGGTGTGTTGGCGAAGTGTAGTGACGCTTTTGACCTGACTGAACGCAGATGCGGTCGATCACAAATCCTGACTTTCATTCCACTCGCCTATTGAATTCACACGAGCCGCGCAGGCCATATGGCCAAACCCGGCAAACCGGGTCGTGCTGCATCAACGCTGTTCACATCATTCAAGGAGCGACGCAATGTTGTCCAGATCGATTGGCAAAGCGGCAGGTGGCCTGGTGTTGGGTTTGTCGGTGGCGGCGGCCGCGCATGCGGCACCGTTGTTCGAGCCGGTGACGGTCATCAGCCGCGCATCGGCAAACAGTGAGCCCGCGCTGGGCAAGCTGCTGGCCACCCCGTCCACCGCGACGGTACAGGAAGTGCGCGTTGATGCAGCCGCGACTGCACAGCCGCAGCTGGAATTCGAACTGCTCGGCCAGCGCGTGCAGGCCGTGCGCAGCAAGGTGGAAGCGCTGCCCGATGGCGGCAGCATCTGGTACGGCCAGTTCCGTTCGCCCTCGGACAAGCTGACCGCGGCCACCTCCAACGGCCAGGACGACCCCGGCAATTCGCTGATCCTGGTGCGCTCGGGCGATACCATCACCGGCTCGATCCGCAAGGATGGAAAGCTGTACCGCCTGCGCCCGCTGGGCAACCGCCACGTGCTTGTGGAAGTGGACGAGTCGCGGATGCCGGCCGACCATCCGGCCGATTACAACCAGCTGCCGAAGATCCCGATGGGCAACAACGATCGCCTCGGCATCGCGCAGGCGTCGTCCGGCACGCCGGCCACCATCCGCGTGCTGGTGGTGGCGACCAATGCCGCCGTCGCCGCCTATGGCGGCAACATGCAGTCACTGGTGCAGCTGGCCGTGGCCGAATCGAACCAGGGCTATGTCAACAGCAACGTCGGCATCACCATGGAACTGGCCCGCTACGAAACCACCAGTTACACCGAATCGGGCAGCTTCGATACCGACCTGGCGCGTTTCCGTGGCACCAGCGATGGCTACATGGACAGCATCCACACCAGCCGGAATACCTACACGGCTGATGTGGGCGTGCTGCTGATCAACAACACCGCCTACTGCGGCCTGGCCTCGGGCATCGGCTCGACGGCGTCGACCGCGTTCGCGGCCGTGTACTGGGATTGCGCGACCGGCTATTACTCGTTCGCGCACGAGATCGGCCATCTGCAGAGTGCGCGGCATGACATCGCCACCGACTCGAGCACCTCGCCCTATGCCTATGGCCACGGCTATCGCTACGAGCCGGCCACCGGCACCGGCTGGCGCACGATCATGGCCTACAACTGCACCCGCAGCTGCCCGCGCCTGAACTACTGGTCCAACCCGAACATCAGCTACAACGGCATCCCGATGGGCAACGCCAGCACCGCCGACAACCAGCGCGTGCTGGTCAACACCAAGGCCACCATCGCGGCCTTCCGCTGACTGTCCAGGCGCCGACCAAGGCCGGCGTCTACCCGAGCGCATGCACCTGCTCTGGTAGATGCCAACCTTGGTTGGCACCTTGCGATCCGTTATTCGCGCGCCAGCGTATCCAGCGTCCAGCCGCTGGCATCCACGCGCAGCACCGAACCCTGTTCGTACCAGTCACCCAGCACGATACGGGTGCGCTCGCGACCACCGGCCTGCAGCGTGTGGATCGCCGGCCGATGGGTATGGCCATGGATCATGGTGTCCACGCCATGGCGCACGAAGGTGGCATCGACTTCGGCCGGGGCCACGTCGGTCACCGACTCGAACTGTGCTCGATCGTCCTGCTTCATCTCGGACTGGCGCGCCTGGCTGGCTTCGCGCGCCTTCTGCGCGAACGCGATGCGTGCGGCCAGCGGCTGCGACAGGAACTGCGCCTGGAATACCGGGTCGCGCGTCTGTGCACGGAACTGCTGGTAGGGAATGTCATCGGTGCACAGCAGGTCACCGTGCTGCAGCAGCACCGCGCGGCCGTACAGTTCGATCATGCACGGGTCGGGCAGGATGCGCAGGCCGGCACGGCGCGCGTAGTCCTCACCGAGCAGGAAGTCGCGGTTGCCGCGGATGAAGTACACCGGCACGCCGCTGTCGGACAGCACCTTCAACGCATCGGCCACCGCATCGGCGGCGGGCGAGGGCGTGTCGTCGCCGATCCAGGCCTCGAACAGGTCGCCGAGGATGTACAGCGCATCGGCGCCGGGCGCCTGCTCGCGCAGGAAGCGCAGGAACAGGTCGGTGATCTCCGGACGGCTGGGGTCCAGGTGCAGGTCGGAAATGAACAGCGTGGTCATGCCCGCATTCTAGGCCATCAATGATGATGGTGGCGCCGCCGGTATTGTGGGGGTCAGATCTCTTTTCCGAAGGAAAAGGATCTGACCCCGGGGCTATACCGGCAGCGGCAGCCAGGTCAGGCTGGCCGAAGCCAGCACGATGGCGATGGCGGTGGCTGCCAGCACATCGGAAGGATAGTGCAGGCCCAGGACCACCCGCGACAGTGCAACGCCACAGGTGAACGGCACCAGCAGCGGCGCCAGCCACGGGTAGTAGGCCAGTGCCACGATGGTGAACGACACCGCATGCAGGGTGTGTCCGGAGGGGAAACTGAACTCGTCCAGCGGCGCCACCCAGGCGCGGATGCGCAGGTCGGCCGCGTAGGGCCGCGGGCGCCGGGTCCAGCGCTTGAGGACCTTGTACAGCAGCAGCGCGGCCAGGCCCGTGGCGGCCATGTGCACCGAGGCGCGCAGGCCGTCGAAGCCGTCCAGCACCACCAGCGCGGCCATCAGTACGTACCAGAACACGCCATCGCCGAGTCGGCTGATGACCGCGAACAGGCGACGCACGCGGCGCCGCCGACAGTAGTGGTTTGCGCGCCGGCACCAGCGTGCTTCGCGCCCGGCCAGCAGCTCAAGCGGCGTAGTGCGCATGGCCGTTCCTCCGCGACTGTGCCAGTTCGGCCAGCAGGGCATCGAACTCGGCCACCACCTGTTGTGGATGCAGGCGCTTCATCGCGCGTGCGGCATTGCCGCCCAGTTCGCGGCGCTGCGCGTCATCGGCGGCCAGTCGCACGGCGGCCTCGATGAACTGATCGTCGCTGTCCACGGCTGCGCCGTTCTCGCCATTGCGCAGGTACTCGCGCGCGGCGCCGTAGTCGAAGGCCACGGTGGCCACACCGCTGGCCATGCTTTCCAGGGTCACGTTGCCGAACGTCTCGCTGCGGCTGGGGAACAGGAACAGATCGCCGCTGGCGAAGTGCCGGGCCAGCGCATCGCCGCGCTGGATGCCACAGAAGATGAAGTCGGGGTTTTCATGTGCCAGCTTCTCGCGGGCCGGGCCATCACCGACCCACACGAAGCGTGCCTTGGGCCGGATCTGCTGCAGCCGGCGGAATGCCTTCACTGCCAGGCCGAGGTTCTTTTCAGCAGCGATGCGGCCGACATAGATCGCCACCAGGCCGTTGCCATCCACGCCCCATTCCTCGCGCAGCGCGGGATCGCGCCGGCCTGGATCGAACTGCTGGCTGTCCACCGCGCGGGCCAGCAGGCGCACGCGCTCGAAGCCCTGTTCGCCGAGGAACTGCTGCAGCTCGCGGGTCGGCACCAGGGTGGCATCGGCCTGGTTGTGGAAACGGCGCATCCAGCGCATGGCTGCGGCCTGCAGCCACGCCACGCCGTAGTCGGGCAGGTACTCGTCGAAGCGGGTGTGGAAGCCGCTGGCGACCGGAATGCCGAGGCGGCGCGCAGTGCGCAGTGCCGACCAGCCGAGCGGACCTTCGGTGGCGATGTAGACCGCATCCGGGCGTTGTTTCTGCCAATGGCGGCCCAGCCGGATCGGTGCCGGCAGTCCGAAACGCAGGCCGGGGTAGCGGGGCAGGGCGGCGCCGGGAACCAGCAAGGTGCCAGGTGCCGAATCCAGCGCTTCGCTGGACTGGCGGGGGCGGACCAGGTCGATCTCGTGCCCGGCTGCGCGCAGACCTTGTTCCAGCCCCTGCACGGTGAGGGCGACGCCGTTCACTTCCGGTGGATAGGTCTCGGTGACGATGGCATAGCGCATGGCGGGCCTCCGGGTTTCCGGCATGCTCGGGCCTGGCGATGTAGCCGACATGACCGCTTTGCGACCATCAGATGACGGCGGCGCCGGCCAGCGCCTGGGCGCGGCGGCCAATAAAAAACCACGGCCCCGAAGGGCCGTGGTCGTCATGCTTCCGTCACAGCGCGATGGATCAGAAGCGCTGCTGGTACTTCATGTAGATGAAGCGGCCGATATCGTAACCACCGTAGTACGAGAAGGCCGAGTTCGGCTTGCTGTACATGACCGGGCCGGTCTTCTCGAACACGTTGTTGGCACCGACCGACACGGTGGCGTCCCACGGCAGCGAGTAACGCACCTGCACGTCGTGGAAGGTGACCGCGCCGCGCTCGTTGTAGTTGCGTGCGCCCTTGTACCACGGTGCGTACACACCCGGATCCGAGCACTCGTCCGGGTACAGCGCGATGTTCGAGCAGGTTTCCTTCACGCCCGAATAGTAACGCGCGGTCCAGCTCGCGCCGAAGTTGCCCCGCTCGTAGCCCAGCACCAGGTTGGAACGGACGCGGAAAGCGCTGCCGATGCCGTTGGTGACGATCGGGACGATCGAGCTGTCGTTGGAGGTGCGGTAGGTCGCACTGGACACGTAGGTGGTGGCCGAGTTCACGTTGAACTTGCCGAACCGGGTGTCCAGACGGTAGCTCACGTCCAGATCGTAGCCTTCGGTTTCCATGAAGCCCGCGTTGCGGTTGCCGAACTTCAGGTTGGTCACGATGCCGGTCACCGGGTCACGCTGGAAGCGCGAGCAGCGCGCGTCGATACCCGATTCGTAGCAGTCCTGCAGGATCTGGGTCGGCGTGTCGGCGATGATCGTGTTGTCGATGCGGATCTTCCACCAGTCCAGCGAGGCGTTGAAGCCCTGGATGAAGCTCGGGCTCCAGACCAGGCCCAGCGTCTTGCTGGTCGAGGTTTCCGGCGTCAGCAGCGGGTTCGACCCGGAGGTGAACGGCACCGGGGTCGCGTCCGTCGAAGTGTTCACCGGGGTGCCACCCTGGCGCAGCTGGCGGAAGGTATTCGCATTGGCGATGTCGCGTGCGCAACGTGCACGGACTTCCGCGCTGGAGGCCGAGGAACCGAAGCGGGTGTCGCACGGATCGCTGAACTGCGCGAAGGTCTCCGAACCACCACCGAACAGGTCGCTGATGGTCGGTGCACGGAAGCCCTCGGCCCAGGTGCCACGCACCATCAGCGAGTCGATCGGCTTCCACTTGAAGCCGAACTTGCTGTTGAGCGTGTTGCCGAAGGTGTTGTAGTCCGAGAAGCGGGTTGCGCCATTAAAGGTCAGTTCCTTCGCGCCCGGCAGGTCGGCCAGCACCGGAACGTTCACTTCCAGGTAGGCCTCGTTGACGGTGTAGTCACCGCCGGTCGGGCCCGCGGCCAGGTTGGTGGTCGCGCCCGTCTGGGCCAGGGCATCCGGGGTGTACTTGCCTTCTTCCTTGCGGCTTTCCACGCCGAACGCGAAGCCCAGGTCGCCAGCCGGCAGGGTCACGATGCTGCCAGCGATGTTGGCAAAGAAGTTCTTGGAGGTGGTACGGCCCTTGGTGATCTCTTCCGGGAACAGCCACGCCTGCAGTTCTTCGTTGCCGTACAGGCCATCGGCAGCCGTCGTGCCGTACGGCACCAGCGGGTTCCACGGCTTGCACACGTCATAGGAGATCGGTGCAGCGGCGGTGCCGCACTGCACCTTGCCGGTGGCGGCGTTGTAGAACGACGGGCCGACGCCGCCGGCGACGCGACCCTTGTGCAGGTTGCCGGTCGCCACCGATTCCAGTTCATTGCGGTTGTACTGGTAACCCACTTCCCAGTCGAAGTAGCGGCTGCCGATCTCGAACGAACCGTCGAACGACGCCACCGCGCGGTAGGTCTTCAGCTCGCTGGTGGTCACGCGCGGCACTTCCCAGGTGCGGCGGTTCCATGCCACGGCGGTCGGGGTGGCATACCCGTGCTGGCGGCCGAACGGATTGAAGTAGCTGTTGATCGACATCGAGCCGACACCGGCGGTGCTCGACTGCAGCGGATAGCCCGCGATCTGGCGGGTGGACTCACGCTGGTTGTAGCCCAGCTCGGTGCGGAAGTTGACGTTGTCGGTGATCTTGAAGCGGCCGTCGAAATAGACCGAGTCGCGCTTGACCGGATACATCACGTGCATCTGGTCGTTGGCGTTGCTCACGTCACCGGTGAACGGCGTGCTATCGGTGAGGTGGTAATTGGCCGGGTTGGTGGGATCGGCGCCGCGGTTGAGGGAATAGCCGCAGCCCGCAGTGGCGGTACAGCCCGGGCCGCGCAGACCGGTGAACTGGCCGTACTGGCTGATCGTGGTCCAGTTGCTGCTGTCGTACGGATGGCGATCGGTCATGCCGTACTTGCTGAAGCCGCGATCGCGCGCCCACACGCCCTTCTCTTCGGCATGCTCGGCGGACAAGGTCAACGACACGCGATCGTTGCTCCAGCCGGCGACCACGTCGAAGCGGTCACGTGCGCCGTCGCCCTGGCTGTACTGGCCGTGATAGACGTTGGCGGTCACACCGGTGACATTGGAGCGGGTGATGATGTTCACCACGCCGGCCATGGCGTCGGAGCCATAGATCGCAGAGGCGCCGTCCTTCAGCACCTCGATGCGCTCCACGGCGGACACCGGCAGCGTGGAGATGTCCTGGTAGCCGGACGTGCTGATGCCCATGCGCTTGCCGTTGACCAGCACCAGCGTGCGCTGGGTGCCCAGGTTGCGCATGTCGATGTAGGTGCCACCCGCGTTTTCACCCGCGGTCAGCGCATTGGCGCGGCTGATGGTCGGGCTGCCCATCGCGGTGACGTTCTGCAGGATGTCGGCAACCGAGCTGAAGCCCTGCTTTTCGATGTCGTTGCGGCTGATCGCGAACACCGGCTGGGCGGTTTCCACGTCCACCTGGCGGATGCGCGAGCCGGTGATCTCGATGCGGTCGAGGTTGGTGGGCGTTGCGTTGCTGCCGTCCTGGGCAAACGCGGGCAGGGCGGCCAACGTTGCGGTGGTAGCCAGGGCATAGCGGATGGCCTGCCCCAGTGCGGTGGTGCGTGAAGTCATGGCGAGCTCTCTCTCTCAGGTCGTGCACAAGACGCCAAAGTGGGCGTCGAAGGAGCCAGCTGGGTTGATGACCGAGCCGGTGACCCGATAGTAGTCTCGTTAGTTAATGCTCTGTAAAGAGTTCGTATCGATTTATGTCACGGGACACCCCCATCCTTCACAAAACGTGAACAAAAGCAGGCGCTTACGTGAGAGGTGCGATACGCGATACGGTGCCGTCGTGATGCGAAGCAGCACAAAAAACCGCCAGACTGCGCAAAGTGGGGTGCGAAGTGCGTCACTCCTGCTGTCCTGTGGACAACAGGCGACGGCGTATTCAGGCTACGAACGGACGGAACTGGATGCCCAGCCCGGCGATCCCGTCGGTCTCGCCGATCAGGTCGGCGCGCAGCAGCGGACGGGCATCGATGAATGCCTGCGGCACGATCAGCGACAGCCGGTTGTCGTCGGCGGTCAGTTCCAGCGCCGGCAGCGGGTCGTCCTCATGCGCGCGGTTGAGCAGCACCGCCAGCCGCAGCAGGGCCGCCAACCGGCGCGCGGTCAGCAGCAGTCGCTCGGGCAGGGCGTCGAAGGCGGTCTTGGTCACGCTGCGGCGATGGCTGCGCACCAGCGCGGCCAGCATCTGCTGTTCCTGGCGGGAGAAGCCGGCGATGTCCGAGTGCTCCAGCACGTAGCTGCCATGCACGTGGTAGCCGCTGTGGGCAATCATCAGGCCCAGTTCGTGCAGGCGTGCGGCCCAGCCGAGCATGCGCGCATCATCGGCATCGAGCTTCCAGCGTTCCTGCACCTGCTCCAGCAGTGACAGAGCGGTGTCCTGCACGCGGTCGGCCTGTACCGTATCGATACCGTAGCGCTGGCTGAGCGCGGCCACCGATTCATCGCGCAGGTCGTTCTCGCCGGCACGGCCGACGATGTCGTAGAGGATGCCCTCGCGCATCGCGGCCTTGCTGACCAGCAGCTTCTGCAGGCCAAGTGCCTGGAACGCCGCTTCCAGCACCAGGATGCCGCCGGCGATGATCGGGCGGCGGTCGCTGGACAGGCCCGGCAACTGGATGTCGTCGATCTTCTTGGCCTTCAGCAGCTCATCGCGCAGTTGCGGCAGGGCCTCGGCGGTGATCGCGCCCTTGCTCAGCTTCATCGTCGCGCAGATCTCGCTGATCGCCTTGTGCGTGCCCGAAGAACCCAGCGCCTCCTGCCAGCCCAGCGCGCGGTACTTGCTGGCGAAGGGCTGGAACTCGCGGCCGATCTCGGCCAGCGCGTCCTTCCAGCGCTTCTTGCTGAGCTTGCCGCCGGGGAAGAAGCGCCGGGTGCTGGCGATGCAACCGGCCTGCAGGCTTTCGCGCTCCAGGGTCTGCATGCCCATGCCGATGATGAATTCAGTGGAGCCGCCACCGATGTCGATCACCAGCCGGCGCTGGCCGGGCTTGGGGGGTTGCGCGTGGGCCACGCCCAGGTAGATCAGGCGGGCTTCTTCGCGGCCGCTGACCACTTCGATGGCGTGTCCCAGTGCAGTTTCGGCCGGGACCAGGAACGACTGGGGAGAACGCAGCTGGCGCACCGTGTTGGTGGCCAGCGCGCGCACCCGATGCGGCGGCACATTGCGGATGCGCTGGCCGAAACGGGCCAGGCATTCCAGCGCGCGCTGCCGTGCGGCGGAAGACAGTCCGCCTTTGCCATCCAGCCCGTCGGCCATGCGCACCGTCTCGCGCAGGCGGTCGATCACCCGCAGCTGGCCGAGCGTGTAGCGCGCGATGACCATGTGGAAACTGTTGGAGCCAAGGTCGATGGCGGCCAGCAGGTCGCCATCCTGCAATGCGGGCGGAGTCGTGGAGGTATGCGGCATGGGCGAATGTTAGCCGAAGCGGCGGTGTGCTCGTCACCGCGCGGCCTTCACATTCTGGAAGGAGGCGTGCAGCAGGATTGCAAGGGGTCAGATCCCTTTCCCGCAGGAAAGGGATCTGACCCCGGGCGACCGCTGATCGAATCCCGACCAGCGGTCGGGATCCACCGGGGCAGGACTACAGCCCCTGCATCAATGCCATCTGCGCAGAATGCGGGGCTTCGTCGTGCGCCGGCGCACGCTTGTGGTAGAGGCCGTCGGCGTCCAGTTCCCAGGCGTTGAGGTTGTCGTCCAGGTAGTTCTGCAGGACCTCGCGGTACACCCGCTTGGCCAGTTCCGGATCGAGGATCGGGAAGCAGGTCTCGACCCGGCGCAGCAGGTTGCGTTCCAGCCAGTCGGCGCTGGCGCAGTACATCTCCGGCGCGCCGTCGTTGCCGAACCAGTAGACGCGGCTGTGCTCCAGGAAGCGGCCGACGATCGAGCGCACGCGGATGTTGTCCGAGACACCCGGAACGCCCGGACGCAGGGTGCAGGCGCCACGGATGATCAGGTCGATCTGCACGCCGGCCTGCGACGCGGCGTACAGCGCGCGCACCACCTGCGGTTCGTTCAACGCGTTCATCTTGGCGATGATCCGCGCTGGGCGGCCGGCGGCGGCGATGCGCGTCTCGCGCTCGATACGGCCGAGGATGCCGGTGTGCAGGGTGAAGGGCGACTGCAGCAGGCGCTTGAGCTTCATCTTCGAGGCCAGCCCGGACAGCTGCTGGAACAACAGGTGCACGTCATTGCCGATGTCCGGATCGGCGGTGATCAGGCTGATGTCGGTGTACGCGCGGGCAGTGCCGCTGTGGTAGTTGCCGGTGCCCAGGTGCACGTAGCGGCGCAGCTTGCGGCCTTCGCGGCGCACGATCAGCAGCATCTTGGCGTGGGTCTTGTAGCCGACCACGCCGTACACCACCTGCACCCCGGCCTCCTGCAGGCGATCGGCCAGGCCCAGGTTGGCCTCTTCGTCGAAGCGCGCACGCAGTTCGACCACTACAGTCACATCCTTGCCGTTGCGCGCGGCCTGGATCAGTGCGTCGACGATCAGCGAATCCTTGCCGGTGCGGTACAGCGTCTGCTTGATCGCCAGCACGTTGGGATCGATCGCCGCCTGCCGGATCAGGTCCAGCACCGCGGTGAAGGCATCGAACGGGTGGTGCAGCAGCAGGTCCTGGCGCGCCGTGGTCTCGAAGATGCCGTCGCTGTCGCGCAGCGTGCGCGGGGTCATCGGCGGGTACTTCAGGTCTGGCTGCGCGATCAGGTCGTACAGCTGGATGATGCGGTTGAGGTTGACCGGGCCGTCGATGCGGTACACCGCGTTCTCGGTCAGGCCGAAATTCTGCAGCAGCGTGCGCACGATCTCGCGCGGCATGTCGTGGGCGATCTCCAGGCGCACCGCCGGCCGGTAGCCGCGGTCGACCAGTTCGTCGCGCAGCGCCAGCGCCAGGTTCTCCACTTCCTCCTCGTCCACCACCAGCTCGGAGTTGCGGGTGACACGGAACTGGTAGGCACCCTGGACTTCCATGCCCGGGAACAGCTCATCGACGAAGGTCGACAGCACCGAGGACAGGAACACGAAGTTCTGCGATCCGCCGAGCTTCTCCGGCAGCTGGATGATGCGCGGCAGCGAGCGCGGCGCACGCACGATCGCCAGGTGGCCGGCGCGGCCGAACGCATCGGTGCCCTTCAGCACCACCACGATGTTCAGCGACTTGTTGAGGATCTTCGGGAACGGGTGCACCGGGTCCAGGCCCAGCGGCGACAGCACCGGCATGATCTCGTTGCGGAAGTAGGCGCGCAGCCAGCGCCTCTGGCGGTCGGTCCAGGAATGGCGACCGAGCACGCCGATGCCGGCCTCCATCAGCGCCGGGCGCAGCGTCTCGTTCCAGCAGCGGTACTGCTGGTCCACCAGCTCCGCAGCGCGGTCATGGATGGCGTTGAGGATGGCCTGCGGGCTCATGCCGTCCGGCGCCGGCGGCAGGCCGAATTCCTGCGCGTGGCGCACGGCGGCGGCACGGATCTCGAAGAACTCGTCGAGGTTGGTGCAGGAGATGCACATGAAGCGCAGGCGCTCCAGCAGCGGCACCTGCGGGTCCATGGCCTGCGCCAGCACGCGGAAGTTGAAATCCAGCTGCGACAGCTCGCGGTTGATGTACAGCGACGGGTCGCGCAACGGATCGTTGTCCGGGCTCACGGGGAGGGGGAGGGATCCGAGGCTGCTCATGGCGTCATTCTTCGATGGAGGTCAGGGGGGCGGACTCGCGCGGGCGCACGTGGTCGGCATCGAAATGGCAGGAGAACACCGAGCCCTTGCCGACTTCGCTTTCAATCTCCAGCCGTGCGTGGTGCAGGCCGAGGATGTGCTTGACGATGGACAGGCCCAGCCCGGTGCCGCCGCTCTCGCGCGAGCGGCTGCTGGACACACGGTAGAAACGTTCGGTCAGGCGCGGCAGGTGGGTGGCGGGAATGCCGTAGCCGGAATCGCGCACCGCCAGCACGGCGCCGTCGCCTTCGCGGCGGAACTCCACCGCAATGCGGCCCCCGGCCGGGGTATAGCGCACCGCGTTGGTGACCAGGTTGGAGAAGGCACTGTGCAGTTCCTTGGTCGAACCCTGCAGGTCGACACCGGCCAGATCATCGATGCTGATCTGGTGGCGGCCCTGGCTGTGCGCCTCGGCCTCGCGGCGCAGGGTCGCCAGCATCGGCTGCATGGCCACGGTCTCTTCCTCGCTGTGCTCCTGCGATTCCAGCCGCGACAGGGTCAGCAGGTCTTCCACCAGCTGGGCCATGCGCTGGCTCTGCTTGCGCATTTCTTCCAGCATCGGGCCGGTGCCGGGGAAGTCCTCCGGATCCATCATGTCCAGGTAGCCGTGGACCACGGTGAGCGGCGTGCGCAGCTCGTGTGAAACATTGGCCACGAAGTCGCGGCGCACCTGTTCCAGGCGCAGCAGCTTGCTGACGTCGCGGGCGATCAGCAGCCAGTAATCCGACGAATAGGGAATCAGGCGCAGGTTCAGGCGGATCGCCGGATCGACCGGCGAGGGCACGTCCAGGATCGGTTCGGCATTGCGGCCACCGGCCAGCCAGTGGGCCAGCGGCATCGGCTGCAGGCGTTCGACCAGGGCCTCGCCAAGGTCGCCGGGATGGTGCAGGCCGAGCAGGGCGGTGGCCGCTTCGTTGAACCACTGCACGCGCTGGCTGTTGCGGTCCAGCACCACCACCGCGTCGGGCAATGCGGCGGCGGCGGCGCGGTAGCTGCGCAGCATGTCCAGCAGGCGGCGCTTGCGCACGCGCATTTCCACCTGGTTGCGATACAGCAGGCGGTCCAGTTCGTTCCAGACGCCGGTGCCTTCTTCGGCGGTGTCCCAGCGCTGGCGCGCGGTCAGCCGCCGCAGCACGCTGCGCAGTCGCCAGTAATGCCAGGCCAGGGTAGCCAGCGCGCCCAGTGCGATGCACAACCACAGATGGCCCGTGAACCACCCCACCAGTCCGGCGAACAGCAGTACCGCGGCAACGGTGGCCAGGGTCTTCAACCAGGCAGAGCGGATGTGGCGGGGCATTGCGGTCTCGTCGTTGAGGTGCGGCGGTTCACTGGAGTGAACCAAGGGTTATAGCAGAGTTGCCGGCACCGGCACCCGCAGGTGCGCGGTGCCGGCACGACGAGACTCAGGTGGCAGTGGAGAACCGGTAGCCGGCGCCGCGCACGGTCTGCACCATGTTCTCGGCGTTGAACGGTTCCAGCGTCTTGCGCAGGCGGCGGATATGCACGTCGATGGTGCGCTCCTCCACGTACACGCTGCCACCCCATACATGGTCCAGCAGCTGCGCGCGGGTGTAGACGCGCTCCGGATGGGTCATGAAGAAGTGCAGCAGGCGGTATTCGGTCGGGCCGATCGGCACCGGCTGGTCGTTGGCGAACACGCGATGGGCGGCGCCGTCGATGCGGATCGGGCCGACTGCCACGCTGCCGTCCTCGTCGTCCTCGCGGGCACGGCGCATCACCGCACGGATGCGCGCCAGCAGTTCGCGCGCCGAGAACGGCTTGACCACGTAGTCGTCGACGCCGGCTTCCAGGCCACCGACGCGGTCGTTCTCTTCGCCGCGGGCGGTCAGCATGATGATCGGCACTTCGCGGGTCAGCGTTTCCTTGCGCCAGCGACGGGCCAGGTCCAGGCCGCTGGTGCCGGGCAGCATCCAGTCCAGCAGGATCAGGTCCGGAACGCGGTCGGCGATCGCGGTCTGGGCCTCCCGGGCATCGCCGGCGTGGACCGGTTCGTAATCGCCCTTACGAAGGGCGAAGGCGACCATTTCACGGATCGCGGGCTCGTCATCGACGATCAGGATGCGTTTCTGCACGAGGACACCGTAGGGCTCGGTTACTGGAGTGGTGCCAGTAGACTACGGTTTGATGACATGTTTGTGACTGCCCGGCCGGAACCGGCCTGGATTGCCATCGGCCGGTCATGCAGCGCTCAGCGCCGGTCCAGGTCCGGGTCCTGCACGCCCTGGCGACGCAGCTCCAGCACGGTCGGGGTGATCGCTTCGATGCGGGCATCGACCCGCGCGCGGCCAATGTAATCCAGCGCCGGGTTGCGCTTGAGCGCCTGCAGCTGCAGCAGCGCCTGTTCCGGCCGACCGCTGAGGAAGGCGGCCTCGGCATAGGCCTCGCTGGCACGCACGCTGTCGCCGGCCAGCTCGCTGGCGCGGGCAAAGCGCTGCTGGAAGACCGGATCGTTACCGCTTTGCGACAACAGGGGGCGCAGCATCGCCTGCGCGCGCTGGCCGGCCTCGCGGTTGCCCTGTTCGTTCAGGATCTCGGCATAGGTCAGTGCCACCGGGCGGCTGTTGGGGTGTTCGCGCAGCAGCTGCTCGAAGCGGCTGTTGGCCTGGGCCGCCTGGCCTGCCCGCGATTCCGCTTCGCCCAGGCCCAGCGCCAGCCACAGGTTGCCGGGATGGGTCTGGAGCAGGCCGGCCAGGGTCTGCCGGGCCTGGCCGGCGCCGGCACGGCCACCGCGCATGACCGCCAGCGCCTGGCCATAGCGCTGCGCATCGTTGAGACCGTCCTTCTGCCGCTTGGCCAGGTCGGCATACTCGCGTTCCAGCTCGGGGGTGGAATCCGCGCTGAGCACGCGCAGGCGCTCACGTGCCCAGTCGAAGTCGCCGCTGGCGCCACGGTTGAGCTGGCCGATCGGGAGGCGCAGCACACTGCTGGGCAGCAGCGGGTTGTTGCCGCGCAGCAGCGGCTCGCCCAGGCTGGGATCGGCCGGGTCCACCCGCTCCTTGCGCTCGCCGGTGGGGGTGCTGGTGGCCAGCAGCACCGTATCCTTCTTCATCTGCTCGGCGCGGGCCTTGGCTTCGCTGATGCGGGTGATGTTGACCGGGTGGGTGCGCAGGAACTCGGGCACGCTGTAGCCCCCTTCATTGCCACGCATGGCCGCCGACATCCGTTCGAAGAAGCCGGCCATGGCATCGACGTCGTAGCCGCTGCGCGACAGGGTGCGGATGCCCAGGCGGTCGGCCTCGGACTCGTTGGAGCGGGTGTAGTTGATCTGCCGTTGCTGCATCAGGCCCATGCCCGAGCTGATCGCGGCCATCGTCGCGTTGCCGGACGACGTGCTGTTGCTGGCCTGGGCGGCCACCACCGCCGCCAGCATGCCCAGCAGGATCGGGATCTGGTCACGCTGGGCGCGCTCGACGCCGCGCAGCACATGCTGCTGGGTGACGTGGGCGATTTCGTGGGACAGCACCGCAGCGACCTCGTCCTCGCGCTCGGCGGTCAGCACCAGGCCGGCATTGACCCCGATGTAGCCGCCCAGCGTGGCGAACGCGTTGATCTGGCGGTCGTTCATCACGAAGAAGGTGTACGGCTGCCGTGGCTGGTCACTGTTGGAGCCGAGACGGGTGCCCATGGTCTGCAGCCAGTCGTTGACCAGCGGATCTTCCAGCAGGTAGCCGTAGTTGCGCAGCTCGCGCAGCATCATCGCGCCGTACTCGGCCTGGCGGGCCGGGGTCAGCAGCTCGCCGGCCGAGGAGCCGATGTCGGGCAGCTTCTCCTGGGCCTGGGCCAGCGGCATGGCCAGGGCCAGGGTGACGGCGGTAGTCAGCAGCAGGGCTCGCAAGCAGGAGTTCCTCGGGCGGGGCGCGCCAAGCGTGGCAGGGCGGGGGGCAACCATTCGTTAATCCACAGTGTTGCGGCCGTGGCGTGGAAATTCCAGCGCACCGGTACCATATGTAGACCGTCGATCCATCGTGGAGTTTCCCGTGACAGCCCAGACCGCCGGCGGTGCCCCCGCCATCACCATCTATTCCACCGCCGTCTGCCCGTACTGCGTGGCCGCCAAGAACTTCCTGAAGAGCAAGGGCCAGCAGTGGACCGAGGTCCGCATCGACCTGGACCCGGCCGAGCGCGAGAAGATGATGGCGCTGACCCGCCGCACCAGCGTGCCGCAGATCTTCGTCGGCGACGTCCATGTCGGCGGCTACGACGACATGATGGCCCTGCACCGTGAAGGCAAGCTCGAGCCGCTGCTGGCCGGGCAGGGCCAGGCATGAGCGCGGCCGACGACGGCAGCAAGGACCGCATCGCCGAGTTCACCGAGTTCCGCAAGCGCATGAACGAGCGGATCCTGGGTGAGCCGAACCAGGTGGTGCGCCGCTTCTTCGCGCTGGACACGCAGACCTACCAGGCCGGCGCGCTGGACGTGAAGACCAAGGAGCTGCTGGGCCTGGTGGCCTCGATGGTGCTGCGCTGCGACGACTGCATCAGCTATCACGTGGCCCAGTGCAAGGACGCCGGCGTGACCCGCGAGGAGTTCTTCGAGACCTTCTCGGTCGGCCTGGTGGTGGGCGGATCGATCGTGATCCCGCACCTGCGCCGCGCGGTCGACTTCCTCGACCAGCTTGAAGGTGGCGCCGCCGCCCCGGCAGCGCACGAGCACTGAGGGGCGTGCCGGCCGCTGGCCGGTATTCCCTGAATCCGGCATGGCCGGGGTTGCCGGCCAGCGGCCGGCACTACCGCACCCGCGAGGGGCCTTCCCACGATCCAACAGCCCAGGAGCCCCCTTGTTGTTCAAGGGGGCGCGCCGACAGGCGCGGGGATAAGGCGGAATGCGCGGGCAATTCTGCCTGGGCCGGGCACTGGGACCATGGTCTATTTGGGACCTCGGCCCCGGCTCAGGCATAATTGCCGGTGAAACTTCCTTTGCGCCGGCGTTTCCGGGCACGTCCGGACGGCGTTTTTCCCCCTGTTCGGAACATCGATCAATGACGCAGAAAATTACGGTCATCCGCGGCGACGGCATTGGCCCGGAAATCATGGACGCCACCCTGTTCGTGCTCGACCAGCTCAAGACTGGCCTGGAGTACGAAGACGCCGACGCCGGCCTGGTGGCCCTGGAAAAGCACGGCGACCTGATGCCGGCAGTGACCCTGGAATCGATCGCGCGCAACAAGGTCGCGCTGAAGAGCCCGCTGACCACCCCGGTCGGTGGTGGCTTCACCTCGATCAACGTCAGCCTGCGCCGCCACTTCGACCTGTACGCCAACGTGCGTCCGGCCCACACCTTCCCGAACACCAAGTCGCGTTTCGACAACGTCGACCTGATCACCGTCCGTGAGAACACCGAAGGTGCCTACCTGGCCGAAGGCCAGGAAGTGTCGGCCGACGGCGAAACCGCCTTCTCCGGCACCCGCATCACCCGCAAGGGCTCCGAGCGCATCGTGCGCTACGCCTTCGAGCTGGCCAAGAGCACTGGCCGCAAGAAGGTCACTGCCGTGCACAAGGCCAACATCATCAAGTCGACCTCGGGCCTGTTCCTGAACGTCGCCCGTGAAGTCGCCGCACAGTACCCGGAGATCGAGTTCCAGGAAATGATCGTCGACAACTGCTGCATGCAGCTGGTGATGCGTCCGGAACAGTTCGATGTGATCGTCACCACCAACCTGTTCGGCGACATCATCTCCGACCTGTGCGCCGGTCTCGTCGGCGGCCTGGGCCTGGCCCCGGGTGCCAACATCGGCAAGGACGCGGCGATCTTCGAAGCCGTGCACGGCACCGCGCCGGACATCGCCGGCCAGGGCAAGGCCAATCCGTGCGCGCTGCTGCTGGCAGCCGCGCAGATGCTGGACCATGTCGGCCAGCCGGAAAACGCCGAGCGCCTGCGCAAGGCCATCGTGGCGACCATGGAAGCCAAGGATTCGCTGACCGGCGACCTGGGCGGCACCGGCACCACCATGAGCTTTGCCCAGGCCATCGCCAGCCGCCTGTAAGCGGCCGGCCGACCTCGGTTGGATCCACAGCGGGGCGCCTTCGGGCGCCCCGTTGCGTTGTGGGCCGGCCCGGTAGATCCACGCCGTGCGTGGAATGACGGGGCCTTGGTCCGCAGCCACCCATGGGGTGGCTCTACATGGAAATTGTCTGTGCGTACATTGCACAGATCATGTGCCGCTACGCGGCTGGTTCGTGCGTCATGCGCTCCGCATCCTGTGCCCACTTCCCAACGCACTGGAGCTCGAACATGAACCTCACCGCCTTCGGCCTGGCCAGCCTGATCGGCATGGCCACCACCGCCCCGGTCGCCGCCGCCGAGCCGGCCCATCCCACCATCCGCCACATGGCTGGCGCGCCGGTCGCGACCTCGCTGGATGCGGCAAAGACCGCCGTGCTGGTCATCGACTTCCAGAATGAGTACTTCGATGCCACGGCCGCACCGGGCTTTGCCGGTGGCCGCATGGTCATTCCCGATGGCGTGGCCGCGCTGCGGCAGGCGAAGCGGGTGGTCGAATTCGCCGATGCTCATGGCATCCGCGTGATCCATGTGCAGCACGTGCTGCCGGCGGGTGCGCCGCTGTTCGCACAGGGCAGCGTCAATGCTGCCTTCCATCGCGACCTGCAGCCGCGCCAGGGCGAGACCGTGGTGCAGAAGGACAATGTCAGCGTGTTCGCCGGCGCGTCCTCCACCGTGCTCGACCCGCTGCTGAAGAACGCCGGCATCGACACCCTGATCGTCACCGGCCTGCAGACCCATGCCTGCGTGGCTGGTGCCGCGCGCGACGCGGCGGCCGCGCCCCGTGGTTACCGGGTGATCGTCTCGTCCGATGCCAGCGCCAGCCGTGACCTGGACCTGGCTGGCGGCCGGCGCATCGGCCATCGCACGCTGCATGAAGCCGCTCTGGCCCAGATCGAGGACGCCTTCGGCGATGTCATGACGACTGACGCGATCCTGGCACTGCCGGTGCGCAAGGCCGGCGACGGCGCTTGATAAGCTGGCGGGGCCCGCATGCCGCGGGCTCCGCCACGTGGAGCTGCCCGCCGATGGATCACTTCGCTGCCCTGCGTGCACTGCGCGCCATCGTCGATGCGGGCAGCTTCACCGCGGCAGCCGAGCGCCTCGGTACCACCCACTCGGCGATGTCGCGGCAACTGCGGCGGCTGGAAGAACACCTGCAGGTGCGCCTGCTCGATCGCAACAGTCGCCGGCTGTCGTTGACCGAGGCCGGGCGCGACTACTACCGTGAGGCGGCAACGCTGCTGGACCGCCTGCAGGAAGCCGACGACCGTGCCCGTGCCGGGCAGGCGCAGCCCAGTGGAAGCGTGCGGATCAGCGTGCCGCAGGTGGTGGCCAGCCAGGAGCTGCCGCACTGGCTGCCGTCATTCCTGCAGCGTTACCCCCAGGTCACGCTGGACCTGTCGGCCGATGACCAGCTGGTCGATGTGGTCGGTGGTGGTTTCGACCTGGCCCTGCGCATCGCGGCTTCACTGCCGGACAGCCAGCTGGTCGCGCGCGAGCTGGCCAGCTGCCCGCGCATCCTGGTCGCCGCACCGGCCTACCTGGCACACCACGGACTGCCGCGGCAGGCAGCGGACCTGGCTCATCACACGCTGCTGGGTTTCAGTCCCACGCCAGCAATGCCGCCCTGGCAGTTGCAGGGGCCGCGCGGCGCAACCGCGAGCATCGAAGCCGGGCAGCGCCTGCGCGTGGATGCCACGCCCGCACTGTACGCCGCCGCGCTGGCCGGCATGGGCATCAGCCTGTTCACCGCCTTCACCGTGCAGGAGGATCTGCGCGCCGGTCGTTTGATCCGCGTGCTGCCGGCCTGGCATGCGGGCCAGCGACGCTACTTCGCGCTGTACCCGCATGCACGTGCACTGGCGCCCAAGGTGCGTGCGCTGGTCGAGCATCTCGCGGCGCACTACGCTGCACAGGTGAGCGCGGCAGGGTAGTCGCGCGGTTGCAGCCGGGGTGATGATGGAGTCGGTGTATCTGCTGGTCGCGCTTGGCGCGATCGTCGCCGGATTCGTACAGGGCCTGTCCGGTTTCGCCTTCGGGATGGTAGCGATGTCGTTCTGGGCATGGGGGCTGGAGCCGCGACTGGCCGCTGCGCTGTCGGTGTTCGGCGCGCTGGTCGGTCAGCTGGTGGCCGTGTTCACCGTGCGGCGTGGCTTCAACCTGCGCCTGCTGCTGCCGTTCGTGCTGGGCGGCCTGGCGGGCATTCCGCTCGGCGTGATGGTACTGCCACACCTGGACATGGACTGGTTCAAGGCGCTGCTGGGCGGCTTCCTTGCGCTGTGGTGCCCGGTGATGCTGATGGCGCGATCATTGCCGCCGATCCGCGTGGGTGGTCGCATCGGTGACGCGATCGCCGGCATGGCAGGTGGGGTGCTCAGCGGCATCGGCGGTTTCGCCGGACCGGTGCCGACGCTGTGGAGCACGCTGCGTGGCTTCGGCAGGGACGAGCAGCGCGCGGTCATCCAGAACTTCAACCTGGCGATGCTGGCAGTGACCATGGCCACCTATGTCGGCAGCGGCCTGGTGAGCCGGCAGATGCTGCCGTACTTCGCCATCGTGGCGCCGGCGATGCTGGTGCCGACCCTGCTGGGTGCGCGCGTCTACATCGGCATCAGCGAGGCGCGCTTCCGGCAGATCGTACTGAGCCTGTTGACCGCGTCGGGCATCGCATTGCTGGCGTCGTCGATGCCGGTGCTGCTGGCGCGGCCGTAACCGGTTGAACGTCAGGTCGGGCGGAACATGCGGAAGCGCTGTCCGGCGCCGATGCGGAAGTAGTCGGCAGGCCCGCCGCCGCGCAGGATCGGGGCCGCCGCAGCGGTGTCGTAGATGCCATCGACCAGCAACCGTTCATCGATATGCACCGTCACCACTTCGCCCAGCACCAGCCAGCCGTTGGTGTCCTGGCCGGCGGCATCGCGCAGGCGGACGATCTGCGTGCAGCGGCATTCCATGCTTACCGGGCTCTGTGCCACGCGGGGCGGTGTGACCTGCGTTGAGGCCAGTGGCGTCAGGCCGGCAAGGACGAACTCGTCGACATCCGGCGCGACCGCACGGCAGCTTTCGTTCATCGCCTCGGCCAGGTCGAAGGTGGCCAGGTTCCACACGAATTCACCGGTGGCTTCAATGTTGCGCAGCGAGTCTTTGCGGCCCTGGCTGGAGAAGCCGATGATCGGCGGGGTGTAGTTGAAGGCGTTGAAGAAGCTGTAGGGCGCCAGGTTCAACGTGCCCTGTGCGTCGCGGCTGGAAATCCAGCCGATCGGGCGCGGGCCGATGATGGCGTTGAACGGGTCATGCGGCAGACGGTGGCCCTCTGCCGGGCGGTAGCTGTGGAAGGTGTCGGGCATGGGGGCAGGGGACGTGTGGGCTTGCTCGACTCTACAAAAAAGCCGCGACCCTTGCGGATCGCGGCTTGTCTCTCTCGGCGTGGCTGGACTCAGCGCTGCTGGATCTTCGACAGCAGGCGCAGGAACTCCACATACAGCCAGACCAGGGTCACCATCAGGCCGAATGCGCCATACCACTCCATGTACTTCGGCGCGCGCTGGGCCACGCCGGTTTCGATGAAGTCGAAGTCCAGCACCAGGTTCAGCGCCGCCACGACCACCACGAACAGGCTGAAGGCGATGCCCAGCCAGCTGGAGTCGTGGATCACCGGCACGTTGATGTTGAAGAAGCCCAGCACGAACGAGGCCAGGTAGAGCAGGGCGATGCCGCCGGTGGCGGCGACCACGCCCAACTTGAAGTTCTCGGTGGCCTTGATCACGCCGCTGCGGTACGCGAACAGCAGCGCAAACAGGGTGCCGAAGGTCAGCAGCACGGCCTGGAACACGATGCCCGGGAACTTGGCGTTGAACAGGGCCGAGATGGCGCCGAGGAACACGCCTTCCACCAGCGCATACATCGGCGCGGTGACCGGCGACCATTCCTTCTTGAAGATGGTGATCAGCGCCAGCACCAGGCCGCCGATGGCGCCGCCCATGGCATACAACCTGGCTCCGGCCATGACCTGGCCGTAGTCGTCGATGGTCTGGTTCCAGGCGAAAGCGGCCGTCAGCACGGTCAACAGCAGCAGGAAACCGGTCTTGTTGACGGTGCCGTTGAGGGTCATTGCCTGGTCGGGGCTCGTCACCACCGAACCGCTGGCGAGGTCGAGGAAGGTCGACTCGGAAAGAGCCGGGTTGCCGCTGCGCATGCGTGTTCTCCGTGCGAATGAGGGTCAGGACGGCCATCCGGCCGATGGGCGTGAGCATAGCCGATGACTGCTTTTGGCGTTGTGGCAGGCCGCGGAACTGCGCGTCCTTCGTTGACAGTTCCCAACGCGCTTGGCGACAATGACCAACTCCCCGGGCCTGACCCGAGGGGATTGCAAGACCGGGGTATAGCGCAGTCTGGTAGCGCGCCTGCTTTGGGAGCAGGATGTCGGGGGTTCGAATCCCTCTACCCCGACCAATCCCACGTCACGTCGGATTGGACACCGTTCCGGTTCGGGCGCCCGTAGCTCAACTGGATAGAGCACCGGCCTTCTAAGCCGGCGGTTACAGGTTCGATTCCTGTCGGGCGCGCCATTGGCGGGACAGCGGGATCGCATCGGCGGATGTGAAGAAGTGCTTGCAAAAGCGTAAAGACTCCACCAGAATATCGGACTCGCTTCGGCGGACCGGAACTTCGGTGACAGTCTCCAGGCAAGGTTTCAAGGTTCCAGTGCTGGCGGTATCGGCGGTGGAGCGAAAGTTTCAGTGGTGGCTGTAGCTCAGTTGGTTAGAGTACCGGATTGTGATTCCGGTGGTCGGGGGTTCGAATCCCCTCAGCCACCCCACTGATTCAACCGCATCGGCGCAGCCGAAACGGTATTGCAATAAACAGAAAGCACGCTACAATGTGCGTCTGAGTTTCACGGGCCGTTAGCTCAGTTGGTAGAGCAGTTGACTCTTAATCAATAGGTCCAAGGTTCGAATCCTTGACGGCCCACCAAGACGGAAGCCACCTGGTACGCCAGGTGGCTTTTTTCTTATAGGTGTGACCCTTTCGTTTCAATGGGCCACACGTTGCAGGGCCCCGCCTGGCGTGGATCTGCAACGCATCGGGATCGCAGTGCTGGTTTCAACGATGTTGAAGAAAGTGCTTGCACCCACCGAGCGGATCGGGTCATAATTCGCGCCCCGATTTCGGGCTGTTAGCTCAGTTGGTAGAGCAGTTGACTCTTAATCAATAGGTCCAAGGTTCGAATCCTTGACAGCCCACCAGACGAAAGCCACTTGGTCATCCAGGTGGCTTTTTTCTTGCCCGCACGCCGGGTTGCGTTTCATCCACGCATGGCGTGGATCTACTGAAGCAGTGCTGAAATCAGGGGCATACGCGTCATCAGTGTTTTCAATGCTGTGCACTGCTTCTCACCGCATGGCGTCCTGCATCGCACCCAATAGATCTTCCGAGCCGATGGCGCATGCAGGAAGGAAGATGTTGATGGCTGAGATCACTCGATTGCACGGCACGGTGTGGGTTCCCTTCGCGTTGATGGCACTGGCGGCCTGCACGCCGGGCAATGATCCCGCGCAGGCTGTCGAGCGTGATCCGGGCGCAGAGCGCATTCCGGCGCGCCAGATCGACGACGCCATGCAGTTGCGGCCGGCCCGGCCCGCGGAGGGGGAGGTCCTGCCCGGCGCGGTGGACGTACAGCGCAATGCGGACGGTTCGGTGGATGTGCGCAGGGCTGCGCCGGCGTCGGTGGCCCTGCGTCGCACCGACGATGGGGGCGTGGAGGTCCGGAAGGTGGATGCGGCCGTCGACCCGGGCTCAGGCGCGGCGCCGGCCCGCACGGTACCGCAGCAGTAGGCTGCGGCCAGCCCGGCGGGTCGCGCACCCGCCGGGCTGGCCGCGATGCAGCGATGGCGCGGAGCGTAGTGGATTCAGCTTTGTGCAGGCCTTCCGATTCCAGTCGCCGCCTGCGACAATGACCACCTGTGCCGGCCACGCGAAAGTGGCGGAATTGGTAGACGCCCTGGATTTAGGTTCCCCTCCGGTCTCTTGCAATTCAATGACTTAGCGCTACGCGCGCGTCACATGTCCGGCACAGCGACACAGTTGGCACACAATTTCTAAGGCTGTGTGCCGCGACGTTGGCACACACCTTGGCACACCACGGAGGGGGCGTTACGTGGCTAGCGACAAGAGTTTTTGGCGCGCAATTCTCGAAGGCGTAGTCGTTGCGGCCATTGTTGGCGCATGCACATGGGCGCTCAAGTTCGTGCCCGTGATCGGCCAGTGGTTGAGCAAAGGTGTGACCGTTCCTGTCTGGGCGATTTCAGGCATTGCGCTAGCCCTGCCGTTGCTGTTCGTCTTGGCACTCAACTCCTTCCGTGCGAGTAAGGAGGTTGCCGCCATCCAGCAGGTGTCGCCTCAAGCTCCGTCCCCGTGGCGACCTGAAGGGCTGACACTTCTAGTGCTGAGGGCGCTTCGGGCAGTTGATGCTGGCGAACTCAGCCCCGAACAAACCCGCAAGTTTCTCCAGGTGGCGGGCTTCGGAATCCACCCGTTGTCAGATGTGACCCTGGCCCTGCAGGAGCTAGCGGAGGCGGACTATGCTTATTTCAACTACAGGGCTCATTCAGGATTGGTCTACAAGTTGCTCGGTGACGGAATCCGCTTTGCGCAGCGCGAAGATATTCCAACCATGCCTTATGCAGAGCTTCGTAGACTCCGGGCCGAAATGGACCGTCTGCGGGACTGAGATCAGCGGCGTGCATAGATAGCGCGCCGCATTCGTGAACTCCTCGGGAAGTTCGACTATGCCTCTCCACGTGGTGACGCGCGGTGCGAAGTTTGGGGTTTGCAACATCTGTGGCAACACTGGCCCACTGACTGAAGATCACACTCCGCCCAAAGGCTGTGTGAATCCAACTGCTGTTGAGCTTCAACACGTCACGCATCTGCTTGATGCGGGGAAGGCGATCAAGACAAAAGCTCAGGATGGGGTGAAGTACCGTACGCTGTGTGGCCGGTGCAACAACGCCCTGCTCGGCGGCCGATATGATCCGGTGCTTATCGACTTCACCAAGCGAGTCAGTGGGTTGCTTGCATCCGACTTGGCGCTGCCCTCGGTCATGGCGGTGCCTACAAAGCCTGCCCTACTGATTCGCGCGGTTTGGGGGCACTTGGCGGCAGTCGGAGTTGATCGCTATCGAAAGGGGCCGCTCACGGAGCAATGGCGGGATTTCTTCTTGGACGAAACTCTGCCTTTGCCTGCCGGGGTCAATGTCCACTACTGGATTTATCCCTATCGTCGGCAGGCGCTCATCCGCGACGCAGGTTCCGTGGATCTCACTAGGGGCGGAGACATTTCCACCTACTGGCTGATGAAGTTTTACCCCTTGGCATTTGCCGTATGGAAGTCAAAGGGGGGATGGGCGCTGCCTTATCGGGATCTTGCGGGATGGCGCGTGCGCGACCCGGATGAGCTGATTGATGTGATGGTTGACCTGGCTCCCGTGAGTCATGAGCTGACGTTAGAAGCACCTACTGACACGCAACTCATCATGTTTGGCCAAGACTCCGTTGTTGCGACTAGCCGGAAGCCTCGCGGGCGCATTCTGAAAATATGACACTGAGTCAGGCAAATTTCGCGCAGAGGTACGGTTTGGCAACGATCCCGTGGTACCGGTGACAGGACTCGAACCTGCACGCCATAGGCGAACGGACCTAAACCGTTTGCGTCTACCAATTCCGCCACACCGGCACGGGCAGGCGGAGTCTACCTGACTGGAATTCATCTGGCGAAGGAATTGCATCGGACCAGTGATGTATTTCCGACGGGGGAGGCACGATCCGTCGCTTTTGGCACACTGAATGGGCCACAATTGAGGCGGGACAAGGCTTGGAGGCCAATCTGCACTGGAGATAGGTTCCAGTGCCGCAAGGCGTGGGGGTTCGAGTCCCCCTTTCGCACCAGTGCCGGCCTGTCCCCGCCCTGATCGGGCCATCGGCGCCCCCTTGACCGGCACGCGCTGGCAGTGCAGGCCGAATTGGGCGAAACTAAAGGGCTGCGGCAAGCAGGCGCGTCCCAGACGTCGTGTCCTAACAACCGTTTCATCCCAATCATCGAGCCGGGGGCCTGGGCCACCGGTGGCAGGAGTCAACATGCAAGCTTCGATCGAATCCACCGGCAACCTGGAACGCCGCCTGAGCTTCTCGCTGCCGGAAGAGCGTCTGCAGAGCCACATCGCCGGCCGCCTGGGCGAAATCGCCCGTACCACCCGCATCAAGGGGTTCCGTCCGGGCAAGGTGCCGGCCAAGGTGATCGAGCAGCGCTTCGGCGCGCAGGTCCGTGGCGAGGCGCTGGACGGCCTGCTGCGCGAGACCTTCGACGCGGCCGTGCGCGAGCACGACCTGCGCGTCGTCGGCAGCCCGCGCATCGACAAGGGCGACGAGGGTGAGTTCTCCTTCGTGGCCACCGTGGAAGTGGTGCCGGACTTCGGCGACATCGACGTCAGCAAGCTGACCGTCGTGCGCCACACCGCCGAGATCACCGACGCCGACATCGACCAGATGATCGAGAACCTGCAGAACCAGCGTCGCACCTGGGCCCCGGTCAGCCGTGGCGCGCAGGACGGTGACCTGGTCGCGGTGGAAACCTGGTCGCAGGCCGGCGAAGAGCGCCTGCCGGCCGAGGGCACCGAGAAGGGTTCGATCGTGCTCGGCCAGGGCATGATGTTCGACACCATCGAAAAGGGCCTGGTCGGCCTGGCCAAGGGCGAAGAGAAGACCCTGGACGTCGAGTTCCCGGCTGACTGGCGCGTGCCGGTGCTGGCCGGCAAGACCGTGCAGGTCACCGTCAAGGTTGCCGACGTGTCCGAGCCGGTCGTGCCGGCGGTCGACGAAGCCTTCATCAAGAGCTTCGGCGTGAAGGGTGGCGACGTCGAGCAGTTCCGCAGCGACATCCGCGCCAACCTGGAGCGTGAGCTGAAGGGCGCGCTGATGAACCGCCTGCGCCGCGAAGTGGGCGAGCAGCTGATCGCGGCCTACTCGTCGGTGGAAATGCCGCCGCGCCTGGTCGAGAACGAAGCCCGCGCCATGCTGGCCCAGCAGGTCGAGCAGCTGCGCCGCAACGGCCAGAACGTCGGCGAGATCCCGGCCGATGCCCACGAAGGCTTCAAGGACGCCGCCGCCAAGCGCGTGCTGGTCGGCCTGCTGGTCGGTGAAGTGGCCCGCATCAACGACCTGCGCCTGGAAGCCAAGCGCCTGAACGAAACGATGCGTCTGATCGCCTCGACCTACGAAGAGCCGGAGCAGGTCATTGAGATGTACCGTAACGACCCCCAGCTGATGTCTGGCCTGCAGAACCGTGTGATGGAAGAGCAGGTGATCGACTGGATCGCCGAGCGTGCTCAGCACACCGAAGAGAAGCTGTCGTTCCAGGACGCGATCCGCCAGTAAGCCGGCGGATCACCGGATGCCCCGCGCCTTTGCCGGCGCGGGGTTGTTGCCCCCCAAGATAGGTACCTCACGTAATGGACAACCGAACCAAAGCCCTGAACCTGGTTCCGATGGTGGTCGAGCAGACCAGCCGCGGCGAGCGTGCCTACGACATCTATTCGCGCCTGTTGAAGGAGCGCCTGATCTTCCTCGTGGGCCCGATCGACGATCACATGGCCAACGTGGTGGTGGCGCAGTTGCTGTTCCTGGAATCGGAGAACCCGGAAAAGGACATCAACATCTACATCAACTCGCCGGGTGGCGTGGTCACCGCCGGCATGGCGATCTACGACACCATGCAGTACATCAAGCCGAATGTGAGCACCACCTGCATCGGCCAGGCCGCCTCGATGGGCGCCCTGCTGCTGGCCGCGGGCGAAGCCGGCAAGCGCTATGCGCTGCCGAACTCGCGTGTGATGATCCACCAGCCGCTGGGCGGCTACCAGGGCCAGGCCACCGACATCGACATCCACGCGCGTGAGATCCTGACCCTGCGTTCGCGCCTGAACGAGATCCTGGCCAAGCACACCGGCCAGTCGCTGGAGACGATCGCCCGCGACACCGAGCGCGACAACTTCAAGAGCGCCTTCGAGGCGCAGGCCTACGGTCTGGTCGACCAGGTCCTGGAGCGTCGTCCGGATGAGTCGATCCAGGCCGGTTGACCGGCCTTCACGGGGCCAGGGAGGCCCCGTTCCTGCAGGGTCGGGCGGGACTGGTGTCCCCTCGGCCCTGTGCTATTCTCGAATCGAACCCCCGTTCAGCGGGTGGGGTAACTGGGTAAGCGAAGCATGAGCGAAGACCGCCAAGGTCGTTCCACGGACACCGGCAAGATCCTCTACTGCTCTTTCTGCGGCAAGAGCCAGCATGAAGTGCGCAAGCTGATTGCGGGTCCGAGCGTATTCATCTGCGATGAGTGCGTGGAGCTGTGCAACGACATCATCCGTGAGGAACTTGAGGAAAAGGCGCAGTCGGCGCGCAGTTCGCTGCCCAAGCCGCGCGAGATCCTCGAGGTCCTCGACCAGTACGTGATCGGCCAGAACCGCGCCAAGCGCACCCTGGCCGTGGCCGTGTACAACCACTACAAGCGCATCGAGAGCCGGCAGAAGAACGACGACGTCGAACTGGCGAAGTCGAACATCCTGCTGGTCGGCCCGACCGGTTCGGGCAAGACGCTGCTGGCCGAAACCCTGGCCCGCCTGCTCAACGTGCCGTTCACCATGGCCGACGCCACCACGCTGACCGAAGCCGGTTACGTGGGCGAGGACGTGGAGAACATCATCCAGAAGCTGCTGCAGAAGTGCGACTACGACGTCGAGAAGGCACAGCAGGGCATCGTCTACATCGATGAAATCGACAAGATCTCGCGCAAGAGCGAGAACCCGTCGATCACCCGCGATGTGTCCGGCGAAGGCGTGCAGCAGGCCCTGCTGAAGCTGATCGAAGGCACCGTGGCCAGCGTTCCGCCGCAGGGCGGGCGCAAGCATCCGCAGCAGGAATTCCTGCAGGTGGACACCAAGAACATCCTGTTCATCTGCGGCGGCGCGTTCGCCGGGCTGGACAAGGTGATCCAGGCCCGTTCCACCGACGTCGGCAGCATCGGCTTCGGCGCCAAGGTGAAGAGCAGCGAGCGCAAGCAGGAAGTGGGCAAGGTGCTGGCCGAAGTCGAGCCGGAAGACCTGATCAAGTTCGGCCTGATTCCGGAGTTCGTCGGCCGCCTGCCGGTGGTGGCGACCCTGGAGGAGCTGGACGAGCCGGCCCTGATCAAGATCCTGACCGAGCCGAAGAACGCCATCACCAAGCAGTTCAAGAAGCTGTTCGAGATGGAGAACGTCGAGCTGGAGTTCCGTCCGGACGCGTTGTCGGCCATCGCCAGGAAGGCGCTCAAGCGCAAGACCGGTGCCCGTGGCCTGCGCACCATCGTCGAATCGGTCCTGCTGGACACCATGTACGACCTGCCGTCGCAGGAAAACGTCAGCAAGGTGGTGGTGGACGAATCGGTGATCGAGCACAAGTCCGAGCCGTACCTGATCTACCAGACCCCGGCGGTCCCTGAACAGAAGGCCGCAGGCGCCGAGTGATCCTTCCAGGTTGTTGATTGGAAAGGATTTTCAAGGAATGCCTTGCATCTGAAAGCCGATGGCCCCATAACGGGGCCATCGGCTTTTTTTGTCTCCGGAAGATGCCCTCCCGGAGGCGGTTTTCCCCCTTCCCTGGAGCCCCCATGGCCCGTTCCCCAAGTGAAACCCTCGACCTGCCGGTCCTGCCGCTGCGCGACGTAGTGGTGTTCCCGCACATGGTCATTCCGCTGTTCGTCGGCCGTGACAAGTCCATGCACGCGCTCGAACAGGCAATGGAGGCGGACAAGCGCATCCTGCTGCTGGCGCAGAAGTCGGCCGAAACCGACGACCCGCATGCGGCCGACCTCTACCAGGTCGGTACGCTGGCGCAGGTGCTGCAGCTGCTGAAGCTGCCCGACGGCACCATCAAGGTGCTGGTCGAAGGCCTGTCGCGCGTGCAGGTCACCCACGTTGACGAGCGCAACGGCTCGCTGCACGGCCAGGCCGTGGAGATCGACGCCAGCGACGAGCGCGAAGCGCGCGAGGTCGAGGCGATCGCCCGCTCGCTGATGTCGCTGTTCGAGCAGTACGTGAAGACCAACCGCAAGCTGCCGCCGGAACTGCTGCAGACGCTGTCGGGCATCGATGAGCCGGCGCGCCTGGCCGACACCATCGCCGCGCACATCAGCGTGCGCCTGGCCGACAAGCAGCGCCTGCTGGAAACGCTGGCCGTCGGTGACCGCCTGGAGATGCTGGTCGGCCTGGTCGACGGCGAGATCGACGTGCAGCAGATGGAGAAGCGCATCCGCGGCCGCGTGAAGTCGCAGATGGAGAAGAGCCAGCGCGAGTACTACCTCAACGAACAGATGAAGGCCATCCAGAAGGAACTGGGTGACCTGGACGATGCGCCTGGCGAGCTTGAAGAGCTGGCGCGCAAGATCGCCGAGGCCGGCATGCCGAAGGCCGTTGAGGCCAAGGCGCGCAACGAGCTGAACAAGCTCAAGCAGATGTCGCCGATGTCGGCCGAAGCGGCGGTCGTGCGCAACTACCTGGAGTGGTTGCTGGGCGTGCCGTGGAAGAAGCGCAGCAAGGTTCGCAAGGACCTGAAGGTGGCGCAGGACACCCTCGATGCCGATCACTACGGGCTGGAGAAGGTCAAGGAACGCATCCTTGAATACCTGGCGGTGCAGTCGCGCGTGAAGCAGATGAAGGGCCCGATCCTGTGCCTGGTCGGGCCGCCGGGCGTGGGCAAGACCTCGCTGGGACAGTCCATCGCCAAGGCCACCAACCGCAAGTTCGTGCGCATGTCGCTGGGCGGCGTGCGTGACGAGGCCGAGATCCGTGGCCACCGTCGCACCTACGTCGGTTCGATGCCGGGCCGCATCGTGCAGAACCTCAACAAGGTCGGCAGCAAGAACCCGCTGTTCGTGCTCGACGAGATCGACAAGATGTCGATGGACTTCCGCGGCGATCCGTCCTCGGCGTTGCTGGAAGTGCTCGACCCTGAGCAGAACAACGCGTTCAACGACCACTACCTGGAAGTGGACCTGGACCTGTCTGAAGTGATGTTCGTGGCCACCTCGAACTCGCTCAACATTCCCGGCCCGCTGCTGGACCGCATGGAAGTGATCCGCATCCCCGGCTACACCGAGGATGAGAAGCTCAACATCGCCACCCGTTACCTGGTGCCCAAGCAGGTCAAGGCCAACGGCCTGCAGCCGGAAGAGCTGGAGATCGGCAGTGACGCCATCCAGGACATCGTGCGCTACTACACGCGCGAGTCGGGCGTGCGCAACCTGGAACGCGAGATCGCCAAGATCTGCCGCAAGGTGGTGAAGGAGATCGCGCTGGCCGGCCCGCAGCCGGTGAAGGCGAAGAAGGGCGCGAAGAAGAAGGCGCTGGTGAGCGTGTCCAGCAAGAACCTGGACAAGTACCTGGGCGTGCGTCGCTTCGACTTCGGCCGTGCCGAGGAAGAGAACGAGATCGGCCTGGTCACCGGCCTGGCCTGGACCGAGGTGGGTGGCGATCTGCTGCAGATCGAATCGACGCTGGTGCCGGGCAAGGGCCAGCTGATCCTGACCGGCCAGCTCGGCAACGTGATGAAGGAATCGGCTTCAGCGGCGCTGTCGGTGGTGCGTTCGCGCGCCGTCGGCTTCGGCATCGACAGCGACTTCCTGCAGAAGCACGACGTGCACCTGCATGTGCCCGATGGCGCTACGCCGAAGGACGGCCCGAGTGCCGGCGCGGCGATGGTCACCTCGCTGGTATCGATGCTGACCAAGGTGCCGGTGCGTGCCGACGTGGCGATGACCGGCGAGATCACCCTGCGTGGTCGCGTCACGGCCATCGGTGGACTGAAGGAGAAGCTGCTGGCCGCACTGCGTGGCGGAATCCGCACGGTCATCATTCCCGAGGAGAACCGCAAGGACCTGGCCGACATCCCGGCCAACGTCACCCGCGATCTGGAGATCGTGCCGGTGAAGTACATCGAAGAAGTCCTGGACCTGGCGCTGGAGCGTCCGTTGGCACCGAAGAAGGCGCGCAAGAGTGCGCAACGTGTCACGGTGCGCAGCAAGGCCAAACCGAGTGGAAACGCGCGCGTCAAGCATTGACGCGCGCTGTCCAATGGCCCGAAACCCGCGTCGTTGCTGGCTTTCCAGCTTGCGTGGGGGTAGGGCCACTGGTATAAAAGCAGCACTCGCGAATGAGTGATCGCAGTCTGGCGATCGCTGAATTCGGCGAACCGTTTCCACATGGCGGCCGCATGCAGAGCGCGTGCGGTTGCTTCCCTGTCGAATAAGCGGAACCCACCGCCAAAGGAGTTGTAGAGAATGAACAAGACCGAATTGATCGATGCCGTTGCTGAAGCTGCAGACCTGACCAAGGCCGAGTCCAGCCGCGCTGTCGATGCCGTCGTTGCTGCCGTCACCAAGGCGCTGAAGGACGGCGATGCGGTCACCCTGGTTGGCTTCGGTACCTTCCAGGTCCGCGACCGTGCTGCCCGCACCGGCCGCAACCCGAAGACCGGCGACACCATCAAGATCGCTGCTTCGAAGAATCCGTCGTTCAAGGCTGGTAAGGCCCTGAAGGATGCTGTAAACTAAGCGGCTCGCTGGGGTGCTTAGCTCAGCGGTAGAGCGTCTCCTTTACACGGAGAGGGTCGGGGGTTCGAAACCCTCAGCACCCACCACAGCACCGCGGTAAAAGTTTGAGTGTGGAGCGGTAGTTCAGCTGGTTAGAATGCTGGCCTGTCACGCCGGAGGTCGCGGGTTCGAGTCCCGTCCGCTCCGCCATTCAACGAGGCCTCCGGCCAAAAGCTGGAGGCTTTGTTTTCTCCCGGTCCAGGCCGGCTGAAAGCAAAAAAGGTAACAACGCGGAGCGGTAGTTCAGCTGGTTAGAATGCTGGCCTGTCACGCCGGAGGTCGCGGGTTCGAGTCCCGTCCGCTCCGCCACTACATCGAGGCCCCCGGCCTGAAGCTGGGGGCCTTGTCTTCTCACCGACAGGTTCGGAAGGAAGGCGAAAAGGTTTTTGCAAGAACAGAGCGGTAGTTCAGCTGGTTAGAATGCTGGCCTGTCACGCCGGAGGTCGCGGGTTCGAGTCCCGTCCGCTCCGCCATTGCAGAATTCTTAAGTCCCTGTGAAAAAACTTTGAAAAAAGTGTTCATCGGGCTGGGTTTCCAGGGAGTCTTCGGATATACTGGGCGCCTGCAAAGTTCAAGCGCGGAGCGGTAGTTCAGCTGGTTAGAATGCTGGCCTGTCACGCCGGAGGTCGCGGGTTCGAGTCCCGTCCGCTCCGCCAACTTCAAAAGCCCTCGGCGCAAGCCGGGGGCTTTTTCTTTGCGCCATGGTGGAAATGGCCGACACACGGATGGCGCATGCCTGCCGATGTGGGCGCAGGCCGCGCTGGCGCTGCTTTTGGTCCCTGCGGCGAAGCGGGTTACACTGCCGGGCTCGCCAATAAGGCCTTGTGATTCCTCACCATGCTGCAGAAACTCCGCGACAAGACCTCAGGCTGGATCGTCACTGTGATCCTGGGGCTGCTGATGATTCCGTTCCTGTTCGTGATCGACAACAGCTACCTCGGTGGCGTTGGCGCACAGAACGTGGCCAAGGTTTCCGCGCCGCCGACCTGGTGGCGTTCGGCGCCGTCGTGGTGGCCGGTGCGCATGCTGTGGCAGCACCACGAGATCAGCTCGCAGGATTTCCGCACGCGTTTCGAGCAGGAGCGCATGCGTGAGCGCCAGCAGCAGGGCGACAACTTCGACCCGCGCGCGTTCGAGAGCACCGAGAACAAGATGGCCGTGCTCGATCAGCTGATCGACGAGCAGGTCGTGCGCCTGGTCGGTGAGCAGGCGGGCGTGGTGATCGGCGACGGCGCGGTGCGCGAGTACATCGCGACCATGCCCGCATTCCTCGATTCGAACGGCAAGTTCAACGAGAACAACTATCGCCTGGCCCTGGCCGGCGGCAACCCGCCGCGTACGCCGACCCAGTTCCAGGAGCTGGTGCGCGAGAGCCTGCAGCAGTCGGTGATTCCGTCGGGCCTGCAGAGCTCCGGCTTCGTCACCCAGGCCGAGACCGAGCGCCTGTTGAAGCTGCTGGGCGAAACCCGCGACGTCGAGCTGGCCGCGTTGCCGCCCGTACCGGCCGATACCGCGCCGGTGACCGATGAGCAGATCAAGCAGTGGTACGACAGCCACGGCAAGGATTTCCGCCAGGCCGAGAGCGTGTCGCTGGAGTACGTCGAGATCAACGGCGCGAACCTGCCGGCACCGGCGGCGGCCGATGAAGCCACCCTGCGCAAGCGCTATGAAGACGAGAAGGCGAAGTTCACCTCGCCGGAGCAGCGCCAGGCCTCGCACATCCTGATCACCGGTGACGGTGCAGAAGCCAAGGCGAACAAGATCGCTGCCGAAGCCAAGGCCGCTGGTGCCGATTTCGGCGCGCTGGCCAAGGCCAATTCGGAAGATCCGGGCTCCAAGGACCAGGGCGGGGACCTGGGTTGGGTCGAGCGCGGTGCGATGGTGAAGCCGTTCGAGGACGCGCTGTTTGCGGCCAAGGCCGGTGATGTGATCGGCCCGGTGAAGACCGAGTTCGGTTACCACATCATCAAGGTGGCCGCTGTGCGCGGTGGCCAGGGCAAGTCGTTCGAGGAAGTGCGTGACACGCTGGCCGCCGAACAGCTGAAGGCCGACGGTGAGCGTGGCTTCAACGAGCTGGCCGGTCGCCTGGTCGATGCCATCAACAAGAGCCCGAGCGACCTGGCCGCTGCCGCCAAGGAAGTGAACCTGCCGCTGCAGACGCTGGGCCCGATCACCCGCGCGACCGCCAGTGGCATCGCGGCTGACCCGGCCGTGCTGCGTGCGGCGTTCTCCGACGTGCTGGTGCAGGACGGTACCGCCAGTGACCCGATCGCCCTGGGGGGCGCGACCAACCACAGCGTGGTCATCCGCGTGGCTGCGCACACCCCGGAACAGGCCCTGCCGCTGGACAAGGCTCGTGACCAGGTGATCGCCGCGATCCGCGCTGACCGCCAGCGCCAGGCCAGCGACAAGGCGGCCGATGCGATCCTGGCCAAGCTGAAGGCGGGTGCCACCTTGCAGTCGCTGGCCGCCAGCGAGAAGCTGCAGCTGAGCCCGATGCCGGGCCTGCCGCGCAGCCAGCCGGTGCCGACCCCGGAAATCAACCGCGCGATCTTCAGTGCGCCGGTGCCGGCCGAAGGCAAGCCGAGCTATGGCAAGGTCGACGTCAATGGCCACGCGCTGCTGTTCGCGGTGAACAAGGTCAATCCGGGCGACATCAAGGAAGTGACTGCAGAGCAGCAGAAGCAGCTGAAGGAACAGCTGAGCCAGATCGATGGCATGGCCGCGGCCAAGGCCTACATCGAGGCGATGCGCAAGAAGTTCGTGATCCAGACCACCGAGGCGAACCTGTAAGCCTTGCGGCGAGCAGATCGAAGAAGGCCCGGCATTGCCGGGCCTTTTTTTGTGCCTGCCGATGTGTAGCGTCGAGCCATGCTCGACTGCGTCTGCCGGGCGCAGGCATGAAAAAGCCGAGCAAGGGCTCGGCTCTGCAGGAAACAGGGCAGGGCGCGCCGGTGCCGCGCCGGACTCAGTCTTCCACGCGCAGCACGGCGCCCGGCTTCAGCACGCTGCTGCCGCTCAGGCCGTTCAGCGACAACAGGGCCTTGACCGGCATGCCGTAGCGGCGGGCGATGGTCCAGGCCGACTCGCCATCACGCACGGTGTGGCGGCGGCTGCGCGGACGATCAGCGATCGCGGCGACGGTCTTGGCCACCTGCGGCGTCGGTGCTGCGGTGGCGACTGGCGCAGCGCTGGCGACCAGGGCGGATGCGGTGTCCGCCACCGTCGCATTGGCAGCCGAGACAGGGGCCAGCACGCGGGTGGTACCCGACGAGGCGCGGCCACCGCCCGCCAGGGCGGGGTTGAGGCGGGCGATCCTGGCCGGGTCCAGGGCGCGCTGTGCGGCCCACTGCTGGACGCTGGTGCCGGCGGGCAGGGTGTGGTCCTTCAGCACCGGCACGGTGCGGTCCAGCGAGGCCATCACGCCCGGCTGGTCTTCCACGTCTTCCAGCACGCAGGCCAGGGCATGCAGCTTCTCGACGTAGGCATGGGTGACCGGCGACAGGCCGGGCAGCGCCGACGGCTTGGCGTTCTGCGCGTTCATGCCGGCCTTGCGCATGGACTGCAACACGCGGTACTCACCGGCGTTGTAGGCCATGGTGGCCAGGCGCCAGTCGCCGCCGAACATGCCGTGCAGGGTCTTCAGGTAGCGCACTGCGGCCTGGGTGGAATCGACCGCCGACAGGCGGCCGTCGTAGCCGTTGGCCATGGGCACGCGGTGGTTGCGCGCGGTGGTGGCGATGAACTGCCACAGGCCGGTCGGGCCGCTGCCATTGCGGGCATTGGGCCGGTAGCCGCTTTCCACGAACGGGATCAGTGCGAATTCGGTAGGCAGGTTGGCCTTGCGCAGCTCTTCAACCACGTAGCCGAACAGCACCAGCGCATCGTCATCCTGGTTGGCCAGGCGCGACGGGGCGTGGGCGAACTGCTTCTGCCAGCGCGGGCTGGTGGCCTCGGCATTGCAGGTGGGCTCGGCCAGGCCGTCGCGGAAGCTGGAGAAGATCTCCTGGCCATTGCGGACCGACGCGGCCGGCAACGCGGCCGGATCCAGCGGCAGGGCCGCCGCGGCGGCCAGGTTCTGGCCGATGCCCGCGCCCAGCGACTGGGCACCGGCGGTTCCGGCCAGCCCCAGGACCAGGCCCAGGGCCAGCGGCAGACTTCGGCGCATCATGCGCGGAAGCCGTCTTTCCAGTGCCGGAGACCGGCCATGACGTCGACGTCGTCAACGACGTCGCGGCCCAGGTGCGCCGACACTGCCGCGCGGATCGGCGCCGTGTGCACACGCAGGAACGGATTGCAGTCGAATTCGTTGGCCAGGGTTACCGGCAGGGTGGAACGGTCATCGCGGCGCATGGCCAAAGCCTCCTCTTGGCGCTGCCACAGGGCAGCGTTGGCGGGGTCGACATGCCGCGCGAAGACGGCATTTGACACGGTGTACTCGTGGGCGCAACAAAGCAGCAGTTGCGCGGGCAAGGTACCCAGCTTGCGCATCGATGCCAGCAGCTGGGACGGCGTACCTTCGAACAGGCGTCCACAGCCCAGGCTGAACAACGAATCTCCGCTGAAAAGATGTTCAGCAGTGTGAAACGCGATGTGGCTGCGGGTATGCCCGGGCACGGATAGTACGTGGAACGTCCGGCCCAGTGCCTGAACGCGTTCACCTTCGCCGACCCGCTCGGTCGCTGCAGGGATGCGCTCCTCGACGGGCGCGATGACCCGTACACCGGGAAAACGTGCCTGCAACGCGGGCACGCCACCGATGTGGTCATCGTGGTGATGGGTGAGCAGGATCGTGTCCACGCGCAGGCCCTGATCGGCCAGCGCAAGCACCGGCGCGGCATCGCCGGGATCGACGACCACGGCGGCGCCAGCGTCGTCGATCAACGTCCAGATGTAGTTGTCCGCAAATGCGGGCAGGGCAGTCAGTCGCATAGAATTGGACCATGCCCGCGCTGCAGAGCACCCGTCAAGCGAGCCAGGCCCCGTGGTTCGACACTGAACCGGCGGGCTCCTTGCGCGTGCTGGAGCGGCAGTTGCTGCTGCCGCAGCTGTCTGTCCTGCCGACGCAGCCCTGGCTGTGGATCGCACCGAGTGCGGCCTGGCTGGAGGATGCACAGCTGGGCGGGCGCGGGCTGCGGCTGTTCCGGCAGGGCCAGGGCTATGCCGGCGACACCCGCTGTGCGCTGCCGCTGCCGCTGGCCAGCGAGAGCGTCAACGCGGTCGTGCTGCAGCATGTGACCGCGGGCGATGCGGAGCGACTGCTGGACGAGTGCGAGCGCGTGCTGATGCCGGGCGGCCACCTGTGGCTGAGCAGCCTCAACCCGTTCAGCCCTTACCGCACGCATTGGCGCCAGCACGGACTGGTGGTGCGCACGCCACAGCGGATCCGCCTGCTGCTCGGCCGCCACGGGCTGGAGTGCGACGATATGCGTTACCTCGGCCCGCTCTGGCGCGGTGCAGGCAGTCGCCGCACGGGCGGTTGGGCGCCGCTGCGCGCGGCCTGCCTGTTCCATGCTGAAAAGCGCACGCTGGCCCTGCCCGGGCCGAAACCGTTGCCGGTGCGTTGGCTCGGCACCGTTGCCACCTGATCTGGAGTTGTATTGAAGACCATCGAAATCCACACCGACGGTTCCTGCCTTGGCAATCCCGGCCCCGGCGGCTGGGCTGCGCTGCTGCGCTACAAGGGCCACGAGCGTGAACTGAGCGGCGGCGAAGCGCACACCACCAACAACCGGATGGAGCTGATGGCGGCCATTTCCGGGTTGGAGACGCTCACCGAGCCCTGCAACATCGTGCTCTATACCGATTCGCAGTACGTGCGGCAGGGCCTGACGCAGTGGCTGCCCGGCTGGATCCGCAAGAACTGGAAGACCGCCGGCGGCGACCCGGTGAAGAACCGCGAGCTGTGGGAGCGCCTGCATGCCGCGACGCTGCGGCATCAGATCGACTGGCGCTGGGTAAAGGGCCACTCCGGTGACCCGGACAACGAGCGGGTGGATACGCTGGCGCGCAACGCGGCCATCCAGATCCGCGACGCCAGCCCGGTAAACTGAGCCCATGCGTCAGATCATCCTCGATACCGAAACCACCGGCCTGGAATGGAAGAAGGGCAACCGCATCGTCGAAATCGGCTGCGTGGAACTGTTCAAGCGCCGCCCGACTGGCAACAACTACCACCAGTACATCAAGCCGGACTGCGAGTTCGAACAGGGCGCGCAGGAAGTCACCGGCCTGACCCTGGAGTTCCTGGCTGACAAGCCGGACTTCGCGCAGATCGCCGATGAGTTCCTGGCCTTCATCGATGGCGCCGAGCTGATCATCCACAACGCGGCGTTCGACCTGGGCTTCCTCGACAACGAGCTGTCGCTGCTGGGCCCGCAGTACGGGAAGATCACCGATCGCTGCACGGTGATCGATACCCTGGTGATGGCGCGCGAGCGCTTCCCGGGCCAGCGCAATTCGCTGGATGCGCTGTGCAAGCGACTGGGCGTTGACAACTCGCACCGTGCGCTGCACGGCGGCCTGCTCGATGCGCAGATCCTGGGTGACGTGTACATCGCGCTGACCTCGGGGCAGGAAGAGATCGGATTCGGCCTGGGGGATGACGATGGCGGTGGCGCCGGTGCGGCGCTGCAGGCCTTCGATACCAGCAAGCTGCTGCCGCGCCCGCGCGTAATGGCCACGCCGTCGGAGCTGGAAGCGCATGCCGCGCGGCTGGAGCGGCTGCGCAAGAAGGCCGGCCACGCACTGTGGGATGGGCCGAAGGTGGAAGAGGCCGCCAGCGCGTAATGCCTGGAAGAGGTAGTGCCGGCCGCTGGCCGGCATTTGCGTGAACACGTTTCCCGGTGAGCCGGCCAGCGGCCGGCACTACCGCCTCCACGCATGGCGTGGATCTACGGGTTAATGGCAGCGCACCAGGATCACGCTGATGTTGTCGCGGCCACCGCCGTCGAGCGCGGCGGCGACCAGCGTGTCCACGCATTCCTGTGCGCTTGCATCCTCGAAGGCGAGGGTGCGGGCGATGCCGCGGTCGTCCACTTCCTCGGTCAGGCCGTCACTGCACAGCAGCAGCTGCATGCCGGGGCGCAGCTCGCCGCTGGTGGTGGCCACGTTCAGATGTGCCGGATCGGTGACGCCCAGCGCCTGGGTGACCACGTTGCGATGTGGATGCGCGCGTGCCTGTTCGGCCGTCAGGTTGCCCTGCGCGACCAGTTCCTGCACCACGCTGTGATCCTGGCTGAGCTGTGCCAGCTGGCCGTCACGCCAGAGGTAGGCACGGCTGTCGCCGACCCATGCCACTTCATAGCGATTGCCCTGCACGCGTGCGGCGACCACGGTGGTACCCATCGGCAGGGTGTCGTTGCGCCGCCGCGAGGCGCGGATGATCTCTTCGTCGGCGGTGCGGATGGCCTGGGCCAGCGGCGCGCCACGGCGGATCTCGCGCACGATGGTTTCGCGCGCCAGCGCGCTGGCCACCTCGCCGCAGGCGTGGCCGCCCATGCCATCGGCCACCAGCCACAGGGCCAGCTCGCTGTCACCGTAGTAGGTGTCTTCGTTGAGCTCGCGGCGCAGGCCGGGGTGGGTGAGGTGTCCGAATTCGATCATGGTGTGCAGGGGCGGGGTATTGCTGGGGAGACAGGCATCATCGGGGGGCTGCGGGCATCCGGCAAGGCATGCATCCAGGAAATTTTCACTTCATTGACCGGAATGACTTGTCGTCGGCCTGACTTCCTCGTATGATGCGCGTCCCCGGTCCGCCGGGGACCACCCGGAGAGGTGGCAGAGTGGTTGAATGTACCTGACTCGAAATCAGGCAGGCGTTTATAGCGCCTCGGGGGTTCGAATCCCCCCCTCTCCGCCAGATAAAGAAAAAGGGCTGCCGAAAGGCAGCCCTTTTTCTTTATCTGGCGCGGGACGCGACGCGCTCTGCGCGTCGCCCCACACGTTGCTGCGCAACGCGTGGGCCCCTCCCTTTGCCGGCCTCTCCCCGCCCCTGTCGGGGCAGCCCCTCAACAGAGGGGCTTGGTCCTCCAGATGCATCAC
>NZ_JCAFRM010000012.1:0-52154 GCF_059368215.1 Stenotrophomonas sp. YJH_SMC_123
CTGGGCGGCACCGGTGATCATGTTCTTGACGTAGTCAGCGTGGCCCGGGCAGTCAACGTGGGCGTAGTGACGGATCGGGGATTCGTATTCGACGTGCGCGGTCGAGATCGTGATACCACGAGCCTTTTCTTCCGGCGCGGCATCGATCGAGGAGTAGTCCTTGAACTCGCCACCGAAGCGCTCGGCACCGATCTTGGTCAGTGCGGCGGTCAGCGTGGTCTTGCCGTGGTCGACGTGACCGATGGTGCCGACATTGACGTGCGGCTTGGTGCGCTCGAACTTACCCTTGGCCATGGCTGCTTATCTCGAATTCGTCTGAGAGGTGATGCTTAAGATGGTGCTCACGAAAGGAATCGAACCTTCGACCTCTTCCTTACCAAGGAAGTGCTCTACCGACTGAGCTACGTGAGCCGAGTTTTGCATTATGACATGAACTCGATAAGATTCAAAGTTCATTCAATGGAGCGGGAGACGGGAATCGAACCCGCACCATCAGCTTGGAAGGCTGAGGTTCTACCATTGAACTACTCCCGCGCCGGGAATGTCACAACGTGAAACTGGTGGAGGGAGGTGGATTCGAACCACCGAAGGCGTAAGCCAGCAGATTTACAGTCTGCCCCCGTTGGCCGCTTGGGTATCCCTCCTTACCACCCCATTCCGTTGCCGCCGAAGCGTTGCGGTGTGTGGTGGTGAGCCGCTTATTCTGCTGATGGGACGGGGGGCTGTCAACGCTTTTTTCCATCTTTTTCACACGTTGTCGCAAACCCATTGATACGCAAGGTTATTGACCGGGGACCGGCAGGGTCTCGCTGGCGAAAATTGCGACATGGGGGACTCCGTCGGCGCCGATCCAGCCCCGATACATGCCCTGGGTGTTGAACGGCGTGGCCATTCTGCCGTCCGCGGCAAGCACGATCGCACCACCGTCGCCGCCCATCTGCGGAATCGTCTCGTTGATCACGCCCTTGCCGGCCTGCTCCGGGCTCTGCCCCTGGTAGCGCATGCGCGCACAGATCTCGTGCGCGGCCGCGGTGCGGATGTAGTACTCGCCCCAGCCGGTGCCCGACACCGCACAGCGCGCATCGGCCCAGGTGCCGGCGCCGATGACCGGCGAGTCACCCACCCGGCCATAGCGCTTGTTGGTCATGCCGCCCGTGGAGGTGCCGGCGGCCAGCTGCCCCTGCGCATCCAGCGCGACCGCACCGACGGTACCGAAGTGCTTTGCGGTCTCCAGGTCGGCATGGGCCTGGCCATTGGCCTCTTCCTTAAGCGCGCGCTGCAGCTGCTGCCAACGCTTCTCCGTGCGGAAGTAGGAGGGATCAACCAGAGCAATGCCCTGCTCCACCGCGAAGGCTTCGGCACCCTGGCCTACCATCATCACGTGCCTGGACTTCTGCATCACGGTCTGCGCCAGCAGGATCGGGTTACGCACCCGCTGCACGCCGGCCACCGCACCTGCTGCCTGGGTGGCACCGTCCATCACCGCCGCATCCAGCTCGTTGTGGCCGTCATGGGTGAACACTGCGCCCTTGCCAGCGTTGAAGGTCGGATCGTCCTCCAGCACGGTGATTGCCGCAGTGACCGCTGCAAGCGCCGGACGACCGGCCGCCAGTTCGGCATGGCCTTTCAGCAGTGCGGCGCGCAACGCATCGCGCGCAGCCTTCTCTTCGGCCGGCGACAGGTCCTTGCGTTCGACGCCGGCGCCGCCATGGATGACCAGCAATGGCGACGCAGCCGGGGCGGCCTGGGCGATCAATGGAAAGGACAGCAGCACGGACAGCGCCAGGCGCAGTTTCATCAGGTACGTCTCCAGCAGGACAAGGGAATGGATTGCAGGGTAGCGCCGGCCGCTGGCCGCAAGGGGCGCATCAGCTCAGGGAAGTGAGTTGCCGGCCAGCGGCCGGCGCTACCGAAGCGTGAACTCGATCTGGCCGTCGCTGATGTCGGCCTCGGCCTGGAAATCGTCCAGGCGCATGCGGCTGCCACTGGCGACCACGGTCACCGGAACGGCATGGAAGCGCAATGGTTCGCCCTCGACCAGGCGATCGGCATCACGACCGGGGCTGACCACCCAGACCTTGCCCTCGCCATCAGCGCTGTAGACCTGGGCCTGGCCATCGGGCTCCACGCACAGGGCGGTGTCCTCATCAACGCCGATGCCGACGATGTCAGGGTCGCCGCTGTCCTGCGCGGCGCGTGCCACGAACACGATGAGGCGGCCAAGGCGGTCACGCTTGTCGAAATGGGTGTCGGTGACCACGCGCTGCAGGTAGGGCATCTGCAGGAAGCCACTGTCCATGGTGACTGCGCTGCCCATCGGATCGGCCAGCGCACCGGCCGAGCTGATGCTGCCGCCATCCATGGCGCCATAGGCATAGCCGCCGAGGATGGCCAGGCCAGCGCTGGTACCGGCAATCGGCTTGCCGGCGCGTACATGGGCGTTGAGCGCGCGGTTGAGTGCGGTGCCCTTCCAGAAGCGGATGTAGCGCGACTGGTCGCCGCCGGCAATGAAGATGGCATCGGCCGCAGCGACCACGCGCAGCACGGCTGGATCATCGGCACCGCGGCGGCTGTCGAAGACCAGCGTCTGTACCGCGGTGGTGCCGCCGATCTCGCGGTACAGGCGGTCCTGCAGTTCATCGCCACCGGAGGCACGCAGGATCAGTACACGGCCATTGCCGGCCTGCTTCAACCACCACTGGAAGGCATCCGGCACCCACTCGCCACCGCCCATCAGCATCATCGCGGATGCACGCGGCCCGGGACGTGGGGCCTCAAGGTCGCCGACCTCGTAATAGGAAAAGCCCGGGCCCTGCAGATCCTGCGCGGGCGCGGCCGACGGCCAGGCCAGCATGAGCAGCGCCAGCCAGGCAACAGGGGTACGCAGGGTCCGGTGAACGCGTCGCATCTTGATCTCCCTGAACAAAATCGACTTGCAAGCGTTTTCACTCTTTGCCAGATAGGGACCCAGTAGTCAAGGACATAAAAAAGGCGTTAAATGCGCGCGCCCATTCCGGAAATCTGAATGGGGGACAGGCCCCTCCTCTGCGGGCCGGCTTCATTTCCGAGAATTCCTCATGCGTAGAAAGGCGATGGCGTGGTCGATCCAGCTAGCGTTGATGGGTGTGGCTGCTTCCGCGGCCGCCCAGGCTCCGGCGTCCTCTCCGGTACAACAACTGGACGCGGTGCAGGTCACCGGTTCGCGCATTCCGCGCGCCCAAGTGGAAGGCCCCGCCCCGATCACGGTGATCAACGCCGAACAGATCCGCTCCAGTGGCTTCACCAGCGTGCCGGACGTGCTGCGTGCGATGACCCAGAACGGCGGTGAGACGCAGAGCCAGCAGTCTTCCAGCGGCGCCGACTTCTCGCCGGGTGCCCAGCAGGTGGACCTGCGCGGCCTGGGCCCGAACCACACGCTGGTGCTGGTCAATGGCCGCCGTATCGCCGACTTCCCGATGCCGTTCAAGGGCCGCAGCAACTTCACCGATGTCTCCAACATTCCGCTGGGGATGATCGAGCGCATTGAAGTACTGACCGGCAGCGCCTCGGCCATCTATGGATCGGACGCGATCGCCGGCGTGGTCAACTTCATCCTGAAGAAGAAGGCCGACGGCACCACGATCGACATGCGCATGGGCACCACCACTGAAGGCGGTGGCGAGTCGTTCGACATGAGCATCGCCAGCGGTTTCAGCCGTGGCAACTTCAACGCGGTATACAGCGTCGAACTGCAGTCGCAGACGCCGCTGTGGGCCTATGAGCGCGACATCCAGGACTCGACCCAGGACGGCCCCACCGAGGGTTCGCGCATCGCGCGCCGTGCGTACCTGCGCACCGACTACAACGATGACTATCTGGACCCCGGCGCCGCCACCTGCGAAGCGCTGTCCGGCCAGAACCAGGGCAGCACCTACCGCGCCTACCGCCCGAAGTACGGCTACTACTGTGGCAGCGACAGCTCGATCGGCTACGGCACCATCCTCAGCAAGCGCCGCGGTGCCAACGGCTACGCGTCGTTGAGCCATGGCTTCGACAATGGCCAGCAGTGGTTCGCCGACGTGCAGCTGGGCTACCACACGATGTCGCTGATGCGCGACGTCACCAAGTGGGGCCGCATGGACGCCAACGGCGATGAGTCGGGCTACTTCAACAACGAAGCCACCGGCGAGATCGAGTTCTGGCAGCGCCAGTTCTCGCCCGAGGAAATGGGCGGCCTGCGCAATGCCATGGTGCGCAGCACGCAGAAGACCTTCAGCGTGACCACCGGCTTCAAGGGCAACCTGGCCGGCAACTGGGACTACGAAGCGGCATTGAGCCATTCGCAGTACCAGTCGCGGATCAGCTGGGCGCAGATCATCGCCGCCAAGGCCAATGACCTGTTCCTCGGCCCGCAGCTGGGCGTGGATGACGACGGTTTCCCGATCTACAACGCCGACCCGTCACGCCTGTACCGGCCGCTGACCCGCGCCGAGTACGATTCGATCGCCGCGCGTACCACCTACACGCCGAAGTCGCGCACGGAGACGGCGGCATTCACTCTGACCAATTCCGCGCTGTTCGGCCTGCCCGGCGGTGACGCCGGTTTCGCCGCGACCGTGGAAGTGGGCCAGCAGGCGTACTCGCTCAATCCTGATCCGCTGGCGACCCAGTACTACTATTACAGCTGGAAGGATTCGGACGGCCAAGGTTCGCGCAACCGCTGGGCTACGGCGGCCGAGCTGCGCATGCCGCTGCACGAAACGGTCAACCTGAGCGTGGCCGGCCGCTACGACCAGTACCGCTATTCCGGCCACACCATCGGCAAGGCGACCTGGAGCGGTGGCCTGGAATGGCGCCCGATCGACACGCTGCTGGTGCGCGGTTCGTATGGCACCGCGTTCCGTGCGCCGGACCTGCACTATGTATTCGCCGGCCCGGGCAACGATGAGACCACCGCCGAAGACCTGTACAGCTGCCGCGCCGACGGCGCCACCGACTGCGCCGACTACGAGCGCAACCTGATCCGCAGCCGCACCGGCAACCGCCAGCTCGACCCGGAAACCAGCACCTCGTGGAGTGCCGGCTTCGTCTGGTCGCCGGCCGTCGGCCTGGACCTGTCGGTGGACTGGTTCGACATCGACATGCGCGACCAGGTGCAGGACATGGACGTGCGCACGATCCTGGCCAACGAAGCGAACTGCCGCCTGGGCAGCGCCGACATCACCTCGCCGACCTGCGTGGATGCACTCGCCCGCATCACCCGCAGCAACGACGGGCGCCTGTATGGCGTGCGCGTGGCGCCGATCAACGTCGCCCGCGAATCCACCTCCGGCATCGACGTCGGCCTGCGCTACCGCCTGCAGACGGGCATCGGCGACTTCATCTTCAACGGCACCCACACCTGGGTGAAGAAGCATGACTTCCAGCGCTACCCGGGCGACCGCACCGAAGACCAGTTCGCAGTGAACAGCGGCTTCGACATCCCACGCACCAAGACCAGCCTGAGCGTGACCTGGGAAAAGGATGCGTGGTCGGCAACGGTGTACGGTTCGCGCCTGGGCAAGCTGCCGACCTCGGACAGCTACGACCAGGTGTTCGACTGGGACAGCGGCGACAGCCCGTACGTGAAGGCGACCTATCGCTACAACGCCTCGCTGCAGTACCGCTTCGACGACCACTCGCGCCTGTCGCTGTCGGTGGTCAATGTGTTCAACAAGATGCCGCCGACGGACCGTACCTACACTGCATACCCGTACTACGACGTGTCCTGGTTCGACAGCGTGGGGCGCACGATCAACCTGCAGTACACCCACAAGTTCGGTGGCAGCGCGCTGTAAGCGCCCGGCCAGCGCCGATACAGGAGACCCCCGCTTCGGCGGGGGTTCTTTTTTTCCGCCGCCTGAACGGTACCCGCGCGCAGGCTCCGGCCCGACCGGCCAGCCGGGGATTTTAGGAAACAGCTGATTCCGCGCCGCGCGCGCCGCTCCCTAGCATCGTTGCATGTTCCGCTTCCCCCGCCCTTCGCTGCAGCAGGCCGTGCCATCGACCACCGCGTCGGTGCTGCTGCGCTGCCTGACCGTGTGCGTCTTCGTCTGCCTGGCCGCCGCGGCCGGCTTCTACCTGCTCACGGCATTCACCGAGGACATCTCGACCCATCGCCGCGAGATGAATGCAGCGGCCTACAGGGCCCAGATCTATTTCGACCAGCGCGAAGCCCTGCTGCGCTATCTGGGCGATTCGGTGGTGAGGGGCAACCCGGATGCACCTGCGGCGGACAGCGAAGGCATGCGCCAGGTGCCGCTGGATGGTGCTGGCGACCAACCGGGCCAGCGGCTGCTGTTGTCAGCGCGCGCCGAACACACGCTGCAGGCACTGCAGACGCATCTGCTGCTGGTCGATGCGCACGGCACGCACTGGCTGGCCGGCGGCGAGGTCGACGTGGACCTGGCGCACCTGCCATCGCTGCGTGCGCTGCAGGCACGCAGCGGCAGCCTGGAGGCGGCCGACCCGGTGCACTGGCTGCGCCCGGGTGACAGTGGCGTTGCATTGGCGCAGCCGGTACAGGCCGGCCCGCATCCGACGCAGTGGCTGGTGCTGCTGCTCGATGGCGCGGCGGCGGCGAGCATGATCGACGGCCAGGGCATCGGCGGCTATGCGCTGCTCGACCGTGCGGGGCAGCCGGCATTGTCCAGCCAGACCCCGCGTCTGGATGGTGCGGGCTGGAAGACCCTGCGGGAACGCCAGGACGACAGCTTCGGCACGCTGTGGAGTGGCGGGCTTCCGCGCGGTGTAGCGCTGGTGAAAAGTGTCGGCAACGACGGCTGGCGGTTGGTCTACCACCTGCCGTCGCAACTGCTGCTGGGTGACCTGGCGGTGCCGCTGCTGGTCTGCGCGCTGTTGCTGCTGCTGGCCGGCGTCGCGCTGCGCCTGCTGCGGCATCGCGTGGACCTCCAGCTGATCCAGCCGGCCCTGCAGCAACAGCGCAGGCTGCTGGAGAACCTGGATTTCAGTTCGACGGTGATCGACATGGCGCCGGTCGGCATCTGCGTCCTGCGCCGCAGCGACCGCGCGCTGCTGCTCTCCAACCAGCTGCTACGCGACTGGCTTGGCGAAGAAGGCGAACACAGCGACTGGCAGGCGCCATGGCGCGGCCATGCCGGCGAGCGCGGGCGTGGACTGGAATTCACCACCCGCGATGGTCGTCAGCTGCAGGTGCTGCACGCGGCCTGCCGCTACCAGGGCGACGACGTGCTGCTGTGCGTGTTCCATGACATTTCCCGGCACCGCCAGGCACAGGCCGCGCTGTCGTCGGCACGCCAGGCCGCCGATGCGGCCAACCAGGCCAAGAGCGCGTTCCTGGCCACCATGAGCCATGAAATCCGTACTCCGCTCTACGGCGTGCTGGGCACGCTGGAGCTGCTCGGGCACACCTCGCTGGACGCCCGGCAGTCGCAGTACCTGCGCACCATCGAGAGTTCCTCATCGGTCCTGCTGCAGTTGATCAGCGATGTGCTGGATGTTTCCAAGATCGAATCCGGGCAGCTCAGCCTGGAGCCGGCGCCGTTCTCGCCGCGCGAGCTGACCGAGAGCGTGCTGCGCAGCTTCGCCGCATCGGCCACCTGCAAGGGCCTGCAGATCCTGGTCTGCACCGACCCGCGCCTGCCCACGCGCGTGCTGGGTGATGCCGACCGCATCCGCCAGGTGCTGGGCAACCTGCTCAGCAACGCGATCAAGTTCACCGAGCATGGCCGGGTGGTACTGCGCGTGCGCCAGGTACAGCGCGAAGGTGAATCGAGCGTGCTGGCCTGGCAGGTCACCGATACCGGCGTGGGCATCGCCGCGGAGGAACAGGCGCGGTTGTTCGAACCGTTCCGCCAGGTCCGCGGCGCGGCCAGTGCACAGGGCACCGGGCTGGGCCTGTCCATCAGCGACCGCCTGGTGCGCCTGATGAGCGGCGAGCTGCAGGTGGTGAGCGAGCCCGGCCTGGGCAGCAGCTTCAGCGTGCGCCTGCCCTTGCCGGTGCTGGCCGCCGCCGAGGATGGCCCGACCCTGCTGCCGGAGCCGCCGATCCTGGTGCGCGGCCGTGATCGCGAACTGGTCGACAGTGCCTGCGGCTGGCTGCGTCGCTGGGGTGCCAACGCACAGCCCCTGCAGGGCGACCCTGCACTGCTGGACCATGACGGCGCGATCCTGATGGACGGCGAGGCCGGGATGCCGCTGGCCTGGGCAGGCCCTCGCGTGGTGGCATCGATCGACGGCGGCGACCAGCCCACCGTTGCCGCCGATGGCAGCCTGGTGGTGACCCTGCATGGGATGACCGCGATCGGCAATGCACTGGCCAACGTGCAGCAGCAACGTGCGGCGCTGCCGGAAACATCGCGCGCGGCAAGGCCGATGCCGCTGGGCCTGCACGTGCTGGCCGTCGAAGACAACCCGATCAACCGGGTGATCCTGGCCGAGCAGCTGCGCACCCTCGGCTGCGACGTGGAGCTGGCACAGGACGGCGTGGAAGCCCTGCAGCGATGCCGAGAGCAGTCTTTCGACCTGGTGGTGACCGACATCAACATGCCGCGCATGGACGGCCACGCGTTGGCCCGGCAGCTGCGCGAGGACGGCAACCCGGTGCCGGTGATCGGCGCCACCGCCAATGCCACTGCCGAGGAGCGCGAGCGCTGCCTGGCCAGTGGCATGCAGGGCTACCTGAGCAAACCCATCGACATCGCACGCCTGCGCAAGGCGCTCACCTCACTGCGCCAAGGAGACCCCGCATGACCCAGCGTGTCCTGATCCTGGAAGACCAGCCCTTCCAGCGTGGTTTCCTGGCCAATCTGTTCGGCAGCCACGCAGGCGTGCAGGTCGACGCCTGCGAAGACGTGGATGCGGCCATCGCGCTGTGTGCGTGCCAGCCCTACGACCTGGTGGTCAGCGACCTGCTGATGCCCGGGCAGGACGGCATCCAGTTCATCCAGGCGCTGGCGGCACAGCCGCGCCCGCCACGCCTTGCGGTGGTCAGCGCGGCCCCGCGGCGGATGATGACCTCGGCACGGCTGATGGCCGAATCGCTGGGGCTGGATGTGGTCGGCCTGCTGCCCAAGCCGGTGGCGGCCGCCGACGTGGACGCTCTGTTCGAGGCCTTGGCGCAGGCGCGTCCGGCCGCCGGCGAGGCCCCCACGCGCGCGGCGGCTGCGCCCGAACCGGATGCATCGCAGCTGCGCCAGGCCATGGCAGATGGCAGCCTGACGGCCTGGTTCCAACCGAAGAAGTCACTGCAGTCAGGACGCGTGGTGGCGGCCGAAGCACTGGTGCGCTGGCGACATCCGCAGCTGGGAACGCTGGCCGCTGGCAGCTTCCTGCCGGCAATCTGCCGCTACGGGCTGGAGGGCGATCTTCTGCGGATGATGCTCAAGGCCAGCATCAGCGCGCAGGCACGCTGGCGCAAGCAAGGGTTCCGGGTACCGGTATCGATCAACCTGCCCCCTCACCTGCTGGAGCAGTCGGACCTGCCCGACGAACTGCTGGCACTGACCCTGGCCAACGGCGGTACGCCCGGTGAATTGTGCTTCGAACTGATGGAAAACAGCACCACGCGGCACGTCAGCGACTTCTACGCCGGCGCCTGCCGCCTGCGCATGAAGGGCTTCGGCCTGGCCCAGGACGATTTCGGGCAGGGCCTGAGCTCGGTCCACAACCTGGTCAATACCCCTTTCACCGAGGTCAAGATCGACCGCGCGCTGGTCAGCGGATGCGCGCGCGACCCGGCCTTGCACCTGACCCTGTCGACGGTGATCGCGCTGGCCAACCAGCTGGGCCTGACCATCGTGGCAGAGGGCGTGGAAAGCGATGCCGACCTGGCTGCCCTGCGCCAGCTGGGGTGCAGCCAGGTGCAGGGCTTCCTGATCTCGCAGGCGCTGCCGTCGGACGAGTTCACCCGCCTGCTGGACGAAGAAGCGCCGCAGTTGGACGAGTCGCCGCGAGCCGCCCTGCGCTGACACGGATTCCACGTCCGCTTCACGAAATCATCAAGTGGCATTGACGATCCTGTCTGTGCAGCGGTGGCGGATGTCCCTCCTTTGCTGCCCATGGTGCCGCTGACCGCTCCCTGCCCTGAGACCTGCCATGCCGGCCGAGGCCGCTCCTGTACGCCGACTCGCTCGCCGCTCACTGCGCGTCCACGCCCTGCTGATCGGCGTTGTGGTGCTGGCCACGCTGCAGGCCGGACTGCTGCTGTCGGCCGGCTCGCAGCTGTTCAACGAAGAGCGCAGCAAGATCGAGTACCACTTCCGCCGCCTGGACGGCACGCTGCGCGAGCAGGAGCGCTTTCTGCGCCAGTGGCGGCTGCATGATGTCGGCACGCATGGGCAGCCGGTGGCCGATGCCAGCGTGGAGCTGCAACGCGGGCCCTTGTTCGCCAACTTTGCGGTGATCGGAAGCGAGGGGGCCAGTCTTTCGCCACCGACTGAACTGGGCGACCGTTTCCTGCGCTTCTACGGCACGTTCTGGTCGGCCTCGCGCTATCCACCGCCGCAATGCCTGCTGGTCGATGGCCAAGGCACGCGCGGGCTGCTGGCACCGGTACAGATCGCCGGTACCGACGCGAGCCAGAACAGCCCGCATCACCTGCGCCCGGCGATCGCCGACATCCACCGGGTGCTGGGTACGCGACCGGCGGTGCAACGTGGTGGCATCGTCTGGGTGGGCGTGCCATGGCGCGACCGGCAGACCTGGCTGCTGGCCATCGCCCACGCCCCGCAGGATGCGCGCCTGTGGGGTGAGGACGACAAGGACTCGCAGGCCGCACTGGCCTGCCTGCTCGATCCTGGCCGTGTCGATGACTATCGCCAGGTGCTGGGTGTCCCGGTGTTCCAGCGGCTGTCGCTGTTCGATGCCAACGGCCAGCGCCTGCTGGGCGATGCAGCCGATGCCAGCGAGGCCGGCACCTCCTGGCAGGCCGGCCTCGCTGGCCTGCAGTTCCGCATGCGCAGCGAGCGCGGCTGGCTGGCGGTCTACCACGTCGGCTGGCGGCAGGTGTTTCAGCACCCGCAGGGGCCATTGCTGGGCGCGACCGTGGTCGCCCTGCTGCTGGCACTGGGCGGCACGCTGGTGCTGCGCGCGTACCGGCGTTCGGTCATCGAGCCGCTGCGCAGCAACCACGCGCGCCTGCTGGAAAGCGAAGCCTTCAGTCGCACGATCCTGGACAACGCGCCGATCGGGCTGTGCCTGCTGCGTCGTACCGATGGCAATGTGCTGCTGGACAACGCCCTCGCCCGCCGCTGGCTGGGCGAGGACTATCATGCCGGCGGCTGGCATGGCCCGTGGCGGCGCAGCGTACTGGCTGCCGGCGGCACCACGCTGGGCGATGGCCTGGCCTACGCCACGCCCGAAGGCCGCCACCTGCTGGTAACGGCGACACCGGCGCGCTATCGCGGTGAGCCGGCGGTGCTGTGCCTGTTCATTGACCTGAGCAGCCAGCATGAAGCCGAACAGGTGCTGCAGCAGGCGCGCCGCGCCGCCGACCAGGCCAACCGCGCGAAGAGCCAGTTCCTGGCCACGATGAGCCATGAGATCCGCACGCCGCTGTACGGTGTGCTCGGCACGCTTGAACTGCTGGGGCTGACGCCACTGGATGCACGGCAACAGGACTACCTTGCAACGATCCAGCGTTCGTCCTCGACCCTGATGCAGCTGATCAGCGACATCCTGGATGTCAGCAAGGCCGAGGCCGGGCAACTGAGCCTGGAGCCAAGCCCATTCGATCCAGTGCGGCTGACCGAGGACGCGCTCGACTCGTATGCTGCCGCGGCCGCCAACAAGGGGCTGCAGTTCTACGCCTGCATCGATGCCGACGTACCGCCCGGGGTGTGCGGTGATGCCGCGCGGATCCGACAGGTGCTCAACAACCTGATCAGCAACGCACTGAAGTTCACCGACAGCGGGCGCGTGGTGGTCCGTGTTTCGGCACGCTGGCAGGAGCAACGCTGCTGGCTGCAATGGCAGGTGGCCGATACCGGTATCGGCATTGCCAGCGAACACCAGGCGCATCTGTTCGAGCCATTTTTCCAGGCCAACCCGGGCACCGATGCGATGCGCGGCACCGGCCTGGGGCTGGCCATCTGCGCGCATCTTGTGGCGTTGATGGAAGGCCAGCTGCGCGTGGTCAGCGAGAGCGGCCTGGGCAGCAGCTTCAGCGTTGAACTGCCGCTGCCCTCGGCTCCACCGGATCCACAGCAGGCCCCGCCGCCGCAACTACCCGCCGGCCTGCAGGTACAGGTGCGGGGCAGCGTGCGCGAACTGGTGCAATCGCTGTGCGAGCGCCTGCAGCAGCGCGGTGCACAGGCCAGCGTGTACCGGGAGGACAGCGCAGCAGGCCTGCCATCGTCCGCCGTGCTGCTCGAGCTGGTCCTGGACGACCCTCTGCCCGCATGGGCGGGTGGACCGCGCGTGATCGCCTGCCGCGAAGGCGGGGTGCGGCCACGGCAGGTCGATGGCGCCTGGCAGGTCGGCCTGCATCGATTCGACGCGATCGTGCTGGCCCTGGCCGCGGCCAGCGGCCAACCGCTGGCGGCCAGCGCCGAAGGGCGCCTGCCGGCGACGCGCCATTTCGGCCTGCAGGTGCTGGTCGCCGAGGACAACCCGATCAACCAGGCGATCCTGCGCGACCAGCTGGAACAGCTCGGCTGCCGCGCCGTGGTCGCCAGCGATGGCAATGAAGCGCTGGGCTACTGGCAACAAGGGGCGTTCGCGCTGGTGCTGACCGACCTGAACATGCCCGGGCTGGATGGCTACGGCCTGGCCCGTGCCTTGCGGGCACGGGGTGTCAGCGTGCCCATCCACGGCGCCACGGCCAATGCCGACCCGGCCGAACGCCAACGCTGCCAGGAATCGGGCATGCAGGGCGTGCTGGTCAAGCCGATCACGCTGGAAGCCCTGCAGCGCCTGCTGACCCGGATCACCGACGGTGATGCACCGGCCGTCGCGATGCAGGAGCGCCCTGCGTCCACTGCGTCGCACGACAAGGATCCCCCGCTGCAGGTTCCCGCGAAGATGCAGTCGCTGTTCGTACAGACCATGCAGGCCGACCTGGACAGCCTGCGCCAGGCGATCGCCGCTGCCGATCCCGCCAGGGTGGCGCAGGTTCTGCACCGCATCCGCGGCGCGCTGGTGATCGTCGGTGCACCTGCGCTGGTCGACAGCGGCCTGCAGATCGAACAGTGCCTTGCCGGCGGCGATGACCTGGCCACCCAGGCGGCCGCTCTTGCCGGGTTCCAGCGACGCCTCGAGCAGCTGCTGCATCCGTTGCGCGACGCTGCATCCCCCTCCCTTCCCGACGACCCGACCCTGCCATGACCACACGGATCCTCATCGCCGACGACCACCCGATCGTGCTTGCCGGCATCCGCGACGTACTGGCCGGGGAACTGGACCTGGACATCGTGGGCGAAGCGGCCGATCCGGCGACGCTGATCGAGCTGATGACCCGGACCCGGCCACAGGCGGTGATCACCGACTACAGCATGCCGGGAGGCGATCGCTTCGGGGACGGCATCAAGCTGATCTCGTTCCTGCGCCGCAGCTTCCCGGAGACGCGCCTGCTGGTGCTGACGATGGTGTCCAATCCGTCGTTGGTCGCGGCGATGTATGCCGCCGGCGCCGGTGGCGTGGTGCTCAAGAGCCATGGATTGGGCAGCCTGGTACAGGCCCTGCGCGTGGTGCTGGCCGATCGCGTCTACCGCCCCCCGGGACTGCTGCCGGTAGCCGCGAGCGAACCGGCCGATGCGGATGCGGTCCGTGCGCGGCTGTCGCCGCGCGAGCTGGAGGTGATCCGCCTGTTCACCAGTGGCATGAGCGTGGGCGACATCGCACGCCAGCTGCAGCGCAGCGCCAAGACGGTCAGCACGCAGAAGATCAGCGCGATGCGCAAGCTCGGTGTGGACAGCGACCAGGCGCTGATCGAGTACTGCCTGCAGGCCTCGCTGTTCGGCTGAGGCCACTCCCGGCTGAATCCCGCCGGCCCCGCGACGGGGCCTGCAACCGCTTTAGGAAACGCCTGATTCCATCGGACAGTGCCGATTTCTAGGCTGGAGACATCCCGCCAAGGTGCGCCTGCCGGCTGTTGCCGCATCGCCGTGGGGGACGGAAGTCCGATGGCGCCTGCAATTGCCGTGGCGTGGGACTTCCGCAGCGACGCGGCCCTGCCGCGTCAGTCCGCGCAGCCTCGCTGCGCCCTGCCACAGGAAGTCCATCAGCATGAACGCCTCCCCCACACGGCACGGCCGTGCGTACGGGCGCGCGCACGGAAAGCGCGTACCCCTCATTCCCAGCCTGTTGGCCACTGCGCTGTGGGCAGCCCTGCCGGCGCATGCCGCAGACCTCACCGGCCCGCTGCTGGTCAACGACGGTGACACCCTGCAGCTGGGTGCCGACGACGTCCTCACCCACAGTGCGGGCAGCTTCGCACTTGCGGTCACCGGTACCGGCAGCAATGCGCTGATCGACGGCAGCCGCATCCACGTGACCGGCAATGGCAGCGGCGTCTCCGCTGCCAATGGTGGCCAGGTGCAGCTGCGCGACGCAACGCTGTCGATCGCACCGGCGACCGGCACGGGCTTCTATGCGCTGTATGCCAATGGTGCCGGCAGCGTGATCGATGCGCGCGATGTCGACATCGATGCCACGCGCAACGGCAGCGGATTCGGCAGCGTGCAGGCCTACAACGGTGGCGTGATCCACTATGCCGGGGGCAGTCTTTCAATGACCGGGACCGGTGGCACGCTGGCCGGTGCATCCGGCAAGGGTAGCGAGCTGCACCTGGCCGATCTGCGGATGAGCGCCGACGGCGGTGCCCGCCTGCGCGCCGACAGTGCCGGCCTGCTGACGATCCGCAACAGCCGCATCACCCTCGCCCCCGGTGGCATCCTTGCCGGCGTGGCGGCCAACGGCGTGGGCAGCCGCGCCGAGCTGTACGACACCTACCTGCAGGGCGGTTGGTTCGATATCGACAGCGGCGGCAGCCTGCTGCTGGAGAACGTGGAAGCCCATTCGGTGGGCGGCAGCATGCGCCTGCTCGGCAGCCGCATCAGCAAGACCTATTCCAGTGCAGTGATCAACGGCGGCAGCTTCTACACCGTCGGTGGCTATGGCGTGAACATCAACAGCTGGGGACAGTTGACCGCAAGCGATGCCGCGTTCGATGTTCGTGATGGCTACTCCGGATTCTGGCTGGCCAGCGATGAGTCGCGCCTGCAGCTGACCGACAGCAGCATCGACACCTGGACCGACACCTACGGCTATGGCGTTGAGATCGCCGGCGGCGTTGCCACCGTGCAGGGTGGCCGGATCACCACGCACGGTGATGCGACCTACGGCGTGCGCGTGACCGGCTCCACCGGCAGCACCGCCAGCCGCATCGAAGCCAACGGCAGCGTGATCGACGTGCGCGGCAACGGCGGCGGTGGCGTGTTCATCGGCGGCTCCACCGCCACCGCGCTGCTCGATGCCGTTGCGATCCGCAGCGATGGCGAGAACGTGTTCGGCATCGTGCACATGAACACCGCGCGGTTGACCCAGGCCGATCGCCTGGATATCCGCATGACCGGCAGCAACAGCGGCGGCTACCGCTCCTACCTGACCGCGTTCGGCCCGTACTGGAACCGTGCCACCTTCAATGACAGCCACATCGAGACCGCCAGTGGCCCCGCGTTCTGGCTGCAGGGCAGCAATCACGCACTGACCGTCAATGGCAGCGACGTGACTGCGGGCGACGGCAGTGGCCGCCTGCTGCGGGTCAGCGACACCGTGTTCACCGACGGCAGCAGCGTGGCGACCAGCCGCATCGACTTCAGTGCCGACGCCAGCACGCTGCGCGGTGACGTGGTGGTCGACAGCGCAACGGCTGAGGTGCACATGGTGCTGGGCAACGGCACCACGTTCAGCGGCGCCCTGCGCAACGAATCCGGCTACCAGGTCGCACAGCTGGCGCTGGATGGCAGCAGCCAGTGGAACGTACGCGCCAGTTCCAGCGTCGGCACGCTCGAACACGCCGGCACCATCGCTTTCGATGCGCCGGCGGCCGGCGATTTCAAGACCGTTACCGTCAGCGGCGACTACGTGGGCAACGGCGGCCAGTGGATCTTCAACCGCGCGCTGGGCGACGACACTTCGCTGGGCGACCAGCTGGTGATCAACGGCAACAGCAGCGGCACCGCCAGCGTGAGTGTGCGCAATGCCGGCGGCGCCGGTGCGCTGACCCAGGAGGGCATCCGCCTGATCACCGTGGCCGGCCAGTCGGATGCACAATTCAGCCTGCAGGGGCGCGCGGTCGCCGGTGCCTTCGACTACTTCCTGTTCAAGGGTGGCGTGTCGACCCCGGACGATGGCAACTGGTACCTGCGCTCGGAATACGTGCCGCCGGTCGATCCGCCGCAGCCGCCGGATCCCCCGATCGACCCGCCGCAGCCGCCGGATCCGCCGGTCGACCCGCCGCAGCCGCCGGAACCGCCGGTCGATCCACCGTCACCGCCGGAGCCGCCGATCGATCCGCCGTTGCCGCCGGAGCCGCCGATCGATCCACCATTGCCGCCGGAGCCGCCGATCGATCCGCCGCGCCCGCAGGTGGAACGCCCGGAACCGGCGGCCTACCTGGCCAACCGCAGCGCCGCGCTGGGCATGTTCCGGCACAGCCTGCACGACCGCGCCGGTGATCCCGCCGCCCAGGCCGGCACCCGCGGCGATGCCGTGGCCTGGATGCACCTTCGCAGCGCGCAGCCCGACAGCCACGACCGCAACCGCCAGGTCCAGGTCGATGGGCAGATCAGCAGCGTGCTGGTCGGCGTCGGCCGCCGCTTCGAAGTGGGTGGCACGGGCGAGCTGCAGGCCGGTGCGATGCTCGGCCACGGCCGCGCGCGCAATGACAGCCGCTCGCAGGTGACCGGCTACACCGCGCGTGGCGTGGTCACCGGCACCAGCGTGGGTGCCTATGCTACCTGGCTGCAGGATGCGCACATGCAAGGCGGCGCCTATGTGGATGGTTGGCTGCAATACGGCCGCTTCCGCAACAGTGTGCAGGGCGAAGGCTTGCAGAAGGAGCGCTATGACGCCCGCAACTGGAGTGCGTCGGCCGAGGCCGGCTATGTGCTGCCCCTGCGGCGCACCGCGCAGCGCGGCATTTACCTGGAACCGCAGGTGCAGGTGGTGCACAGCCGCTATGACAGCGACCGCGTGGTCGAGGCCAACGGCACGGTGGTCGAGGACCGCGGTGGTGGCGAGACCAGCACCCGCCTCGGCCTGCGCCTGTACAGCCGTGGGTTGAGCCCGGCGCAGGGCCAGGTGCACCCGTACGTGGCGGTGAACTGGTGGTCCGGCGGCAATGGTGCGGGCCTGGCGATGGACGGCGAGCGCCTGCAGCGGCAGTTGCCGCGTGACATCTACGAAGCCAAGGCCGGCGTGCAGGTGGATCTGTCCGGCGGCTGGCGCGGCTGGGGTGAACTGAGCCGGCAGAGCGGTGGCATGGGCTTCCACGACGTCGGTGCCCAGCTGGGCGTGTCGTACACCTGGTGACGCGGGACGTGCCCGGCAAGGGAATGCCGGGCACTTTTTCCACATGCGGCGTGGAAAGCGATGGGGGTTTGGTGTGGACAAGTGGGTTCGAGCGTTGCGGGGCAGGCGCTTCCGGGCGTGGTGAGTTTTTGTCCACGCCTGCAGTTCTTTTCCACAACGCGCGTGGAAAGCGATGGGAACTAGGTGTGGACAAGTAGTTGTGAGCATTGCACCGCAGGCGTTTCGAAGCGTGGTGAAAATTTGTCCACACCGCACCGCCAAGCCTCGTAGAGCCGAGCCCATGCTTGGCTGATGCCAACCTGAGCCGAGCGCAGGCTCGGCTCTACAGAGGCGCGCGGGGTTTTCCACACCCGACGTGGAAAGCGATGGGAGTTTGCTGTGTACAAGTACCGGCGAACGTCACACCGCAAGCGTTTCGCAGCCTGGTGTTTTTTTGTCCATCACCGGAAACGCGAACGCCCCGCACAGGGCGGGGCGTCCGGGGTCGATCCGATGCCGCAGGATCAGACGTTGAAGCGGAAGTGCAGGATGTCGCCTTCCTGCACGCGGTACTCCTTGCCTTCCAGGCGCAGGCGACCGGCTTCCTTGGCGCCGGCTTCGCCCTTGTACTTGATGAAGTCGTCATACGCGATGGTTTCGGCGCGGATGAAGCCCTTCTCGAAGTCGGTGTGGATGACGGCGGCAGCCTGCGGAGCGGTAGCGCCCTTGCGCACGGTCCACGCACGGACTTCCTTCACGCCGGCGGTGAAGTAGGTCTGCAGGCCGAGCAGGCTGTAGGCCGCGTTGATCACGCGGTTCAGGCCCGGCTCGCTCAGGCCCAGGTCCGCCAGGAAGGTATCGCGGTCTTCGTCGTCGAGCTGGGACAGCTCTTCTTCGATCGCGGCCGACACCGGCACCACCTGCGCGCCTTCGGCGGCAGCATGCGCACGCACGGCTTCCAGGTGCGGGTTGTTGTCGAAACCGTCTTCCAGCACGTTGGCGATGTACATCACCGGCTTCAGGGTCAGCAGGAACAGGTCGCGCACCAGCGCCTTCTCTTCCTCGTCCAGCCCGGCCGAGCGCCCAGCCTTGCCCTCCGACAGTGCAGCCTGCAGCTTGGCCAGCACCGGCTTGCGCGCCGCCGCATCCTTGTCGCCGCCCTTGGCCGCACGCTCGGCACGGTTCAGCGCCTTCTCGACACTGTCCAGGTCGGCCAGCGCCAGTTCGGTGTCGATGGTTTCGATGTCCGAGATCGGGTCGACCTTGCCGGCCACGTGCACGATGTCACCGTGCTCGAAGCAGCGCACCACGTGAGTGATCGCATCGACTTCGCGGATGTGCGCCAGGAACTTGTTGCCCAGGCCCTCACCGCTGGCGGCACCGGCGACCAGGCCGGCGATGTCGACGAACTCGACCGCGGTCGGGATGACCTTCTGCGGGTTGATGATGCCCGCCAGCTCGTTCAGGCGCGGATCCGGCACCGGCACGATGCCGACGTTCGGTTCGATGGTGCAGAACGGGAAGTTCGCCGCGGCGATGCCCGCCTTGGTCAGCGCATTGAACAGGGTCGACTTGCCGACGTTGGGCAGGCCGACGATGCCGCATTTGATACCCATGGGTGACAGCTCTCTGGGGTGAAAGTGATTGGGGAAACAGCGGCCTGGGCGCTGCTTTTCCAATCATTCTCCATATCGACCAGCGGTCGATACCTACCGCTCTGGTTGGCTCCGTATCGACCAACGGTCGATACCTACCGGCCTGGTTGGTTCCGTACCGACCAACGGTCGGTACCTACCGGTTATTTCGGGGTGTGCAGGCGCTTCATCGCTTCGTTGAAATCGCCCTGCACCGCCAGCGGCAGCACGTCGATCGCATCGTCGATGGCGCGTGCGATCAGCACGTCATCCTCCTTGGACGGGCGCCCCAGCACCCAACCCACCACGCGGTCCTTGTGGCCGGGATGGCCGATGCCCACGCGCAGGCGGTGGAATTTGCCATGACCCAGCAGGCGGATGGTATCGCGCAGGCCGTTCTGGCCGCCGTGGCCACCGTCGAACTTCAGTCGCGCCGCACCGGGCGGCAGGTCCAGCTCGTCGTGGGCCAGCAGGGTTTCCTCCGGCTCGATCTTCCAGAACCGCTGTGCGGCGGTGACCGACTTGCCGCTGAGATTCATGAAGGTGGCGGGCTTGAGCAGCCACACCGTCTGCCCGGCGATCTCGACCTTGGCGGTCTCGCCGAACAGCTTGCTGTCCACATTCCATCGCGCACCGGCTTTTCCCGCCAGGGCCTCAACGAAATGAAACCCGGCATTGTGCCGGGTCCGGGCGTGTTCCGATCCGGGATTGCCCAGACCGACGATCAGTCGCAGTCCTGCCATGGTTCCTTCCAGTACGGTGCCTGCCCCGAGGCAGGCACCGTAACGGTATTACTCGGCGGCAGCCGCTTCTTCGTCAGCCTCGTCGGCCTTGCCGGCCTTGGCGGTGACGATGGCGTCGTCGTGGTCCTTGCCCAGCGCCAGCGCCGGGATTTCCACGCCCTTCGGCAGCTTGATGTTGGACAGGTACACGACGTCACCGGCCTTCAGCTCGCCCAGGTCGACTTCGATCGACTCCGGCAGGTCCTTCGGCAGGCAGGTGATGGTCACTTCCTTCAGTTCGTGGGTGACCACGACGTCGGCAGCCTTGCCGGCCGGCGAGGTGTCTTCGTTGACGAAGTGCAGCGGGACCGAAGCGGTCAGGGCTTCGTTCTCGTTCACGCGCTGGAAGTCCAGGTGCATGATCAGCTGCTTGTACGGGTGGCGCTGCATGTCACGCAGCAGGACCTTCTGCACCTGGCCATCCAGGTTCAGGTCCAGGATCGAGGCATAGAACCACTCGTTCTGCTGGGCCAGCCAGATTTCGTTGTGGTCCAGGCTGATGGCGACCGGCTCGGCGTTGCCGCCGTACACGATGGCCGGGATCACACCAGCGTGACGCAGGCGGCGGCTCGCACCCTTACGCTGCAGTTCACGCTTGGTGACCTTGATTTCATGGGTCTTCGACATTTTCGACTACTCAGGTTGTTGCCGCGCCCTGCGGCGTGGCGGTTGAAGATGCTTCCGCGACCAGAAGCATCCGGGTATGTCCCCGCCGTTGCCGGCAGGGACGAAAACTCAGTCGACGTACAGCGAGCTGACCGACTCGCCGAAGGCGATGCGGCGCATCGTTTCGGCCAGCATTTCCGCCACGCTCAGCTGGCGGATCTTGCTGCACACCCGCGCTGCGTCCTTCAGCGGGATGGTGTCGGTCACCACCAGCTCGTCGAGCTGGGAATTGGTGATGTTGTCCACCGCCGGGCCCGACAGCACCGCGTGGGTGCAGTAGGCGGCGACCTTGAGCGCACCGCGCGCCTTCAGGGCAGCGGCAGCGGCGCACAGGGTGCCGGCGGTATCGACGATGTCATCGACCATCACGCAGGTCTTGCCTTCGACGTCACCGATGATGTTCATCACGGTGGAGACGTTGGCGCGCGGGCGGCGCTTGTCGATGATCGCCAGGTCGGCGTCATCCAGGCGCTTGGCCACCGCACGGGCGCGGACCACGCCGCCCACGTCCGGCGAGACAACAATCAGGTTCTCGGTGCCGTAGGCGCGCCAGATGTCGGCCAGCAGCAGCGGGGACGCATACACGTTGTCCACCGGAATATCGAAGAAGCCCTGGATCTGGTCGGCGTGCAGGTCGACGGTCAGCACGCGATCAGCGCCAGCGGTGCTGAACATCTTGGCCGCCAGCTTGGCGGTGATCGGCACGCGCGAGGAACGCATGCGGCGGTCCTGGCGCGAGTAGCCGAAGTACGGCACCACGGCGGTCACGCTGGCCACCGATGCGCGCTTGAGCGCGTCGATCAGCACCAGCAGTTCCATCAGGTTTTCCGCGCTCGGCGCGCAGGTCGGCTGGATCACGAACACGTCCTGCTTGCGGACGTTCTCTTCGATTTCCACCTGCACTTCACCATCGGAGAAGTGCGACACCAGCGCCTTGCCCGGGCGGACCCCCAGTTCCTTGCAGATGTTCTGCGCCAGACGTTTGTTGGCGTTGCCGGAAAAGACCAGCAGGTTCGGGGACTCTTGCATCATGATTGTCTCGGGCGGGGACGAGTGGCGGGGATCCGGAGTCGGCAAGGACCCCGATGGACCCTTGCTGCTGACAACACCGCGGTTGTTTCCACGTCCCGCGCGGGCGATGCGCTGGAAGGCGCGGACACAGCCGCTATTGGCAGGGGCGGTAGGATTCGAACCTACGAATGCCAGGATCAAAACCTGGTGCCTTGGGCCTCTTGGCGACGCCCCTGCATTGATAAATCAGTGTTGCTCGAGTGCATCCAGCAGTGGCGAACGCGCAACGCCCGCTGCCACCCTTGCCCGCAACTCCTTCGGCAACTTCGACCGCCCCTGCTCTGCAGCAGCCTGCGATGCGAACTCGACGAAACAACCACTTCCCGAACCGGTCAGCCGCGCCGCGCCGATGTCGCTCAACGCGGCAAGCGCTGCCTCGACGGCAGGCTCACGGCGGCGCAGCACCGGTTCGAACGCGTTCCCGACCAGGGTCCCGGAAGCGAAGTCCTCTATTTTCGCCACTGGGCTGTCGCGCGTCAAATCCGGGTCTGCAAACAGGACCGGCGTAGGAACATGAACACCCGGTTCAACCACCACATACCAGGCCGGCGCCAGCGTGATCGGCTGCAGGCGCTCGCCCACCCCTTCGGCCCAGGCGTTGTGGCCACGCACGAACACCGGCACGTCGGCGCCCAGGCGCAGGGCCAGCGCGGCCAGGGCATCCTCGTCCAGGCCGGCGCGCCAGAGCTGATTCAGCACCACCAGCACGGTGGCCGCGTCGGACGAACCGCCGCCGAAGCCACCACCGGCAGGAACGTGCTTTTCGACGATGATGTCAGCACCTTGCGCGCCCTTCGCCTCATCCTGGAGCAGGCGCGCGGCCCGCACCGCCAGGTCATCGGCCTCGGCCACGCCGGCCAGGCCCTCGCCCTGCCGACGCACCTGACCGTCTTCACGCAGGCGCAGGCCGATGCGGTCCCCCCAGTCCAGCAGGCGGAATACGGTCTGCAGCTCGTGGTAGCCGTCGGCCCGGCGGCCAGTGATGTGCAGGAACAGGTTCAGCTTGGCCGGGGCCGGCCACCAGGACCAGCCCGCGTCGTCGCGCCCGGCGCTCATGGCGTGCCCTGCCCCCACTGGTCCACCAGCAGGCGCACCTTGGCGTCGCCATTGCTGGCCTCGATCCGTCGCGGCAGCGCCGGTCGTCCGGCGTCGGCCGGGTACCAGTCCAGGTACTGCACCTGCCAGCCCATCTGCTGCATGCGGCGCGGCCGGCCTTCACCGTCGCGCTCGACCTTTTCCGGACCGGCAGCATCCCCGGCCACCAGGCCGCGGATCCACTCCGGCAGCTGATTGACCGGGATGTCCCAGCCAGTCGCTTCCAGCAGCAGCTGCTGGGCGTCCTCGCCATCGCGCGGACCGCCGGACAGCCCTTCCAGGCGACCGGCTTCGGAATGGGTGTCGCCGGTCAGCTTCCAGCTCTGCCGGGTCACCGGCGCGCTCAGTTCGACCACGTAGCGGCGGCCGTCCTGCTTCCAGTCGATGCGACCGCTGCCGCCGTCCTTGCCCTTGCTGACCGCCACCCGCCCCTGGAAGGCCCAGTCCGGCTGTGCCTGCAGCGCGGCCACGCGCGCTGCCTCGGCCTGCGCCGCTTCAGCCGAAACAATCTCGACCACCGCTGGCGCCGGGGTCTTCTGCGTGCCGACACTGGTACAGGCGCTCACCGCCAGGGTCACGGTCGCCAACAGCAGCGGCCGGATCAGGGAACCACTCATGGATTGAATTTCTCACGGGCGCGCAGCAGCGCGCGGTTTTCAGGGTCGAGCTTGGCCGCTTCGTCGAAGAAGTGGCGGGCCTCGTCATGCTTGCCCAGCACCCACAGCACTTCGCCGACGTGGGAAGCGATCTCCGGGTCCTTGGCCAGGGTCCAGGCCCGGCGCAGCTGTACCAGTGCCTCTTCCTTGCGGCCCAGGCGATACAGCACCCAGCCATAGCTGTCGACGATGGCGGCGTTGTCCGGCTCGGCCACGCGGGCGCGGTCGATCAGCTCCAGCGCTTCCTGCAGCCGGCCGGTGCGATCGGCCAGGGTGTAGCCCAGCGCGTTCAGCGCCGGCACGTTTTCCGGGTCGGTCACCAGGATCTTGCGCAGGTCGGCCTCGGCGCGCGGGATGTCGTCGCGGCGCTCCCAGGTGAGCGCACGTGCGTACAGCAGGCCGTTGTCGTCCGGGTAGGCGGCCAGGCCGCGGGCCAGCGCATCCAGTTCACCGGCGCTGTCGTCACCACGCTGGCGCAGTTCGGCTTCCAGCAGGTAGGCGTCACGGCGCACATCGTCGTCGACCACCGCGTCGGACTGGATCGCGTGCACTTCCTCCAGCGCCAGCGGCAGGCGCCCGGCCAGGGCCTGGGCATTGGCCGCGCGCAGGCGCGCTTCGCTCAGCTCATCGCCACCGGGCACGCTGTGGTACCACTGCACCGCCTCGGGGTAACGCTTAAGGTATTCGGCGATCTTGCCCAGCAACAGGCGCTGCGCCGGATCCGGCTTGGCCGCCTGCCGCGACAGCTCGTTGTAGAGGTTGGACAGCGCCGCCTTGTCGCCCTGCTTGGCCAGCAGCGAGGCGCGCATGCCCCAGGTCTGTACGTCCTGCGGGCCGAACGCCAACACGCGCTCGGCCGCAGCCGGCTGGCCCAGGCTGTCGTAGGCGATGGCCACCGCATTGCGCAGCTCGGGGTCCTGGCGGGTCTTCGGCTCGACGTCGTGCAGCAGCGACAATGCCTTGTCGGTCTCGCCCGCCTGCTGCAGCTGGCTGGCACGCAGCAACGCTACGCGCGGCTCTTCCGGGAAGCGCTTGACCACTTCATCGATCATGCGCCGCGCCAACTCGGGCTTGTCCATGCGGAGGGCCAGGCGACCGAACTCCTGCCAGGCCTCGATCTTCGGCGGAATCGCATTGGCATCGACCAGCTCGCCGAGCACCTGCGCCGGCACCGCCGGGTCGCGGCCACCGCCGATCAGCGCGGCCAGGGCGAACTTCCAGCCGCGCTCGTCGGGGTCGGCCAGCAGCGCCTGCAGCTCGGTGCGGGCAGCCTTCACATCGCCCTGGCGCATGGCCAGCGCACCGGCGGCGCTGCGCATGGTCAACGAGCGCGGGGCGCGCTGCTGCCACAGGGCCAGGCCCTTGGCGGCGCTGGCATCATCGTTGGCCAGCATGGAGATACGGGTCGCGCGCTCGGCCAGGCCGGCGTCGCCGTCGGTCTGCTGCGCGGCCTGCAGGTACCAGCGCGCGGCCTCGGCCAGCTTGCCGGCCTGCAGGGCGAACTCACCGGCCATCACCGGTTCCAGCGCCAGTTCCTCAGTGGCCGCGGCCCGCACGGGGGCCTTGGCCGGCACCGCCGCCAGGGCCTGGGCGCAGGCCAGGGACAGCAGCAGAACACTGGGGATGCGAATCAATGCGGGCATCGTCGGCATCGGGGCCTTAAAATGTCGTCCAATGGCCAGCAGCTTATCGCAAGCAACTGAACAATGACCCTGTGGGTGCTCGGACTGAATCACCAGACCGCACCGGTGGAGCTGCGCGAGCGCGCGGCCTTCGCCGGTGAGGCGTTGCCGCGTGCGCTGGGCTCGCTGCGCGATACCCCGCAGATCGCCGAGGCAGTGCTGCTGTCCACCTGCAACCGCACCGAACTGTATGCCGTGGCCGAGTCGGCACAGGCGCTGGACCAGTGGCTGCACAGCCAGGCAGGCGACCTGCAGGGCTACCTGTACCAGCATGCCGATGCCGAGGCCGTGCGCCACCTGTTCCGGGTCGCCACCGGGCTGGACTCGATGGTGCTGGGCGAACCGCAGATCCTCGGCCAGGTAAAGGATGCCTGGTCGACCGCGCGTGACCACGGCCTGCTCGGCCAGCGCCTGGACCGCCTGTTCCAGCAGACCTTCTCGGTAGCCAAGCGTGCGCGCACCGATACCCAGGTCGGCGCCAACCCGGTGTCGGTGGCCTCGGCGGCGGTGCGCCTGGCGCAGAACGCCTTCGCGCGCCTGGATGACTCCACCGTGCTGCTGGTCGGTGCCGGCGAGACCATCGAGCTGGCTGCACGCCACCTGAGTGAGGGCAAGGTGCGGCGGCTGCTGATCGCCAACCGCACCCTTGCCCACGCGCAGGAACTGGCCAGCCGCCATGGCGGCGTGGCCCTGCCGCTGACCGAACTGGACCGCCACCTCGGCGAGGCCGACATCGTGTTCTCGGCCACCGCCGCGCGCGAACCTGTGATCCATCGCGAGATGGTGGCCAAGGCACTGCGCGCGCGCCGGCACAAGCCGATGCTGCTGTTCGACCTGGCCGTGCCGCGCGACATCGAAGCCGAGGTCGGCACGCTCAACGACGCCTTCCTCTACACCGTCGATGACCTGGAACGCGCGGTGGAAGACAACCGTCGTGGCCGCCGCGAGGCCGCCGCCGAGGCCGAGGCGATCATCGACCTGCAGGTGTCGCGTTTCATCGAGACCCAGCAGGCCAGCGCCCACCAGGCACCGCTGCGGCAGCTGCGTGCGTTCGGCGAAGCGACCCGCGCCGAACTGCTGGAGCGCGCACGGCAGCAGCTGGCCAACGGCAAGCCCGCCGATGAAGTGCTGGAACTGCTGGCCCATGGCCTGACCAACCGCCTGCTGCATCCGCCGACCGCCGCTCTGCGCGCGGCCGCGCTGAGTGGCGATGCCGACCTGACCCGCGCCGCCGAGCGCCTGTTCCCGGCCACGCCGGGTTACCGCCACCCACCCGTGAGACCCGATGACGCCGACCCTGCGCCGTAAGCTGGAAGCGCTGGCCGAGCGCCGCGAAGAACTGGAACGCCTGCTCGCCGAACCCGATGTGGTCGCCGACAACACCCGTTTCCGCGACCTTTCGCGCGAATTCGCCCAACTTGAACCGGTCGCTGCCGCGCTCGCCGAGGAAGCCCGTGCCAAGGCCGACCTGGCCGCCGCCGAAGGCATGCGCGCCGACCCCGACCTGCGTGAACTGGCCGACGAGGAAATCGCCGCGGCGCAGGCGCGCCTGCAGGAACTGGAACAAGAACTGGCCCTGCTGCTGGTACCGCGCGATCCGCGCGACGAAGGCAACCTGTTCCTGGAAGTACGCGCCGGCACTGGCGGCGATGAAGCCGCGATCTTCGCCGGCGATCTGTTCCGCATGTACGCCCGCTATGCCGAGCGCCAGGGCTGGAAGGTCGAGATCGAATCGGACAACCCCGGTGAGCATGGCGGCTACAAGGAAGTGGTGGCGCGCGTGGTCGGCCGTGGTGCGTTCTCGCGCCTGAAGTTCGAATCGGGCACGCATCGCGTGCAGCGCGTGCCGGCCACCGAATCGCAGGGCCGCATCCACACTTCGGCGGCCACCGTAGCGATCATTCCCGAGGCCGACGAGGTCGATGACATCGTCATCAACCCGGCCGACCTGAAGGTGGATACGTTCCGCTCGTCCGGTGCCGGCGGCCAGCACGTCAACAAGACCGAATCGGCCATCCGCATCACCCACGTACCGACCGGCGTGGTGGTGGAGTGCCAGACCGAGCGCAGCCAGCACGCCAACCGCGACAAGGCGATGAAGCGCCTGAAGGCGCAGCTGCTCGATGCCGAGCGCCAGCGCCAGGACGCCGCGCAGGCCGAATCGCGGCGCCTGCAGGTCGGCAGCGGCGACCGCAGCCAGCGCATCCGCACCTACAACTTCCCGCAGGGCCGGATCACCGACCACCGCGTGGAAGGCCTGACCTTGTACGACCTGCCCAACATCCTCGCCGGCGACCTCGACCCGCTGCTGCAGCGGCTCAGCCACGAACACCAGGTCGATGCCCTGGCCCAGCTGTCGGCGGGCTGAGCACGATGTCGGCCTGGCAGCAGCGACAGCACCTGCAGCAGGCGATCGCACGCCAGCCCGGCGATTTCGTCGCCTGGGTGATGCTGGCCGACCTGGAACTGGAAGCCGGCGACATCGCCGCCGGCGAGCAGGCGGCACGACGCGCGCTGCAGCTGCGCCCGAACCACCCCGAGGCCCTGGCGCGCCTGGGCCGCGTGGCCTGGATGGCCGGCGCGCACGCCGACGCGGCGAAGCTGCTTGGCCAGGCCTCGGCATTGGCCCCGCAGCACCCGGGCATCGCGCTGTGGCTGGGCCATGCGCTGGAAGACGCCGACGATGCCGAAGGCGCAGCAGCGGCCTATCGCCGCGCGCATGCGCTGATGCCGGAGGAACCCTACATCGCCGCGCAGCGCCTGGCATGGCAGCGCCGCCTGTGCGACTGGCAGGACGTGGACACGCTGGCTGCGCAGGTACGCGCCGCGCTCGCCGCCGGCCACGGTGCGGTGGAACCCTTCGCCTTCCTCAGCGAAGACGCCAGCGCGGGCGAGCAGTTGGCCTGTGCACGTGCGCGCGCCGCACTGATCGCCGCCTCGGTCCGGCCCTTGCCGGCAGTGACGGTACGCGCGCGCGGCCCGTTGCGCGTCGGCTTCCTTTCCAATGGCTTCGGCGCCCATCCCACTGGGCTGCTGACCGTGGCCCTGCTCGAACACCTGCGTCATGACTCGGCGTTGCAGCTGCACCTGTTCGCGCTGAACCGCACCGATGGCAGCGGCATCCGCGAACGCCTGCAGTCCGCGACCCGGCTGCATGAGGTGGCCGCACTGCGGCATGCCGACATCGCTGCCCGCATCCGCGCACAGGGCATCGACCTGCTGTTCGACCTGCGCGGCTGGGGCGGCGGCGGCACGCCCGAAGTGCTGGCGATGCGCCCGGCCCCGCTGCAGCTGAACTGGCTGGCCTACCCCGGCACCTCGGGCGCGCGCTGGCTGGACGCCGTGGTCGCCGACGAATTCGTACTGCCGGCAGCGCTGGAACCGCACTTCAGCGAACGCGTCCTGCGCCTTCCGCGGGCCTTCCAGCCCTCGGACAACACCCGCACGCTGGAGCCGTCGCCGTCCCGCGCCGAGTGCGGGCTGCCCGAGCACGGCGTGGTGTTCTGCTGCTTCAACAACAGCTACAAGCTCAACCCGCGCAGCATGGGCCGCGCCTTCGCAGTGTTGCAGGCCGTGCCCGGCAGCGTGCTGTGGCTGCTGTCCGGCCCCGGCCAGGCCGACGCCCGCCTGCGCACCGCCGCGCAGGCTGCCGGCCTGGACCCGGCGCGGCTGGTGTTCATGGCCAAGCTGCCGCATCCGCAGTACCTGGCCCGCTACCCACTGGCCGACCTGTTCCTCGACACGCATCCGTACAACGCGCACACCACCGCCTCCGATGCACTGTGGGCCGGCTGCCCGGTGCTGACCTGCCCGGGCGACACCTTCGCCGCGCGCGTGGCCGGCAGCCTCAACCACCATCTGGGGCTGGCCCGGATGAATGTCGCCGATGATGCGGCGTTCATCGCCACCGCCAGCGCACTGGGCAATGACCCCGCAGCACTGGCCTCGCTTCGCGCCGAGCTGGCGCAGGCGCGCGAACGCAGTGGCCTGTTCGACATGGCCGGGTTTGCCCGCGACCTGTCGGCCCTGCTGCAGCGGCTTGCCGGTGAACACGGCTGGCAGGGCGTCGACAGCACCTGAGCGACCCCTGCGTTACGCTCGGGCTTCCTCCCCGCGTGGTGTGACGATGGCCAAGCTCAAGCGCAAGGACTACGACGAACTGCTGCTGCCGCTGCAGCTGGAACTGACCGCGATGGCGCGCTGGGTGCAGCTCAGCGGGCAACGCCTGCTGGTGCTGTTCGAGGGACGGGATACGGCAGGCAAGGGCGGCGCGATCCAGGCCATCAGCCAGCATCTCAATCCACGCCAATGCCGGGTGGTAGCACTGCCCAAGCCTACCGACCGCGAAGCCACGCAGTGGTATTTCCAGCGCTATGCCTCGCATCTTCCCGCCGCCGGCGAGATCGTGCTGATGGACCGCAGCTGGTACAACCGCGCAGGCGTCGAGCGGGTGATGGGCTATTGCAGCGAAACCGAGTACCAGCAGTTCCTGCGCCAGGCACCGGTGTTCGAGCAGCTGCTGGTGGATGACGGCATCCTGCTGTTCAAGTACTGGCTGTGCGTGGACCAGGAGCAGCAGGAGAAGCGCTTCGCCGAACGCCACCTCGATCCGCTGAAGGGCTGGAAGCTGTCCCCGGTCGACCTGAAATCGCGCAGCAAGTACAGCGCCTATACCGAAGCCCGCGAGGCGATGCTGCGCGCGACGCATCGCGAGGCGGCGCCGTGGACGCTGGTGGATTTCAACGACCAGCGGCTGGGGCGACTGACCCTGGTGCGCAACCTGCTGGACCGGTTGCCGGACACACGGGTGGATGCGCCGTTGCCGGAGCTGCCGAAGCTGAAGGGCAAGCTGCATCGCGAGCACTACGATGTGCTGAAGCCCATCGAGGATTTCCCGGTCGAGGATTAGGGTTGTTCGGCAGGGTTGCACCCTGCACCTGCTCAACGCAACGGCAACGGCAACAGCAACAGCGGGCATCCGCGGGATGGCGGCGCGGTGGGTGGGCACGACCGTTGGCGCCATGGATGGCGACATCGAGCCCCCATGGACGGGTCTACGGCGTGTCCTACCCACCCAACCGCCCCGCCTCTGACAGATCCCTGCGGCTGTTGGTAGGTGTCGACCTTGGTCGACACATCTGTCAGATATCGAAATGGAGCCGGGGTCAGATCCGTTTTCCTGCGGAAAGCGGATCTGACCCCATCGGCAATCCCATTGGCCTGGCGGGCGTCGGATCGTGTCTGGGGCAGAGCCCCCTGAGTCAGGGGGCGGCCGCGAAGCGGCGGGGGTTTGGGTGTTGGTAAATGGGGCCCGCGGTTCGCGCAGCGAAGCGTGGGAGCGGCAGCGCGCATGCGATGGCGCGTACCGAGGTGCAGGGCCGCAGGCCCTGCCGACCCACCCACTACTTGGCGGCCGCGATCTGCTTTTCGATGTCGGCGGCGGTCACCGGGCCAAGGAAGGTGTGGGCCAGCTTGCCCTGCGGATCCAGCAGATGCGTCAACGGCAGGCCTCGCGGCGTGGCGAAGTCGGCCGGCGGATCGAACGGGTCCACGATCACGATCGGATAGGTCACCGGATGCTTGGTCAGGAACGACTGCATTTCCGGCACTTCGATGTCCTCGTAGGCCAGGCCGACCACCTCGATGTTGCTGCGCATCGCATGCAGCGCCGACAGCTCGGGCATCTCCTTGCGGCACGGGGCGCACCAGGTCGCCCAGAAGTTCACCACCACCCACTTGCCACGATGCGCGGCCAGATCGTAGTCGCTGCCATCCACCGCCTTCATCTTCAAGGTCGGGAATTCGGCAGTGGTGCGCTCGGCCGGGGTTTCATCGACCGGTGCCGGAGTGGTCGGCGTCGGCGCCTGTGCCGGCGGCTGGCTGCTGGCCGGTGTCGGCTCCTGGGCCGGCTTGCAGGCCGCCAGGGCCAGCAGCAGGGTCAACGGGAGCAGCAGCGGCAACGGCGTCTTGCGGGTCATGGCATGTCTCCAGAGTCGGTATAGATATCACTGACCTTGCGCTTCAGGCGTTCGCGCAGGGGCAGCCGCAGATCGTCCAGCGCCGCCAGTGCGGCACGGCCCAGGCTGTCATCACGGTACGGCAGGTGCTGCTCGGCCACCGGGATGCGCAGCTGGGTGCATTCGTACAGATCGGCCAGGCTGACCTGGTCCAGGTCACGCGACAGCAGCCACTCGCCCCGCTCGTCGCGGCGCAGCAGGTCGATCTCCTGCAGGTTGCAGATCAGGTCCTGCAGCAGTGAATCGGTCAGCATCGGCTCCAGCCGCAGGATCTCGTCATCGGCCAGGCCCTTGCCCTTGGCCCGTGCATGCTGGAAGCGGCCAAGCAGGCGCAGCAGTCCATAGAACTCATACCCCTGCGGCAGGCGCAGTTCCACCGGCTGGTAGCGGAAGGCGGCCATCGAAGAAGCCAGCGACGCCCCCAGCAGCACCGCCACCCAGCACAGGTAGATCCACAGCAGCAGGATCGGCACGAACGCCACCGTGCCATACAGTTTCTGGTAGGACTGGAAGCTGCCCAGATAGGCACCGATGCCCCACTTCACCAGTTCCAGGATGACCGCCGCCAGGATCGCGCCGGGCACGGCATGCCGCCATTTCACCGTGTGGTGCGGCACCACCCGGAACATCAGCGTGATGCAGACGAACTCGATCAGGATCGGCGCCAGCCGCAGCGCCAGCTCGGCCAACCAACGGCCCTCCTGGGTACCGAACAACGGCATCGCGAACACCCGCGCCGATACCGCAAGCGATGCGGCGGCGAGCATCGCGCCCAAGGTCAGCACGGTCCAGTAGACCAGGAAGCGGGTCAGCTTGGGCCGGGTCGAGCCAACCCGCCAGATCTGGTTGAAGGTCTCTTCCACACTGTTGAGCGTGATCAGCAGTGAGGCCACCAGTGCGATGAAGCCGGCCGCCGTCAGCTGGCCGGCACTGGCCGAGAACTGCCGCAGGTAGCCCTCGGCCGCACGCGCCGCGGAGGGCACGAAGTTGGAGAATACGTAGTCGCTGAGCTGATCGCTCCAGCGGTCGAAGACGGGGAAGGCCGACAGCACACCGAATACCACGATCGCCAGCGGTACCAGCGCGAACACCGTGGTGTAGGCCAGCGCCGCCGCTGCCTGGAACAGGCGGTCGTCGAGGAAGCGATGCCACAGGAAGCGGCCGAAACTGATGGCCCGTGCGCGATCCCGCGCGCGCTCCATCCACAGGTTGAGCGTATCCAAAGGTTCCATCGGTGGAAGGGTACCCGATGCGGAATGCTGGCAGGATAGCCATACTGGTAGCCACACGACGAGGAGAAGCGGGCACGATGGGCGAGATTCTGGTGCTGTACTACAGCCGGGGCGGTTCGGTGGCACGGCTGGCGCGCCAGATCGCGCGGGGCATCGGCGAAGTGCCGGGCATGACCGCGCGCCTGCGCACGGTGCCGCCGGTGGCCGCCGTGACCCAGACCGCGCAGCCACCGGTACCCGACGATGGCGCCCCCTACGTGAGCGTGCAGGACCTGGTCGACTGCCAGGGCCTGCTGCTCGGCAGCCCCACCCGCTTCGGCAACATGGCCGCGCCGGTCAAGCACTTCCTGGATGGGCTGGGCGCCGAATGGGTCAATGGCACCCTGTCCGGCAAGCCGGCCGGCGTGTTCACGTCCACCGCCTCGATGCACGGCGGCCAGGAATCGACCCTGCTGTCGATGCAGGTGCCACTGCTGCACCACGGCTGCGTGATCGTCGGCATCCCGTTCACCGAACCGGCGCTGAGCCACACCATCAGTGGCGGCACGCCCTATGGCGCCAGCCACGTGGCCGGTGCCGCCGACGATCCGCAGCCGACCGACGACGAAGCGGTTCTGGCGCGCGCGCTGGGGCGCCGGGTGGCCGACATCGCGCAGCGGTTGGCCCGATGAACCGCGCGCCGCGCACGGTCCTGCTGTTGGCCCTGATGGGGCTGGCCGCGCTGTTCGCAGGCTGGTTCATCAATGACAGGCACTGGCTGGCCACCCAGCTGGTGTTCACCGCGCCACCGCTGGCGCTGGCCATCGCCGTGCGCCTGGGCTGGCGCAAGGCCGGCTTCTGGGCCTCGGTGCTGGCGCTGGGCTGGTTCAGCCACGGCGTGATGAGCGCCTGGAGCCACCCGGAGACGCGCTGGCTGGCGCTGATCGAGATCGCGCTGGCGCTGCTGGTGATCTTCAGCGCCAGCCTGCCCGGCCTGCGCGCCCGCTTCGGCAAGCGGCGCTGACGCTGCGCGCCCAGGGCCTTATCATCTGCATTCCTGGCCCCGCGCCGCAGTCCCTGTCCTGGTTTCGCGCATGCACATGATGGAAGAGCTCCTGGTCGTCACCACCGGTGGCACGATCGACAAGATCTACTTCGACGACAAGTCGGACTACCAGATCGGCGATCCGCAGATCGGCATGATCCTGCGCGAGCTGGGCGTGACGTTCCGCTTCAACGTGATTCCGATCCTGCGCAAGGATTCGCTGCACATCAACGACGAAGACCGCGAGCTGATCCGCGCCACCATCGCCGCGCAGCCCACCCGGCACGTGCTGGTGACCCACGGCACCGATTCGATGGTGCAGACCGGCAAGGTGCTGGCGACGATCCCGGACAAGACCATCGTGATGACCGGTGCGCTGAGCCCGGCACGCTTCCGCGGCTCGGATGCGGAGTTCAACATCGGTTGTGCGATCGGTGCGGTGCAGTCGCTGCCGAGCGGCGTGTACATCGCGATGAACGGGCGGATCTTCGACCCGCAGCACGTGCGCAAGAACGTGGCGGCTAACCGTTTCGAGTCGGTCTGAGGAACAGCGTGCCGGCCGAGGTCGGCACCCACCCGGACAAAAACGCCCCGGCCGAAGCCAGGGCGTGCCCTTGGAGAGGGACTTGGGCTCAGTACTGGGCGCTGAGGGTCAGGCCCGAGAAGGTGCTGTACGCCTTCACCCGCACATACCAGGTGCCGGCGGCAGGGCTGTTGATGGTGCAGGTCTCGCTGTTGCCGCTCAGGTACGGACGGCAGGTGTAGGTGGTATCGGTCGGGGCACTGCCCTGGCGCACGTACAGGTCGGCATCACCGCTGCCGCCACTGATTGCCACGCGCAGCTGGGTGCTGCCGGCCGGGACGGCGACGGTGTAGTTCAGCTCGGCACCGGTCGCGGCGCCCAGGCCGGTCACCGGCACGTTGTTCTGCAGCACGTTGCCGCCCGGGTTCGGGCCACCGCCATTGATCGCCGCATCCACGGCCGCGTTGGCGTCGACGATGCCGGCGCCGCAGCCCCCCGAGCAGGCGCCCGGCAGCGGGCGTGCGGTGCTCTTGATGATGCTCTCGACCTGTGCCGGGCTCAGCGGGCTCGGCGCCACCGACTGCATCAGGGCCACCACACCGGCCACATGCGGCGCCGCCATCGAGGTGCCGTTGTAGGACGCGTAGCTGAAGCTGCCCGGCGTGGTGGTGCCGGTGTTGAGGGTGGACAGGATGCTCTGGCCCGGGCCGGAAATGTCGATGCCGGCACCATAGTTGGAGAAGCTGGCACGCGCACCGGCCGAGGTCGTGGCCGCCACCGCGATCACGTTCGCGCAGTTGGCCGGCACCGACGAGGACACGTTGGTGTTGCTGTTGCCGGCGGCGACCACCACGGTGGTGCCGCGGCTGACCGCGCCGTTGATCGCGTTCTGGTAGGTGGCCGAGCAGGTGCCGCCGCCGCCCAGCGACATGTTGATGACTTCCGCCGGATTGGCATTGGCCGGCACACCACTGACGGTGCCGCCGGAGGCCCACACGATCGCATCGGCGATGTCGGAGGTATAGCCGCCGCACTTGCCGAGCACGCGCACCGGGACGACCTTGGCGTTGAACGCCGTGCCGGCCACGCCGGTGCTGTTGTTGGTCACCGCCGCCACGGTACCGGCGACGTGGGTGCCGTGCCAGCTGGAGTTGGACGCCGGGATGCCCGAGCCGCACTCGTTGGCGCCATACCAGTCGCCCTCGTCGTTCGGGTTGCTGTCGCGGCCACCGCCATCGCGCGCCATCGCGGCATCGCTGATGAAGTCATAGCCGGGCAGGATGTTGGCGTTGAGATCGGGATGGTTGGTGATGCCGGTATCGATCACGGCCACCACCACGCCGGTGCCGGTGGCCTTGTCCCAGGCCGGCCGCACGTTGATCGACGCGTTGGAGGTACCAAAGCCCCACTGTTCGCTGAAGCGGGTGTCATTCGGGGTCAGCGTCGCGCGCATGATCTGGTCGACTTCGACGTATTCCACGTTCGGGTCGGCGGCCAGCTTGCGCATCAGCAGCTCGGATTCAGCCTGGTCAAGCGGGCGGTCGGTCCTGACCAGGGTCGGGCCGACGGCCAGCTTGCGGACCTGCTGCAGGCCCAGCGCACGGCCCTGGCTGCTGGCCAGGCCGGCGGCGGCACTCTTCAGCGAAGAGGCCAGTGCGGTGGTGTTGGCCACCGGCGCACTGCCGTCGCGGTACTTCACGATGAAGCGCTGGTGCGTCGGCGCGGACTGCAGGCCGCTGAGCTGGACGTCACCGGCCAGCGCAGGCGTGGCCAGCAGCAGCGATGACAGAACGGACGCACCAAGGACCACCCACACTCGACGCACACGCGGTTGCGTTACCTGGGACATCGTATTTCCCTTTCTTGTGGTGTGAATGCCGGAATCGGCAGAAGCACCGGCCCGAACCCTGGGCTGGCTTGCGTTGGCGAGGTTCGAAGTCCGGCGAGTCAGCGGATCCCCCTAACGATCCGCCGTGCAGATGACGCTAATGGCCAGAACCGGACACCACAAGATTTTCAGCGTCTTTTCAGCAAGATGAAATGTTCGTTCTGAGACTTTCCGGGTCGAGGGTTTGTGAAGGTGAAGGAACTTTCTCATCTCCTGCACACACCTGACTGGGTCATCACCTGTCCTGCGATGACTTTGCCGACATCGGCATCCGCCGATTCGGGGTCGGAGCCGGGGTCAGATCCCTTTTCCCACGGAAAAGGGATCTGACCCCACCCACCTGTCCACAACGCAGAAAGCCCGTCACAGGGACGGGCTTTCCAGCAACGCAGCCGGGCGTGGGCTCGGCTCTACAGTTCAGCGTGAGCGATCAGCCCAGCTTGACCAGCCAGTTGTGCCGGTCCGGCAGGCGGCCGTACTGGATGTCGGTCAGCTCCTTGCGCAGCGACATGGTCACTTCGCCGGCCGGCGCGTTGATGTCGCCCACCGAGAAACCCTCGCCCTTCAGCTGGCCGATCGGGGTGACCACCGCCGCAGTGCCACAGGCAAACACTTCGCTGATCGCACCGGAGGCCACGCCGTCCTTCCACTCGTCGATGCTGACCTTGCGCTCTTCGACCTTCATGCCACGGTCGCGCGCCAGCTGCAGGATGCTCTCGCGGGTGATGCCCTCGAGGATGCTGCCGGACAGTTCCGGGGTGACCAGCGTGCCGTCCTTGTAGACCAGGAACACGTTCATGCCGCCCAGTTCTTCCAGGTACTTGCCTTCGACCGGGTCCAGGAACAGCACCTGCGAGCAGCCCTGCGCCTGCGCCTTCTGCTGCGGCAGCAGCGAGGCGGCGTAGTTGCCACCGCACTTGGCGGCGCCGGTGCCGCCCTTGGCCGCGCGCGCGTATTCGGTGGACAGCCAGATCGACACCGGGGCCACGCCCTTGGCGAAGTACGGGCCGGCCGGGCTGGCGATGACGTAGTAGCCGGCCTTGTGCGCGCCGCGCACGCCGAGGAAGGCTTCGTCGCCGATCATGAACGGGCGGAAGTACAGGCTCGACTCGTCGGCCGACGGCACCCACTCGCTGTCGACGGCGATCAGCTGCTTCAGCGATTCGACGAAGATCTCCACCGGCAGTTCCGGCAGCGCCAGGCGCTGCGCCGAACGCTGCAGGCGACGGCCGTTGGCATCCGGGCGGAAGGTCCAGATCGAGCCGTCAGCATGGCGGTAGGCCTTGATGCCTTCGAAGATCTCCTGGCCGTAGTGCAGCACGGCCGCGGCCGGGTCCAGCTGCAGCGGGCCGTAGGCACGCACGCTGGCGTTGTGCCAGCCGGCATCCTTGTCCCAGCGCACTTCCACCATGTGATCGGTGAAGTGCAGGCCGAAGCCCGGCTTCTCCAGGATCTTGGCGCGCTCTTCAGCGCTGCGCGGGTGGTCCGAACGGGTGACGGCGAAGCTGGGAATGGACTGGGACACCGGAGGATTCCTGTTCTGGTTGCGGGTAGTGCCGGGCCCGCGTCACTGCGGGCCCTGGGTCAAAGCATGCCGGTCTCGAGCCGCGCCGCCTCGGACATCATGTGCTGGTTCCACGGCGGGTCGAACACCAGGTCGACGTCGGCCTCGGCCACCGTCGGGATCATTTCAAGCTTGCTGCGCACGTCGTCGACCAGGATCTCGCCCATGCCACAGCCCGGTGCGGTCAGGGTCATCTTCACGTCGATCTCGCGCTTGCCTTCGTCCAGATGCTTGATCTCGACTTCATAGACCAGGCCCAGTTCAACGATGTTGACCGGAATCTCCGGGTCGAAGCAGGTGCGCAGCTGCTGCCACACCAGTTGTTCCACCTGCTCATCGGTGGCGTCGGCCGGCAGCTCAAGCGGTGCCGGCGCCTCCTTGCCGATGGCGTCGCCGTCCTTGCCGGCGATGCGGAACAGGTTGCCCTCGACGAACACCGAATAGCTGCCGCCCAGCGCCTGGGTGATGTACCCATAGCTGCCGGCAGGCAGGGTCACGGTATCGCCCTGCGGGACCATCACGGCCTCGCAATCGCGTTCGAAGTGGACAGGTTCGCTGCTACGGGAATACATGGGGACCGATATGGGGCCGTGGCCGCGGCCACGCAAGACGGCATTCTAGCCCAGCCGCCCCGGCACCGCCGGTGCACTGCGGCAAACCACAGTATCCTGTGGGTGATCTTCAGGGAGCTTCGATGTCCTCCATTGCCACGCGTGCCAGGACCGTCACCTGGCTCTGGTCCCTCATGCTGTTGCTGGGTCTGCTTGTTGCTCCCCTCGCCTGGATGGTCCTGGCGCTGATGACCGGCCGACAGGTCGGCTGGATGGCGGTAGTGTCCGCCCTGGAACTGGTGTTCATGCTGCGCCTGGGCACACTGGGCCCGGGCCGGTTGCGCATCGCCCTGGTCGTGCTCGGCACTCTGCTGGTGGCCGCCGTGGCCAACTGGGCCATCGCCAGCGCCTGGATGGGCGGCTCGATCGGTCTGGACCTGTGGGACGCCACCACGCGGATGGGCCCGCACCTGGCCTGGACCCTGATCAACCTGGCCAATGGCGCGATGGAATGGCTGTGGCTGGCCGTGGCCGTGGTCGTCGGCGCCTGGCTGGCGCGCTGAGCGCGTAGATCCACGCCACGCGCGGATGGGGGTCAATGCCGGACGCTGGCCGGCAAAAGCGTGCGGCCCCAGGTCCGCACTACCAGATGCAACCACCACGCGCGGATCCGGTAGTGCCGGCCGCTGGCCGGCAAAAGCGCGCGGCCCCAGGTCCGCACTACCAGATGCAACCACCACGCGCGGATCCGGTAGTGCCGGCCGCTGGCCGGCAAAAGCGTGCGGACCAAGGCCCGCACCTACCAGATGCAACCATCACGCGCGGATCCGGTAGTGCCGGCCGCTGGCCGGCAAAAGCGCGCGGCCCCAGGTCCGCACCTACCAGATGCAGCCGCCACGCGCGGATCCGGTAGTGCCGGCCGCTGGCCGGCAAAGGGGTCAGAGCCCTGTCCTGCGGAAAGGGATCCGACCCCGGTCTTCAATGCCCGCCGTCGAGCGCCTTCAGCTCGCTCACCAGCGAGGCGGCCGCTTCGGCGCCGTCGCCATAGAGCATGCGGGTATTGTCAGCGTAGAACAACGCATTCTCGATACCGGCGAAGCCGGTGCCCTTGCCGCGCTTGATCACCACCACGTTGCGCGCGTTGACCACGTCCAGCACCGGCATGCCGTAGATCGGGCTGGCCGGATCAGTACGCGCGACCGGATTGACCACGTCGTTGGCACCGATCACCAGTACCACGTCGGTGTTGGTGAACTCCGGATTGATGTCATCCATGTCGGCGATCAGGTCGTAGGGCACGCCCGCTTCGGCCAGCAGTACGTTCATGTGCCCGGGCATGCGCCCGGCGACCGGGTGGATGGCGAACTTCACCTTCACCCCGCGCTGGCCCAGCCGCTGCGCCAGTTCCCAGATCTTGTGCTGGGCCTGGGCCACGGCCATGCCGTATCCAGGCACGATCACCACGCGTTCGGCGTAGGCCATCATCGCCGCGACATCCGGGGCTTCGATCGGCTTCTGCGCGCCGCTGATCGCCTGCGCTTCGCCACCAGCACCGCCGCCGAAGTTGGAGAACAGCACGTTGCGGATCGGCCGGTTCATCGCCTTGGCCATCAGCCGGGTCAGCAGGATGCCGGCCGCGCCGACCATCATGCCGGCGATGATCAGCGCCTCGTTGCCCAGCACATAACCTTCGAACGACACTGCCAGGCCGGTGAACGCGTTGTACAGCGAGATCACCACCGGCATGTCGGCACCGCCGATCGGCAGCGTCATCAGCACGCCCAGCGCCAGTGCCAGCACGAAGAAGGCGACGATTGCCCAGGCACTGAGCGTACTGGCCGCGATGATCGCCAGCACCACCACCGCCAGCGCCACCAGCAGGTTCATCACCTGCTGGCCGGGCCAGGTCACGCGCTTGTCCAGGCGTCCATCCAGCTTGGCCCAGGCGATCACCGAGCCGGACAGCGACACCGCGCCGATCGCCGCGCCGACCACCGCCAGCAGCAGCATCGTGCCGGACGGCTGGCGCGCGGCCAGGTCGGCCAGCGCCTGCGCGCTCCAGTGGCTGGTATCGCGGTGGGCCAGGAAGGCATAGCGCAGCAGTTCCACCGCGCCGATCGCCGCCGCCGAGCCACCACCCATGCCGTTGTACAGCGCCACCATCTGCGGCATGTCGGTGATGGCAACCTTGCCGGCCGACCACCAGGCCAGGCCCGCACCCAGCAGCAGTGCCACCAGGATCAACGGCACGTTGTGCAGTTCGGGCAGGAAGAAGGTGGCCGCGGTGGCCAGCAGCATGCCCAGCCCGGCCCAGCGGATGCCGCTGCGCGCGGTCAGCGGCGAGGCCATGCGCTGCAGGCCGAGCAGGAACAGCGTGGCGGCGACCAGGTAGCTGGCCTTGACCAGCCAGTCGAGCAGTTCGACGGTGCTGATGTTCAAGCCTGCGGCTCCTTCGGTTCGTCCTTCCCGCCCCTGGGCGCGCTCGGCTTGAACATTTCCAGCATGCGCGCGGTGACCACGTAGCCACCGGCGGCATTGCCGGCGCCGAGCACCACGGCCAGGAAGCCCAGTACCTTCTCCAGCGGCGTCTGCGCATGCCCCAGTACCACCATCGCGCCGATCAGCACGATGCCGTGGATGAAGTTGGAGCCCGACATCAGCGGGGTATGCAGGATCACCGGCACCCGCGAAATGATCACGTGGCCGGCGATGGCTGCCAGCATGAAGATGTACAGCGCTACGAACCCGTCACTCACCGGCAACGCTCCTGCTCTGTCTTCGTCGGCCCATCATAACCATGGGCTGAACCCGGCGCGCACCCGGCGTCAACCGGAGCGCCGCTCACGCGTTGTCGATGGTGACCCCGAGCGAGGAACCGTACCCTGTGCTGGTGAGCAGCCCCGCCCCCCCGAGCGCCGAGACCGATGCCCTGCCGGCATCGCTGGAGGCATTCCTGGCCAGCGTCGGCCCGCGTGCGTTTCGCTTCGCCGAGGCCGGCCTGCGCCAGCGCGAAGACGCCATGGATGCGGTGCAGGACGCGCTGCTGCGCATGCTGGATTACACCGACAAGCCGGCCGCCGAATGGGCGCCGCTGTTCTGGAGCATCCTGCGCCGCCGGGTGATCGACCTGCAGCGCCGGCGCCGCTTCCGCCTGCCGTTCTGGCGCGACAACCAGGACGCGGAAGGCGGCGAGATCGACTGGGCCGATCCCGGCCCGGACCCGGCACAGGCACATGAGCAGCGCCAGCAGTACCAGCAGCTGGTGGACGCGTTGCGCACCCTGCCCGCCCGCCAGCGCGAGGCCTTCACCCTGCGCGTGCTGCAGGACCTGGACGGGGCCACCACCGCCCGCGCCATGGGCTGCAGCGAAGGCGCGGTAAAAACCCATCTGGCACGCGCCCGGCAGGCGCTGCAGGACTACCTGGAGACCCACCCGTGAACCGCTCCCTGCCTTCCGATGACACCCTGCGCCGCCTGCACGCGCAGTCGCTGCAGGCGCTGGCGCCGGCAACGCTGGCCCGGCTGCGCCAAGCTCGCCACGGCGCCACGGCCACCACCCATCGTGGGCGCTGGCGCTGGTGGCTGGCCAGCGCCTGCTCACTGGTGGTTGCACTGGGCATCGGCCTGCAGTTCACCGGCCATGGCACGCTTGCGGGTCCGCCGCCGGACCCCGTACTTGCTTCAGTGGAAGACAACGGCGCGCTCTACGACGAGAATCCCGATCTGTACCTGTGGCTAGGCGATACCGACCTGGCGATGGAGTAAATCATGTCCCGACTGCTTGCCCTGCCACTGCTGTTGACCCTGGCGCTGCTGCCGGCCGTTCCGGCGCTGGCGCAGAACGCCACGCCCGCCCCTGCCGCACCGGTCGCGCCATTGCCTGCGTGGGAGCAATTGAGCGAATCCCAGCGAGAGTCCCTGCTGGCGCCGCTGCGCGACCGTTGGAACAGCGCTGATGCCGGCCAGCGCCAGCGCATGCTCTCGCACGGCCAGCGCTGGCAATCGATGAGCCCGGAGGAGCGCGACAAGGCCCGCCGCGGCCTGCGCCGCTTCGAGCACATGAGCCCGGAACAGCGTGAACAGGCACGCGCCCTGTTCGGGCAGATGCGCAACATGCCGCCGGCACAGCGCGACGCGCTGCGCGAGCGCTGGTCGCAGATGACGCCGGAGCAGCGCCGGGACTGGGTGCGCGACAACCCGCCGCCGGCGAAGCCGCGGTAAGGCCCCGGGGAACGGGGTCAGAGCCCTTTGCTGACGCAAAGGGATCCGACCCCTGGCAGATTGCGGGAGATCGGGGTCAGATCCCTTTGCCAGAGGCAAAGGGATCTGACCCCACGTCATTCATGCCTGCCAGCGCGTCTTTGCCAGCAGCTCGTCGTCCCAGTCGAAACCGAGCCGCCCCTCGCGCACGAACAGCGCAACGAAGTTGAGCAGGTTGCGCGCATACATCTCACTGGCCTGGGTCGCGCCGCGACTGGCCAGGCCCAGCGGACCATCGATGGTCACGCCCTGGTGTTCGATGCAGTGCCCCGGCTGGGTCAGTGCACAGTTGCCGCCGCTCTCGGCCGCCAGATCGACAATGACGCTGCCGGTGGCCATGCCCTCCACCATCGCGGCGGTCACGATGGTCGGCGCCGGCCGACCGGGTACGGCAGCCGTGCAGATCACCACGTCCACGCTGCGCAGGTGGTCGGCCAGCCGACGCTGCTGCTCGGCGCGCTCCTCGTCGGTCAACGCACGCGCGTAGCCGCCTTCACCGGTCGCGCTCACGCCAAGATCGAGGAAGCGCGCACCCAGTGACTGGATCTGCTCGCGGGTTTCCGGGCGCACATCGAAACCTTCCACCTGTGCACCGAGGCGCCGCGCGGTGGCGATGGCCTGCAGGCCCGCCACGCCGGCACCGATCACCAGCACCTTGGCCGGCCGCACGGTGCCAGCGGCGGTGGTCAGCATCGGGAAGAAGCGCGGCGCGCGTTCGGCGGCAATCAGCGCGGCCTTGTAGCCGGCCATGCCGGCCTGCGAACTGAGTACATCCATCGCCTGCGCGCGGGTGGTGCGCGGCAGCTGCTGCAGCGGGAACAGCTGCAGGCGATCATCGGCCGCCAGCGCGGCCAGCGCCGGATCGTTGGCCGGGGCCAGCAGGCCAACCACGCTGGCACCGGGCCTGAGCTGCTCCAGCACCGTCGCAGGAGGTGCCTGCACGCACAGCAGGATATCGATCTCGGCCCAGCGGCCCGCGTCGAAGACACGTGCGCCGGCGTCGTCATAGGCGGCATCGGTGAAGCCGGCGGCCAGCCCGGCGCCGGCCTCGTACCAGACCGTAATGCCGAGGGCACCGAGCTTGCGCGCGGTTTCCGGTGTCAACGCCACGCGCCGTTCACCCGGCGCGGTCTCCTTGATCCCCAGCAACGCCACGGCCATGCAGGTCCCCGCTGATCGGTGAGTTTTCCCGATCCTAGCAGGCAGCCAGCACTCAGTGCAGGGTGGTGCTGCCCGGGTCGAGGCGGTCGATCACGCCCTGCATGGCGCTGTCGAAGGCGCCATCGTCAACGTGGGCACGCAGGCGGCCGAGCCGCACCATCACCGCCAGCTCTTCTGGCGAGGCCACGCAGAAGCGCACGCCGCGACGGTTGACGAACAGCAGGCGCGAGGAAATCGGGCTGACCCAGGACAGCTTGCCCGCCTGGACCTTGCCGTCCTTGTCGACGAAGTCCAACCAGTTGCCGATTTCCATGCGTCGGAAGCGGTCGGCATCGGCGTTGTCGAAATCGTCGGCATCGATCTGCCCGCTGAGTTCCACCGCTGGCGATTCGGCCACCGGCGGTGCCGGCAGCGCGACCTGCGGCAGCTCGGGCAGCGCGCGCTGCAGTTCCGGCCGCGACTCGGCGATGCCCTGCAACGTGTCGTGCAGGGCGTCGATCGCACCGGTAGCCGCATCGCCGTGCACACCGACGCTGGCAAACACCTTGGCCAGCACCGGCTGCCAGGCCTGCAGCCATGGCTTGCCGACAATCTGCCGGCGTGCCTCGGCCACTTCCTCCAGCAGGCCGTCGCCGAGGCTCAGTGCCTCGGCCACCGACGCGCCTTCTTCGCCCTCGCGCAGCACCGCCAGGGTCAGGTGGTGCTGCCAGGGCTGGCGCAGGAACTCGGCAATGGCCGGCGGAAGGGTGGCATCACCGATGCGACGATCCAGTTCCGCACTGGCCCGGCTGCGGGCCATTTCCAGCTTTTCCTGGCCGCGTTGCGTTTCTGCGGCGCGACGCTCGGCGATTTCCACGCGGCGGCGATGCTGCACCAGGAACTCGCGGAATTCTTCTTCCAGGGTCAGGAAGATCGCCAGGTTTTCGTTGAACTCGGCCACCAGGCGCTCGATGATCTCCTCGACCTTGGCCATCAGCATGCGCTCGGCCTGGCTCTCGCCGGTGTTGCCCTCGCAGGCCTCGGCCAGCGAATTGAGCAGCTTGCGCGCCGGATGGGTCTTCTGCACGAACATGCGGCGGTCGAGCATGGCGACCTTGACGAAAGGCACGACCAGGCGGCCGATCAGTTCGCGCGAGCGGCCTTCCAGTTCACGCTCGTCCAGCATCACGTCGAACAGCATGCCGACCAGGTCGATGGCATCCTCATCCTGCGGGTCCAGCCGGGTCTGGCCCGGATCGACGCCGAGCTGGGTGGCGCTGGACAGCACTTCGCTCTTCAGCCGCTGCGCCAGCGATTCGCCGTCCTCGCCGATGGCTGCACGCAGCGTCGCGCTCGGCGTGGCCTGCAGCAGCGACAGCACCGACATCATTTCGCGCTGGCTGAGCGGGCGCTGCTGGCCGACCGCCACCTGTGCCGCAGACGTGGCGTCCTCACGCACATGGCGGGTCTGCTGCAGCAGTTCGTGCAACGCTTCCAGCAGCATGCCTTGCTGGCCGGCGTAGGCCTCGCCGGCGGCGCCATCATCGCCGCCCAGGTGCTGCTGCATATGCCCGCGGCGCTCGGACCAGCGGGCGGCAAAGCGCTGCGCCCAAGCCGGTGCGGCCTGCTCGTCATCGCTGAACCCCGGATCGACGCCCGCGCCGTGGCGATGCTCGACCAGGTCATCCAGCATCCCGGTCATGCGCGGATCCGGTGCCGGCGGTTGTGGGCGCTGCGGAGCCCCCATCTGCGACATCACGCCGGCTGCGGCCAGCTGCTCGTCCAGCTTCTCGTAGATGCGGCCGACCGGTGCACGCAGGTCGCGCTCGCACAGCTTGATCAGCACCAGATGCACTTCCGGGGCCAGTTCGCAACCGGCAAAGGCCTCGTGGATGGCCACGCCCAGATGTTCGGGGCTGATGGGATTGTGGTCGGCGTCCAGTTCCACGCCGCCGATCAACCGGCCCAGGCGGCGGTCCAGCCGCGCCAGCACCGGCTTGAAGTCACGCAGCAATACAGTGGCGAAATTGCGCACCGCCAACCGCGATTCCAGTACGTGTTCGGCCAGCAGGCTCAGGCCATCCTCGGCCGGCCCCGACAGGGTCGCCTCGGCCGACAGCGGCTCACCGGCCGCCAATGCGGCCCACGCCTGCTGCAGGTGGCCGGCGAAGGCGGCAGCGATCTCCTCACGGCGGCGGCGCAGTTCGCGCATCGCGTCCAGGAACAGCAACTGCGACGAGCCGGCATTGCCGGCGCGGTCGAACAGGGCATCGTCGAATCGCGCCAGTGCGGCCCCGAAGGCCTGGCACAGCGCGGGCAGGACCATGTCCCGGGCAAGCTGGAGCTGGGCCGGGTCACGGCCCGGCGATCCCATCGGTGTGGGCACGCTCATCATTCGGGAAGGCTCCCCACCTTCTCTGGTACGACAGACAGCATGGACATCGCGACGACCGGCACACCCCATGTACCGGAACGTCGATGGTAGGCCGGCCAGCCCGTCACGGACAGTGAAACAGTCCTCACTTCAAACCTCATGACCGGCGGCCCGGCAAGAGGGGTATCGTAAGCCGTGCAAGGCCCACGAGGCGAGGGGAAGCGGCTGTCCGTTTCCCGCCAGTGGCATGATGTTCATCACAGTTTGGTATTCAGGGGCCGGACGCGACACAGACGGCGTCATTGACCACCCCGACTATAATCAAACACCCGTGATGACCGGTTCAGACTCCATGCCCGACCCCGCTGCCCTGCTCGCCCTGGATGCCCGCCGCTCAGTGCCTTCGCGGCAACTGGGCGAGCCCGGCCCGGACCCGGCCACCCTGCAGCGGATGCTGGCCTCGGCCGTGCGCGTGCCCGACCACGGCAAGCGCGTGCCGTTCCGCTTCCTGAAGATCGCCGGCGATGCACGTCACACTCTGGGCGACTTCCTGGCCAAGCGCAGCCGCCAGCGCGACCCGCATGCCGGCGAGGCCGTGTTCGAGAAGGACCGCCAGCGTTTCAGCCACGCCCCGCTGGTGATCGTGGTGGTCGCCAGCCCGCGCCCGGACCCGAAGGTGCCAGAACAGGAACAGCTGATGACCGCCGGCTGCGTCTGCTTCGCCCTGCTGCAGGCCGCGCAGGCGCTTGGCTTCGGCGCACAGTGGCTGACGGCCTGGATGGCCTTCGATCCGGTCGTGCAGGCCCACCTGGGCCTGGTCGAGGGTGAACGCATCGCCGGCTTCATCCACATCGGCACCGCCAAGGCCGACGTGCCCGAGCGCGAGCGCCCCGACCCAGCGACCCTGCTGCAGGACTGGACGCCGCCGGCATGACCCTGCCGGCACCGCCGCCGTCGCTGTACCTGGTCGATGCCAGCATCTACGTGTTCCGCGCCTGGCACTCGCTGCCGGACCAGTTCCAGGACGCGCAGGGCTGGCCGACCAATGCTGTGCACGGCTTCGCCCGCTTCCTGCTGGACCTGCTGGAGCGCGAGCGCCCGCGGCACATCGCCATTGCCTTCGACGAAGCGCTCGACAGCGGCTTCCGCCACCGCCTGTATCCGGCCTACAAGGCCAACCGTGATCCGGCACCGGAAGCGCTCAAGCGCCAGTTCGTGCACTGCAAGGCGCTGTGCGCGGCGTTGGGCCTTGCCGTCCTCGCCCACCACGACTACGAAGCCGACGACCTGATCGGCAGCGCACTGCACGTGCACCGCGGCAGCCATCGCGGGGTGATCATCTCCGCCGACAAGGACCTGTCGCAGCTGCTGCTGGATCACGACGAACAGTGGGACTACGCCCGCAACCAGCGCTGGGACGTGGCCGGCGTGAAGGCACGGCACGGCGTGCACGCGCACCAGATTGCCGATTACCTGGCGCTGTGCGGCGATGCGGTGGACAACATTCCCGGTGTCAGTGGTGTCGGCAGCAAGTCCGCCGCCGTGCTGCTGGCCCATTTCGGCAGCTTGGATGCGCTGTACGAACGCCTGGACGAAGTGCCGTTCCTGCGCCTGCGCGGTGCCGCCCAGATGGCGGTGCGCCTGCGCGAGCAGCGCGAGCACGCCCTGCTCTGGCGCCAGCTGACCACCATCGCGCTGGACGCGCCGCTGGAAGGCAGCCAACCCGGCCTGCTGCGCCAGACCGCCGACCCCGAGCTGCTCGGCGGCCTGTGCCAGACCCTGCGCTTCGGCCCGATGACCCGCCGCCGGCTGTTCGATGCCGCCGGCGTACCCGATATTCTTCCCACCCACAGCGAGCCCGCATGAGCCAGCGCAACACCGAAGCCCCGCGTGTCGTCTATGAAGGCAAGTACCAGCGCATGCTGGTACGCGGCACCTGGGAATACAGCGAACGTACCCATGCCGGTGGCCTGGCCGCGATCATCATCGCGGTGACCCCGGAGGACAAGGTGCTGTTCGTCGAACAGTTCCGCGTGCCGCTGCAGGCCCCCACCATCGAGATGCCGGCCGGCCTGGTCGGCGACATCCACGCCGGCGAATCGATCGAAGTCTCGGCCGTGCGCGAGCTGGAAGAAGAAACCGGCTGGACCGCCGATCACGCCGAAGTGCTGATGATCGGCCCGACGTCCTCCGGCGCCAGCAGCGAGAAGATCGCCTTCGTACGCGCCACCGGCCTGCGCCGGATCGGCGAAGGTGGCGGCGATGACAGCGAAGACATCACCGTGCACGAGATTCCGCGCGCGCAGGCGGCGGCCTGGCTGGTGCAGAAGATGGGCGAAGGCTATGAGCTGGATGCCAAGCTGTGGGCGGGCCTGTGGATGATCGAGCACCACCTGGACGGGCGCCCGCGTGGCTGACGCCGATCTGCACGTACTGCCGGCGCTGCTGGGCGCCGACGACCCGGCGATCTATACCCTCCACCGGCCGCAGGGCGCCTCGCCTTACCTGCTGCTGGCCGATCACGCCGGCCAGCAGGTGCCACGCGCGCTGACCGGGCTCGGCCTGGCCCAGGCCGAGCTGGACCGCCATATCGGCTGGGACATCGGCATCGCCGGCACCACCCGCGCACTGGCCGAACGGCTGGATGCATGGGCGATCGAACAGACCTATTCGCGGCTGCTGATCGACTGCAACCGCCCACTGGCCTCGCCGACGCTGATTCCGGAAGTGAGCGACCACACCGTGGTCCCGGGCAATGCCAGGCTGTCGGCTGCACAGCGGCAGCAGCGCATCGATGCGATCCACGCGCCCTACCATGCGCGCATCGACGCGGAACTGGATGCACGCCGCGATGCCGGCCGCCCCACCCTGCTGGTGATGATGCACAGCTTCACGCCAGTGATGAACGGCACGCAGCGGCCGTGGCACGCCGGCGTGCTGTACCACCAGGACACGCGCTTTGCGCATGCACTGCTGCAGGCACTGCGCGATGAAGGCGACCTGGTGGTGGGTGACAACGAACCGTATTCGGTCAGCAGCACCAGCGACTACGCGGTACCGGTGCACGGCGAAGGGCGCGGCCTGGTGCACGTGGAACTGGAGATCCGCCAGGACCTGATCGCCGATGCCGCCGGGCAGCAGGCGTGGGCGGAGCGGCTGGCGCGGATCTTCAGCGCCTTGCAGCCACAGTTGCTGGCGTTCGGTTGAACGCTCTTGGACCCATCCCGTATCGGTAGTGCCGGCCGCTGGCCGGCAACCTCAATGATCCAACCACCCCGGGGTTGCCGGCCAGCGGCCGGCACCACCGCAGGCGTGGCACATCCACCTACGGCAGCGCCTTCAATCATGCCTCGTTGACCGGGCAGACGGCAGCAGCCGATTCGACCGGCGCCGGGCGCAGGCCCAGCGCGATCACCACGCCGAGCGCGGCGAACAGCGCGGCGCCGTACTGCGCATTGACCATGCCCTGCAGCGCATCAGGGCTGGTTGCCTCCTGCGTGCCGCGCGCGGCGTTGGCCACCATCACCAGTACCGCCAGTCCCAACGCGCCGCCGATCTGCTGTGCGGTGGCGGCCATGCCGGACGCCACACCCTGCTGCGGCCCCGGCACGCCCTGCCCGGCCACGATCCACATCGCCGTCCAGCTCATGCCCTGGCCCACGCTGAGCACCACGATGCCCGGCAGCAGCGGCCAGTAACCGGCGCCATGCGGCATCGCCAGCGCCACCGCAGTGATGCCGATGGCACCGGCCGCGAAGCCCCAGGCCAGCACCTGCCGTGGCGAACGGCGCCGCAGCATGCGTTCGGCAATGCGGATGCCGAAGGTGCACACCACGGTCGGCAGCAGGAAGGCCATGCCGGCCTGCAGCGGGCTCCAGCCGTAACCATCCTGGAAGTAGAGCGCCAGGAAGTAGTACTGCACGCCATAGCTGCTCATGAAGGCGAAGGTCAGGCCGAGTGCCGCGCGCAGGCCGGGCAGGCGCAGCAGCGCAAACTGCATCAGCGGGTCACGGCTGCGCTTTTCGATCTGTACGAACACCGTCAACAGCACGGCTGAAAGCAGCAGGCAGATGAGCGTGGCCCGTGCCGTCCAGCCCCACTCCGGCCCTTGCACCAGGGTGGTGACCAGCAGGCTGCCGCCGGCGGTGACGGTGAGGCAACCGGCCAGATCGAAGGAACGGCCCTGCACACGCGGGCCATCGGCCGGCAACCACGCGCCGGCCGCGACTGCACAGGCGGTGGCCAGCGGAACGATCACCGCCAGCACCGCCGGCCAGCCGAACGCCTGGGTCAGCACGCCACCGAGCAGCGTGCCCAGCGCCAGGCCGACCGCACTGGCCATGCTCCAGATCGCCAGTGCGCGGTTGCGCACCGGGCCTTCCGCATACAACGTGTTGATCAGCGCCAGCGTGGCCGGGAACAGCAACGCGGCACCGATGCCCTGCGCCGCGCGCGCGATGATCAACAGGGTGGCATTCGGCGCCAGCGCGCCGAACAGCGACGCCAGCGCGAACAGCAGCATGCCCAGCCGGTAGAAGCGGCGGCGGCCGATCAGGTCGGCGGCGCGCCCGCCCAGCAGCAGGCTGCCGCCGAACGCCACGGTGTAGGCACTGACTACCCATTGCAGCTGCTGCGCGTTGATCTGCAGCGCGCGGCCCATGTCGTGCAGGGCGACGAAGATGATGGTGGCATCAAGGGCGATGATCAGCTGGGCAGTGGCCAGCAGGGTCAGCGCCCAACGCGGGTACTTGAGGGGAGGCATCGGCGGTCTGGTGCGGTGGGGGAGCGCAGTCTCATTGATGCAACCGAATCAATAAACCCCCTGCCAGCCATATCTGTCATGATTTTCATCATGAATGGAACCTCGATGGACCTCAATGCAGTGCGCATGCTGGTGCAGGTGGCCGAAGCCCGCAGTTTCACCGTCGCCGCCGGGCAGCTGGGCCTGAGCCAGTCCGGCCTGTCGCGCGCGATCGGCCGGCTGGAGGCCACGCTGGGGGTGAAGCTGCTGCAGCGGAACACCCGCAACGTGGCGCTGACCCCGGATGGCCGCCAGTTCGTCGATCAGGTGGCACCGCTGCTGTGTGGCCTGGAGGATGCCGAACGCCAGTTGGCCGACCGTCCCTGCACGCCCGCGGGCACCCTGAAGATCAGCGCGCCCTCGATGTTCGGGCGCAAGGTGCTGGTACCGCTGCTGGCGCCGTTGCTGCAACAGCACCCGCAACTGCAGGTGGAGGCCGTGCTCAGTGACCGTCTGGTCGATCTGGTCGAGGAAGGTTTCGATGCCGCCCTGCGCACCGGCGTCATCGCCGACCAGCGCATCGTCGCGCGCCCGCTGCGTCCGCTGCGCTGGGTGACGGTGGCCAGCCCCGCGTATCTGGCCCGCTGTGGCGCACCGGACGATGTGGCCGCGCTGCGGGATCACGCGTGCCTGGCGGTGCGCAACCTGCGCAGTGGCCGGCTGGTGGACTGGCAGTTCCTGCAGGAGGGCCAACTGCGCGACTTCACCCCACCGACGCGGATGGTGTTCGACAGTGGCGATCCGCTGGTGGAAGCGGCCATCGCCGGCATCGGCATCGTGCAGGTGATGGATTTCGCGGTGGCCGACGCGCTGGCTGACGGCCGCCTGCAACGCGTGCTGCAGCCGCTTGAAGGCCGCAGCCGCGCGCTGTCGCTGATCTACCCACCGTCGCGCCAGCACTCGCCAAAGCTGCAGGTGCTGGCCGACGCGTTGCTGGCCGGGGATTGGTAAATCCACGCCATGCGTGGATGAAGGTTTCGGCGGGGTCAGAACCCTTGGCTATCCGGTAGCGCCGGCCGCTGGCCGGCGAGCCACATCGGGCGGCGGCGAAACGGACCGGCAAGGCATTGCCGGCCAGCGGCCGGCACTACCGATCAGGCGAAGCCATCGGTGGCGCGCACCAGCGCGTCCACGTTCTCGGCCTCGAACGCCGAATGGCCCGAGGCCTTGGCTATCCGGTAGCGCCGGCCGCTGGCCGGCGAGCCACATCGGGCGGCGGCGAAACGGACCGGTAAGGCATTGCCGGCCAGCGGCCGGCACTACCGATCAGGCGAAGCTATCGGTGGCGCGCACCAGCGCGTCCACGTTCTCGGCTTCGAACGCCGAATGGCCCGAGGCCTTGGCTATCCGGTAGCGCCGGCCGCTGGCCGGCGAGCCACATCGGGCGGCGGCGAAACGGACCGGTAAGGCATTGCCGGCCAGCGGCCGGCACTACCGATCAGGCGAAGCCATCGGTGGCGCGCACCAGCGCGTCCACGTTCTCGGCCTCGAACGCCGAATGGCCCGAGGCCTTGGCTATCCGGTAGTGCCGGCCGCTGGCCGGCGAGCCACATCGGGCGGCGGCGAAACGGACCGGTGAGGCATTGCCGGCCAGCGGCCGGCACTACCGATCAGGCGAAGCTATCGGTGGCGCGCACCAGCGCGTCCACGTTCTCGGCCTCGAACGCCGAATGGCCCGAGGCC
>NZ_JCAFRM010000013.1:0-40805 GCF_059368215.1 Stenotrophomonas sp. YJH_SMC_123
CGCAGCCGCATCAAGGACACCGACTTCGCCAAGGAAACCGCCGAACTGACCCGCACCCAGATCCTGCAGCAGGCCGGTACGGCCATGCTGGCCCAGGCCAACCAGGTGCCGCAGGGCGTGCTCAGCCTGCTGCGCTGATCCACGGCAAGAAGGCGCCGCTACCGTCGGATCGAACCGACGGTAGCGGCAACCGGGAAGCCACGATGCACGAAGGCGCGGGCCATGCCCGGCCCGGGATCACTCCCGAACCGGCTTGGCATCGCCCGCTCCTGCGGACCTCTCTTTCAGCGCTGTACCTTTGACTGTACGTACCGGGCGGCTTCGTCTCCCCCCGATTGTCAGTAGCCTGATCCCTCCCCTGCATTGGGGGAGGGCTTTTTGCAGACTCCCGGCAGCCCGCGGTGAACCTACCCGCACCCTGCCCCAGCCCTCCTGCAACCCGCGTGCCAGAACCCGCGCCAGGCGATTGGCACGGCACGTGCATCGACGAAGTCCTCAAGACCCAGCGGCGCAGGCCGCTATTTTCGTTGACGACGGGCCACCGCACGACGGCCGGGCCCGGATACCAGGAGAAACGACGTGGCAGACTTTGGATACGGTGGCATTGGCTCGGGACTGGATATTTCCAGCATCGTCAACCAGCTGGTCGCAGCTGACCGCAAGCCCGCCGACAATGCGCTGAACCTGCAGCAGTCCAAGGCCAAGATGCAGTTGTCGTCGATCGGCACCATCACCTCTGCCTTCGACAAGCTGAAGACGGCGCTGACCGCACTGAAGGCCACCACGGCGTTCGACACGCGCACGGTGACCGCCAGCAAGGGCGGCGACAAGGGCACCGACGAGATCCTGACGGCGTCGGTCGCGCTGTATGACGTTGGCACCACCAAGGCTGCGGCCTCCAACGGCACGCACGTGGTCAATGTCACCTCGCTGGCGACAGCGCACAAACTGATCGCCGATACCTCGGTACCCAAGACCGACACGTTTGCTGCCGGAACCTTGACGCTGACCGTTGGCGTGGGCGACAAGGCCAAGACCATGAACGTGGAGGTGGAGGACGGCGACACGCTGACCACCATCCGCAACAAGATCGATGCGGCCGGCCGCAAGGAAGGCGTGCAGGCCACCCTGATCAGCTCCGGCGACAACCAGTACCTGTCGATCGCCCAGGAGAAGACCGGTGCCGCCAACGCGATCAAGCTCGAATACGCCGGCAGCGACGCCAAACTGGGCGGCCTGGTCAACAGCCTCAAGCAGAACACCGCCGCCGCCGACGCCGAGCTGACCATCGATGGTGTGAAGGTCGTCAGCGCCAGCAACACCGTGGCCGATGCGGTTCCGGGCCTGACCCTGAACCTGAAGATGCCGGGCACCAGCACGGTGACCATCAGCACGGACACTGCGGCAGCCACCAAGGTGATGCAGGAGTTCGTCACCGCCTACAACGCTGCACTGGCGGCGATCAACACCGAAACCAAGTACGACGCCAAGACCAAGGAAGCCTCCACGCTGACCGGCGATGCGCAGATGCGCGGCGCCACCAGCCAGCTGCGCTCGGTGATGTCGAGCGTGCTCAAGGACCTGGCCGGTGACAAGCTCGATGCCAAGGCGATCGGCCTGGATACCCGTGGCTATCCCAATGCCGACGGCACGCTGATCCTGGACACCACCAAGTTCGCCGCCGCACTGGCCAGCCAGCCGGAGAAGATGCGCCAGGCGATCACCGGTGATACCGGCGGTGCCGGCAAGCTGTACACGCTGGTCGACGGCTATGTCAGCACCACGGTCGGCAAGGAAGGCGCCTTCGTTGCCCGCACCAAGGGCCTGAACACCACGCTGGACAACATCGACAAGCGCCGCAAGGACCTCGACACGCGCATGAAGAGCGTGGAAGAACGCTACAAGAAGCAGTTCCTGGCGCTGGACAGCCTGATGGGCAAGCTGCAGCAGAGCAACACCGCGCTGCAGCAGCAGCTGGCCCAGTTGAACCGCTGACGGAACATGCACGGCACTCAAGTTTGCCGCGCAATGCACCGATAACGGACGCAACAGCAATCATCGCCGCGCCGTCGGCACCGGTCCCCGCGATCACCCGACGGCACCCCGCGCAAGGAGAATCACGAATGTACGGTTCCAGCCGTCAATATGCCGAGCAGTACCGCCAGGTGGGGGTGACCAGTGCGGTCGCCGATGCCGATCCACACAAGCTGGTGGCGATGCTGCTGGCCGGCGCGCTGGAGCGCGTGCGCCGCGCCCTGGCCAGCCTTGAACGCGGTGACCAGGCCGGCAAGGGCAAGGCGATCGGCGAAGTCTGCGCGATCGTCGGCCACCTCAACGGCTCGCTGGACCATGAGGCCGGTGGCGAGATCGCCGGAAATCTGTCTGCGCTGTACGACTACGTGCTGCAGCGCCTGACCGAGGCCAACCTGCACAACGACCGTGCCGCGCTGGATGAATCGCTGCAGCTGCTGGGCGAGATCGACAGCGCCTGGAACGCGATCCCGCACGAACAGCGCCGCCCGGCCGCGGTGGCGCCATGAGCCTGCAGGAACTGCATGCGCAGCTGGATGCCTTCGAGAGAGCCTTGGGCGAAGAATCCCTCGACCAGGCCGACAGCCTGCTCGACGGCCACGACAGCACCCTGCACGCCCTGCTCAGCCAGCCGCTGACCGCTGCGGACCACGCGCCGCTGAGCGCCCTGTTCGAGCGCCAGCAGAGTCTGCTCGGCCTGCTGCGCCAGCGCCGTGATGCCGTGGCCGCACTGATGAACGACGGCCAGCGCTCCCTTCGCGCGGCGCATGCCTATCTGCAGGCAGAATCGCTGGCATGACCTCGCTGCCGACCACCTCGCTGCATCACCCGGCCGAAAGCGAGCTGTTCGACGAGACGCTCAGCTGCGAACTGGCCCTGCCGGCCGAGTTCCAGGCGGGCAGCGCGGCCGGTCGCACCAGCAGCGCCGAAGGCCTGCTGCGCAGCCTGGCACTGGTCGAGGACAGCCGCGGCGACGAGCACGACGAACGCAACGAAGCCAGCCTGCAGCTGCAGCGCCTGGAAGCCAAGCTGGACCTGGCGATGGTGCTGCTCGGCCGGCTGGTGCGCCAGCAGGGCCAGGAGCTGACCCTGCGCCCGGTGCGCTGGTCGCGCCGTGGCATCCGCCTGCAGCTGGGCCCGCGCAGTGGCGCAAGCCCCGGCCAGGCCGGCGTGGTGCGCCTGCAGCCCAGCGACTGGCTGCCCGACCACATCGACCTGCCGGTGGAGGTCGTCGCAGAAGCCGCCGACGGTAGCGGCGGGCACTTCCTGTGGCTGCGCTTCCAGCGTTTGGGCGATGGCCTGGAGATGGCGATGGAGCGGCACCTGTTCCGCCTGCACCGCCGCCAGGTGGCCGAGGCACGCCGCGCACGGTGAAACCCGCCCCCTTGGCGCTGTACGGCCGACCCTTGGCGCGCCCGTTCAGCTAAGTTAAGGTGGATGCCCCTACACGGATCTGCTGCGTGCCTGTGCGAGTTCTCATCGTCGACGATCACACCCTTGTCCGCGCCGGCCTGGCGCGGCTGCTGCAGGGGTTTGCCGACGTGCAGCTCGTGGCCGAGGCCAGCAACGCCGAACAGGCACTGCAACTGTCCCTGCAGCACGCACCGGATGTGGTGCTGATGGACCTCTCGCTGCCGGGCCGCACCGGCCTGGAAGCGCTCAGCGACATCCGCCTGCGTGCCCCCGGTACCCGGGTGGTGATGATGACCATGCACGACGATGCCGCCCACGTGCGCGATGCACTGGATCGTGGCGCGGTCGGGTTCGTGGTGAAGGACGCCGCACCGCAGGAACTGGAACTGGCACTGCGGGCCGCGCACGCCGGCCAGGTGTTCCTGAGCCCGCAGATCTCGGCCAAGATGCTGGCGCCGATGCTGGGCCGCGAGAAACCCACCGGCATCGCCGCACTCTCACCACGGCAGCGCGAGATCCTGCGCCGCATCGGCAAGGGCGAGAGCAACAAGGAAATCGCCGCCGATCTCGGCATCAGCGTCAAGACGGTGGAGACCCACCGCGCACGGATGATGGAATCGCTGGGCTGCCGCCGCGCCAATGACCTGCTTCTGCTGGCCGCACGCCATCAGCACGAGCTCGAGTAGGCGCCGGTATCGGGGTCAGATCCCTTTCCCGCGGAAAAGGATCTGACCCCGCGACACCCTGCAGCGGCGACGACATCCCGTCACCCCGACATTCCCTGACAGGAATCCGTACCCCGACCGCCGCGCGCTCAGCGGCTTCGCCACGACAAATCAATGACTTGGCGGCGCATTTCGTCAATTTCCCGCGTCGGTGTAGGGAATTCCCCTACACCCTGTCGGGAGTTCCACGAAATGCATCAGGAACCCCCCGATTCCGCCCCCGCCGGATCAAAAGCAAGATGCGTTCCACAAGGCGCCGGGGAGCGGTGCCGGGGAACCACGATGAAGGCTGCACTCTCGACCCAGCTGGGCCAGCAACTCCACCTCACCCCGCAACTGCTGCAGTCGATCCGGCTGCTGCAGCTCGATGGCCTGCACCTGGAGCAGGAAATCCAGCGCCTGCTGGACTCCAACCCGCTGCTGGAGATCGAAGAGGCCGAGGCGCCCGCTGCCGACGCCACCGAAGCGAGTGCCACCACCCTCGATACCGCCGCCTTTGACGAACTGCCCGAGCCGTCGATGTGGGACGTGGCCGGCGCCAGTTGGCAGGACGGCGACGACGATCGCATGGCGCGCATCGCCGCTGGCGAGTCGACCGACCCGCAGCTGCGCGTGCTGCAGCGCCTGGCGCTGGACATGGACGAGCATCAGCTGGCGGTGGCCGCGTTCTGGCTGGACCACTGCGATGAGGCAGGCTACCTGCAGGCGCCGCTGGCCCAGCTGCAGCTGCTGGCCAGTGCCCAGTTCGACATCACCGTCGACGGCGTGGAAGCCATCCGCCAGCAGCTGCTGCATGGCGAGCCCGCCGGCATGGCCGCGCAGGACCTGCGCGAAGGCCTGCAGGCGCAGCTGCGCAGCCTGCATGGCGTGGTGCCGGCCCGCCACCTGGCGGCACGCATTCTCGATGGCGCGCTCGACGCGCTCGCGGCCCACGACTACCCCGCCCTCGCCCGCCAGCACGACGCCGAGATCGACGACGTGCGCGAGGCGGTGCGCCTGATCCTCTCGCTGCAGCCGCGCCCCGGCGACAGCCTGCTGCCCGAACGCAACGCCGTGGTGGTGCCGGACGTGGTCGCCTGGCACGCCGACGGGCAGTGGAAGGTCGCCCTGAACCCGGCCACCAGCCGTCGCGTGTCGATCAACAGCCAGTACGAACAGGCCCTGGCCGAGACCAGCGACACCGCCCCGGCACTGCGCGAAATGCTGCAGGAGGCGCGCTGGTTCAGCCGCGGCCTGTCGATGCGCTACGACACCCTGCTGCGCACCGCGCGGGTGATCGTCGAGCGCCAGGCCGCCTTCCTGGTCCGTGGCGAAGAGGCCATGGCGCCGTTGACCCTGAAGGAAGTGGCCGAGGAGATCGGCATGCACGAGTCCACCGTCTCGCGCATCACCACCGGCAAGTTCCTGCAGACCCCGCGCGGCACCTTCGAACTGAAGCACTTCTTCGCCGTGCGCCTGGAAGGCGCCAGCGTCTCCGGCCAGGCGGTGAAGGCCATGGTCCGCCGCCTGATCGACGCCGAACCGGCCGGCCGCCCGCTGGCCGATGAGGCCATTGCCGGCCTGCTGTCACGCCAGGGGGTGAACATTGCCCGCCGAACCGTCGCAAAATACCGAGAACAACTGGATATCGCCCCGGCCCGCGAACGGCGCCGGCTCAGCGCCAGGCAACCCCAGCTGGCCCGGGTGGGCTGAAAAGGATGTTGGACATGAACAAGCTCACGGTCCTGCTGGTCGATGACCACGAGGGCTTCATCAACGCGGCGATGCGCCATTTCCGCAAGATCGACTGGCTGCAGATCGTCGGCAGTGCCGGCAACGGCCTGGAAGCGATCGAGCGCTCGGAAACGCTGCGCCCGCAGGTGGTGCTGATGGACCTGGCGATGCCGGAAATGGGCGGCCTGCAGGCCACCCGCCTGATCAAGTCGCAGGACGATGCACCGTACATCGTGATCGCCAGCCACTTCGACGACGCCGAGCACCGCGAACACGCGCTGCGCGCCGGCGCCGACAACTTTGTCAGCAAGCTGTCCTACATCCAGGAAGTCATGCCGATCCTGGAAGGCCTCAGGGAGGATCGATCGTGAGCGAATCGCGCATCCTGGTGCTGGACAACGACGCCGTGCGCGCAGAGCGCACCGTTGCCCTGCTGGAATTCATGGACTTCAACCCGCGCTGGGTGTCCGACGCGGCCGACTTCGACCTGGGCCGCCAGCGCCAGAACGACTGGATGGCGGTGATCGTCGGCAGCCTGGACGACAGCGCCGCCAGCACTGCGCTGTACCACTGGCTGGGCGGCAGCAGCCTGCCGCCGCCGGTGCTGCTGGCCGATGGTGATGCTGCAGCGTTTGCCCAGCAGCACGGGCTGCACGAGGCCAACATCTGGCCACTGGAAACGCCGCTGCGCCACGCGCAGATGGAAGCCCTGCTGCGCCGTGCCAGCCTCAAGCGCCTGGATGCCGAGCACCAGGCCGGCGCCGCGCAGGACCAGGGGCCGACCGGCAACGGCCCGGCGGTCACCGCGCTGCGCACCATGATCGAGCAGGTGGCCGCGTTCGACACCACCGTGCTGGTGCTGGGCGAATCCGGCACCGGCAAGGAAGTGGTATCGCGCGCCATCCACCAGCGCTCGCCGCGCCGTGATGGCCCGTTCGTGGCGATCAACTGTGGCGCCATTCCGGCCGACCTGCTGGAAAGCGAACTGTTCGGCCACGAGAAGGGCGCCTTCACCGGCGCACTGACCGCGCGCAAGGGCCGGTTTGAAATGGCCGAGGGCGGCACCCTGCTGCTCGACGAAATCGGCGACATGAGCCTGCCGATGCAGGTGAAGCTGCTGCGCGTGCTGCAGGAACGCAGTTTCGAGCGCGTTGGCGGCAACCAGACCATCCGCTGCAACGTGCGCGTGGTGGCCGCGACCCACCGCGACCTGGAGACCCGCATCGCCGAGGGCAAGTTCCGCGAGGACCTGTTCTACCGCCTCAACGTGTTCCCGATCGACGTGCCCGCGCTGCGCGAACGGCGCGAAGACCTGCCGGCGCTGGTGGAAACCATCGCCGCGCAGCTGGCCCGCACCGGCCGTGGCGAAGTGCGCTTCACCCCGGAAGCCCTGCAGGCCCTGGCCGGCTACGAGTGGCCGGGCAACGTGCGCGAGCTGACCAACCTGGTCGAGCGCCTGGCGGTGCTGCATCCGGGCGGCTCGGTGCGCGTGCAGGACCTGCCGGCCCGCTATCGTGGCGATGCCGCGCTGGCAGCGGTGGCCGCAGCGGTGCCGGCAGCTCCGGTTGCCAGCGAAGAACGCCTGGACCTGCGCAGCTTCTCGTTCCACACGCCCGGCAGCGGCAACCAGCCGGCGCTGGAGCACGGCATCGCCGTCAATCGCGCAGCCGCCCCGGCGGCACTGCCCGACGATGGCCTGGACCTGCGCAACCACATGGCCAACATCGAACTGGGGCTGATCAACGAAGCACTGGAACGCACCCAGGGCGTGGTCGCCCACGCCGCCCAGCTGCTTGGCCTGCGCCGCACCACCCTGGTGGAAAAGCTGCGCAAGTACGGCATCGAGCGCGAGCAGGCCGAACTGGCCGGCTGAAGCGCGCGACCCGCATGAAGGGGGCACGAACGCCTGGGCTTGCCCGGGCGTTGGTGTTTGTGGTGCCCGGGGTCAGATCCCTTTCCTGCGGAAAGGGATCTGACCCCATTGCATTTGCACGTTTTCCTAGAGACAACGGAATCGCGGTGCGGAGCATGGCAGGGACATCCCAAGGAGGTCCCACCATGCATCACCTGATCCTGCTCGCCGTCCTGCTCTGCCCGGCCCTGGCCACCGCGGCCAACTGCACCCTGCCCGCCACGCTCGACCAACGCCAGTTCACCAACCTCAGCGACCCGTTGTACGCGCCGGACAACCCCAACGCCGGACGCATGGTGCAGCTCAGCTTTGCTGGCGGCCAGTACGTGCTGGACATCCTCGGCACCGACCTCCGCATCGGCAGCAGCTACCGCTACCAGCGCCTGGCCCCGCATATCGCGGAAATCCAGATGACCGAGGCCCATCCGGCCGGCCTCGCCCACCACACCCTGCTGCTGACCTGCCAGAGCGACCGCCAGGGCCGTTTCATCTACACCCAGCATGACGGCCCCATCGCACCGCGCCAGCGCCAGAATTCCGGCCGATGGACCCTGCAGCCATAGGCCAGAAAACCGACGCCGGTTAAATGGCGCCGCCAATGGGGTCAGAGCCCGTTGCGTTGCAACGGGATCCGACCCCGTGCCGACCAACGGTCGGCACCCACCATCAGCAGCAAGTTCCAACAGATCGCGGCCACCTGTCGAAGGCGGGGTGGGTCCGGTTGCGGGGGCGTGAGCGCCATGGATGGCGCGACCGAGCCTCCATGGACGGATTTACGGCGTCCCCCGTAACCGGACCCACCCCGCCATCCCTCAGTAGACCCGCTTCTGCTGTTGCTCCGGCTCCGGCTCCGGCTTCGGCCGTTGCCGTTGAGGTTGCCGGCCAGCGGCCGGCACTACCGCGAGGCGCGGGGTGCAACCCCGCACGCACACCCAACCTCCTCACTTCACTGAATCGAAAACCGGTTTCGGCACGGCACTTGCACTGGCTCCAGCAGACAACCCCATCCCTGTTTCTGGAACCGTTGCAGATGTCCCACTCCGTCACTTCGATCCTTTCGCAGATCCGCTCCTATCAGACCCAGATGGGACAGCCGGCGCTCAACCCGCTGGGCGAAACGCCGCGCAGCAATGCCCTGCCGGGCACGGTGCTGGATGCGCCGCAGGTGCAGCCGGCCAGCTTCACCGAAACCCTGCGTGGTGCGATTGCCGGCGTCAACGATGCGCAACAGAAATCCGGCGCCCTCGCCAAGGCCTTCGAGATGGGCGACCCCAGCGCCGACCTGGCCAAGGTGATGGTCGCCTCGCAGCAGTCCCAGATCGCCTTCCGCGCCACCGTGGAAGTCCGCAACCGTCTCGTCCAGGCCTACCAGGACGTGATGAACATGCCGCTGTAAGGAACGTTGACGCATGGCACTGACGCTCTCCAAGGACAGCCTGAACGCCGAGAAGGCCGGGCAATGGTTCGACCGCCTGCAGAGTCTGCAGATCACCCGTCGGCTGGGCCTGATGGCGATGATCGCAGTGGCGGTGGCGGCAGGCCTGTCCGTGTTCTTCTGGTCACAGAAGCCGGGCATGGTCCCGCTGTACACCGGCCTGGACCAGAAGGCGACCGCTGAAGCGACCGACCTGCTGCGCGCCGCGCAGATTCCGTTCGCGCTCGACCCGGCCACCGGTGGCATCACCGTGCCGGAAAAGAACCTGCACGATGCCCGCCTGAAGCTCGCCGGCTCCGGCCTGACCGACAGCGGCAAGCTGGGCTTCGAGCTGATGGAACGCGACCCGGGCTTTGGTGTCAGCCAGTTCGTGGAAAGCGCGCGCTACCAGCACGCGCTGGAAACCGAGCTGTCGCGCACCATCAACACGCTGCGCCCGGTGCGCGATTCGCGCGTGCACCTGGCCATTCCCAAGCCCAGCGCGTTCACCCGCCAGCGTGACGTGGCCAGCGCCTCGGTCACCCTGGAACTGCGTGGCGGCCAGCAGCTGGAACGCAGCCAGGTCGATGCCATCGTGCACATGGTCGCCGCCAGCATTCCGGACCTCGCGCCGGAACGGGTGACCGTGGTCGACCAGAGCGGGCGCATGCTCAGCATCACCGACCCGAACAGCGAGGCGGCGGTCAACGCGGCCCAGTTCGAGCAGGTGCGCCGCCAGGAAACCTCGTTCAACCAGCGCATCCGCGAACTGCTGGAACCGATGACCGGCCCCGGCCGCGTCAACCCGGAAGTGAGCGTGGACATGGATTTCTCGGTGACCGAGGAAGCCCGCGAGCTCTACAACGGCGAGCCGCAGAAGCTGCGCAGCGAGCAGATGAGCGAGAACACCACCAGCACGCCGGGCCCGCAGGGCGTGCCGGGTGCGACCAGCAACAGCCCGCCGGGCCAGCAGGCCGCACCGGCCACCGCGCAGGCCCCGACCGAAAGCAGCAAGAACGCGACCCGCAACTACGAGCTGGACCGCACCCTGCAGCACACCCGCCAGCCGGCCGGCCGCATCAAGCGCGTCTCGGTGGCAGTGCTGGTGGACAACGTGCCGCGCGCCGGCGCCAACGGGAAGATGAGCCCGCAGCCGCTGTCGGCTGCCGAACTGACCCGCGTCGAAGCGCTGGTCAAGCAGGCCGTCGGCTTCAACGCCGAGCGTGGCGACACCGTGTCGGTGATGAATGCCCCGTTCGTGCGTGACACCACGCCGGTCGAAGGCCCGTCGTGGTGGGAGCTGCCGTGGGTGCACGATGCCGGCCGCATGCTGCTTGGCGCGGTGGTGGTGCTGGCGCTGCTGTTCGGCGTGCTGCGTCCGGCGCTGCGCGCGATCACCGGCCAGAGCAGGAAGAACGACGAACAGGCACTCGAGCCGCATACCGCGGACGTGCAGCTGGTCGATGACGATGGCATGCCGCTGCCGGCGCTGGGTGCTGACCGGGCCAGCCTGGGCGGGCCGGAAGCACTGGCCCTGCCGGTGGATTCATATGAGGAACGATTGCGGATGGCGCGTGAAGCCGTGAAGACCGACTCCAAGCGCGTGGCCCAGGTGGTCAAGGGTTGGGTGGCAAATGACTGAGGCCGCACTGACTGGCGTGCAGCGCGCCGCCGTACTGCTGCTTTCGCTGGGTGAGCTGGACGCGGCCGAAGTGCTGCGCCACATGGAACCCAAGGAGGTGCAGAAAATCGGCATCGCCATGGCCACCATGACCGACATCACCCGCGAGCAGGTTGAGCGGGTGATGGACCAGTTCGGCCAGGAGCTGGGCTCGAAGACCTCACTCGGCGTTGGCTCGGACGACTACATCCGCAACATGCTGGTGCAGGCGCTGGGCAGCGAGAAGGCCGGCAACCTGATCGACCGCATCCTGCTGGGCCGCAACACCACCGGCCTGGACGCGCTGAAGTGGATGGACCCGCGTGCGGTGGCCGACCTGGTGCGCAACGAGCACCCGCAGATCATCGCCATCGTGATGGCGCACCTGGAAACCGACCAGGCCGCCGACGCGCTGAAACTGCTGCCGGACCGTACCCGCGTGGACGTGCTGCTGCGCATCGCTACCCTCGACGGCATTCCGCCGAACGCACTCAATGAACTCAACGAGATCATGGAGCGCCAGTTCGCCGGCAACCAGAACCTGAAGTCGTCCAACATCGGCGGAGTGCAGTGCGCGGCCAACATCCTGAACTTCATGGACAGCGGCCAGGACCAGGCGATCCTGGGCGAGATCGCCCGCATCGATGCGCCGTTGAGCAACCGCATCCAGGACCTGATGTTCGTGTTCGACGATCTGGTCGACCTGGACGACCGCGAGATGCAGCTGGTGCTGCGCGAGGTGAGCGGCGAGCGCCTGGGCCTGGCCCTGCGCGGCGCCGACATCAAGGTGCGCGACAAGATCACCCGCAACATGTCGCAGCGCGCGGCCGAGATCCTGCTGGAAGACATGGAAGCCCGCGGGCCGGTGCGCCTGTCCGACGTGGAAGGCGCGCAGCGCGAGATCCTGGCCATCGTCAAGCGCATGGCCGATGAAGGCACCGTCACCATCGGCGGCAGCGCGGAGGCCATGCTGTGAGCAACGTCGTGCGCTGGCTTGCCCCGGACCTGCTGGCCCAGCCCGAACCGGCGCTGGAGCAGGAGGACGCGTTCGAACTCACCGAGCCGGACCCGGAACACGAACCGGAGCCGCCGCTGCAGCTGCCGACCCTGGAGGAAATCCAGGCGATCCAGGACAGCGCGGAGAAGGAAGGATTCGATCAGGGCCATGCCGAAGGGTACGGCCAGGGCCAGGCGGAGGTGCGTCGCCTCGCCGCGCAGATCGAAGGCATCCTCGACAACTTCAGCCGGCCGCTGGTGCGGCTGGAGAACGAAGTGGTCGGCGCCCTTGGTGAACTGGCGGTGCGCATCGCCGGCGCGCTGGTCGGCCGCGCCTACGAGGCCGAGCCGGCACTGCTGGCGCAGCTGGTCGGCGAAGCGATTGACGCCGTGGGCGGCAGCACCCGCGAGGTGGAAGTGCGGCTGCACCCGGATGACATCGCCGCGCTTGCCCCGCTGCTGAACCTGTCGCCGGCGCAGCGCCTGGTACCGGATACCAGCCTCAGCCGTGGCGACCTGCGCGTGCACGCCGAAGCCGTACGCATCGACGGCACCCTGGAGGCCCGCCTGCGCGGTGCGCTGGATGCGGTGATCCGCCAGACCGGGGCGACGGCATGAGCGCCGCATCGCAAACGACGCCGCCGCCGGCCGACTGGGCCGTGGCCCGCAACCTGCGCCTGGCCCGCCGCCTGGACGGCCTGCGCGTGGATACCGCGCATGGCCGTGGGCTGATCCGCGAGGGCGTGCTGCGCCGCGCGGTCGGGCTCACCCTGGAAGCGGTCGGCTGCGAGGCGCCGCTGGGCGCCAGCTGCAAGGTGGAAGTGGTCGATGGTGGCTGGGTCGATGCCGAAGTGGTCGGCTTTGCCGGTGAGCGCACCTACCTGATGCCCAGCGCCGAACTGCACGGCCTGCTGCCCAACGCCCGCGTGGTACCGTCGGCGCGGCGTGGCGGCGTGGAAGTGGGTGAAGGCCTGCTCGGCCGCGTCATCGACAGCGACGGCGTGCCGCTGGATGGCAAGGGCCCGATCCGCGCAGAAGGGCATGTCGGCATGGCCGGCGTGTCGATCAATCCGTTGGCGCGTGAACCGATCACCCAGCCGCTGGACGTGGGCGTGCGCGCGATCAACGCGCTGTTGCCGATCGGCCGCGGCCAGCGTGTCGGCCTGTTCGCCGGTTCCGGCGTCGGCAAGTCGACGCTGCTGGGCATGATGACCCGCTACACCGCTGCCGACGTGATCGTGGTCGGCCTGATTGGTGAACGAGGCCGCGAAGTACGCGATTTCGTCGAGACCACGCTGGGCGAGGAAGGCCTGCGCCGCGCCGTGGTGGTGGCCAGCCCCGCCGACCGGCCACCCTTGGCGCGCCTGCACGGTGCCTACCGTGCCACCGCCATCGCCGAGTGGTTCCGCGACCAGGGCCTGAACGTGCTGCTGCTGATGGACTCGCTGACCCGCTTCGCCCAGGCGCAGCGCGAGATCGGCTTGTCGGTCGGTGAACCACCGACCACCCGCGGTTACCCGCCCTCGGTGTTCGCCAAGCTGCCGGCGCTGGTCGAACGCGCTGGCAACGGCGCAAAGGGCCGCGGCTCGATCACCGCGTTCTACACCGTACTGACCGAAGGCGATGATCCGCAGGATCCGATCGCCGACGCCGCACGCGCGATCCTCGACGGCCACATCCTGCTCTCGCGCCGGGTGGCCGACAGCGGCCTGTACCCGGCCATCGACGTCGAATCGTCGGTCAGCCGCGTGGTCACGGAAATCGCCGACGAGCCGTGGCGCCTGCGCATCCGCAAGTTGAAGCGACTGGTCTCGGCGTACTCGGCCAACCGTGACCTGATCGCGATCGGTGCCTACCAGCGTGGTAACGACGCGGCCACCGACGAAGCCCTGGAACGCTGGCCGGAAATCATGGAGTTCCTCGGCCAGGACGTTGCCAAGGCCGCAGATCTCCCGCACAGCCAGGCGGCGCTGCAGCGCCTGGTGGAACAAGAGAGTTAAGCCATGAACCAGTCCAAGCGCATCGATCCCCTGCTCAAGCGGGCCCAGGAACACGAGGACGCGGTCGCCCGCGACCTGGCCGAACGCCAGCGCGTGCTCGACACCCATCTGTCGCGCCTGGACGAACTGCGCCGCTATGCCGAGGAGTACGCCAACGCCCAGATGGCAGCGACCAGCCCGGCACAGCTGCTGAACCGCCGCGCCTTCCTTGATCGCCTGGACAGTGCGGTCGAGCAGCAGCAGGCCACGGTCAACGGCAACCGCGAAAAAGTGGAGGCCGAGCGCGCGCGGCTGATCCTGGCCAGCCGTGACAAGGCGGTGCTGGAGCAGCTGGCCGCCAGCTACCGCGCGCAGGAAAAGGTGGTGACCGACCGCCGCGACCAGCGCGAGATGGACGACATTGGCGCGCGGCGCGCGCGCCTGGTGCAGGCCGAAGACCAGGACGGCGCCGAGCAGGGAGGCCGCCCGTGATGCCCGCCCCGCTCGCCAGCAGCGCCAACCCGGCCACGCCCGCCACCAGCAACAGTGCCGCACGCGCCGCGCGCAGCGAAGGCGCAAAGGACTTCAGCCAGCTGCTGCAGGGCGGTGCGCCCTCCGCGCCCGCGCCTGCCGGCAGCGCTACCGCACCGACGCCGTCCCCGCCCAGCCAGCCATCGACCGCCGACAGCAATGGCCAGGCACCGGGCGAACGCAGCGCGGACGCGGAAGCGGCAACTGCCGAAACGCCGCCGCTACCGCCCGTTGCCCTGCCCCCGGCTGGACCCGGCACCGACAAGGACAAGCCCGCCGAGACCGAGGACGCCCCGTGGCCACCGATCGGCCTGGCCGGCCTGGTGCTGGCGATGCCGACGCCTGCCGATCAGGCCGTCGCTCTGGCGGGCAGCGCTGCACCGTCACTGGCCAGCGGTACGGCGCTACCCACCACTGCCCCCGCCGCGACCCCGACACTGCCTGCAGCCGCGCCGGCAGCGGCAACCGCAGCCCCCGTGGCGGCCGACGGCAAACCGGCGGCGACCAGCGCGGAGGATGCCACCGCGCTGCCATTGCCGGAGATGAGCCTGCCCGGCAAGCGCAGCGAGCGCGGCGAAGGCAGTGACGTGGCCGCCGTTGGCGACCGCGCAGGTACACCGTTGCTGCACGCACCGGCAGCGGCCGCCGTGCAGGACCTGAAGGCGGCGCTCGCCACCCGCAACGCGATCTTCAATGGCGAACCCACGCCCAAGCCCGTTCTGGGTGACGATGGCTTCGACCAGGCCATCGGCGCACGCCTGGGCTGGCTGGCCGACCAGAAGATCGGCCATGCCCACATCCGCCTGAGCCCGGACGACATGGGGCCGGTCGACGTGCGCCTGCAGCTGAACGGCGACAAGGTGCATGCCAGCTTCAGCAGCCCGCACGTGGACGTGCGCCAGGCACTGGAAAGCAGCCTGCCGCGCCTGCGCGAGCTGCTGGGCGAACAGGGCTTCCAGCTGGCTCACGCCGATGTCGGCCACCACGCGTCTGGTGGTGACGGCAATGCGTCGGGACAACCCGGTGGCGGCGGCATGACCGGCGACGGAGAACCGACGCCGGGCGATGCCAGCGTGTCGTCCGCGCAGTTGATCCGCCAGCGCGGCTTGCTGGACGCCTACGCCTGACAGGTGTGCCAACCAAGGTTGGCACCCACCAGAGCGGGCGGTTGGCACCTCCCCGTATTGCGTTGGTGGGTGCGGAGCTTGCTCCGCACGGCCCTACCTGCACCCCGACGGAATTCCGTCGCACCCTGCGGGCCCAGCCTTCGGCACACCCCTTGCATATCCCGGTGAAGCAACCCTCAGGAGCTTCACCCCGTGGCCGCAGCCGCTGACAAAACCAAGAAGACCGCCGAGAAGGACAAGGCCGCCAAGCCGCGTAGTCCGATCCTGATCACCGCACTGGTGGCCGTACTGGCCGCCGCTGCCGCTGGTGGCGGCGTGTGGTTCTTCACCCAGTCCAAGCACGAAGAGAAGACCGCGCAGGCGCCGAAGAAGAGCGCGACGCCGGCCCCGGCACAGTACTTCGCGCTGGACCCGGCGTTCGTGGTCAACCTCAATGGCCCGGTCGACGGCCCGCGCTACCTGCAGCTGGAGGTCCAGCTGATGACCCGCGACCCGGCCGCGCTGGAAGCGATCAAGACCCATGCCCCGGCCATCCGCGCGCGCCTGCTGATGCTTTTCTCGCAGGTCAGCCCGGACCAGATCGCCGATGTCGCCGGCAAGCAGAAGCTGCAGGCCAGTTCGCTGGCCGAGGTGCAGAAGGTGCTCAAGGCCGAGACCGGCAGCAACGGCGCCGACGATCTGCTGTTCACCAGCTTCGTGACCCAGTAAGGGCCCCCCGATGAATGATCTGCTGTCCCAGGACGAGATCGATGCCCTGCTCCACGGCGTGGACAGCGGCGCGGTCGAGACCGATGCGGAACCCCCGTCAGGCGAAGCACGCTCGTACGACTTCGCCAGCCAGGACCGCATCATCCGTGGTCGCATGCCGACCCTGGAAATGGTCCACGAGCGCTTCGCGCGCCTGTGGCGGATCGGCCTGTTCAATCTGATCCGGCGCTCGGCCGAGCTGTCGGTGCGCGGCATCGAACTGATCAAGTTCAACGACTACATGCACTCGCTGTATGTGCCGACCAACCTGAACCTGATCCGCTTCAAGCCGCTGCGCGGTACCGGCCTGATCGTGTTCGAGCCGACCCTGGTGTTCGCCATCGTCGACAACTTCTTCGGCGGCGACGGGCGCTACCCGACCCGCATCGAGGGCCGCGAATTCACGGCCACCGAAATGCGGGTGATCCACCTGCTGCTGAAGCAGACCTTCGCCGACCTGCGCGAAGCGTGGGCACCGGTGATGGACGTCGACTTCGAGTACATCAACTCGGAGATCAACCCACATTTCGCCAACATCGTGACCCCGCGCGAGTACGTGGTGGTGTGCCGCCTGCACGTCGAGCTCGACGGCGGCGGCGGTGACATCCACGTCACCCTGCCCTACTCGATGCTGGAACCGATCCGCGAACTGCTCGACGCCGGCATCCAGAGCGACCGCAACGACCGCGACGAGAGCTGGGGCAAGACCCTGCGCGAGCAGCTCAACATCGCCGAAGTCACCCTGTCCAGCGTACTGGCCAGCAAGCGCATGACCCTGCGCGACCTGACCCAGCTGAAGGTCGGCGACATCCTGCCGATCGAGCTGAGCCCGCAGGTGCCGCTGTGCGTGGAGAACATCCCTGTGTTCACCGGCGAGTTCGGCATCGCCAACGGCATGAACGCCGTGAAGATCACCGCTACCCATCCGCCGGGCACCCGCCCGCGCGTACCCGTCATCCAGGAAGACCCGCAATGAACGATATCGACGCCCTCGAACCGACCCCGGCCCAGTTCAGCAGCCTGCAGGCCGACGAGGCCAACGGTCCGGACCTGAACCTGGACGTGATCCTCGATGTGCCGGTGACCCTGTCGCTGGAAGTCGGTCGTGCCCGCCTGCCGATCCGCAACCTCCTGCAGCTCAACCAGGGTTCAGTGGTGGAACTGGAGCGCGGTGCCGGCGAATCGCTGGACGTGTTCGTCAACGGCACCCTGATCGCCCACGGCGAAGTGGTGGTGATCAATGACCGCTTCGGTGTGCGCCTGACCGACGTGGTCAGCCCGAGCGAGCGGATCCGGAGACTGCGTTGAGCCTGCTGGCCTCCACCCTGCTGGCGGTCGGCAAGACCGCAGCGCCGATCGGCCCGCAGGTCGGCCAGCACGCGGCCGCCGCACCCAGCCTGTTCGGTGCGGTGCTGGCGCTGCTGGCGGTGCTGGCGCTGGTGATCGGCCTGGGCTGGCTGCTCAAGCGCATGCCCGGCAGCGGCTTCCGCCCGGCCGAAGGCATGAAGCTGGTGGCCAGCCTCAGCGTCGGCGCCAAGGAGCGCGTGGTGGTGGTGGAGGTCAACGGCCAGCAATTGCTGCTGGGCGTCACCGCCGGCGGCATCAACACCCTGCATACCCTGCCCGAACCGTTGCCGCCACCGGCGCCGGTGCGCGTGCCGGACTTCAAGAACCTGCCGAATTTCGCCCAGCTGCTGCAGCAGCGGCTGCGCAAGGACCCCTGACATGCGTGTCACCCGTACCCGTGTTGCCACCCTGATGCCGTGGCTGCTGTTGCTTGCCCTGTGCCTGTTGCCGGTGCTGGCGTTCGCCGCGCCCGGCGCCCCGGCCACCCCGCTGCCGGACGTCAACGTCGGCAAGATCGGCGGCCAGCCGGTCAGCCTGCCGCTGCAGACCCTGCTGCTGATGACCGCGATCACCCTGATCCCGTCGATGCTGCTGGTGCTGACCTCGTTCACCCGCATCATCATCGTGCTGGGCCTGCTGCGCCAAGCACTGGGTACCGGCCAGACGCCGTCCAACCAGGTACTGCTGGGCCTGGCCCTGTTCCTCACCGCGATGGTGATGATGCCGACCTGGGACAAGGCGTGGAGCACGGGCATGGCGCCCTATCTCAACGGCGACATTGACTTCCAGACCGCCTGGACATTGACCACGCAGCCGCTGCGCGGGTTCATGCTGGCGCAGATCCGCGAGACCGACCTGATGACCTTCGCCGGCATCGCCGGGCACGGCACCTACGCCAGCCCCGATGCGATCCCGTTCCCGGTGCTGGTCGCTTCGTTCGTCACCAGCGAACTGAAGACCGCTTTCGAGATCGGCTTCCTGATCTTCATTCCGTTCGTGATCATCGATCTGGTCGTCGCCAGCGTGCTGATGTCCATGGGCATGATGATGCTGTCGCCGATGCTGGTGTCGGCGCCGTTCAAGATCCTGCTGTTCGTGCTGGTGGATGGCTGGGTGCTGACCGTGGGCACGCTGGCGGCCAGCTTCAATCCCGCGTGACGCGATCCGGCGCGATTGAAAGACAGTCGAGCATGGCTCGACTCTATATAAGAAGGTGGAACCCGAATGTCTCCCGAACTTGCCTTGACCGAACTGCGTGGCGGCCTGATCACCGTGCTGTGGGTGGCCGGCCCGTTGCTGCTCACCGTGCTGGTGGTGGGCGTGGTGGTGGGCGTGGTGCAGGCCGCGACCCAGCTCAATGAACCGACCATTGCCTTCGTCGCCAAGGCGGCAGCGCTGACCGCGGTGCTGTTCGCGCTGGGCAGCCTGCTGATCGGCCACCTGGTTGAATTCACCACGCTGCTGTTCCAGCGCATCCCACACCTGATCGGCTAGGGCACGCGCTTCGATGGACGCCGCGACACAGATGGCGGCCGACGGCCTGCAGGCCTTCGGCATGATCGGCACGGTGCTGTGGACCATGCTGCGCATCGGCGCAGTGGCGATGGCCATGCCCATGGTCGGCACGCGTGCGGTGCCGTCGCGGGTGCGCGTGGTACTGGCCGGCACCCTGGCCATTGCACTGGCGCCGTTGCTGCCACCGGTACCGGACTGGACCGGCTTCGACGCGGCTACGGTGCTGACCATCGCGCGCGAACTGGCCATCGGCGTTTCCATCGGTTTCATGCTGCGGCTGGTATTCGAAGCCGGTGCGATGGCCGGCGAACTGATCGCGCAGGGCACCGGCCTGGCCTTCGCGCAGATGAGCGACCCGCTGCGCGGTGGCACTTCAGGTGTGATCGGCCAGTGGTTCTACCTGCTGTTCGGCCTGCTGTTCTTCACCGCCAACGGCCACCTGGCGTTGATCTCTTTGCTGGTCGACAGCTACCGCGCACTGCCGATCGGTGCTCCACTGCCCGATCCGCACGCCTTCTTCAGCATCGCCCCGACCTTCCTGCTGACCGTGCTGCGCGGCGCGCTGAGCCTGGCCATTCCGCTCACCGTGGCGATGCTGGCGGTGAACCTGGCCTTCGGCGTGCTGGCGCGTGCCGCCCCTGCGCTGAATCCGATCCAGCTGGGCCTGCCGGTCTCGCTGCTGCTGGGCCTGTTCCTGCTGGCCCTGCTGGCCGGGGAAATGGGGCCGCCGGTACAGCGCCTGTTCGACGCCGCCTTCCAGGCTGCGGACGCGGTCACACACTGACCCGATCATCACGTTCTACTGCTTGCCATGCATTTGTTTCTGTAAAGCCGAGCCCATGCTCGGCTGCCGCTCCTGCCGAAGGCAGCCGAGCATGGGCTCGGCTCTACAGAGGCGCAATTTCACGTATTGCCGCTTGAAGTCCCCCCCGGTCTGCGCGTTAGAGTGAATGCGCGGCAACCGGGGGGATGCCGCACATGGCCGGCGTCGTGCGTCGGCCTGCCTCATGCATGCCCCACCGTGGTTTCCGTCGACAGGCAGGTCCGGGAGACTGACGAATGCTGGTAGGCACGTACAACCCGTGGCTGGTGGCGATCTCGCTGCTGGTCGCCGTGATGGCTTCATACACCGCGCTGGCGATGGCCGGGCGCACGGTGACCGCACCGGGCAGGGGCGCGGCCTGGTGGTGGCGGCTGGGCGGCGGCTTCGCCATGGGCCTGGGCATCTGGTCGATGCATTTCATCGGCATGCTGGCTTTCGACCTGCCCATTCCATTGGGCTACGACCTTCCCATCACCCTGCTCTCGCTTGCGCTTGCCATCGCCTCATCGGTGTTCGCGCTGTGGCTGGTCTCGCTGCGCACCCTGCCCCACCCGCGATTGGCGGTCGGCGCCCTGCTGATGGGCACCGGCATCGCCGGCATGCATTACGTTGGCATGGCTGCAATGCGCATGCAGCCGGGCATCGACTACGACCCGGGTTGGCTGCTGTTCTCGCTGATGGTGGCGGTGGCTGCCTCCTGGACCGCGCTGTACGTGGCGTTCCGGCTGCGCGCCCAGCGCACCCGCATCGGTGATCGACTGGCGGCGGCGGGCCTGCTCGGCCTGGCCATCGTCGGCATGCATTACACCGGCATGGCCGCTGCGCGCTTCCCGGAAGGCAGCGTCTGCGGCGCGGCGGTCGGCGATGGCCTGCAGAACGAGTGGCTGGCGATGCTGGTGGTAGTGCTGACCGTGGCGATCCTGGCCGTGGTGCTGGTGGTCTCATGGCTGGACCAGCGCGTGGAAGCGCAACTGCTGCGGCTGCGCAATTCGATGCTGAGCACCTCGTTGACCGACGCGCAGCAGGAACTGACCCAGGCCGCGCTGCACGATCCTCTCACCCGCCTGCCCAACCGCCTGCTGCTGCAGCGGCGCATCGTGCAGGCACTGGCCGAGGCCGAACAGGGCGGCAACCGCTTCGCGGTGATGTTCATGGACCTGGACGGCTTCAAGCAGGTCAATGATGCCTATGGCCATCAGGCCGGTGATGCGCTGCTGGTGGCGGTGGCCGAACGCACCCGCCAGCTGCTGCGCCCGCACGATATGCTGGCACGGCTGGGCGGCGACGAGTTCGTGCTGGTGGTGCGCATCGAGCACGACGAGGACCTGCCGACCCTGGCCCGGCGCATCCTGCAGGCGGTGGGCAGCGGCCCGTTGCTGCCGGACAACGAACTGCAGGTGACCGCCAGCATCGGCGTGGCGATCTGCCCGGACCACGCCGCCAGCGAGCGCCAGTTGATGGCCTTCGCCGACGCGGCGATGTACCAGGCCAAGGAGTCCGGTCGCAACGCCTTCGTGCTGTTCGCCGACTGGATGAACGACAGTGCCGAGCAGCAGTTCCGGCTGCTGGCCGACCTGCGCCGCGCCATCGGCAGCGAGCAGCTGTTCCTGCACTATCAGCCGAAGATCCGCGTGGCCACGCAGAAGGTGGCCGGCGCCGAAGCGCTGATCCGCTGGCGCCATCCGGAACACGGCCTGATTCCCCCCGACCGCTTCATCCGCCTGGCCGAGCGCAGCGGTGCGATCAACGAGATCGGGCGCTGGGCGCTGGACCAGGCCTGCCAGCAGCTGCGGCGCTGGCACGACACCGGGCATGAAAGCTGGTCGATGTCGGTGAACCTGTCGCCGGTGCAGTTCAGTTCGCCGCACCTGCTGCAGGATGTGCGCGAGGTGATCGAGCGCCATGGCATTGCCCCGCGCCACCTGGTGCTGGAGATCACTGAAAGCACCGTCATGCGCGATACCGATACCAGTCTTCGCCTGCTGCAGGCGCTGTCGGCGCTGGGCGTGGGCATCTCCATCGATGATTTCGGAACCGGCTATTCCAGCCTGCTGTACCTGAAGCGGCTGCCGGCCACCGAGATCAAGATCGACCATGCGTTCGTGCGCGACCTGGAACACAGTGCCGAAGACGTGGTGATCGTCTCGGCGATCGTGGCGCTGGGCCATGCGCTGGACATGGACATCGTCGCCGAGGGCGTGGAGACCGCCGCGCAGCGCGCCTACCTGGAACGCCTGGGCTGCGACTTCCTGCAGGGATACCTGCTGGGCCGCCCGGTGGATGCGGCGCGCTTCATGCAGCTGCACGACCTGCCCCGGCCGCGGGTGGAACTGGCACAGAGCCCGCCGCCGCAATACCCGCCCGGCTGACACCGGGCCACGCGCGCCCGCCATCACGGAACGATTCCTGCGGCACTCTCCTGTAGAGCCGAGCTCATGCCCGGCGGTGCTTCGCGCCTGGCCCCAACCGTAGCCGAGCGTGGGCTCGGCTCTACAGAACGGGCCGTCGGTAGATCCACGCCAGGCGTGGAACGGTTCTTGCACGCACCCCGGCACCCCCTGCCGCAGTGCCCGTGATGTCCGAGAACGAATCCGCCGGCGAAAAGACCGAACAACCCACCGAAAAACGCCTGCGCGACGCCCGTGAACAGGGCAACCTGCCGCGCTCGCGCGAACTTGGCACCGCCGCCGTGTTCGGCGCCGGCGTGCTGGCGGTGATGGCCATGAGCGGCTCGATCGGCCGTGGCGCCACGGCCTGGATGAAGCACGCGCTCAGCCCCGAACAGAGCCTGCGGCAGAACCCGAAGGAACTGTTCGGCCACTTCGGCGACCTGCTGCTGCAGTTCATGCTGGTGATCGCACCGCTGGTGCTGGTCTGCCTGCTGGCCAGCTTCGTCGCCCCGCTGGTGATGGGCGGCCTGCGCTGGTCGCAGAAGGCGTTGCTGCCCGACATCAACCGCATGAACCCGATGAGCGGGCTCAAGCGCCTGTATGGCCCGGAGGCGATTGCCGAATTCACCAAATCGCTGCTGCGCGTGGCCTTCGTCGGCGTCGCCGCCGGGCTGGTGGTCTGGACCGGCTTCGACACCCTGCGCGGGCTGATCCACCACCCGCTGGAAACCGCCATCACCGATGGCCTGGGCTTCACCCTGCGCCTGCTGCTGGCGACCGCCGGCGCGATGCTGGTGCTGGCCGCCATCGATGCGCCGTACCAGCGCTGGAACTGGATGCGCAAGCTGAAGATGACCCGCGAGGAACTGCGCCGGGAAATGAAGGAAAGCGAGGGCAGCCCCGAGGTGAAGGGCCGCATCCGCCAGCTGCAGCAGCAGATGGCCAACCGCCGGATGATGGAGGCGGTGCCCACTGCCGACGTGGTGGTGGTCAACCCCACCCACTACGCGGTGGCCCTGAAGTACGAGGGCGGCGCCATGAACGCCCCCACCGTGGTCGCGCTGGGCGTGGACGAAACCGCCCTGCGCATCCGTGAAGTGGCCGACGGCAACAAGGTGGCGATCGTCTCCGCCCCGCCTTTGGCACGCGCCTTGTATCGGGAAGGCCAACTCGGAAAGGAAATCCCCGTGAGACTGTATTCGGCCGTCGCCCAGGTCCTGTCCTACGTCTACCAGCTGCGCGCCTGGCGCACTGGCCCGATGCCGGACGCCCCGCACATCCAGGTGGATGAATTCGGCAAGGGAGGCCGCCCGTGAGCGCCCAGCCCTCCGCCGGTTTCAACACCCGCCGCGCCCTGGAAATGATCCGCCAGGGCCTTGGCGCGCCGCTGATCGTGCTGGCCCTGCTGGCCATGGTCGTGGTGCCGCTGGCCGCGCCGGTGCTCGATGCGCTGTTCACCTTCAACATCGCCATCTCGCTGATGGTGCTGCTGGCGGTGGTCTACGTGAAGCGCCCGCTGGACTTCACCATCTTCCCGATCGTGCTGCTGATCACCACCATGCTGCGGCTGGCGCTGAACGTGGCCTCCACCCGCGTGATCCTGCTGAACGGCCAGAACGGCCACGATGCCGCGGGCAAGGTCATCGCCGCCTTCGGTGAATTCGTGATCGGCGGCAACTATGCGGTCGGCATCGTGGTGTTCGCGATCCTGACCATCATCAATTTCGTGGTCATTACCAAGGGTGCCGGCCGCGTTTCGGAAGTGACCGCGCGCTTCATCCTGGACGCGATGCCCGGCAAGCAGATGGCGATCGACGCCGACCTCAACGCCGGTTTGCTGACGCGTGAAGAAGCCAAGCTGCGCCGCGAGGAAGTGCGTGAGGAAGCCGACTTCTACGGTGCGATGGACGGCGCCAGCAAGTTCATCCGCGGCGATGCCATTGCCGGCATCCTGATCCTGTTCATCAACATGCTCGGCGGCCTGGCGGTGGGCGTGCTGCAGCATGGCATGCCGTTCGGCGAAGCCGCCGCCACCTACACCCTGCTGTCGATCGGTGACGGCCTGGTAGCGCAGCTGCCGGCCCTGCTGGTCTCCAGCGCCGTGGCCATGCTGGTTACCCGCGCCTCGCGCTCGCAGGACATGGCCCAGGCCATGACCGGCCAGGTGTTCGGCCAGTACCGTGCGCTGGCGATCACCGCCGGCATCATCGGCGTGGTCGGCCTGGTGCCGGGCATGCCCAACGTCGCTTTCCTGACGCTGGCCGCGATCCTCGGCTTCATCGCCTGGAAGCTGTACCGCAAGGGCAAGGCGCCGCCTGCCGATGCGGCAGGCGGTGGCACCGATGCCGCCGCACTCAACGCACTCGGCCGCCCGGCCGCACCGGCACCGACTGCCGAACTGAGCTGGGACGAACTGCGCCCGGTCGATCCGCTGGGCCTGGAGGTCGGCTACCGGCTGATCCCGCTGGTGGACAGCAACCAGGGCGGCGAACTGATGGCGCGCATCAAGGGCGTGCGCCGCAAGCTGACCCAGGATGTCGGCTTCCTGATCCCGTCGGTGCACATCCGCGACAACCTGGAACTGCCGGCCAACGGCTACCGCGTGCTGGTGCACGGCGTGCCGGTGGCCACCGCCGAGATCCACCCCGACCGCGAGCTGGCGCTGGACCCGGGCAGCGCGCTCGGCGCGCTGGAAGGCATCGCCGGCAAGGACCCCGCGTTCGGCCTGGACGCCACCTGGATCCAGCCGCACCAGCGCGCCCAGGCCGAAACGCTGGGCTACACCGTGGTCGATCCGGCCACCGTGGTCGCCACCCATCTGTCGCACCTGATCCGTGAGCACGCGCCGGAACTGCTCGGCCACGAAGAAGTGCAGCACCTGCTGGCCAACCTTGCCAAGAGCGCGCCCAAGCTCGTCGAAGATCTGACGCCGAAGGCGTTGCCGCTGTCGGCGGTGGTGCGCGTGCTGCAGAACCTGCTGGTCGAGCGCATTCCGATCCGCCAGCTGCGCAAGATCGCCGAGGCACTGGTCGAACATGCGCCCAGCAGCCAGGACCCGGCCGTGCTGACCGCCGCTGTTCGCACCGCACTAGGCCGCTTCATCGTGCAGGAGATCGCCGGAATGTCGGCGGAGCTGCCGGTATTCACCCTCAACCCGCAATTGGAACGTGTCTTGCAGGAGTCCACGCAGGGCAACGGCGCCGCGCTGGAACCCGGACTCGCTGAGCGACTGCACCAGAGCCTGGCCGAATGTGTCAGCAAGCAGGAAGCCCGCAACGAGCCCGCGGTCGTGCTGGTACCTGGCCCGGTGCGCGCCGCGCTGGCCCGCCTGGTCCGCCACAGCGTTCCGTCGCTGTCGGTCCTGGCCTACAGCGAGGTGCCGGAGGACAAGCGCCTGAAGCTGGTCGGAACGATCAGCTGACGCCGCCCTGCGATGCGCCAGAAAACAGACACCACTTTCGAACCAACGCAACAGACAGATACCAAGGGGAACCCGCACCGTGCAGACCACCGACCACCCGAGTTCTCCGACCGCCACCCCGCCGTCTTCGCCCCGTGACCACAGCATGAAAATCAAACGATTCGTCGCCGCCGACATGCGCTCGGCCATGAACCTGGTGCGCAAGGAACATGGTCCTGACGCCGTGATCCTGTCCAACCGCCGGATCGAGGAAGGCATCGAGATCGTCGCCGCCGCCAACTACGACGAGAGCGCCGTGCAGCGTGCACTGGAAGCCTCGCGCCGTGACGTCGCACCGCCGCCGGCACCCAAGCCGCGCACCGCCGCCGACGCGGTGATCGCCGCCGTCACCCGCCGCCGCAGCAGCACCCCGGCGCCGGAACCGGTCGCGGCCACCACCTCGGCAGTGGCCGCCCTCGCCCGCGCCGCCGTCGGTGCCACCGGCCGCACCCTGGACAGCGCCGACGAGATCGTGCCGACCCGGGGCAGCACCGGCTTCGCCGCCACCCTGGCCCGCGCCGCCGTCAACGAACCGGCACCGCCGGACCAGATCTTCGCCCCGTTCGCCGAGGCCATCGTTGCACCGGCCGCCACCGTGCCGGCCAACCGCGCGCGCTTCCAGATCGACCCGCCGCACGAGGCGCATCACGAAAGCGTGGCCCCGGCCGTGCTGCCGCCGCCGCTGCCGACCGCTGCCGTGATCGACGCGCAGCCCGGGATCGCCGCCAGCGAACCGGCAGCGGTCGAAGCCGCTATCGAGGCCAGCCCGGCCCCCATGCTGGCCCCGGCACCGACGCTGACCGTGGTTGCCCAGGACGACGCCGAGATCCGCCAGCTGCGCCAGGAAGTGGCCGGCATGCGCCAGGTGATCGAGCGCGAGATGAACCGCTTCACCGATGAGCGCCTGCGTGGCAGCCCGGTGCGCGCCACCGCGCTGGACCTGATGGACGAGTACGGTTTCGACGCCGGGCTGGCCCGCGACGTGGCCATGCAGATCCCGCTGGAAACCGAAGCCCATCGTGGCCGCGGCCTGATGCTGGGGCTGATCTCGCGCAAGCTGCCGATCGCCCCGGTCGACCCGCTGGAAGAAGGCGGCGTGATCGCGCTGGTCGGCCCGACCGGCGCCGGCAAGACCACCACCATCGCCAAGCTGGCCTCGCGCTTCGCCGAGAAGCACGCCCCGCGTGACGTCGCCCTGGTCACCACCGACACCACCCGCATCGGCGCCCGTGAACAGCTGTATGGCTACGGCCGCCAGCTCGGCATCGCCGTGCACGAGGCCAACAGCGGCACCGACCTGGACCAGCTGCTGGAACGCTTGAAGGACTACAAGCTGGTGCTGATCGATACCGCCGGCCTGGGCCCGCGCGACCGTGCCCTGGCCGCCCAGCTGCAGTGGCTGCGCGCCGCGCGCCAGGTGCGCACCCTGCTGGTGCTGCCGGCCAACACCAGCTTCGGCGACATGGACGAGGTGGTGCGCCGCTTCGGTGCGGCCAACCTGCAGGGCCTGGTGCTGAGCAAGCTGGACGAGACCGGCCGCTTCGGCAACGCCCTGTCGGTGGCCGTGGACCACGCCCTGCCGATCACCTGGGTGACCGATGGCCAGGACGTCCCGGAGGACCTGCACCGGGCCAGTGCAGCCAATCTTGTACTTCGCCTTGAAGATTTGCGCCGAGCGGCCGATATGCCCTGCAACCCGGAGTTGAACCATGCCGTCGCGTGAGTACGCCAAGCTGACCAAGACCTTCCCGCTGTCGGCCACCCGCAGCGAGCCGCTCGGCCCTGTGCGCACCATCGCGGTGACCGGCGGCAAGGGCGGCGTGGGCAAGACGAATGTGTCCGCCAACCTGGCGGTGGCGCTGGCCGGCATGGGCAAGCGCACGCTGCTGCTGGACGCCGACCTCGGCCTGGCCAACATCGACGTGATCCTGGGCTTGAACCCCACCTTTACGCTGGCCGACCTGGTGGCCGGCCGCTGCTCGCTGGACGACGTCATCGTCGAAGGCCCGAACGGCGTGCTGGTGGTCCCGGCCGCTTCCGGCCGCCGGCACATGGCCGAGCTTGCCCCGGCCGAGCATGTCGGCCTGGTCAACGTGTTCTCCGAACTGGAACGCGAGCTGGACATCATGGTGGTCGATACCGCCGCCGGCATCACCGACGGCGTGCTGACCTTCTGCCAGGCCGCGCAGGACACCGTGGTGGTGGTCTGTGACGAACCGGCCTCGATCACCGACGCCTACGCACTGATCAAGGTGCTGTCGCGCGAGCGCGGCGTGGACCGCGTCCAGGTGGTGGCCAACATGGTGCGCGACCCGAACGAGGGCCGCGTGCTGTACGAGAAGCTGACCCGCGTCTGCGAGAAGTTCCTCGCCGATGTCTCGCTGAACTACCTGGGCTGCGTGCCGCAGGATGACTGGCTGCGCCTGTCGGTGCAGCGCCAGCAGCCGGTGGTGAAGGCCTATCCGTCCAGCCCGTCGGCGCTGGCGATCACCGAGATCGCACGCCGCACCGCGCGCTGGCAGGCACCGACCGAACCGCGCGGTGGCGTCGAGTTCTTCCTCGAACGCATCCTCAAGCAGCGTGGGGTGGCCGCATGAAAGGCGCAGCCCACCAGTACAGGGAAGTCCAGCGCTCGGCGGCCAACGAGGTCATCGCCCAGCATTCGGACCTGGTGCGACGCATCGCCCACCACCTGGCCGCGCGCCTGCCGGCCAGCGTCGAAGTCGATGATCTGATCCAGGCCGGCATGATGGGCCTGATCGAAGCCTCGCGCAGCTACGACGCCGACCAGGGCGCCTCGTTCGAGACCTATGCCTCGATCCGCATCCGCGGCTCGATGATCGACGAGATCCGCCGTGGCGACTGGGTGCCGCGCTCGGTGCACCGCCGTGCACGCGACGCCGCCGCCACCATCCGCCGCCTGGAACAGAGCACGGGCCGTGCCGCCAGCGCCACCGAAGTGGCCGCCGCGATGGAGATGCCGCTGCCCGAGTACCTGAGGCTGATGGAAGACGCCGCACGTGGCCAGGTGCTGAGCCTGGAGTCGCGCATCGAAGACCAGGGCGAACTGGATACCGTCGCCCAGGGCGGCCCGACCCCGCAGCAGGTGCTGGAGCGCGGCGAGTTCGGCCGTGAGCTGGGCAAGGCCATCGGCCACCTGCCCGAGCGCGAACAGCTGGTGCTCTCGCTGTACTACGAGCAGGAGCTGAACCTGAAGGAGATCGGCGCGGTGCTCGGCGTGAGCGAGTCGCGGGTCTGCCAGATCCATGGCCAGGCCGTGCTGCGCCTGCGCGGCCGCCTGAAGATTTTCGAGGCCGTCGACGCCGGCCTGGAAGAATGAACATCCCCGAGGCGACTGCCCCCGGCCGCCCGGAATGAACAACAAAGGAACTCTGCTTTGAACAAGAACATGCGCATCCTCATCGTCGACGACTTCTCGACCATGCGTCGAATCGTCAAGAACCTGCTGGGCGATCTGGGCTTCACCAACACCGCCGAAGCCGAGGACGGGCATGCCGCGCTGTCGCTGCTGCAGAGCCAGCCCTTCGATTTCGTCGTCACCGACTGGAACATGCCGGTGATGACCGGCATCGAACTGCTCAAGGCGATCCGTGCCGACGCCAAGCTGAAGACCCTGCCCGTGCTGATGGTCACCGCCGAAGCCAAGCGCGAGCAGATCATCGAAGCGGCCCAGAACGGCGTGAACGGCTACATCATCAAGCCGTTCACCGCGCAGACGCTGGAAGAGAAGCTGGGCAAGATCTTCGAACGCCTGGCGGCCAGCGCCTGATGGATACCACGGTCGACAAGAACGCCCTCGCCCTGCGCCTGCAGGAAGCCCTGGATGCCCTGGAGTCCGGTGACGAAGCCGCCTGGCGGCAACGCATCGACGGACTGGTCGCGCTGCGCACGCAGCCGATGATGAGCGGCCTCTCGCGGCTGGCCCGCGAGCTGGGGCAGGCCCTGGGCGAACTGCCGACCGTGCCCAGCGAGGCCGGCGAACTGGACGATGCGTGCGCACGTCTGGACCACGTGGTGGCGATGACCGAACAGGCCACCCACCGCACCCTGGACCTGGCCGAGGAATGCCGCAGCCTGACCGAGCAGCTGCGCGCCGAAGGCCTGCAGCCAGGCCAGGACGTGCAGCTCGAGCGCATCCGCCACAACCTGACCGAGATCGCCCTGACCCAGAGCTACCAGGACCTGACCGGGCAGATCATCCGTCGCGTGGTCGGCATCGTCCGCCGCGTGCATGAAGGCTTCGGCGCGCTCGGCCTGCCGCCGGAACAGCATCGCACCGACCCGGAACTGGCCGGGCCGGCACTGAAGGGACTGGACCGCCACGCGGTCTCGCAGAACGACGCCGACGACCTGTTGTCGGATCTGGGGCTGTAAGCATGAGCGCGGTATCCGACGACATCACTGCCGATTTCATCATCGAGGCACAGGAAATCCTGGATCGCCTCGGCGAACAGCTGGTGTCGCTGGAGCAGGCACCGCAGGACACCGAACAGCTCAACGCGGTGTTCCGGGGCTACCACACGCTCAAGGGCGGCGCGGGTTTCCTCGGTGTCACCGCCATGGTCGAGCTGTGCCACGCCGCTGAAGAAGCGCTGGGCGCTGCACGTGCCGGCCAGGCCGTGCTGCAGGCCCATCACTTCGACGCCGCCCAGCAATCGCTGGACTACCTGCAGTCGATGCTCGATGCCGTGTCTTCCGGCACCGAGCCGGGCTATGCACCGCCGGACCTGATCGCCCAGTTCGACGTGCATGGAGGTGCAGCAGCGCCTGCCGCCGCTGCCGCCGCACCGGCGGCCGGTGCCGGCGACCTGATCACCGACGACGAGTTCGAGGCGCTGCTCGACCAGCTGCACGGTGGCAACGCACCGACTGCGGTGGCGCCGGCAAAGAAGGCCGACGACGGCCTGATCAGCGAAGATGAGTTCGAAGCCCTGCTCGACCAGCTGCACGGCGGCGCCGCACCCGGCGCCAGGCCCGCAGCTGCGGTGGCGCCGGCACCGATCGCCGCCCCGCGCCCGGCGGCCGCACCGGCACCGGTGGCCAAGCCGGCCGCCAAGCCGCTGGCCGAAGCCGAACACACCGTGCGCGTGGACACCAAGCGCCTGGATGCGATCGTCAACCTGATCGGCGAACTGGTGCTGTCGCGCAACCGGCTCAAGACCCTGCGTGCGCGCCTGCGCGACGAGGAGCTGGACCGCGCCGTGTCCACCCTGGACATCGCCACCGCGCGCCTGCAGTCGGCGGTGATGCGCACCCGCATGCAGCCGGTGGGCAAGGTATTCTCGCGCTTCCCCAAGGTCGCCCGCGACGTCGCCCGCTCGCTGAAGAAGGAAGTGGACCTGGAGCTGATCGGCGCCGAAACCGAGCTCGACCGCAACCTGGTCGAAGCGCTGGCCGACCCGCTGGTGCACCTGGTCCGCAACGCCATCGACCATGGCGTGGAAATGCCCGACCTGCGCGAAGCGCAGGGCAAGCCGCGCATGGGCCATGTGCGGTTGTCGGCGCAGCAGGAAGGTGACTACGTCAGCATCGAGGTGCAGGACGATGGCGCCGGCATCGATCCGGAAAAGCTGCGCGCGAAGGCACGCGAGAAGGGCCTGATCGATCCGGAAGCCGCCGCCCGCCTGAGCAGCGAGGAGTGCCTGCACCTGGTGTTCCTGCCCGGCTTCTCGACCAAGCAGCAGGTCACGGATATTTCCGGGCGCGGCGTCGGCATGGACGTGGTGCAGTCGCGCATCCGCGAACTCAGCGGGCAGATCCAGATCCAGTCGGAGCTGGGCCGCGGCAGCCGCTTCCTGATCCGCGTGCCGCTGACCCTGGCGATCCTGCCGACCCTGCTGGTGCAGGCCGGCGAGGACGTCTATGCGCTGCCGCTGGCGCGCGTGATGGAGGTGCTGCACGCGCCGCCCACCTCGCTGGGCTGGTTCGATGGCCGTGCCGTGCTCGACCGCCGTTCGCACACGCTGCCGCTGGTCGATCTGCGGCAGTGGCTGGATGTGACGCCGGCCGCATCGACCCTGCTGACCATCGTGGTGCTGCAGGCCGGCGAAGCGCGCTTCGGCCTGGTCGTGGACCAGGTCCGTGGGCGCGAGGAAGTGGTCATCAAGCCACTGCCGAAGGCCCTGCGCGGCCTGCGCGGTTACGCCGGTGCAACCTTGATCGGCGATGGTCGCATGGCGCTGATCCTGGATGTGGATGGCCTGCGCAGCCCGCACGACTGACCCGCTTGCTGAACCCGTAAAACCGTGAAGTCGCACCAGTAGCCCGTACCGGTGTCTCAAGTCCCATTCATACAAGCCGATACCGGATCCATGGATAGACTCAGCCTCATTGGACTCTTTCTCGCCCTGGCCTCGCTGGTCGGTGGCAGCATCCTCAAGGGCGCCGGCCTGGCGTCGTTGTGGTCGCCTGCGGCGTTCGTGATCGTCATCGTCGGCACCGTTGCCGCGATCCTGCTGCACACCTCGCCGGCGGTGTTCAAGCATGCGTTCAAGATCGTGCGCTGGGTCGTGCGCCCGCCGCACAGCGATCGCCGCGAACTGATCCAGCAGATCGTCGAGTGGAGCAACATCGCCCGCCGCCAGGGCCTGCTCGGCCTGGAATCGCAGGTGGAAGCGCAGCAGGACCCGTTCCTGCGCAAGGGCCTGCAGCTGCTGGTGGACGGTGTCGAGCCCGAATCGATGCGGCACATGCTGGAAATCGAACTGGGCAGCCAGGAACACCAGGACCAGGCCGGCGCCAAGGTGTTCGAAGCGATGGGCATCTACGCACCGACGCTCGGCATCATCGGCGCCGTGCTGGGCCTGATCGCGGTGATGAAGAACCTGGCCGACCCGAGCAAGCTCGGCCACGGCATCGCTGCGGCGTTCACCGCCACGATCTACGGCATCGCCTCGGCCAACCTGCTGTTCCTGCCGATCGCCGCCAAGCTCAAGAGCGTGATCTCGCACAACACGCGCGACCGCGAAATGGTCATCGAAGGCCTGATCTCGATCGCCCAGGGCGAGAACCCGCGCAACATCGAAACCAACCTCTCCGGCTTCCTGCACTGACATGGCCCGCCGCAAGCACCACGAAGAGCACGCCAACCACGAAGCATGGGCGATCCCCTATGCCGACCTGATGACGCTGCTGCTCGCCTTCTTCGTGGTCATGTACGCGATCTCGTCGGTGAACGAGGGCAAGTACCGGATCATGGCCGACGCGCTCACCGATGCCTTCGGTGGCGCGCCGCGCACGATCAATCCGGTGCAGGTGGGCAACAAGCAGGTGCAGGGTGGCGGCTGGGACAGCCCGTCGGTGATCAAGTCCGGCACCAAGATCGGACCGTCCGCGCCGGCGCCCTCGCACGACCCGACGCTGCTGCCGTCGATGGCCTCGCAGATGCGCATGCCCGTGTCGGTGCACAACCAGGAGCAGATCGCCCGTGCCGAGCGCCAGCTCAACACGATTGCCGACCGCCTCACCGCCGCACTGGCGCCGCTGATCGACCGCGGCATGATCAGCGTGCGCCGCACGGAACTGTGGATCGAGGTCGAGATCAACAGCGACATCCTGTTCCCCACCGGCTCGGCCGCACTGGACGTACATGCGCGGCAGACCCTGGCCAGCCTGGCCGAGGTGCTGCGCGACGTGCCCAACAGCGTGCGCGTGGAAGGCCACACCGACAACGTGCCGATCGCCACCGCCACCTTCCCTTCGAACTGGGAGCTGTCGGCCGGACGCGCCGCCAGCGTGGTGCATCTGTTCGCCGACCAGGGCGTGCAGCCGTCGCGGCTGGCAATGGTCGGCTATGGCCAGTTCCGCCCGCGCGAAGAGAACGACAGCGCACAGGGCCGCAACCGCAACCGCCGGGTGATGGTCATCATCCTGGCCGACACCTCGCATTCGGTGGACCCGCTCGGCCAGCGCCTGAACGCAGCCACCGGCGCCACCGGCAGCACCGTCACCGAACAGGCCGCCGCAACGCCGGCCAGCGCCCCCACCTCCCCCATCGCACCGGTGACGTTGCCACCGGTGCCGGCTGGCAGCCGCGTCGGCGCCGCCGTTCCCCCGGCAATGAAGGAGTAATCCGATGCGCATCTGGGCAGTCGCCAACCAGAAGGGCGGAGTCGGCAAGACCACCACCACCCTCGCCCTCGGCCGCGGCCTGGCCGCGCTCGGCCATCGCGTGCTGCTGATCGACCTCGATCCGCATGCTTCGCTCAGCCGCGCCTTCGGCGTGCCGGTGGACCCGCCGCCGGCCGGCGTGCTGGAGCTGTTCGGCGCACCGCCGGCGGACCTGTCCGGCCTGTGCCATGCCAGCAACATCCAGGGCCTGGACTACGTCTGCGCGCAGTCCGCGCTGGCCACGCTGGAACGCCGTAGCGCCAACCAACCCGGCCTCGGCCTGGCCCTGCAGAACGCGCTGGCGCGCCACCAGGGCCAGCACGACTACATCCTGCTGGACTGCGCACCGACGCTCGGCCTGCTGATGATCAATGCACTGGCTGCCGCCGATCGCCTGATCATTCCGACCCAGGCCGAGCCGCTGGCGCTGCACGGCCTGGATGGCATGGTCCGCACCGGCGAGATGGTCGAGCGTTCGCGCCGGCGGCCGCTGCCGATCTCGATCCTGCCAACCCTGTTCGACCGCCGCACCCGCGCCGGCAACGAGTCGCTGCGCACCATGCAGGACCGCCATGGCAGCCGCGTCTGGGAAGATGCGATTCCGATCGACACCCGCATCAGCAACGCCGCCGGGCTGACCCTGCCGAGCGTCGGCGAAGACTACCCGGGGCGCGGCCTGGCCGCCTACCGGCGCGCCTTGAACTGGATTCTCGGCGAGGATGCCCGTGCCCTGGAGCAGGCCGCATGAACAGCACCGGCATCCTCGACGACTACCTGGACGAACTGCTGGGCGAGGCGATCGCCCCGGCCGCCGCTCCCCACCCCGCGCCGATCAGCACCGCCCCGGCCACGGCCACCGAAGCCGCCGCCGAACGCGAACCCACCTGGGATGACCTGCCGGCCGAGGTGATCTACGAAACCGAAACCGAGAGCGTTGCCGCTGCCCCTGCCGTGGACAATGCCGCACTGGAAGCCGCTTTCGATGCTGCGTCCGCGCCCGTCGGCGTGATCGATGCCGAACGCGAACCCACGTGGGACGACCTGCCCGCTGAAGTGGTCAACGAAACGGATGCCGTCGTCGCGGCCCCGGCCGAGGATGAGGCTGCACTGGAGGCCGCCTTCGAGGCCGCCGCCGCGCCGGCCAGCGCTGGGTCCACCGAACGCGAGCCGACCTGGGATGACCTGCCCGACGAGGTCATCCACGAAACCGCGCCGGCACCCGCTGCGGCCGCTGCGAACACCGGCCCGGAACCCACCTGGGACGATCTGCCGGACGAAGTGATCTACGAGACCGACCCGGCGGACAGCCATCGTCTCGCCCACACCGACAGCCCCGGCCTGCAGGCCGCCTTCGAGGCGGCCGCTGGTGGCGAAGACGTGCCTGCGCCGCCGCCCGCCGTGGTCGCAGCGCCGGTGGCACCCCCGGCGGCACGCCCTGCACCGGCCCCGGCCGCACGCGCCGCCACGCCGCCGCCGCGCGTCGCCGTCGATGCACCCGCAGGCAACCGCCCCGGCACCTGGCAGGAGCTGCAGGCGCAGGCCCACCAACCGGCCCGCAGCCCGCATCCGCAGAACCGTCGCGCCGGTGAACGCACCTCGCGCTGGCTGCGCCTGCGCTGCGGCACCCAGGCCTATGCGCTGGAACTGCTGAAGGTCCAGGAGGTCGTGCTGCCGGTGCCGCTGCTGCCGTTGCGCGGCACCGCTGCCGCCATGCTGGGCATCATGAACCTGCGCGGTCAGGTGGTTCCGGTGATGGATCTGGGCCTGCACCTGGGCGCGGCTGCCGCCGAGGACGACGCCCAGACCCGCATCGTGGTGCTGGAGGAAGACGGAGAGACCATCGGCCTGCGCGTGTCGGCAGTGGAAGATGTCGCCAACCTCACCGATTCGCAGATCGAACCTCCCGATACCGCACGCATCTGCCAGATTTCCAACGACCTGTTCCGCGGCGTGGCCCGCGTCAGCCAGCGCCCGATGATCCTGCTGGACGCCACACGGCTGTTGAGCTGACCCCCAAAAAGGGGACGGAGGGGATTAAGTCGCAAGTGGCTCGGCGCTTGGCGCCGAAGCGGTGCCTGTCGGGGACGCAAGGAGTTGATCCGTTGGATCAACACCTTACATCCCCACTGCGCGGTCGCCGTTGCCGAGGGGGCTGCGGCAGAGCCAGGTCGCTTGCGACTTAATCCCCTCCGTCCCCTTTTCAACAGCGACCGCATCGACGCACCGCGTCGATTCTTCTAAAGAACCCCACCGGGGTGCCGTTATGGATCACGGAACCGTTTGTCCGGAGCAACGATGAGCACTGTCGAACTGGGTGGGGATCTCGGCATCGAGAGCACTACCGAGCTCAAGAACCGCCTTGCCCCCCTGGTGGAGCAGGCAGGCGAGCTGACCCTGGATGCCAGCCAGGTCGCCCGCATCCACACGGCCGCCGTGCAGGTGCTGTGTGCGTTCGTGCAGGCCCGCCGCGAGGCAGGCCTGGGCACCGGCTTCCACGGTTGCACTGCAACCTTCCGTGACGCCGCGCGCCTGCTGGGCGTCACCCAGGCCCTCGGCCTGGACGTAACCCATGACAACCTGAAATCTGTGGAGAACGCTGCATGAGCGCACGTATCTTGGTGGTGGACGATTCGGCGTCGATGCGCCAGATGGTGTCCTTCGCCCTCACCTCGGCCGGTTTTGCCGTCGAAGAAGCTGAAGACGGCGCGGTCGCGCTCGGTCGCGCCAAGGGCCAGCGCTTCAATGCGGTGGTTACCGACGTCAACATGCCGAACATGGATGGCATCGCGCTGATCCGCGAACTGCGCCAGCTGCCGGACTACAAGTTCACCCCGCTGCTGATGCTGACCACCGAATCTGCCGCCGACAAGAAGTCCGAAGGCAAGGCCGCTGGCGCTACGGGTTGGCTGGTCAAGCCGTTCAATCCCGAACAGCTGGTCGCCACCGTGCAGAAAGTGCTGGGCTGATCGCCCGGCACCGCTCCCCCTCTTCGCTTCCGGACCACCACTGCCATGAGCATGGACCTGCAACGCTTCCACGCCACCTTCTTCGAGGAGAGCCGCGAAGGCCTCGACGCGATGGAGGCTGGCCTGCTGGCCCTGGAATCGGGGCAGCAAGACGCGGAGATCATCAATTCGGTGTTCCGCGCTGCCCATTCGATCAAGGGCGGCGCCGGCACCTTCGGCTTCGACGCGATCGCCGGCCTGACCCACGTGCTGGAAACGCTGCTCGATGAGCTGCGCGCCGGCAAGCGGGCACTGGAAGGCCACGCCGTCGACGCCATGCTGTCTTCGGTGGACGTGCTGCGCGCCCTGCTGCGCGAAGCCGAACATGGCCAGGCTGCCGATCCGGCTGCCGTCGCTGCGGTGAAGGCACGCCTGGAGGCGGTTCTGTCCGGCCAGGCCGCAGCGAGCGCCCCGGCGACCGCCGCAGCCAAGGTGGACGATACGCCGGAAGCCTGGCAGATCGGCTTCACCCCGGCGCCGTCGCTGTTCATGAGCGGCAACGACCCGCTGCGCATCATCCGCGAACTGGAACACCTCGGTTCGCTGCAGGTCGCCGCGCGCATGGACCGCCTGCCGGGCTTCGCCCAGCTCGATCCGCTCGAAGCCCACCTGGCGTGGGATCTGGGTCTGGTCGGCAAGGTGCCGCGCAGCAAGATCGAAGACACCTTCGCGTGGGTACTGGACGACTGCGAGCTGGACATCCGTCCGGCCGCACCGCCGAGCCTCGCCACCCAGGCGCCGGCCGCGGCTGCTCCCGCTCCGGCGGCAGCGTCGCCGTCGGCACCCGCCGCGCCTGCCGCCAGCGGTGGCGCCAGCCAGGAAGCGGAAACCTCCATCCGCGTCAGCGTCGACAAGGTCGACGCGCTGATCAACCTGGTCGGCGAACTGGTCATCACCCAGGCCATGCTCAAGCAGGTCTCGCATGCGCTGGACCCGGTCCACGCCGAGAGCCTGTTCGCTGGCCTGGACCAGCTTGAACGCAACACCCGCGACCTGCAGGAAGCGGTGATCGGCGTGCGCATGCTGCCGGTCGATGCGGTGTTCCGTCGCTTCCCGCGCCTGGTCCGCGACCTGTCCAGCCGCCTCGGCAAGCAGGTGCGGCTGCGCACCGTCGGCGAAGGTACCGAGCTGGACAAGGGCCTGATCGAGAAGATCGCCGATCCGCTGGTGCATCTGGTGCGCAACTCGATCGACCACGGCCTGGAAATGCCCGACGTGCGCCGCGGTGCAGGCAAGGACGAAACCGGCACGATCACCCTGGCGGCCTCGCACCAGGGCGGCCACATCGTCATCGAAGTCAGCGACGACGGTCGCGGCCTGGACCGCGCCAAGATCCTGGCCAAGGCCACCGAGCGCGGCCTGGCGGTGCCGGACAACCCGACCGATTCGCAGGTCTGGGACCTGATCTTCCAGCCCGGCTTTTCCACGGCCGATGCGGTCACTGACCTGTCCGGTCGTGGCGTCGGCATGGACGTGGTCCGCCGCAACATCCAGGCGTTGGGGGGCGAGGTGCAGATTGAAAGCAGCCTCGGCGCTGGCACCCGCACGCTGATCCGCCTGCCGCTCACCCTGGCCATCCTCGATGGCATGACCGTGGCGGTAGCCGGTGAGACCCTGATCCTGCCGTTGGCCTATGTGCTTGAGGCGTTGCAGCCGCAAGCCGAGGACATCCGCAGCATGGCCGGCGAAGGCCGCGTGCTGCGCGTGCGCGGTGAATACCTGCCGATCCTGTCGCTGAGCGAGTACTACGGCTACGGCAACCGTGCACCCGGCAGCGAATCGCTGGTGGTGGTGGTCGAAGGCGATGGCCAGAAGATCGCCCTGGAAGTGGACGAACTGGTCGGCCAGCAGCAGGTGGTGGTGAAGAACATCGAGAACAACTACCGCCGCATCGGCGGGGTGTCCGGTGCGACCATTCTCGGCGACGGCCGCGTCGCATTGATCGTCGACATCGGCGGGCTGGTGCGTTCACTGCGGATGCCGCAGGCCGCCTGATCCACACTGCATGCGTGTACTGGACCGCCGCCCTTCGGGGCGGCGGTTTTTGTTTGCGCGCTCTGCCAAGGGGGTCGGATCCCTTTCCGCAGGAAAGGGATCCGACCCCATCCCTTCTGTGAACTCCGTCGCCATGATGGTTGCGGGCGCAACTACTTCATCCAAGCGAAAGCACGCCGCTGCAACGCTTTCGCGCTGTCATCCCTACGCAACCGAATGTGATCTGCGTCCATAAAGTCCACGCGGACGGCGCCGTTATTTCGCAATGACGGCCGTCACCGAACCCCACCGGGCACCACCGTTCGCTCTGCAACCCCCCCCAAACCGGCGCACAGACGCCGGCACTCTGCCCACCTGGAGCACCCTGCATGAAGTGGTTCCAAGATCTGCCCATCGCCCGCAAGCTGGCCGTGGGGTTCACCCTTACCACCCTGATGACCCTGGTCCTCGGCGCGTTCGCCCTGCTGCGACTGAGCGAAGCCAACGCACAGCTGCGCGAGATGGCCGGCAACGATATCCCCTCGGTCCAGCACCTGGGCGAGGCGCGCTCGCAGCTCGGTGAGTTCCGCACCTACGAACTGGCCCAGCTGAGCATGCTCGACCAGCCGGAGAAGGTCGCCGACTACAACAAGCGCATGGACGATACCGCCAAGGCCGTACATGACGAACTGGCGGCGTACGCGGCGCTGCCGGCGCTGGACAAGGAGCGCGAACTGTATCGCGCCGCCAGCACCCAGCTGGATCGCTACTTCGCTGCCAACAAGGCGATGCGCGACGCCGTGGCCGCCGGTGATGGCGCGCAGGCCCAGCAGATCTCCGATGAGCAGTCACGCCCGGCGCGCCGCGACCTGTTCGCTGCGATGAAGGCACTGGGCACCCACATCGCCGGGCAGATGGACGGCAAAATCGCCGACGCCAACGCCACCCATCGCACCAGCATGATCGCCATCATCGGCTGCATCGTGCTGCTGTCGCTGGTGGCCGCCGCGCTGGCCATCGTCATCTCGCGCGCCGTTACTGGCCCGCTGGGCAAGGCCGTGCATGCCATCCAGGCGGTTGCCCGCGGCGACCTCAGCGTCAGCACCCAGGCCACCAGCAAGGACGAAGCCGGCAGGATGCTGGCCGCCACGACCGAGATGACCGCAATGCTCCGCCGCTTCAGCGAGCAGACCCAGCTGATGGCACAGATGCACGCGGGACCGGACATCAGCCATCGCATTCCGGAAGATTTCCCGGGTGTCTATGGCCAGCTGGCCGGCGGCATCAATACGGTGATCTTCGAGCACCTGGATGCGATCCGCGATGCCATCGACGTGCTCAACCAGTACGCCATCGGCAATCTCACCCCGGATGCACGCCGCCTGCCCGGCAGCCGCGCGATCCTGCACGAATCGATGGACGCGGCCAAGGCCAGCCTGCTGGCGATCAATTCGCAGATCCAGCAGCTGGCCGCGGCGGCCGCTGCCGGTGACTTCAGCCAGCGCGGCGACGCACAGCGTTTCCAGCATGACTTCAAGCTGATGATCGAGCATCTCAACACCATGATGCAGGTGGCCGACGGCAACCTCGGCCAGCTCTCGCAGCTGCTGCAGTCGATCGCCGCCGGCGACCTGACCGCGCGCATGGAAGGCCAGTTCAATGGCGTGTTCGCGCGCATGCGGGATGATGCCAACACCACCGTTGCACAGCTGACCCAGATCGTCGGCCAGATCCAGGCCAGCGCCTCCAGCATCACCCTCGCCGCCGGCGAGATCGCCTCCGGCAACAGCGACCTGTCGCGCCGCACCGAGCAGCAGGCCGCCAACCTGGAAGAAACCGCCGCCTCGATGGAGGAACTGACCTCCACCGTGCGCCAGAACGCCGAGCACGCACGCCAGGCCAACCAGCTCGCC
>NZ_JCAFRM010000014.1:0-36359 GCF_059368215.1 Stenotrophomonas sp. YJH_SMC_123
ATCGCCCCCGGAGTTCGGGGGCAGCGCCGCAGGCGCGGGGGGTGGAGGCCGGTAAGTGGGGCCCGCGATTCGCGCAGCGAAACGCGGGAGCGACAGCACGCATGTGCCGAGCGTACCCGGCCAGCGGCCGGCACTACCGCCCCCGGAGTTCGGGGGCAGCGCCGGCGCCATCCAGCGGCCCTTGCCCCGGCCGCCGTTTCGCGGCACGCTTCGCGCTTCCGTACGCAAGCGTATCGACCATGTCGCCAGCCAACGAAAGCGCCTATCCCCATCTGTTCGCCCCGCTGGACCTGGGCTTCACCCAACTGCGCAACCGCGTATTGATGGGCTCGATGCACACCGGCCTGGAGGATCGCGCCCGCGACTTCCCGCGGCTGGCGGCCTACTTCGCCGAGCGCGCCGAGGGCGGCGTCGGCCTGATCGTCACCGGCGGCTTCGCACCGAATGTGGTCGGCTGGCTGAAGCCGTTCGGCGGCAAGCTGTCCTGGCCCTGGGAAGTGCGGCCGCACCGCCAGCTCACCGCCGCCGCGCACCAGCACGGCGCGAAGATCTGCCTGCAGCTGCTGCATGCAGGCCGTTACGCCTATCACCCGTTGTCGGTGGCACCGTCGAAGCTGAAGGCACCGATCAACCCGTTCACCCCGCGCGCGTTGTCGGCCAGCGGCGTCGACCGGCATATCGCCGATTACGCACGCAGCGCCAAGCTGGCCCGCGAGGCCGGCTACGACGGCGTGGAAGTGATGGGTTCGGAGGGCTACCTCATCAACGAATTCATCGCCCCGCGCACCAACAAGCGCACCGATGCCTGGGGCGGCGACGCGCGCCAACGCATGCGCTTCGCGGTCGAGATCGTACGCCGCATCCGCGAGGCCTGCGGCCCGGACTTCATCATCATCTATCGCCTGTCGCTGGTGGATCTGGTCGACGACGGCAGCAGCTGGGAAGAAATCGTGCAGCAGGCGCAGGCCATCGAGGCGGCCGGCGCAACGATCATCAATTCCGGCATCGGCTGGCACGAAGCGCGCATTCCGACCATCGCCACCTCGGTGCCGCGTGCTGCCTTCGCCGGGGTCACCGCCAAGCTCAAGCCGCATGTGAAGGTGCCGCTGGTGGCGACCAACCGCATCAACATGCCCGACGTCGCCGAGCGCATCCTCGCCGCTGGCGGCGCCGACATGGTGTCGCTGGCACGCCCGCTGCTGGCCGACCCGCAGTGGCCGAACAAGGCCCGTGCCGGCCGCGCGGAGGCGATCAACACCTGCATCGCCTGCAACCAGGCCTGCCTGGACCACGTGTTCGAGAACAAGCTGGCCAGCTGCCTGGTCAATCCGCGCGCCGCGCACGAGACCGAGCTGGTCTATCGCCCCACCGCTGCGCCGAAGAAGGTTGCGGTGGTCGGTGCCGGCCCCGCCGGCCTGGCCTGTGCCACCGTCGCTGCCCAGCGTGGCCACCAGGTCACCCTGTTCGACGCCAATGATGAGATCGGCGGCCAGTTCAACGTGGCCAAGCGCATCCCCGGCAAGGAAGAGTTCCACGAGACCCTGCGCTACTTCCGCCACAAACTGGCCGAAACCGGTGTGCAGCTGCGCCTCGGCACCCGCGCCGATGCCGCCCAGCTGACCGGCTTCGACGAGGTGGTGCTGGCCACCGGCATCATCCCGCGCAAGGTCGATTTCCCCGGTGCCGATCACGCCAAGGTGGTCAGCTACCTGGACGTGCTGCTGGGCCGGGTCGAAGTGGGCGCCAGTGCGGCGATCATCGGCGCCGGCGGCATCGGCTTCGATGTCGGCGAGTTCCTCAGTCACGCCGGCGAGTCCCCCTCCCTCGACCCGCAGCGCTGGATGGCCGAATGGGGCGTGGACAGCACCTTCGAGGCCCGCGGCTCACTGGCCAGGCCGGAGGTTGAAACCTCGCCGCGCCGGCTGTGGCTGCTGCAGCGCAGCCCGGGCAAGCCCGGCGCGCGCCTGGGCAAGACCACCGGCTGGATCCATCGCGCCACGCTGAAGGCCAAGGGCGTGCGCATGCTCGGTGGCGTCGAGTACCTCGGCGTGGACGACGCGGGCCTGCGCATCCGCGTGGACGGCAGCGAACAGCTGCTGCCGGTCGACCATGTGGTGATCTGCGCCGGGCAGGAACCCAACCGCGCGCTGCAGGCCGAACTGCAGGCGGCCGGCATCAACGCGCAGCTGATCGGCGGTGCCGACGTGGCCGCAGAACTCGACGCCAAGCGCGCCATCGACCAGGGCAGCCGGGTTGCCGCCGGGCTCTGATGAGCGCCTGAATGGGGGGCGGAATGTGATTTCCGTCACCCTCATTGAACCTGAATGTCAAGCCGAGCGGTTCACGATGCGTTCGGCTACGCCCCCCTACCTTGCGCCATCTTTCCGCTCACCAGCCAGTTTCCGGTGAGCCGGCGCAGCCCCACGATCGGTACTGGTCGTTTCTTTTGGGGCTGCCCAACGGGGCGGCCCCGATGGCCGCCTCCCCATGACGCCAAGTCGTACCCCGCCTCCTGTCGCCCTGCGGCCGGAACCGGAGGGTGCGGCCCATACGGAGCAAGGAGTTATATGAAACTGGCCTGGATTCTCTGGCTGTCGCAGTTGTTGCCGCAGCCGGCCGCTGATTCACTGTGTTTGAGCACCACCGTTTACCTGGAAGCCCGCGACCAGACCCTGCGCGGCCAGCAGGCCGTCGCCGAGGTCGCACTGCGCCGTCTCGACAGTGGCCTGTGGGGCGACTCGATGTGCCAGGTGGTCACCGCGCGCAAGCAGTTCGCACCGACCATCGTCTCCCCCGGCACCCAGTTGGGCAACGACGCGGCCTGGAGCGAGGCAATGAACGTGGCCTTCGACGCCGAGCGCAACTGGGCGCTGCCGGCCGGCGAGCGCCGCGAGATCGTGCCCGGTGCCAGCCACTTCGCCGCGCTGTCCATCGCCAGCCCGAACTGGCGCAATGCCTACCAGGTGGCCACCATCGGCGATCACACCTTCTATAAGGTGCAGAACCTCAAGCCGCGGCAGTCGTAACGATCCGTGCCGGCGGCAGCGTTGCCGCCTGCCGGCAGGCTCTGGGATAGTGGGCGTTTCCCGCCCGCATCACCTGGAGTTCCCATGAAGCTGTACAGCAAGCCCGGTGCCTGTTCCACCGCCGACCACATCGCCCTGCAGTGGACCGGCCAGCCGTTCGAGGTTGAACTGCTGAACAAGGACACCCTGAAGGGTCCGGAATTCCTCAAGATCAATCCGGCCGGTGCGGTGCCCGCGCTGGTCGACGGCGACTTCGTGCTGCTGCAGAACGCCGCGATCATGGGCTATATCGCCGACAGCTTCCCGCAGGCCGGCCTCGGCGGTGACGGCAGCCCGCGCCAGCGCGCCGAAGCCACCCGCTGGCTGGCGTTCGTCAATTCCGACGTGCACCCGGCCTTCTCGCCGCTGTTCGCGCCGGGCAAGTTCATTGCCGACGAAGGCCAGTACGACGCGATCCGCGCCGCCGCGCACAAGCGCCTGCGTGGCCTGTTCGAGACCGCTGACAGGCAGCTGGCCGACAAGCCCTGGCTGGCCGGCTTCCGCAGCTTCGCCGACCCGTACTTCTACATTACCCTGCGCTGGGCCGCCGGCACCAAGGTCGACCTGTCGGGCCTGGACAATCTGGCCGCCTACAAGGCACGCATGGATGCCGATGCCGGCGTGCAGGCCGCGCTGAAGGCCGAAGGCCTGGCCTGACCTTGGTCAGGGGTCAGAGCCGTTCGCGTGGCGGACGGATCTGACCCCACCGGCCACCAGACGGGGTCGGATCCGCCTGCGCAGCAGGCGGCTCCGACCCCTCGATATCATTCGCGCGATCAGCCGATCTGGCGGATCACTTCCCCCTTGGCATCGCGCAGGTAGGTCGGCACCACTTCGATGCGCAGCGCCCCCGCCACCGGGTAAACCCCGCGCTCGGCGCGCACCCCTGCCAGGGCCTGCAGGCCCGCCTCGTCCAGTGACCAGCGCGCGCTGTCGGCGGATACGTCCGCCGCTTCACCGCCCTCATGCGCGATGAACTCCCACTGCCGCTCGCGGCTGGCCAGTTCCAGCGATTTGCCGTGGCGCAGGCGCAGCGGCAACAGTTCGCACACGCTGGCGACCTGACCGGCGCCGAGCACCAGCGTGGTGACGCCCGCCTCCTGCCGCCAGTCCAGGGTCTCGATGAACAGCATGCCGGTGCTGGAACCCTCGCGTTCGCTGCCGGCCTGCACCCGCTGTGCCAGCGCAGGGTCCTCCAGCAGGTTGTCGCGATGCAGATCGCTGATCCACAGCGGCATCGCCGGCAGCAGCGCCTGCAGCACGCCACGCGTCGACCAGCGCTTGACCGCCTCCATCTCCTCATCGGTCAATCCGACCAACTGCAGGAACTGCAGATGGCCGTTGGCCGTGTCCCGCGCCGGCAACTGCGGGTCCGCAATGAAGGCCAGATGGCACAGCCGCGTGCCGGTCTCCAGCGCGATCGGACCGTTGGCGTTGAGGTGATGGCCATCCTCGAACACGTTGCCACTGCCGAACACGTAACGCGCCAGGTTCTGCAGCAGGTTCATCGGCCACACCGGCGGGGTGCTGCCGGCGTTCTCACCGGCCTCGGCAGCCAGACGGAAGGTCAGCTCGAAGCCATAACCGCTGGCATCTGCATCACTGCTCTCCTTGGCATACAGCTCGGAGAAGCCGTAGGTGATGTAATGCCAGTGCGGTACCGGCGCATCCGCCCAGTACACGCTGATGCCATCCAGTGGATCCTGGCCACCGAGCGTGTACGGAAGCGCGGTGCCGAAGTGACGCGGCTCCTGGCCGGCATACAGCGGCGCCAGCGCCGCATTGATCGCGTCCCAGCCTGGGGTGTCGGTGTCGTCGTGGTCGTCCTGCACGCGGGACTCCTTGTAGGGAAGTGAACCGATCACTTTACGCGGTGGCTCAGGCCTGCACGACCTCACTGCCAGCGTTCAGCACCGCCGCCTGGGTTTCCTGCCACCAGCGCTGCGCCAATGCCGGGCTGCGTGCCTTGCCCACCGCCGCCAGCAACTCCGGGCACAAGCGCTCCAGCGCCAGCGCGTCGGTGCAGCGTTCGATCTTCAACTGCATGAAGTAGCCCTTCAGGCCCAGGTGGCGGCGCACCGCCTCGCTCATCGCGTCGTACAACTGCTGGTACAGCGCCGGGTCCTGTTCGCGCCCGGTGCTGATGCCGCGCGCCGGCGCCACCTCTGCGCTTCCGCCGATCACTTCGATCAGGCCCTGTGCTGACAATTGCTCCAGCGCGTCCGGTGGTGCCCGCAGGCCTTCGAACAGGCCACGCAGTTCGGTGTCGTTGCGATGGCCATCGACCATCAGCAGGATCGAACGCAGTGCCGCCGGCAGGCGCCGGCTACGGTCTTCGATTTCCTGACGGCCAGCAGCCGTCTTGGCGTGCAGCAATGCCATTGCCTCCCCCTCGCTCGATGCGCAATGCCGGCGCGCCCTCGCGGGCACGCCCCCCTGTGTTGCCATCTCCGGACGGCACGCGCGTTCCCCGGCGCGAGCCGCGTATTGCAGGTCGATGACAGGCCGAGCTTAGCGCAAGTACTGCAGGTAGTGCCGGCCGCTGGCCGGCAACCTCGGCGTGGCTGGGGGTGCCGGCCAGTGGCCGGCACGACCGGATCAACGGCCCAGCGCCCGGCGGATCTCCTCCAGCGCGCCGGGGTCGTCCAGCGTCGACAGGTCACCCGGGTCGCGCTGCTCGGCCAGCGCCTGCAACGAGCGCCGCAGCAGCTTGCCCGAACGGGTCTTGGGCAGCGCGTTGACCACGTGCACGTGCGCCGGGCGCGCCACTGCGCCGAGCGAGGTGGTCACCGTGGCCATCATCTCGGCCACCACTTGCGCCGGATCCTCGCCATCCAGGCCCTGCTTGAGGGTGACGAACACCAGCGGCACCTGCCCCTTCAATTCGTCCTTGACCCCGATCACGGCAGCCTCGGCCACGCGCGGGTGGCTCGAAATGGCCTCTTCGATCTCGCGCGTGCCCAGCCGGTGCCCGGCCACGTTGATCACATCATCGGTACGGCCGAGGATGAAGGTGTAGCCATCGTCGTCGCGGATTGCCCAGTCCAGCGAGCTGTACAGCAGTTCCTTGAAGTGGCTGAAGTAGCTCTGCAGGAAACGGTTGTCGTCGTTCCACACCGTGCTCATGCAGCCCGGCGGCAACGGTGGCGACACCACCAGCACCCCCTTCTGCCCCGGTGCGACTTCCTCGCCGGTGTTCTCGTCGATCACCTTCATCCGGTAGCCGAGGTTGGGGAAGCCCGGCGAACCGAAGCGCACCGGCTTCATCTCCAGGCCCGGCAGCAGGGTCAGCGCCGGCCAGCCGGTCTCGGTCTGCCAGTAGTTGTCGATGATCGGCTTGCCGAGCGCTTCGCTGATCCAGTGCGCGGTCGGTTCGTCCAGCGGCTCGCCGGCCAGGAACAGGTACTTCAGCGCGCGCAGGTCGTGGCGATGGATGAAGTCCGCATCGTGCTTCTTCAGCACGCGGATGGCGGTGGGCGACGAGAACATCGTGCGCACGTTGTACTGCTCGCACAGCGCCCACCAGATGCCCGGGTCCGGGTTGGTCGGCAGCCCTTCGTACAGCAGCGAGGTGCAGCCACCGATCAGCGGGCCGTACACGTTGTAGGAATGGCCCACCGCCCAGCCGACATCGGAGGTGGAGAACATCACCTGGCCCGGCCTGCAGTCGAACACGGTTTCCATCGACTGTGCCATCGCCACCGCGTAGCCGCCGACATCGCGCTGCACGCCCTTCGGCTTGCCGGTGGTGCCCGAGGTATACAACAGGTAGCTCGGCTCGCTCGATTCCAGCCACTGCACCGGCACGTCGACCTCACCGATCTGCGCACGCAGCGCGGCGTACTCCACATCGCGGCCCGGCACGCGTGGTTCGGCGGCATCCAGTCCGCGCGACACGATCAGCACGTGCGGCGGTGGCGACGTGGCTTCGGCGCAGGCTGCATCGACCATCGGCTTGTACGGAATCAGCTTGCCACCGCGCATGCCGGCATCGGCGGCGATCAGCAGCTTCGGCTTGGCATCGTCGATGCGCAGCGCCAGGTTGTGCGCGGCGAAGCCACCGAACACCACCGAATGCACCGCACCGATGCGCGCGCAGGCCAGCATCGCGAACACGGCTTCGGCCATGTTCGGCATGTAGATCACCACACGGTCACCGTGACCGACGCCGAGGTGCTTGAGCACGGCAGCGAAGTCGTTCACTTCCCGATACAGCTGGCGATAGGTGATCTCGCGGGTGCTGCTGGTCTCGGTGGAAATGGCAACCAGCGCGAGCTGGTCGGCGCGCTCGGCCAGATGGCGGTCGACGGCGTTGTAGCAGAGATTGGTTTCACCGCCGACAAACCAGCGCCGGAATGGCGGGTTGCTGTAGTCGAGTACCTGCTGCGGCAGTTTGTGCCAATGGATGCGCTTGGCTTCCTCGCCCCAGAAGGCCTCCGGCTCGTCGATCGAGCGACGGTAGGTTTCCTCGTAGTTCATGACGCAGCCCTCCCAGACAAAGTCATGGGTTGGAGGATAGTCCGGCGCTGCCGCGCGGGCCGCCCTACCTTGGTAGGGGGTGGGGTTTTCATGCAGGGCTGCGCCCTGCACCCGCGGTAGTGCCGGCCGCTGGCCGGCAACCTCAGAAGCAACAGCCGAAGCAACAGCGGGTTTCCCGTGGGATGGCGAGGTGGGTCCGGTTGCGGGGGACGCCGTGAATCCGTCCATGGAGGCTCGGTCGCCGCATCCATGCGGCTCACGCCCCCGCAACCGGACCCACCCCGCCTTCGACAGACTTCCGCGATCTGTCGGAGCACGGGGTCGGATCCCCAGATTCAATATTCAATTCGATATCTGACAGAAAAATCGTGTCGACCAAGGTCGACACCTACCAACACCAACAGCGACAGCCGTTACCAACCGCCTCAGGAATCTGTCGGGGGTGGGGCGGTGTGGGTTGGCAGGACCGTTGGTGCCATGGATGGCGCCATCGAGCCCCCAATGGGTGGGTTTACTGCGTGTCCTGCCAACCGACACCGTCCCGCCAACCCACGGATAGCCCGCTTTTGACGTTGATTCTGCGGGTGCAGGGCTGCAAGCCCTGCCGAACCCCTAGAACGGAGTGGCGGACTCGAACGCGAGCGCCTCGCCCGTCACCGGGTGGGTGAACCGCAGGCTGCGCGCATGCAGATGCACGCGCTGCGCAGGCGCGGCGTCATACAGCACATCGCCAACGATGGGATGGCCGAGACTGGCCATGTGCAGGCGCAGTTGATGGCTGCGGCCAGTAACCGGCTCCAGCGCCACGCGCGTGCGCTGCGCTTCGGCATCACGCGCCATTACGCGCCAGCGCGTCAGCGCCGGCTTGCCGCGTTCGTGATCGATCATCTGCTTCGGCCGGTTTGGCCAGTCCACGATCAGTGGCAGGTCCACATCGCCGGCATCGCCTTCAAGCAGCCCCTCCACGATCGCTTCATAACGCTTGCCGACCTGGCGCTGCTCGAACTGCATCGACAACGCCACCTGCATGTCCTTGCCGCGCGCATGCAGCAGCAGGCCGGAGGTCACCTGGTCCAGGCGGTGCACGGTCAACGCATCCGGGTACAGCGCCTGCAGGCGCGCGACCACGCAATCCTGGTTCTCGGCGCCGCGGCCGGGCACGGACAGCAGGCCGGCCGGCTTCTCGGCCACCAGCAGCGCGTCGTCGATGTAATGCAGGTGGATCATGCGGCTCCGTATCCGTCCAAACAGAAACGGGGAAGCCGAAGCTTCCCCGTTCTGCGTACCGACCAACGGTCGGTAGCTACCTCGATGGGAATGTACCGACCAGCGGTCGACACCTACCTTGATGAAAGAGGTACCGGCTCAAGCCGGTACCGCCTGCATCAGCCCAGCAGGTGGGCAACGCCGGCGCGCTCTTCTTCCAGCTCGGCCAGGGTCTTGTCGATGTACTTCTGGCTGAAGTCGTCGATCGGCAGATCCTTCACCAGGGTGTACTTGCCGTTCTCGGTGGTCACTGCGAAGCCGAAGATCACGCCTTCCGGAATGCCGTAGGAACCGTCGGACGGCACGCCCATGGTGACCCACTTGCCGTTGCTGCCCAGCACCCAGTCACGCACGTGGTCGATGGCAGCGTTGGCGGCCGAAGCGGCCGAGGACGAGCCACGGGCTTCGATGATCGCCGCGCCGCGCTTGCCCACGGTCGGGATGAAGGTGTTGGCGTTCCATTCCTGGTCGTTGATCGCATCGGCGATCGACGCGCCATCGGCGGTGGCGAAACGGTAGTCCGGGTACATGGTCGGGCTGTGGTTGCCCCACACGACCAGCTTCTCCATGCCACCGACCGGCTTGCCGAGCTTGGTCGACAGCTGGCTCAGCGCACGGTTGTGGTCCAGGCGCAGCATGGCGGTGAAGTTTTCCGGCTTCAGGTCCGGGGCCGACTTCATGGCGATGTAGGCATTGGTGTTGGCCGGGTTGCCGACCACCAGCACCTTCACGTCACGGCTGGCGACCTTGTTCAGCGCCGCGCCCTGGGCGGTGAAGATCTTGGCGTTTTCCAGCAGCAGGTCCTTGCGCTCCATGCCCGGGCCACGCGGACGTGCGCCAACCAGCAGGGCGATGTCGGCGTCCTTGAACGCGACTTCGGCATCATCGGTGCCGACCATGCCGGCCAGCAGCGGGAAGGCGCAGTCTTCCAGCTCCATCATCACGCCCTTCAGGGCGGCCTGGGCCTTGTCGACCGGCAGTTCCAGCAGCTGCAGGATGACCGGCTGGTCCTTGCCCAGCATTTCGCCGGAGGCGATGCGGAACAGCAGGGCATAACCGATCTGGCCGGCGGCGCCGGTCACGGCAACACGAACGGGTGCTTTCATGGGGGTTTCCTCTTGCTTGCAAGCGTTTGATGGGACGCCGCGGGCAGAGCCACGCAGGCCTGGCGGGCGGCGGGGAACAGGGAAACGGCCACCCGTGGGTGGCCGTTTCGAAGGGGGATCAGGCGGCGAGGTGCTTGTTCCACTCCGCGACGCGGTCGGCCTGGGCGGCCAGCACGGCGTCGACGTCGCCTTCCAGGGTAATCGAATGGATCACGTCGCCCTGCTTGACCGAATCGACGATCGCCTGGCCTTCCAGGACCTTGCCGAAGACGGTGTGGCGGCCGTCCAGCCAATCGGTCTTGATGTGGGTGATGAAGAACTGGCTGCCGTTGGTGTTCGGGCCGGCGTTGGCCATCGACAGCGAGCCGACCTCGTGCTTCACGCCATTCTTCTCGTCTTCGAACTTGTAGCCCGGGCCGCCGGTGCCACGACCCTGCGGGCAGCCGCCCTGGATCATGAAGTCGGCGATAACGCGGTGGAAGATCAGGCCGTCATAGAAGCCGTGCTTGACCAGGTTCACGAAGTTGGCCACGGTCAGCGGTGCCTTGTCGGCGAACAGCTCGACCTTGATCGGGCCCTGGGTGGTGTCGAAAGTGGCGATGAGGGACATGAAGATCCTTGATGCAAAGGGGAATGCGTCTAGCCACCTAGTTTACACCCGCCTCGTGTCGGCGGCGGCTTCGACCATTGGTGAAGCGCCCCGCTTCAGCCCCCGGACGGGGAGCCGCGCAGCCGGGTCCTGGCGGCCCCGGCCGGGGCGGCGGATGCCCAGCTGAATGGGCCCCGTGACAGGCGTGAAATCCACCTTTTCGCGAATCGTCAAGTTCGACGTATAATGTTGGACTTCTTTTTCCAAATCCGGCGCCGACTGGCCCCCTTTCGTATGTCCATCGAAAATCTTCGCAACATCGCCATCGTCGCCCACGTCGACCATGGCAAGACCACCCTGGTCGACCAGCTGCTGAAGCAGTCCGGCACCCTGTCCGAGCGTACCGTCCTCGCCGAGCGCGTGATGGACAGCAACGACCAGGAAAAGGAACGCGGCATCACCATCCTGGCCAAGAACACCGCCATCACCTGGGAAGACAAGAAGACCGGCATCAAGAACCGGATCAACATCGTCGACACCCCCGGCCACGCCGACTTCGGTGGTGAGGTCGAGCGCGTGCTGTCGATGGTCGACACCGTGCTGATCCTGGTCGATGCGATGGACGGCCCGATGCCGCAGACCCGCTTCGTCACCCAGAAGGCCTTCGCGATGGGCTTCAAGCCGATCGTCGTGGTCAACAAGATCGACCGTCCGGGCGCGCGTCCGGAATGGGTGATCGACCAGGTCTTCGACCTGTTCGACAAGCTCGGCGCCACCAATGAGCAGCTGGACTTCCCGATCGTCTACGCCTCGGCCCTGAACGGCTACGCCGGCCTGGAAGACACCGTGCGCGACGGCGACATGACCCCGCTGTACGAAGCGATCATGCAGCACGCCCCGCGTCCGGAAGTGGACCCGGAAGGCCCGTTCCAGATGCGCATCAGCCAGCTGGACTACAACAACTTCGTGGGCGTGATCGGCATCGGCCGCATCCAGCGCGGCACCCTGAAGAAGAACATGCAGGTCGCCGTCATCGACCGTGAAGGCAAGAAGCGCAACGGCAAGGTCGCCCAGGTGCTGGGCTTCCTGGGCCTGGAGCGCATCGAGCAGGAGACGGCCGAGGCCGGTGACATCGTGGCCATCTCCGGCATTCCGGAGCTGACCATCTCCGACACCCTGTGCCACCCGGATACCCCCGAAGCCCTGCCGGCGCTGACCGTCGACGAGCCGACCATCTCGATGACCTTCCAGGTCAACAACTCGCCGTTCGCCGGCAACAAGGACCTGTCCGGTGGCAAGTTCCTGACCAGCCGCCAGATCAAGGACCGCCTGGACCGCGAGCAGGTCCACAACGTGGCACTGAAGGTCGAACAGCTGGAAGACGCCGACAAGTTCCTGGTCTCCGGCCGCGGCGAACTGCACCTGTCGGTGCTGATCGAGAACATGCGCCGTGAAGGCTACGAGCTGGCGGTGTCGCGCCCGGAAGTGATCATCAAGGAAATCGACGGCCAGATGATGGAGCCGATCGAGCAGCTGGTGGTGGACATCGAAGAAATCCACCAGGGCGGCGTGATGGAAAAGCTGGGTACCCGCAAGGGCCAGCTGAAGAACATGGAACCGGACGGCAAGGGCCGTGTGCGCCTGGAATACCAGATCCCGGCCCGTGGCCTGATCGGTTTCCAGAACGAGTTCAAGACCCTGACCCAGGGTTCGGGCCTGCTGTTCCACGTGTTCGACCATTACGGTCCGAAGGAACAGGGCGCGATCGCCAAGCGCATCAACGGCGTGATGATCGCCAATGCGCCGGGCGTCACTCCTGCCTACTCGCTGGGTCCGCTGCAGGAGCGCGGCAAGCTCTTCGCTGCCGAAGGCGACAACGTGTATGAAGGCCAGCTGGTCGGCATCCACTCCAAGGACAACGATCTGACCGTCAACGCGATCAAGACCAAGCCGCTGACCAACATGCGCGCTTCGGGCAAGGACGACGCGATCCAGCTGACCCCGGCGATCAAGTACTCGCTGGAACAGGCCCTGGACTTCATCGAAGACGACGAGCTGGTCGAGATCACCCCCAAGGAGATCCGTCTGCGCAAGAAGTTCCTGACCGAAAGCGACCGCAAGAAGGCTTCGCGCGGCGGCTGAGCCAGCACCCCGTGGACCAGAGCGGCTACAACCCGGATCCGCACCGGCATCCGGGCCTCCACGTCATCGCCCTGCTCGAAGCGAGCAAGGCGATGCTGGCGCTGTTGGCCGCCACCGGGCTGGAAGTGCTCGGACCGCAGCCGCTGCGGCACGGCATCATGGTCCTGATCCGGCGTTTCAGCCTGGATCCGGACCATGGCACCCTGCCCTCGCTGCTGCACATGATCAGCCCCGACGCGGTCCACCTGGCCGCGGCGGGGATGATCGGCTACGGCCTGCTGCACCTGGTCGAAGCCTGGGGCCTGTGGCGGGCCAAGGCCTGGGCCTCCTGGCTGGGCTGCCTGACCGCCTCCCTGTACCTGCCTTTCGACATCTTCGCGATCATCCGCCATCCCGGCTGGCCATCGTGGACGATCCTGGCGATCAACCTGATCGTGGTCTACGTCCTCGCCCGCGACCTGCGCAAGCGCCACCGCTGAGCACCGGCTACACTGGGGATTGGAGCCGACCAAGCCGCCCCATGCGCCCGTCCTTGCCGCCTCTGCTGACCTGCCTGCTTGCCGCGCTGCCTGCGCTGCTTTCGGCTGGCTGCAGCCCGGCCGCGTCCAGCGCGCATGCGGCCGAACCCGCGAGCCGCAACGTGCCGTTCCCGTACGCCGAAACCGATGTCACCGACCTGCAGGCGCGGATGAGCGCCGGTGAGCTGGACAGCACCACCCTGACCCAGGCCTACCTGCAGCGCATCGCCACCCTGGACCGCACCGGGCCGCGCCTGCGCGCGGTGATCGAGCTCAACCCGGATGCACTGAAGGAAGCCGCTGCGCGCGACCGCGAGCGCCGTGATGGACGCCTGCGCGGCCCGCTGCACGGCATTCCGGTACTGCTGAAGGACAACATCAATGCCGCCCCGATGGCCACCAGCGCCGGTTCGCTGGCCCTGCAGGGGTTCCGCCCGGACGACGCCTACCTGGTGCGCCGGCTGCGCGACGCCGGCGCGGTGGTGCTGGGCAAGACCAATCTCAGCGAGTGGGCCAATTTCCGCGGCAACGATTCGGTGTCCGGCTGGAGCGCACGCGGCGGCCAGACCCGCAATCCCTATCGCCTCAGCCACTCGCCCTGCGGTTCCAGCAGCGGCAGCGCGGTGGCGGTCGCCGCCAACCTGGCCAGCGTGGCGATCGGCACCGAAACCGACGGCAGCATCGTCTGCCCTGCGGCGGTCAATGGCATCGTCGGCCTCAAGCCGACCGTCGGCCTGGTCAGCCGCGAGGGCATCATCCCGATTTCCTTCAGCCAGGACACCGCAGGGCCGATGACCCGCAGCGTCGCCGACGCTGCAGCCGTGCTGACCGCTATCGCCGGCCGCGACGATGCCGACCCGGCCACGGCGACCATGCCTGGCCGCGCGGTGTACGACTACACCGCGCGCCTGGACCCGCAGGGCCTGCGTGGCAAGCGCATCGGCCTGCTGCAGACACCGCTGCTGAAATACCGCGGCATGCCGCCGCTGATCGAACAGGCGGCCACCGAGCTGCGTCGGGCGGGTGCCTTCGTGGTGCCGGTGGAGCTGCCCAACCAGGGCGCCTGGGCCGAGGCGGAACGCACGGTGCTGCTGTACGAATTCAAGGCCGGGCTGGAGCGCTACTTCAGCACCCATCGCGCGCCACTACGCAGCCTGGCCGACCTGATCGCCTTCAACCAGGCGCACAGCAAGCAGGAGCTGGGCCTGTTCGGCCAGGAACTGCTGGTGGCGGCCGACGCTACCGCCGGCTTGGCCGACCCCGCCTATATCCGTGCACGCAGCGATGCGCGCCGGCTGGCCGGCGCGGAAGGCATCGACGCCGCCCTCGCCGCCCACCAGCTCGATGCCCTGGTGGCGCCGACCACCGGTGTGGCGTGGCCGATCCGCAGCGAAGGCGACGACTTCCCCGGCGAGAGCTACAGCGCCGCCGCCGTCGCCGGCTATCCCAGCCTCAGCGTGCCGATGGGCCAGATCAATGGCCTGCCGGTCGGCCTGCTGTTCATGGGCACCGCCTGGAGCGAACCGAAGCTGATCGAAATGGCCTACGCCTACGAACAGCGCACCCGCGCGCGACGCCCGCCGCACTTCGACACCGACACCCTGATCGACGCCGGCGAGCCGTGATCGTGTTTCTAGAGCCGAGCCCACGCCCGGCTTCAACGGAAAATCGAAAGCAGCCGAGCATGGCTCGGCTCTACAGCGGCTGGTCGGGCTCCACCGGCACGATCGCCGCCTCACCGTCTTCAGCCCCCGGCGAACGCACATCCGCAGTGCGCGCACGTGGACCGCGCGGCATGTCCAGTTCGTCTGCATGCTGCAGCCGCGCACGCACCTGCGGCAGCGACTGCGGATGCTCGCGCGCGAGGAAATCGAGCATGCGTTCGCGCACCAGGCAGCGCAGATCGAAGGCATCACCGGAGCTGCGCGCACTGACCAGCAGGCGCACCTGGATCGCGCGCTCGCTGGTCTCGGTCACCTGGGTCACGCAGACCCGGCCATCCCACAGCGCTTCACCGCGGCAGATGCGTTCCAGCTCGGCACGGATCGCTGCCACCGGGGCACGATAGTCCAGCCACAGGAACGCGGTGCCGAGCAGGTCGGCGCTGCGCCGCGTCCAGTTCTGGAAGGGGTTCTCGATGAACCAGGTCAGCGGCACCACCATTCGCCGCTCATCCCAGATGCGCACCACCACATAGCTGCTGCCGATCTCCTCGATGCGCCCCCACTCGCCTTCGACGATCACCACATCATCCAGCCGGATCGGCTGCGTCACTGCGATCTGCAGGCCGGCGATCAGATTGCCGAACACGGGCTTTGCGGCGATACCGGCCACCAGGCCGATCAGGCCCGCCGAGGCCAGCAGCGCGGTGCCGATCTTCTGCACCATGGGGAAGGTCAGCAGCACCAGCGACGCGCCCAGCACGATGATGCCGCCCATCAGCACGCGGCTGAGCACCCGCGTCTGGGTCTGGATGCGGCGCGCCTCCAGGTTGTCGGAGACATCGATGGGATGGCTGCGCAGGATGGCACGTTCGCCCGCCGCCACCGCCCGCACCAGCAGCCAGATGAAGCACGCGGTCAGCGCGATATGCAGCACCCGTTGCAGGTTGCCCAGAACGGGATCCTGCAGCGGCGTGGCCTGCAATGCAGGGATCAACAGCAGCAGCGGCCATGCGGTGGCCATCGGCAGCCCGAGCACACGCCCGATACGCGCGCGCCGACGATCGCGCCCCTTCAGCCGATGGTAGATCCACAGGATCAGCCACGCGCCGATGCCGCCCACCACTACGGCCAATCCCAACGGCCATGCGTATGCCTGTGCGCTTTGCCAGTGCACCGTTGCCACCTCCACTCGAACAGCCAAGTGGACAGACTCGCGCATGGCGCATGAGCGCCACGTCAGTCGTTCGTAAGCAGGGTGTTGGTCGGCAGGGCTTGCAGCCCTGCACCTGCGGTAGTGCCGGCCGCTGGCCGGCAACCTCAACAGCAACAGCAACAGCGTGCATTCCGAGGGATGGCGGGGTCGGTCCGGTTGCGGGAGACGCCGTGAATCCCGCTCCGCGGTCCGGCCCAGCCGCTGGCGGCTGTGCGTTCGGGCGCTTGCGAAGCAGTGCTTCGCAAGCAAAGCGCCCTCACCCATGTAGACTCCGGTCGCCGCTTGCTCGTGTGCGCTTTCCTGCGCACACGGCAAGACCGGGGTTGGGCGTCCTGCCCAACCCGCCCGAGGCATGCCTCGGGCCCATGCGGCTCACGCCCCGTAACCGGATCTGTCGGGACCTGCTGCTGATGGTGGGTGCCGACCGTTGGTCGGCACGGGGTCGCAGCCCATTTTGAATACTGCTATCTGACAGAAAAATCGTGTCGACCAACGGTCGACACCTACCAACAGCCGCGCATGCCAATCGCCGCAGTTACCAGTAGATCCACGCCATGCGTGGATGACTCATTCGATATCTGACAGATGTGTCGACCAAGGTCGACACCTACCAACAGCCGCGGAGATCTGTCAGAGGTGGGGCGGTGTGGGTGGGCAGGACCGTTGGCGCCATGGATGGCGCCATCGAGCCCCCATGGGTGAGGGCGCTTTGCTTGCGAAGCACTGCTTCGCAAGCGCCCGAACGCCCAGCCGCCAGCGGCTGGGCCGGACCCCGGAGGGGGGTTCACGGGGTGTCCTGCCTGCCCACATCGCCCCGCCATCCCACGGAATGCATGCTGTTGCCGTTGCTTAGGCCGTTGCTTAGGCCGTTGCCGTTGCCGTTGCCGTTGCCGTTGCCGTTGCCGTTGCGTCAGCAGGTGCAGGGCTGCAAGCCCTGCCGCAACGCCCTTACCGCACCTGCTCCTGCTTGCGCACGATCGCCATCGCGATCTCCAGCGACTGCTCGTAGTTCAACCGCGGGTCCACCGTCGAACGATACGCGCGTTCCAGGTCGCGCTCGGTCAGTTCGCGCGCGCCACCGGTGCATTCGGTCACGTCTTCGCCGGTCAGTTCCAGGTGCACACCGCCCAGTCGCGTGCCTGCGGCCGCATGCAGATCGAACGACATCTCCACTTCGCCACGCACGTTGTCGAAGCGGCGCGTCTTGAAGCCATTGGCGGTGCTCTCGGTATTGCCATGCATCGCGTCACACACCCACAGCACGCGACGGCCATCGCGCTTGACCGCATCCAGCAGCGGCGGCAGCTTATCGGCAATCTGCGCTGCACCCATGCGGTGGATGAAGCTCAGTCGACCCGGCTCGTCATGCGGGTTGAGCACATCGATCAGGCGCAGCAGCTGGTCCGGCGTCACCGACGGGCCGACCTTGATCGCAATCGGATTGCGCACGCCACGCAGGTATTCCACGTGCGCGCCGTCAAGCGCGGCGGTGCGCATGCCGATCCACGGGTAATGCGTGCTCAGGTTCAACCAGCCCTGCTGGCGCGGCACCTGCCGGGTCAGCGCCTGCTCGTAGGGCAGCAGCAGCGCTTCATGCGAGGTGTAGAAGTCGATGCGGTTGAGGTTGTGCACGCGGGCCCCGGCCAGGGTTTCCATGAAGTGCACCGCATCACCGATCGACGCCACCATCTTCTGGTACTCGGCGGCCAGCGGCGAATGCCGCACCCACTCCAGGTTCCAGTACTCCGGATGATGCAGGTCGGCGAAGCCGCCATCGATCAGCGCACGCACGAAGTTCATGGTCATCGCCGAATGCGCATGCGCCTGCAGCATCCGCTTCGGATCCGGCAGGCGCGCCGCCTCGGTGAACGCCGGCGCATTGATCACATCGCCGCGGTAGCTGGGCAGGGTCACGCCGTCGCGGGTCTCGGTATCGGCCGAACGCGGCTTGGCGTACTGGCCGGCAAAGCGCCCGACGCGGATCACCGGCTGGCGAAGGCCATGCACCAGCACCAGGCTCATCTGCAGCAGCACTTTCAACCGGTTGGAAATCGTGCCCGATTCGCAGTCGCTGAAGTTCTCGGCGCAGTCGCCGCCCTGCAGCAGGAAACGCTTGCCTTCCTGGGCCTCGGCCAACTGTTGCTTCAGCGCCAGGATCTCCCACGAGGTGACCAGCGGCGGTAGCCGCTTCAGTTCGTGCAGGGCGGCGTCCAGCGCCACCGGGTCCGGGTAGGTCGGCATCTGCAGCGCGGTCTTGCCGCGCCAGCTCTCCGGCGACCAGGCAGCGCCAGCGGCGGTCGCGGCAGGATCGAGGACGGGCGGAACGGCGGACAGGCTCATTGCAGACTTCCGGGGAGGGGGGCGGTCATGGTCGCAGAGCCAGCCGCTGGCGCAAAGGGCTGGGCACGCCCTGCACATGACTGAACGCCGGGGAAAGGGCATCGCGATCGGCCAGAAACCGCATGGTCACGGCCGCCCGGACAGGCGCATGATTCGCCACGCACTGTTACGAAGTAACACTCCGTCCCCGTCGGCCCCTTCCATAGCCTATCTGCCATGAAGCCCTCCCTGCTCGCTACCGGCATTACCTTCGCCCTGACCCTGGCCAGTCTGCCCAGCCTCGCTATGGCCGCCGATGCCGCCGCTCCCGTGAAGGACCTCGACACGGTCACTGTCAGCGCCCAGCTCGACCAGGCCCGCAATGCGCTGTCGCCGGACATCGGCAGCAGCCAGTACCAGATCACCGCCGAGGACATCCAGAAGCAGCCGCTGGGTGCCTCCGCGCCGCTCAGCCAGGTGCTGCTGCAGGCTCCGGGCGTGGTCCAGGATTCCTACGGTGGCGTGCACGTGCGCGGCGACCACGCGAACCTGCAGTACCGCATCAACGGCGTACTGCTGCCCGAATCGATCTCCGGCTTCGGCCAGACCCTGGATGCCCGCACCATCAAGAGCATCCGCCTGATGGACGGGGCGCTGCCGGCGCAGTTCGGCGAGCGCACCGCTGCGGTGGTCGACATCACCACCCGCAGCGGCGCCGAGCTCGGCAATGGCGGCAGCGCCGGTCTGACCGCAGGCTCGTTCGGCAAGATCAATCCGAATGCCTCGTGGTGGGGCAATCAAGGACGCTGGAGCTGGTTCCTGACCGGCAACTACGACCAGAACGAGGTCGGCCTGGAGAACCCGACCCGCTCGCGCAAGCCGCTGCACGACGACACGCACCAGGGCAAAGCCTTCGCCGACCTGACCTACCTGGTCAACGAGAACACCCGCCTGAGCGTGTTCGCCGGCTTTGCCAACAATCGCTTCCAGATCCCGGTCAATCCCGGGCAGACCCCGCAGTTCGGTTACCTGGACACGACCACCTTCGACTCCAGCCAGCTGGATGAAACCCAGCGCGAGACCACCCGCTTCGGCATGCTGGTGCTGCAGGGCACGCTGGGCGGCACCGCCTACCAGCTGTCCGCCGGGCAGCGCTACAGCGACGTGGCGTTCAACCCGGATGTCATCGGCGATCTGGTATTCAGTGGCGTCGCCTCCCAGGTCCAGCGCAGCAACCGCGCCAACACGCTGCAGGCCGACTTCTCCACCCCGCTGGGCAACGACCACACGCTGCGCTACGGCCTGTACGGCAACTACGAGAATGCGCGCGCCAGCAACAACAGCTGGGTGTTCCCGGTCGATGGCGCCGGCCAGCAATCCAGCACCACGCCACTGCTGATTCCAGACCGCAGCGCCTTCCACGCCAGTACGCTGGCGGTGTACGTGCAGGATGAGTGGAAGATCGGCGACGACTGGACAGTGAACTACGGCCTGCGTGGTGATCGCTACAAGGCCTTCGGCCGCACCGAGGGCCAGCTCAGCCCCCGCCTGGGCGCGGTCTGGAATGCCAGCGACAGCACCACCGTGCATGCCGGCTATTCGCGTTACTTCACGCCACCGGCCAGTGAGTTGATCGCCAGCAGCGATATCGCCCTGTACGACGGCACCACCAACCAGCAGCCGGGCGGCGGCAACAACATTCCGCTGGCCGAACGCAGCGACTACTACGACATCGGCGTCTCGCAGCAGCTGGGTGAACACCTGACCCTGGGCCTGGACGCGTACGACCGCCGCGTCGCGCGTCTGCAGGACGAAGGCCAGTTCGGCGCCGCCTACATCTACTCGACGTTCAACTACCGCCGCGGCCATATCCGTGGGCTGGAGTTCAGTGCCGACTACAGCAGCGGTCCGTTCAGCGCCTACTTCAACGCGGCGTACAACAAGGCCATCGGCACCCAGGTCATCACCAGCCAGTACAACCTCGATCCGGACGCGCTGGCCTATGTGGCCGACCACTGGATCCACCTGGACCACGACCAGAAGCTGACGTCGTCGGGGGGCTTCAGCTACGCCTTCGCCGGGCACAACCGGGTCGGTGCCAACTACGTGTTCGGCAGCGGCCTGCGTTCGGATATCGAGGGAGTGCCCAACGGCGGCGAGCTGCCGTCCTACCTGCAGGTGAACCTCAGCGCCGGGCATGATTTCAATGCCGACAGCGGCCATCCGCTGCACGTGCAGCTGGCCGTGATCAACGCATTGGATCGCAGCTACCAGCTGCGCGATGGCGGCGGTGTCGGCGTGTTCGCCCCGCAATGGGGACCGCGCCGCGGCGCCTACCTGAGCCTGCAGCAGGACTTCTGACGAGACAGGGGTCGGATCCCTTTCCGCAGGAAAGGGCTCTGACCCCGCACCGGGAATGGGGTCGGGTCCCTTTGCGATGCAAAGGGATCCGACCCCATCCTGCTTCAGCGCTTGACCTTGCGCAGCGACACCACCAGTGCCCACAGCGCCAGCAGCACGAACCACACGCCCGACCACATCGGCATGGTCAGGCCCAGGAACGTCCAGTCGATGTTGCCGCAGTTGCCGGTACCGGTCAGCACCGTGCGGAACACTTCCAGCGGCCCCATGGTCTCGCGCAGGAAGCTCAGCGGCGGGCCACAGGTCGCGCCCATCTCCGGCGGCAGCATCTGCACGTAGACGTGGCGCGCAGCGATGCCCACGCCGACGGCCGCCGCGATGAAGGCGAGCACGCCGTAGGTGGCGCGGCCGGGACGGTTGGACGGCCCGTGCAGCGCACCGATCAGGAACAACAGGCCCAGCGCGGCAAAAGCCAGGCGCTGGAAGATGCACAGCGGGCACGGCTCCAGGCCCATCTTCAGCTGCAGGAAGATCGCGTAGCCGAGCAGGCCCGCGCAGATCAGGAAGCCCAGGAAGAACTGGGCGCGGAAGGGCCAGCGCAGTGGATTCATCGTCAACGCTCGAATGGATCAAGGCGCCAAGCGTAACCGAGAGCGCGCCCCGTTCGAACCGCCACAGGTGACGCCTGTCGGAACGGTGCGGGTCGGATCCCTTTGCGAATGCAAAGGGATCTGACCTGCGGTGCTGCCTGCTCGGGGTCAGAGCCCTTTCCTGCGGAAAGGGATCCGACCCTTGGAAACGCAAAAGCCCGGCAGGAGCCGGGCTTTCGCTGTGTCGCGTTGGAGCGGTCCGATTACTCGGCCACTTCCTCGGCCACGACCGGACGGTCAACCAGCTCGACGTAGGCCATCGGTGCGTTGTCGCCGGCACGGAAACCGCACTTCAGCAGGCGCAGGTAGCCGCCCGGACGGTTCGCGTAGCGCGGGCCCAGGATGGTGAACAGGTTGCCCACGGCTTCGTTGTCGCGCAGGCGGGCGAAGGCCAGACGGCGGTTGGCGACCGAGTCGACCTTGGCCAGAGTGATCAGCGGCTCGGCAACGCGGCGCAGTTCCTTGGCCTTCGGCAGGGTGGTCTTGATCAGCTCGTGCTTGAACAGCGAGGCGGCCATGTTCTTGAACATCGCTTCGCGGTGCGCGCTGGTGCGGCTGAACTTACGGCCAGACTTCTGGTGACGCATGGTGATATTCCTTGGTTAATGATGCGGCTGTGTGGATCGTTGTCGCCATCCTGGCGTTACTGCGCGGACTGCGGTTGGTCCTGGCCGCCCGTCCTGGACGACCTGCCCGCGAACCTGCGGTTCGTCGTGGCATGGTGTGTTGCGTTGAAGGCTCCACCGCGAGCGGTGGAGCCTCCAGGCATTACCGATATCAGCCCAGCATGCCGTGGCTGGCGACGCCGGCCGGCGGCCAGTTCTCCAGCTTCATGCCGAGGGACAGGCCGCGCTGAGCCAGCACTTCCTTGATCTCGGTGAGCGACTTCTTGCCCAGGTTCGGGGTCTTCAGCAGCTCCACTTCGGTCTTCTGGATCAGATCGCCGATGTAGTAGATGCTTTCAGCCTTCAGGCAGTTGGCCGAACGCACGGTCAGCTCCAGATCGTCGATCGGGCGCAGCAGCACCGGATCCACGCCGTTGTTGGCCGGCTTGGCCGCACCGCGGTCGCGGTGGGTGAAGTCACCGAACACCGACAGCTGGTCGCTGAGGATGTCGGCGGCGGTGCGCACGGCTTCCTCGGCATCGATGGTGCCGTTGGTCTCGATATCGATGACCAGCTTGTCCAGGTCGGTACGCTGTTCGACACGCGCCGCTTCCACGGCGTAGGCGACACGGCGGACCGGCGAGAACGAGGCATCCAGGACCAGGCGGCCGATGGCACGGGTTTCTTCGTCCGGACGACGACGCGCGGCAGCCGGCTGGTAGCCGAAACCACGTTCGATCTTCAGACGCATGTTGATCGCCGTATCCTTGGTCAGGTGGCAGATCACATGGTCGCCGTTCAGGATCTCCACATTGTGGTCGACCTTGATGTCGGCAGCGGTGACAACGCCCGGGCCCTGCTTGGACAGGGACAGGGTGGCGCTGTCGCCGGAGTGCATACGGATGGCCACGTCCTTCAGGTTCAGCAGGACTTCGAGCACGTCCTCCTGCAGACCTTCGACCGTGGTGTACTCATGCAACACGCCGTCGATTTCGACTTCCGTGATGGCGAAGCCCGGGATGGACGACAGCAGCACGCGACGCAGGGCATTACCCAGCGTATGCCCGTAACCCCGCTCCAAAGGTTCGATAACGACCTTTGCACGGGTGTCGGTAAGGCGTTCGATCTGCGGACCGCGAGGACGCAGAACCTGGTTGGCGGTAACCGTCATGTTGCGGGTTCTCCTAGTGAACCCCCGGCCGTCGCCGGGGGCTCTCCAATGTGAATTACTTCGAATACAGCTCGACGATCAGCGCTTCGTTGATGTCCGCAGGCAGATCCGAACGATCCGGAACAGCCTTGAAGATGCCGGTGAACTTGCCGGAATCCACTTCAACCCACGACGGGCTCAGGTCATGCTGGGCGGCGACGGTCAGGGCTTCCTGGACGCGCAGCTGCTTGGCAGCCTTTTCAGACAGGGCGATGGCGTCGCCAGCCTTGACCTGGTACGAAGCCAGGTTGACCGACTTGCCATTCACGGTGACGCCGCGGTGCGACACCAGCTGACGGGCAGCCGGACGGGTCACGGCGAAGCCCATGCGGTAGACGACGTTGTCCAGGCGGGTTTCCAGCAGCTGCAGCAGGTTCTCGCCGGTGTTGCCCTTCTTGGTCGAGGCCTTCTTGTAGTAGTTGCGGAACTGACGCTCCAGCAGGCCGTAGATACGCTTGACCTTCTGCTTTTCACGCAGCTGGGTGGCGTAGTCGGACAGCTTGCCCTTGCGGGCAGTGGCGCCGTGCTGGCCGGGCTTCTGCTCCAGCTTGCACTTCGAGTCCAGCGCACGCGCCGGGCTCTTCAGGGACAGGTCGGCGCCTTCGCGGCGGGCGAGCTTACAGGTAGGACCGATATAACGAGCCATTTCTTATCGCTCCCTTTAGACGCGACGCTTCTTCGGCGGACGGCACCCGTTGTGCGGGATAGGCGTCACGTCGATGATGTTGGTGATCTTGTAGCCGACGTTGTTCAACGAACGCACGGCCGACTCACGGCCCGGACCCGGGCCCTTGATGCGGACTTCCAGCGACTTCACGCCGTAGTCCAGCGCAGCACGACCGGCCTTTTCAGCAGCCACCTGGGCAGCGAACGGGGTCGACTTGCGCGAACCGCGGAAGCCAGCGCCACCGGAGGTCGCCCACGACAGAGCATTGCCCTGGCGGTCGGTGATGGTGACGATGGTGTTGTTGAACGAAGCGTGGACGTGGGCAACGCCGTCGGTGACGACGCGCTTGATCTTCTTCTTGGTCTTAGCAGCGGGCTTAGCCATTTCTCAGTCCCTTACTTCTTGATCGCCTTGCGCGGACCCTTGCGGGTGCGGGCGTTGGTACGGGTGCGCTGGCCACGCAGCGGGAGGCCACGACGGTGACGCAGGCCGCGGTAGCAGCCCAGGTCCATCAGGCGCTTGATCGCGATACCGATTTCACGGCGCAGATCGCCTTCCACGATGTACTTGCCGACTTCGGCGCGCAGGCGCTCGATTTCCGGCTCCGACAGATCGCGGATCTTGGTGGTCGAAGCAACGCCTGCGACTTCGCAGACCTTCTTCGAACGGGTACGGCCGATGCCGTAAATGCTTTGCAACCCGACCCAGACATGCTTCTGGGCTGGCAGGTTGACGCCTGCAATACGCGCCATGACGCGGTTCTCCAGCTGAGTGATGGCCGACAGCGCGCCTCGGGCACGCCAATCCGGCAGGATGGATCAAAAAAGTGAACTAGCGATACTAACAAGGTTCCGGTTTACATGGAAGCCCGTGAAACCATTGGTTTCATGAACCCGGCCTGGGGAGTGTGCCCAGGCTCCGGCGCCGGATGGGGTTGGACCTGGGGTTTCCCCCGGGGCCGCCCGCGCTACTCCAGCGCGGGACCACCTCATCACACCCCCACCCGGAACCGCTGCGGGGGCCGCCCTTCGTTTGTGTGGCCAGAGTCCGCGAAGCGGAGGGACCATCACGTCAGGAAGACGAAAGTATAACAGGCCTATCAGCCGCGGGCAAAACCGCCGCGGTTGCCACCCTTCAGGTTGGCCTTCTTCAGCAGGCTCTCGTACTGGTGGGACATCAGGTGCGCCTGCACTTGGGCGATGAAGTCCATCACCACCACCACCACGATCAGCAGCGAAGTACCACCGAAGTAGAACGAGGCGTTCAGCTGCGTGCGCATCAGTTCCGGCAGCAGGCAGACGATCACCAGGTACGCCGAGCCGGCCGCGGTCAGGCGGGTCAGCACGCCGTCGATGTAGTCGGCGGTCGCCTTGCCCGGACGGATGCCCGGAATCAGCGCACCGGACTTCTTCAGGTTGTCGGCGGTTTCCTGCGAGTTGAACACCAGCGCGGTATAGAAGAACGCGAAACCGGTGATCAGCGCAGCGAACACGATCATGTGCAGCGGCTCGCCCGGGCCCAGGGCGTTGGCGACCTTCTGCAGGACCTGGCCGAAGCTGCTCTGGTTGGCGGCCTGGCCGGACCACATGGCCAGGGTGGCCGGGAAGGCCAGCAGGCTCGAGGCAAAGATCGCAGGGATGACGCCGGCCATGTTGAGCTTCAGCGGCAGGAACGAGGTCTGGTTCATGTACGCGTTGCGACCACCCTGGCGGCGCGCGTAATTGACCGTGATCCGGCGCTGGCCACGCTCGACGAACACCACGAAGAAGGTGAAGGCGAGCACGACGATGGCGATCAGCAGCAGCTGGATGAACTGGATGTTGCCGTCGCGGTAGGCATCGAAGGTGTGGATGACCGCACCCGGCAGGCCCGCCACGATACCGGCGAAGATGATCAGCGACACGCCGTTGCCGATGCCGCGCTCGGTGACCTGCTCACCGACCCACATCAGGAACATGGTGCCGGCGGTCAGTGCGACCACGGCAGTGAGCACGAAGCCCATGCCCGGCGCATACACGACCGGAGCGCCCGACGGCGAGACCTGGCCCTGCAGGGCCAGCGCGATCGAGCCGCCCTGCACCACTGCCAGCAGCACGGCGCCGATGCGCGAATACTGGGTGATCTTGCGGCGGCCGGACTCACCTTCCTTCTGCATCGCCTTCAGGGCGGGGAAGATGTGCACGGCCAGCTGCATCACGATCGATGCCGAGATGTACGGCATCACGTTCAGCGCGAAGATGCTGAAACGGTGCAGGGCGCCGCCCGAGAACATGTTGAACATGTCCACGATGCCGCCGCCCTGCTGTTGCATCATGGCAAGCATGGCATCGGGATTGACGCCCGGCACCGGCACGTAGCAGCCGATGCGATAGACGATCAAAGCCCCGACGACGAACAGCAAACGTTGGCGAAGTTCAGTGAACTTGCCCATTCCGCCCGCGAGGTTACCGATGCCAGCTTGCGCCATGATTTTCTTACTCCGTTACGCTGCCGCCGGCAGCTTCGATTGCAGCCTTGGCACCCGCCGTGGCAGCAATACCCTTCAGGGTGAACGCCTTGGTCACTTCGCCCTTGACGACGACCTTGGCCTTCTTTGCGGTGCTCGGGACCAGCTTGGCAGCACGCAGGGCAGCGAAATCGATCTCACCGGCCGGCAGCTTGTCCAGCGCGTACAGCAGCACTTCAGCGGTGTCCTTGGCGATCGGCGAACGGAAGCCGATCTTCGGCAGACGACGCTGCATGGGGGTCTGGCCGCCTTCGAAGCCAGCCTTGATCTTGCCGCCACCCTTACGGGCGAACGAACCCTTGTGGCCGCGGCCGGCAGTCTTGCCCAGGCCCGAGCCGATACCGCGGCCGACGCGGGTGCGCTCGGTGCGGGCGCCCGGTGCCGGGCTCAGTTCATTGAGACGCAGAGTCATGGTCGATTACTCCTCAACCTGGACGAGGTACTGAACCTTGTTGATCAGGCCGCGTACCTGCGGGCTGTCCTTCAGTTCACGCACATCGTTGAGCTTGTTCAGGCCCAGGGCACGCACCGACAGGCGGTGACGCGACTGGGTACCACGCAGGCCACGCACCAGGCGGACCTTCACAGTCTTGTTGGACTCATTAGCCATGGTTGAGTTCCTCCACCTTCTTGCCGCGCTTGGCCGCGATGCGAGCCGGCGACTGCGCAGCAGACAGGCCCTTCACGGTGGCACGCACCAGGTTGATCGGGTTACGCGAACCGGTGGCCTTGGCCAGCACGTTCTTCACGCCAACGGCTTCCAGCACGGCGCGCATGGCACCGCCGGCGATCACGCCGGTACCTTCCGAAGCCGGCTGCATGAACACGCGGGCTGCGCCGTGACCATCCTTGATGGTGTGCCACAGGGTGCCGTTGTTCAGGTCAACGCTGACCAGGTTCTTGCGGGCCTGTTCCATCGACTTCTGGATGGCGACCGGCACTTCGCGGGCCTTGCCATAACCGAAACCGACCTTGCCTTCGCCGTCGCCGACAACGGTCAGGGCGGTGAAGGTGAACTGGCGGCCACCCTTGACGGTCTTGCTGACGCGGTTGACCGCGACCAGCTTTTCGATCATGCCGTCGTCGATCTTCTCTTCGCGGTTACGGTCGCGATCGCGACCCCGCTGCTGACGCTCTTCTGCCATGTTGATTCCTTGGTTGTTTGGGTATGTACGGCTCGAGGCCGCTTATGGTTGTGGAGTGACGCGTTGTTCCGGTGGGCCACTGCAGAAGAGCGGCGCCGTCCAGCCTCGCTCAGGCTGGCGAGCAGGCAGGCAGGAGGCCATCGGCCCCCTGCCCTTGTCCCTTAGAACTGCAGGCCGGCTTCGCGGGCCGCTTCTGCCAGGGCCTTGATGCGGCCGTGGTAGCGGTAGCCCGAACGATCGAAGGCAACCTTCTCGACGCCGGCGGCCTTGGCGCGCTCGGCGACGATGCGGCCAACCTTGGCAGCGGCATCGGCGTTCTTGCCGTTCTTCAGGCCTTCCTTGACGTCGGTCTGGGTGGTGTTGGCGGCAGCCAGCACCTTCGAACCGTCAGCGGTGAAGACCTGGGCGTACAGGTGCTGGCCGGTGCGCAGCACCGACAGGCGGGCGACGCCGAGCTCACGGATGTGGGCGCGGGTCGACTTGGCGCGACGCAGGCGGGCGATGTTCTTGTTCATTTTGATTATTCCTTGAAAGCTGAAGGATGGGCTTCTCCCTGAGGAGTCCGCACATGGATGTGCGGGCTCTTGCGAGGGAATCGCACTTACGCCTTCTTGGCTTCCTTACGGATGATGACTTCGTCGGAGTACTTCACGCCCTTGCCCTTGTACGGCTCCGGCTTGCGGAACGCACGGATCTTGGCGGCGACTTCACCGACGACCTGCTTGTCAGCGCCCTGGACCAGGATCTCGGTCTGGGTCGGGGTGGTGATGGTGATGCCTTCCGGCGCCACGAACACGACCGGGTGCGAGAAGCCCAGCGACAGGCTCAGGTCCTTGCCCTGCATGGCAGCGCGGTAACCCACGCCAACCAGCTCCAGCTTGCGCTCGAAGCCTTCGGACACGCCCTTGACCATGTTGGACAGGATCGCACGCACGGTGCCGGTCAGTGCGACCAGCTCGGCGTTCTCGGTGCTCAGGGTGGCAACGCCATTGTCGACGTTGATGGCAATGCCGGCCGGCTTGGCCAGCGACAGGGTGCCCTTCGGGCCCTTGGCGGTGACGCTGTCCGACTGGACGTTCAGTTCAACCTTACCCAGGGTGATCGGCTTCTTGGCTACGCGGGACATAGTTCTACTCCTTTCGCCTTAGGCCACGAAGCACAGGACTTCGCCGCCGACGCCCAGCTGGCGCGCCTGCGCATCAGTCATGATGCCCTTGGAGGTGGAAATGATGGAGATACCCAGGCCGTTCATGACCTTCGGCAGCTCGCTCTTGCCGCGGTACTGGCGCAGGCCCGAACGCGAGAAGCGCTTCAGGGTCGCGATGACCGGCTTGCCTTCGAAATACTTCAGCACGATTTCCAGCTCGGACTTGTTGTTTTCCAGCTGGGTCACGCGCAGGTCGGTGATGTAACCCTCGTCCTTCAGGACCTGGGCGATCGCAACCTTGATCTTGGACGACGGGGCTTTCACCGTCTGCTTGCCAACTGCGGCCGCATTCTTGATGCGGACCAGCAGGTCGGCGATGGGATCAGTCATGCTCATATGAGTACCTTTGAGTGCACCGATATCCGCTTTCGCGAAAATCTGTTGTCTCCTGGAAACGGGCCAGGTCCCTTGATGCAGCGGGCCAGGCCCACTCCTACAACCCCGTCTGCACAGGGCAAGACGCGGGAGTATACGCCAAAAGAGCCCGACTTGCGTCGGGCTCTTCGGGTTTTTTCGCAGAAAGGAAGCTGAACGCCTCCCCTCCCCGGTTCAGCGGCCCCCGCAGGGGCTGCTGATCGCAGGGCCGGCTGGGATTACCAGCTGGCCTTGCGCAGGCCCGGGACGTCGCCACGCATGGTGGCTTCGCGCAGCTTGTTGCGGCCGAGGCCGAACTTGCTGTACACGCCACGCGGACGACCCGACAGCTCGCAACGGTTGCGCTGACGGCTCGGCGACGAATCGCGCGGCAGCTTGGCCAGCTTGGTTGCGGCGTCGATCTTCTCTTCGTAGGTCGCGTCCACGGAGGACACGATCTTCTTCAGAGCCGCACGCTTCTCAGCGTACTTCTTGGCCAGCTTTTCCCGCTTGATGTCGCGGTTGACCATGGAGGTCTTTGCCATTTCGGTTTCCTCGACAGATCAGTTACGGAACGGGAACTTGAACGCTGCCAGCAGCGCCTTCGCTTCCGCGTCGGTCTTCGCAGTGGTGGTGATGGCGATATCCATACCGCGGATCGCGTCGACGGCGTCGAAGTCGATTTCCGGGAAGATGATCTGTTCCTTCACACCCATGTTGAAGTTGCCGCGGCCGTCGAAGGAACGACCGGAAACACCACGGAAGTCGCGCACGCGCGGCAGCGAGATGTTGATCAGGCGGTCCAGGAACTCGTACATCTTGTGGCGACGCAGCGTGGTCTTGCAGCCGATCGGCCAACCATCACGGATCTTGAACGACGCAACCGAGATACGCGACTTGGTGACAACCGGCTTCTGGCCGGAAATCTTGGTCATGTCCGCGACGGCGTTTTCCAGGATCTTCTTGTTGGTGGCAGCCTCGCCGACACCCATGTTCAGGGTGACCTTGACGAGCTTCGGTACTTCCATCGGATTGGTGTAGCCGAACTGCTTCATCAGCGCCGGCACCACTTCTTCCTTGTAGATCTTTTCGAGACGGGAAGTCATCTTCACATTCCTCAGGCGTCGAGCGCCTCACCGCTGGAGCGGAACACACGCAGTTTGCGTCCATCCTCCAGCACCTTGAAGCCAACGCGTTCGCCCTTGCCCGAAGCCGGGTTCAGCACGTTCACGTTGGAGATATGGATCGAAGCTTCGCGCTCGACCACGCCGCCGGCAACACCTGCCTGCGGGTTCGGCTTGGTGTGGCGCTTGACGATGTTCACGTTGGCGACGACCACACGGTCGCCGTCGACGCGGACGACTTCGCCCTGCTTGCCCTTGTCCTTGCCAGCGTTGACGACAACCTGGTCGCCCTTCTTGATACGGTTAGCCATGATTATCTCCTGTCGCTCACAGCACTTCGGGAGCGAGCGAGACGATCTTCATGAACTTCTCCGAACGAAGTTCACGGGTCACCGGCCCGAAGATACGGGTACCGATCGGCTCCTGCTTGTTGTTCAGCAGGACGGCAGCGTTGCCGTCGAAGCGGATCAGCGAACCGTCGGCGCGACGCACACCCTTGCGGGTACGCACCACGACGGCGTCATACACTTCACCCTTCTTGACCTTGCCGCGCGGAATCGCATCCTTCACGGTGACCTTGATGATGTCGCCGATGCCGGCGTAACGGCGCTTGGAACCACCCAGCACCTTGAAGCACATCACTTGCTTGGCACCCGAATTGTCCGCGACGTCAAGGTAGCTCTGCATCTGGATCATGATTCAGACTCCTTATTCAGCCGCACGCGTGATGACTTCCACCACGCGCCAGTTCTTGGTCTTGGACATCGGAGCAATCTCGGTCACGCGGACGACATCGCCTTCCTTGCAGGCGTTGTCGGCATCGTGGGCGTGCAGCTTGGTCGAGCGCTTGATGTACTTGCCGTACAGCGCGTGCTTGACCTGACGCTCAACCAGGACGGTAACCGTCTTGTCCATCTTGTTGCTGACGACACGGCCTTCGACCGTGCGCAGCGTCTTCTTTTCAGTATTGTCGCTCATAGCGGCCATCCTTACTTCGTGCTGCCGAGCAGGGTCTTGACGCGAGCAATCTCGCGACGGACCCGGCGAATGTCGTGGGTCTTCGGCAGCTGGCCGGTGACCTGCTGCATACGGACAGAGAACTGTTCCTTACGCAGGTCGATCAGGTGGGCCTTGAGTTCGTCAGCCGACTTTTCACGGAGAGTTTTGATATCCATCAGCGCACCGTACGGGTCACGAAAGTGGTGGTGACCGAGAGCTTGGCGGCGGCCAGGCGGAACGCCTCGCGAGCCACTTCCTCGGAAACACCCTCGATTTCATAGATCATGCGGCCGGGCTGGATCTGGGCCACCCAGTATTCCACGTTACCCTTACCCGAACCCATTCGAACTTCGATGGGCTTCTTGGTGATGGGCTTGTCGGGGAACACGCGGATCCACATCTTGCCGCCGCGCTTGACGTAGCGGCTGATCGAGCGGCGGGCCGCTTCGATCTGACGCGCGGTCAGCTGACCGTGTGCGGTTGCCTTCAGGCCGTATTCGCCGAAGCTGACAGCGTTGGCGCTCCAGCTCAGGCCATCGTTACGGCCCTTGTGTACCTTGCGGTACTTGGTTCGCTTGGGTTGCAACATTGTCGTTACCTCGCTTCACGGGCCGGGCGCTGACGGTCACCACGGTCGCCGCGATCGTGACGATCGTTGCGCGACGGGGTGTCGTCCTGCTTTTCCTGGCCAACCTGGGAGAAATCGAAGACCTCGCCCTTGTAGATCCAGACCTTGATGCCGATGATGCCGTAGGTCGTCTTGGCTTCAGCGAAGCCATAGTCGATGTCGGCACGCAGGGTGTGCAGCGGCACGCGGCCTTCGCGGTACCACTCCGAACGGGCGATTTCAGCACCGTTGAGGCGGCCACCAACGTTGACCTTGATGCCCAGGGCACCCAGGCGCATCGCGTTGCCGACCGAGCGCTTCATTGCACGGCGGAACATGATGCGACGCTCCAGCTGCTGGGCGATCGACTCGGCAACGAGCTGCGCGTCCAGTTCCGGCTTGCGCACTTCGGTGACGTTGATGTGCGCCGGGACGCCCATCATCTCGCTCACTTCCTTGCGCAGCTTCTCGATGTCCTCACCGCGCTTGCCGATCACCACGCCCGGACGGGCGGTGTGGATCGTCACGCGAGCGGTCTTGGCCGGACGCTCGATCAGGATCTTGCTGATGCCGGCCTGGGCCAGCTTCTTGCGCAGCATTTCGCGCACTTTCAGGTCGGCTGCCAGGTAACCGGCGAACTCGGCCTTGTTGGCGTACCACTTGGAGTTCCAGTCCTTGGAAATGCCGAGGCGGATACCAATCGGATGAACTTTATGACCCATGGTCTTTTCCTTATCCGCTTACTTGGCGGCGCCCACAACCACAGTGATGTGGCTGGTGCGCTTGAGGATGCGGGTACCGCGGCCTTTCGCCCGCGCCATGAAACGCTTCAGGGTCGGACCTTCATCAACCATGATGGTCTGAACCTTCAGCTCGTCGACGTCGGCGCCCTGGTTGTTCTCGGCGTTGGCAATTGCCGACTCCACCACCTTCTTGATCAGGTGGGCAGCCTTCTTGTCCGAGAACTTCAGCAGGTTGACCGCACGTTCGGCCGGCAGACCGCGCACCTGGTCAGCGACCAGACGAGCCTTCTGCGGGGAGATGCGCGCAGTGCGCAGGATGGCTTTCGCTTCCATTGTCATCTCTCCTTACTTGCCCGACTTCTTGTCACCACCGTGACCCTTGAAGGTCCGGGTGATGGCAAATTCGCCGAGCTTGTGGCCGACCATGTTCTCGTTGACGAGAACCGGGATGTGGTTCTTGCCGTTATGCACGGCAATGGTGATGCCTACCATGTCAGGCAGGATCATCGAACGGCGCGACCAGGTCTTGATCGGCTTCTTGCTGCCCGCAGCGGCCTCCACCTTCTTGACGAGGTGGTGATCGACGAACGGGCCCTTCTTGAGTGAACGTGCCATGGTCGATTAGCCCCTACGATCGCGGACGATGAACTGCTGAGTGCGCTTGTTATGGCGCGTCTTGTAACCCTTGGTCGGAACACCCCACGGGGTGACCGGATGCGGGTTACCCTGGCCGGCCTTGGCCTCACCACCACCGTGCGGGTGGTCAACCGGGTTCATGGCAGCACCACGAACGGTCGGGCGGACGCCGCGCCAACGCTTGGCACCGGCCTTGCCCAGCTTTTCCAGGCTGTGCTCGTCGTTGCCGACTTCGCCGATGGTGGCGCAGCACTCGACCGGAACCTTGCGCATTTCACCCGAGCGCAGGCGCAGGGTGGCGTAGATGCCTTCGCGAGCCACCAGCTGCACGGCCGCACCAGCGGCGCGAGCGATCTGAGCGCCCTTGCCCGGCTTCAGCTCGATGCAGTGGATGGTGGTGCCGACCGGGATGTTGCGCAGCGGCAGGGTGTTGCCGGCCTTGATCGGGGCGTCCGAACCAGCGATCACCTGATCACCGGCCTTCAGGCCCTTCGGGGCGATGATGTAGCGACGCTCACCATCGACGTAGCACAGCAGGGCGATGTGGGCGGTGCGGTTCGGATCGTATTCGATGCGTTCCACGCGCGCCGGGATGCCCAGCTTGTTGCGCTTGAAGTCGATGATGCGGTAGTGCTGCTTGGCACCACCACCGACGTGACGCACGGTGATGCGGCCGTGGTGGTTGCGGCCACCCGAGCGGCTCTGCGACTCGACCAGTGCGGCGTGCGGAGCACCCTTGTGCAGGTCGGGCGTAACCACGCGCACGGCCGAACGGCGGCCGGGGGAAGTGGGCTTGAATTTCATCAATGGCATGGGATGTACCTCAGGCCTTGGCCGTTACATCGATCGACTGGCCGTCGGCCAGGCGAACGTACGCCTTGCGCCAATCGCCGCGGCGGCCAGCACGGTTACGGAAGGACTTGTTCTTGCCCTTGACGTTGACCACGTTGACGGCTTCGACCTTGACGTCGAACAGCTGCTCAACCGCGGCCTTTACATCGGCCTTGGTGGCTTCGTTCGAAACTTCGAAGACATACTGGTTGGAGAGTTCCTGCAGGCGCGCGGTCTTTTCGGAGACACGCGGGGCACGCAGCACGCTGAAGATTTTTTCGTTGCTGTTCATGCCAGCCACTCCTCGACCTTCTTGACCGCGTCAGCGGTGATGACGACCGTGTCGGCACCCACCAGCGAGACCGGATCCAGACCCTGGACGTCACGCACCTGCACGTACGGCAGATTGCGGGCGGACAGGTACAGGTGCTCGGACGCTTCTTCGGTGACGATCAGCGGGCGCTTGCCCACTTCCAGGCCGGCCAGCTTGGCGATCAGACCCTTCGTGTTGGTCACTTCGACATCGAAGGACTCCACGATGGTCAGACGGCCCTGACGGTTCAGCTCGGACAGGATCGCGCACATGGCGGCACGGTACTGCTTACGATTGACCTTCTGCTCGAAGCTGCGCGGCTTGGCCGCGAAGGTGACACCGCCGCCGACGAAGATCGGAGCCGTCAGTGCGCCATGACGCGCGCCGCCGCCCTTCTGCTTCTTCGACTTCTTGGTGGTACCAGCCACTTCGGAGCGAGTCTTCTGTGCCTTGGTGCCGGCGCGACCGGCGTTGCGGTAGGCAACGACGACCTGGTGGACCAGATCTTCGCTGAAATCGCGACCGAACACGGCGTCGGAGACCGAGACCTTGTTGTTGCTACCCGTGATAACGAGTTCCATCGTCATCTCTCCTTATGCCTTGCTCGCCGGACGGACGATCACATCGCCACCCGCCGCGCCCGGAACGGCGCCGCGAACGGCGATCAGACCGCGCTCGACGTCGACCTTGACCACTTCCAGGTTCTGGGTGCTCTGCTGCACCGCGCCCATGTGGCCCGACATCTTCTTGCCCGGGAAAACGCGACCCGGGGTCTGGCGCTGACCCAGCGAACCCGGCGCGCGATGCGACAGCGAGTTACCGTGGGTTGCATCGCCCATACGGAAGTTGTGGCGCTTGATGGTGCCCTGGAAGCCCTTACCCTTGGTGACACCCTGGACGTCGACGATCTGGCCGACTTCGAAGATGTCCGCCTTGACTTCGCCGCCAACGGCGAAATCGCCGAGCTGCGCGTCTTCAACGCGGAATTCCCACAGGCCACGACCCGCTTCCACCTTCGCCTTGGCGAAGTGGCCGGCTTCCGGCTTGTTGACCAGGGCAGCGCGACGCGCGCCGACGGTCACCTGCACGGCGCTGTAGCCGTCGGTTTCGACGGTCTTGATCTGCGCGATGCGGTTCGGGGTTGCTTCGATCAGGGTCACCGGGATGGAACGGCCATCTTCGGTGAACACGCGGCTCATGCCGGCCTTGCGGCCCACGAAGCCCAACGAATACTTCTTCGTCATGGTCGTAGTCCTCAGGTCAGCTTGATCTGAACGTCGACGCCGGCAGCCAGTTCGAGCTTCATCAGCGCGTCCACGGTCTTGTCATTCGGGTCAACGATATCGAGCACGCGCTTGTGCGTGCGGGTCTCGTACTGGTCACGCGCGTCCTTGTCGACGTGCGGGGAGACGAGAACGGTGTAACGCTCGATCTTGGTCGGCAGCGGGATCGGGCCACGCACTTGCGCGCCGGTCCGCTTTGCCGTTTCAACGATCTCGCTGGCCGAACGGTCGATCAGACGATGATCGAACGCTTTCAGCCGGATCCGGATCTTTTGGTCCGCCATGGCGGTAGGTTCCTTCGTTAAAAGAGCGACAGACAAAGCCTCTGGGTTGCTTTGCCCCATGAAATTCCTGAATACGGACGGCCCGCAGTCCTGCAGGCCGACAAGGTCACTCCATGGACCTCAAAAACGTAGGCAGACCAGTTTCCCGGCCTGCCCAGACGTAGAAGCATAATGGCACGCAAGGCAGCTGTCAACAGTCGCCTGTTGACGCCGCCTGAATGGCATTGACCCTTCCTGGTCCGGGGAACACAAGGCACATCCTGTGCCTGCTTTCCCATTTGATACGCCCCGATGCCCTACCCAGGCAACATCGGGGCGCAGATACTACCAGATTACTCGATGATCTTCGAGACCACGCCGGCGCCGACGGTACGGCCGCCTTCGCGGATGGCGAAGCGCAGGCCTTCGTCCATTGCCACCGGGTTGATCAGGGTGACGACCATCTTGACGTTGTCACCCGGCATCACCATTTC
>NZ_JCAFRM010000015.1:0-27040 GCF_059368215.1 Stenotrophomonas sp. YJH_SMC_123
CAGCTGCTTGGTCTGGTCGAACAGCAGACACAGAATGAACAAGGGACCCAGGCCGATGAACAGCGCCAGCGCGACCTCGTAGAGCAGCAACATCGCACCAGCGGTGACGGCCGGACCGCCCGTGCCCATGCCGATGAACCAAAGCGCCCGCGTCTTGTCCGCCTGCAACCCTGGATCATTCAGGATCTTGATGCCATCAATGCTCGACAGCGCCACCTGCATCCACGCCAGGCTCTTGTCGATCTGGTCTTCCGGCTGCTGGTCCTTGCCGGTCACCACGTGGGTGATCAGGCCTTTGACGTCCTCGTTGAGGAATTTCTGCAGGTTGCTGCCGAACATCGCCATGCTGGTGGCAACACTCACAATCAACGCCGCGCGCGCCATATTGGTCACCAGCACCATCATGGAGTCGCGACTGCGGCCGGTGACGATCCGGAAGCCCTGGATCAGTACCCACAGCGTCATCAGCACCAGGGCAATGCCACCGACCCAGGACATCATGCGCCCCATCAGGTCGATGCCGTAGTCACTGATCCTGTCGCGCAGGTAATCCATGATCAGCTTGAAGAAGACGAAATCGCCGATCGACTGGACACGCACAGCGTAGCCCAGCAGATCCTGCAATCCGCCTGAGAAATCAAAGTTGGCCAGCCACCTGATCGTCATTTCCACAATCCCTTGGTAATTCCGTTACTGCATGAAATGCCGCATTGCTTTGCAGCGCATGTCTACGTATTAGCGGCCTGCGATCACTTGACGCTGAGCGCGGCCTTCAGTGCGGTGGTCTTGACCATGTCGCTGATCAGCTGCTTGGTCGGGTCCCCCTTCAATGCGGCCTGCGCCACCACCTTCTGGTTGGCCTCCATGACCTCGATATAGGCATCATAGGATTTCATCCGTGCTTCCCAGCTCTGGGCAAGTGCGGCAATGTCATTGGCGGTGCGGAGCGATTCGCTGTCGGCACCCTGCACGGTGCCCTGATCGTTGTTGGTCAGGCGGATCTTGAGGATGCGGGTCAAGGAGTTGTTGATGCGCGGAACGGTCTGGGTCAGGAAATCGATCGCGTCGTTGTACTTGCGGTTCTGCATCATCCGGATGTTGACGCAGATCTGCATCTGCTGCTCCTTCACATCCGCCTGCGGATTGAACACGAACACCTTGAAGGCGGACTCCAGGCTGAAGTCCAGCGCCTTGCCGCAGGTTTCGGCAACCAGATAGTTCGGTGCCACCGGCACCAACGGCGCGCTGTCGGGCATGCCGAAGCTGTTCACCGCCGCCTGCACCTGGATCAGCGCCTGGCGATACTGCTCCAGCGTGCGGATCCAGCGGGTGTTCTGCTCGACGTACTCGGCCGCGTCCTGCGCTTTGGCCGCGTAGACGGTCGCCTCGGTCTTGTAGGTGTTGATCTGATTGAGCAGGTGCTGGATGAGGCTGGTACCGGTCTCCTGCACGGGAATCCAGGCGCTGACATTGCCGGTGCCGAGCGCCATCACGGCTGCCACGGTCATCGCTGCAAGACGGGGCGCGCGGCGGCGGGGCGAGGAAGCTTGCTTGGTATTATTCATATCAGTCTCCATTGATCGGAACTCGTAGTCTTCGGGCAGGCCGTCTCGCGGATCAGGTAACAGTGTCGCGCGCTGCGGCAGCCGCCTTGCCCGAGCCCTTTCGATTCTTGTAGAAATCTTCAAGCCACTGTTCCGGCGTCAGCTCATCCACCGTCACCCGTGCGCGTACCGCAGCTGTCTGCAATACCCGATGCATGATGTCGATGTTGTCAGTGGACGCCGAGATCACCGACAGAATGTCATCCATGCCGCGCAGGTTGAGCTGGCACACACTGGACGCGTGACCCTGCTTGACCAGGAAGCAGCGCGAGCGCTCGTCCAGGGCAGTGACCACCTTGAACTCGGCCTCGGTCAGTTTCAGGCCGTCCATGTAGTCGCTCTTGCTGGCGTTCGGGTTCGGCAGCAGGATCAACGTGGCAGTCTGCTCGATCAGCGCTGCCGAGATGTCGCTCTTCAGCGCGTCCTCCGGGCTCTGCGTCGCGAAGATGCCCAGGCCATTCTGCTTACGAATGGTCTTCTGCTTGTTCTTCGCGAACTCCTTCAGGCCACCTTCGCCATCCAGGATCTTCCAGAATTCGTCCATCACGTAGATCAGCGGACGACCATCGATCAGCGACTCCAGGCGGTGCAGCAGGTAATTGATGACCGGCACGCGCACTTCGGGATTGTCGATGATGTCGGTGTAGTCGAAGCCGATGATGTTGGCCTTGCTCAGATCAACGGTGTCGACCGGATTGTCGAAGACCCAGCCCAGCGAATTGCCCGAGGTCCAGCGCCGCATGCGCGCGTAGAGGCCATCGTCACCCATGTTGGGCAGGCTCTTCTGGAAATTGGTCATGCTGCGCAGATGCATCGGCGTATCGAGCATGCTTTCCACCGCGCGATAGATGTCTTCTTCCTCGCGGGCGCTGTACTCACGCTTGCCGGCCAGCACCTTGATCAGGTCGGCCAGGAACTGCACGTTGGCTTCGTTGTTCTCGCACTGGAACGGGTTGAAACCGGTCGGCGCGCCGTTCTCCAGGGCCAGATAGTTGCCACCGCAGGCGCGCACGAAGATCTCCGCACCACGATCCTTGTCGAAGAAGAAGATGGTCGGTGACGGCTCGTACTTCTGAACCTGGCTGAGCAGGAAGTTGATCAGCGCGGTCTTACCGGTACCGGACTTACCAATCACCATGGTATTGGCGATCGCCTTCTCGCCCAGCGAGTTTTCCGACGGATGGGTCGCGTGGAAATTGAAGTAGTACGGCTGGCCGTTGGTGGTCTGCAGCGTGGTGACGCAGTCGCCCCACGGGTTGTTGTGCTGCTTGCCGGTGGCGAAGTTGTGCAGCGGCGACAGGCCCAGGAAGTTCAGCGAGCTGACATTGGCCAGGCGGGTACGATAGCGCCAGTTGCCCGGCAGCTGCGAATAGAAGGACGAGGTGACCGCAAGGTCTTCCTTGGTCGACACGAAGCCGGCGTTGGACAGCTCGGCGCGGGTCGATGCGACGTTCTGCGACAGCTTGGCCTGAGTGTCACCGTAGACCGCCATGATGAAGTGGTATTCACCCAGCACGAAGTTGCCGGACGACAGCTGATCCATGGCCTGGTCGAGCTCGACGATCTGGCTGACCGCCTTGTCGCCGGAGGAGATCATCATGCCCTTGGTGCGATCGAGCACCTTCAGCGCGTCCTGCCGCCCCATCGGGCTGAACGAATGGGTGATGACGTACTCGTAGTCGAGGTACTTCAGGCCGTTGAGGATGCCCGGGTAAGTGCCCTCGGCATACTCCTTGATGTTCAGAATGGCGCCGAAGTGGTTGGCACCATTGGGGGTATTGATCGCGAAATCGCCGGTCTTGGCCGAGAACATATGGCGGCTGACAGGCAGGTAGTCCTTGATCGGTGCCGACAGCACCGGCACCGGCTCGTCGATGCGATTGATCAGGTAACCGAACAGCTCCAGCGTTTCCGAGAACACCACGCCGTTCTTGGCCTCGTACATTCCCAAGCGGTATGGCGCATAGTCCCGGATGACGGCCTCGACGTTGCCGGCCAGCTCCATCAGCTTTTCGACCGCCTGCTCCTGCTCGGCGCGCAGCTTGTCCACGTTCGCCGACTTCTCTACGAAGCGCTTACCCGCCACCACGGGGCGGTAGATCATGGTCAGGTACAGCTCGTTCTGCATGATGCGCTGTGAGGACAACATGCCCATGTACTGATCGGACACATCCTGGTTGAAGCGCTGCTTGTAGTTGCTCTTGCCCTTCAGGGTGCGGCGACGACGGATGTCGTGCACCCAGAAGGCGACGTTGACGAAATCCGGCGCGCGCAGCGTCTGCAGCAGGCGGTTGAACGTGTTGTGGCGATGTTCGAGCTCCCACTCCTCGCGGCCGACGAACGGCAGCCCTTCCAGATGCCAGGTCAGCAGGTAATCGCCGCCCGTGGTCTTGACCACGTTCGGAGCGACATGCGACGACAACGGAATGAACTCACTGATGGAGGTGTCAGGGCTGAACATACGACTGCTTCCAAAGAGGTAGTGCCAAGGAGTTACAAAAGACCCGGCGGGTGCAGACGCCCGCCAGGCCGGATCCGGACCTCAATCCATTCGGGCCGGCTTGTCGCGGTAATGGTTGGGGTTGAATACCCACATGCCATCGTGTTCCTGCACGTTGCGGACTTTCAGCTTGAACATCAGGCGCAGGCCCAACAGGCGGAAGATCATTTCGTCACGCTTGGCCATCTGCCGCATGATGAAGACCGCCACCGGAATGGTGAGCAGGAACCAGAAGTTCGTGTACATGCTGAGCAGCAGCAACCCACCTGCCACCATGAAAAATGGCAGGTAGGGGACGCCCAGGAACATCGCTGGGCGCGTGCAGCCGCGGAACACGACGTTCTTATGCACTGTAGTACTGGATCACGTGGTTGATCAGGTGGGAGGTGCTGGTGCCACCACCGCACTTGCCGTCGCTACCCTCGCCCAGCAGCATGCGCGCAATCTGGCCGGCGGCACCGATCAGCACGCCACCGATCAGGATCGGCGCGACGTCACCGATGCGCTTGTGCGCGAAGGCGATCTGGTAGCCGGCGAAGATCACCGCAATGGTCACGACGGCGATCGAGGCCATGTTCAGCAGGCCGTTGATGTTGGAGAAGAAACCGCAGACCTTCTTGTCGGTGCCGCCGAAGTCGGTGCCGGTTGCGAACACCTGCGGGGCGAACAGTGCGCCAACGAAGATCGTGGCCATCAGCAGGGTCTTCAGCGTGCGCTGGGCCTGGACGAGGTCGAGATTGGATCGCTTCATGGATTGATTTCCTTGTTGATGGACTAACACAACTGAATCGGCCAGCCGGGGGACTGGCCGCACCACGACTTCGTCAGAACACGAAGGCCGCATCCCCTGCGGGAATCTGCTGCACCGGTGCGGCCTGCACCGGCGCGTTGTACGAATTGTCGGTACCGGCCACAGGCTGGTTACGCTCGCTCCAGGGCCGCAGCATCACTGGCCCCTCATTGCCGGCGCCAGCCGCGCCCGGCAATTGCTGCGGCATGGCCATCGCCTGTGCGGGGCCCTGCTGTGGCAGCTGCTGCGGCATGCCGCCGGCCTGCTGCTGCGGATAGGCGCCCGCCTGGGCCGGCTGCGCCTGCGGCTGCATCATCCGATCCACCGAACCCAGTACCACCTTGGACAGTGCCTGGTCGGCGATGTTCAGGAGGCTGCCCCGCGCCATCGCCCCGGTGGACGGGTACACGACATAGGCGCGTGCGGGATCTTCCGACGGCACGTACACGGGGCCATTGGATTGAGCAACGATGCGCGCCTGCGCCGGCGAAGCCAGCTGCGGGTGATGCTCGACCTTCACCGCGCGGCGCTCCCCCCGACTGACCACGTCGATCGGTGCGACACCATTACTGGCGACCTGCTGCCCGCGGCGGATCGAGTCGTAGATCTTCTGCACGTAGCCATGACGGAAGCCGGTCTCGAAATTGCCCGAGTAGTAGCAGCTGAACGACTTGCCCCAGTCACCACCGGAGCGCTTGTAGCACTCGGCGAGGATGCGCGAACCGGCCTGCAGGTTCGGGCACTGCTGGAAGGCCTTCTCGTAGGAATCCAGGCCGTACTTGCCCAGGTTGTAGCGATTGACCTGGGCCAGCCCGATCGAGAAGTTGTAGCCCTTCTCTTCCAGCATGCGCACCGTCGCCAGTGCTTCATCCAAGGCCTTGGGCTGGCGCACCAGTGCACCGCCAACCACGCCGATCGCGTAGGGATTGCGCGACGATTCGACGTTGATGACGTGCTGCATCACATCCATCGACACGGCCATCTCCGGGCACGCCATCATTTCCAGTCCTGGCAGCATCCTTCAGCCCCCCTGCCCCTGGGCACGCCCAGGATTGAAGTCGATGCCGGTGATGTAGCGCGAGCCGGCATGCGCCTTGATATGCACGACGATGTCGATGGTCATCATCAACAGTCGCTTGATCACGTTGAATTCCAGGCCCGAACCTTCGGTCGAGGCCTTCACCATCAGCGCCAACTGGTCCCAGGTCTGCTCCGGGCTGCCCGCATGGCAGCTGGTGATCGAACCCGGATGACCGGACGCGCAGTTGCGGATGAAGTAGAACGCCTCGTCACCGCGCAGCTCGGCCAGGATGATGCGTTCGGGCTTCATGCGCAGGCAGGCTTCCATGCAGCTCTTGGCGCTGACATTGCTGGTGCTTTGTCCACCCTTGGAATACAGCAGGTGCACGACGTTGGGCTGGGTCAGGAACAGTTCGCGCGCGTCCTCGATCGTGACCAGGCGCTCGCTGTCCGGGATATGGTTGACCAGCGCCTTCATGAAGGTGGTCTTGCCGCTACCGGTCGCACCCGATACCACAATGTTCTTGCGGTACATCACCGCACGCCGGAAGAACTCGGCGTACTCGCGCGAATGGCGCAGCTCCAGCAGCTCGCGATCCTGCTCGCTGATGCTGCCATCGGTTTCCAGGATCTGATTGAAGAAGCCGTCTTCGTGATACTGGCTGAGCGACTTGGTGTGCTTGGACGGCAGACGGATGGTGATCGACACCTTGCCTGCATCACATGCCGGCGGAATCACGAACTGCGCACGCTGGCCAGTGGGGAACGTGAGCGACACGACCGGATCGGCATCGGTGATGCGCTGGCCGGTGTTGCTCTCGTTCACCACCGCCGTGCAGAACTGCCGGGCCCGCTCGAAGGTCAGGCTCGGCACGTCCACCCGCTGCCACCCCGCCCGGGTTTCCAGGTACAGCTCACCGGGACGGTTGATGCAGATTTCCGTCACTTCCGGAGACGTCATGTACTCGGCGATGCCCAGCACTTCGTACTGATAGCGCAGGAAATCGCTGGAGACGAGGGCGAGGGGTGACACTTCGGCGTCCATGATCGTTCGTTGGGTTACCGGCGGGGGTGCAGCACGTTGGTGAAGTCGACGTCCTTGGCGACGTAGACGTTCACGATCGTGCCCTGGTTGATGGTGACGGTCGGCGGACGACGGTTGCTGCTGAGTGCCTCGTTGGCCAGGCGCTCCATCGTGCGTGCGGTAGCACTCTCATAGGGCGACTGCACCGTCATGCCGTTATTGGCGATGGTGGTGGTCTCCGGACCGTGTTCGGCGGCTGCGTACTTGAAGGCATCGGAAATCAGGCTGATCATCAGCGCCGAGGCGATACGGCTGCCCCAGTGCGCGCTGTACTGGCCCGGATGACCGGCGCCCCCCAGCTGATCCACGCCCGGGCTGGACATCGCAACGTCGATGCCATTCGGAGTGGTGATGCGATCCCAGATCACTTCCACGCGCTTGCCCATCGGACCGCCGCCGTAGGCGCCATAGATCTTGGAGCCCTTCGGCAGCAGCAGGTTGCGACCGTTGATCGAGTACACCGGCTCGGTCAGCAGGCACGAGGTATAGCCGGCGAGATCGGTGATGATTCGGGTTTCCAACACGCAACGCAGGTAGGTGCCACGCACCAGCAGCGCGTCGGGGCTCTGGATATAGGTGGCGCTGGAGACATCCTCGACGTCCGGGCCGCGGCGAACCTTTGCCGGCGCCGCCTGATTGTTGGGCAGCTGGGCCAGCATGGCACGGGTGTACTCATCCATGCCGCGGCCGCCATTGCTCCCGTTGCCATCCTGTCCATCACCACCACCCACCCCGCTCCCGGAGCCGATGCGGCGGTCCAGCAAAGTCGGGCCACGGTCCATCTCGCGCGCCGAATCGGACTGGGGAACGAACAGCGGGGTGGAATCCAGCGGCGGCGGCGGTAGCGGCGGCGTCATCGGAATCGGATCAACCGGTTGCATGGCCTGGGAGGGCACCGGACTCGTCTGCACGGCGTCCGGCAGAGTCGGCGTAGACACGCGCGCAACGTCCGGCACCTTCTGCACAGCGTCCTTGTCATCCTGGCCCTTGCGGAACAGCAGGAAACCCATGGCCACCAGCAGCACCACGATGCCGCCCAGGAACAGCAGCGCCTTGCGGTTCAGCCGCTGCTCTTCGGCCGAGCGCAGCTGCGGCGCGGCCGCATCCAGATCCGGCGCAGGCTCGGCCTGGGTCGTGCCGAAGTACGGGTTCGACTGCGCGTCCGAAGCACCCTGTGCGCCGTACGGGCTCTGGCTCTCGTCGCGTCCGTTGTTCGGGTCGTTTCCGGGAGTGTTCTGCTGGCTCATTTCTTCACGTTCCTTCGCAGGCCGACGACGAAGTCGCCGTGGCGGATGACCAGGTACGGGTGTGTCCCGTGCACGATCAGCGTATTGCCTTCAACCGTGGTGTTGACCACGAAGTCTTCACCGTATTCTGTTTCACGACCAAACACCGCCGGGAAGATGCCGGTCTTGTACTCCGGCGAATTCGGCAGTTTCAGGTAGGTGAAACGACCATCGTCATAGGCGTTGACCGGGATCAGCCACCCCATCTTCTTCGCCTTGCTGGTCGAATAGGAGTAGTTGAAGTTGTACTGGCGGTCCTTGGCCAGTTCCGAGCTCAACAACGGCTTGGCCTCTTCCTCGACCGCTTCCTGGGCGACGCCGAACACGGTGTCGTTCGGATAGACGAAGGCGATCTTGTACTGCACACCGGCACGACGGGCCTGTTCCAGCTGGCGCCAGTCGGTGGCCACCACCTTCAGCTCGAAGATGTAGGAATGGGTCTCGGTGCGCACCATCATGTTGGTGTCGACGTCGACGTTCTTCGGCTTGAGGTAGAACACGTTCTCGCGACGGGTCAGTTCCCAGCCGCTGCTGAAGCCGGTGCTGTAGTCGAGGATCTTCTCGTTCGGGCTCAACTCGATCTGGGTGGTCAGGCCCAGGCCGGTGCGAACCGGATAGATACGGTCCTTCTCGTACTCGTAGTGGTCAACCGCCTGCGCCATCGCCGCTGCTGAGAACAGCAACGACAACATCGACAGCAGCGCCAGCGCGCTTCCCCTGATATTTCGACTACTCATCGGTTGCTTGCTCCATCAGCAGTTCCGGTGGAATTGTTCTGCGCCGGCCTCATGGCCGGCTGTCCGGGCATGGCCTGCCCCGGCATTGCTTGCCCCTGCACCGGCTGACCCGGCATGGGTTGACCCTGTACAGGCTGTCCCGGCATTGCCTGGCCCGGCACCTGGCCGTTGACCGGAGCCGCGACCGGCTGGCCGGTGGCCGGATCGATCATGGTGGCCGCGGCCGGATTGTTGGGATCGTAGACACCCTGTGCCTGCTGCGCCGCCTGTGCGGCCTGCTGCGCCTGCGCCTGCATGGCGCCGTCATCCGGCACCGGCACGCCACGCGAGTAGTCGTTGTCGACGCGGTACTCGGTGACCTGGAACGCCAGTGGGTTCAGGATGCGATCCTGTTCGGACAGCGCCAGGTTCTGGTTGTAGCTGAAGCGCATCGTCACCAGCTGGTTGTCCAGGTAGGTAGAGACGCCGGTGCGCTTGTCCAGCAGGCTGCGCTGTATGCGCACCGAAGCGCCGCGGAAGCTGCCGTTCGGCTCGGCCCCCAGTGGCGTGATGCTGAGGATCTTGACCCGGATGGCGCGCTCGCGACCGTACATCACGAACGGGTTCTGCGGATTGTTGCCGGCATAGCGGACACGCATGGACTGCGCCACCGGATCGGTGGACATCACGAACACCAGTTCCCAGTCACGCAGGCCCATCACCGCCGAGTCATACGATTCGCGCGCGAGCACGTACTGGGCGACGTTGCTGCGATTGATCGCTTCGTTGGTGGTGATCGTCTCGCCCTGGAACGTGCCACTCAAACGCGCGACGGTCGCCGTACCCGTGTAGGCATCGGCCATGACCAGGAACGGCACCTTTTCCTTCAGCGGCAGCATGTAGTAGTAGCCGCCCGCCAGTGCGAGCGACATCAGCAACGAGCCTGTGGCGACCCACCACGCACGCCGCTCGCTGCGGCGCGCCATGTCGGCCACGGTGATCTCGTAGCTGACCGCCTTGGCGACCGACTGCTCGACCTTGGGACTATTGCCGGGATCCTTCTTGCGGAACATGGATTCTTCCGTACTGCTGAAACATCAATGGGCGTGGCACCCCTGCGACAGGCGCGGGGAGCGGCACGTTCGATGATTTCGAGGTGGACTCAGGTGCCGCTGTTGGAATCAGCGCCCTGTGCCGACGCGGTCGGCGTCGAGCCAGCGCTCTGCACAACGATCTGGTTGCCAACGATGGAGACGGAGATGCCCTGCGCTGCATAGGCCGCCGTCAGATCGATCACGGCCTGCTGAGCGTTGGTGGTGTCGATGCTGGAGACCGCGCCGTACAGGGTGAAGTCCGAGCTCAGGCGGTAATCCAGCGTGCGTCCGGAATCCTTGGCCCAGCGCTCGAGCATGGCTTTGAGCGTGCCATCCATCGGCGAGGCCTGGTAGACGTAGCTGGAGTACAGCGGGATCTCGGTGGGTGCCGCAGCAAAGCGGTTGACCGGCTTCCAGCGGCCTCCGAAATCGGGAGCGGACTTGGTGGCGCAACCGGCCACCATCAACGCCGTCACTGCGGCGATGGACATTTTCGCGATAAACGCCTGATTCATACGGGCTTCACTTTGACGTACGAAAAAGCAGTCCCGAGCATTGGCCCCCTGGTCGTCCGGCGCTGCGTCGCGCACGCCGGAATCGGAGCGACGCACTGACTGGCAGCACACCTGCTCCGGCTCCCCTGCAGCCAACGGCTGCCAACCAAGTCGCGGGGCCGCCAGACACTGCCGACGACACACCCGCATACCTCACCAACGTCGAAACCATCCTTGTTTCATGGCACAAACTCCTGGCCACCCTGCTCTACAACATCTGCCATCCATCACACATTTCTGAACGACATGCACAGGGTCGCACAACCACGCGTCAATTCCATGTCAGACAAGTCTGAAAATCCATGAACAAATGCCAAATTCTTGACCGAAATCACGAATTCACATTCTTAACTACGAATGGTGATCACAAATTCAGCGACGTGAATTAGACGTTCAGCATCGGAACGTCCACCTTCGGCAGCAGCCTCGAGGTGAAGTAGCGATCCTTGTAGTACCGGATCTTGTCGCACTTCACCGGGTGAGGTATCCCCTCGTACAGGAACACCTCCATGTCCGGCCCCATCGCCTTCAGCTCCTGCGGCAGCATCAGCGCGCGCCGTTCCTCGGTGAAGTTGTGGGTCTTCTCGCGGGCATGGGTGACGTTCTTCCTGCGCACCGTGGTGTAGCCCAGCATGTCCGAATAGTCGTTGGCATCCTGCTGTTCGCGCGGCGCGTACAGGATCTGCAGCGCGTGGTTGGTGATGATCGTGCGAGAGACTTCCCGGCCGTAGGTGGCGTCGAGTTGGGACATGCTCTGGATGATCGGCAGCAGGCGGATGTTGTAGCCGGCCATGTAGGAGACCGCCGAGGCGATGATCTCCACTTTGCCGATCGAGGTGAATTCGTCCATCAGCAGCAGGCACTGGTACTTCAGGTCCGGGTTGGACTTGGGCAGTTCCTTGGTGTTGAGGTTGATCAGCTGGCTGAAGAACAGGTTGATGATCAGCCGGCTCTCGGCCAGCTTGTTGGGCTGGATGCCGATGTAGATGGTCATCTTCTTCTTGCGGACGTCGGTCAGCAGGAAGTCGTTGCTGCTGGTGGCCTTGTCCAGCACCGGGTTGATCCAGGGATTGAGCGGCTCCTTGAAGGTGCCCAGGATCGAGGCGAAGGTCTCATCGGCCTGCGACAACATGTTGGCGAACGCCGAACGGGCATTGGCACTGAGGAACGGTCGCTCCGACAGGGTCTTGAGGTACTTCTTCAGGTCGGTGCCGTCGCCGGAGGACAAACGGTACACCGCACCGAGCGTGGGCGTGCCGGCGCCGCCCGGGAAACCGCTGCTGCGCTCGTCGTCGCAGTTCTCGAACAGGTACAGGGTAAAGGCCATGAACGCATTGCGTGCCTGGCTGACCCAGAACTTCTGGTCCTCGGCCCCGTCTGGGTACAGCATCGCGGCGATGCTCATCAGGTCCGACACCCGGAAGGCCGGATCGTCGGAGACGTAGCTGAGCGGGTTCCAGCGGTGCGTACGCCGGTCCTCGGCGAAGGGGTTGAACAGGTAGATCTCCTGGCCCTGGCTGGCGCGCCAGCCGCTGGTCAGGTCGAAGTTCTCCTGCTTGATGTCCAGCACCACCAGCGATTCGCCGTACTCCAGCAGGTTCGGGATGACCACGCCCACGCCCTTGCCCGAGCGGGTGGGCGCGGCCAGGATCACGAACTGCTGGCCATCCAGGCGCACCAGCTTGCCGCCATGGCTGCCGACCACGATGCTCTGGCCGGTCTTCTTGAACATGCCGTGCTTGGCCAGGTCGGCACCGGTGGCGAAGCGCGCGTCGCCGTGCAGCGAGCGCTTGTCCTTCTTCAGCAGCAGCACCAGGCCGGCCACCAGCAGCACCAGCAGGGGCAGGCCGAAGCCTACGTAGCCCGCCCATTTGATCTTGCCCACGAAAGGCGCGACCTGCGGTTGGCCGATGGCGTGGACGTACTGGTAGTAGGTGTTCCAGGTGAACAGCTGGGTGTCCAGCCCCAGGAACAGCAAGGTCAAGTAGCCGGAGAACACGAAACCAAGCAACAGGGTCGCCAGCGTGATGATGGCGATGAGCAGATACTTCTTACTGGGCAACACCCGAATCCTCCATGATGCGCACGCGGCGCGACGGCCTAGCGGTGGCGCCAGCGCGACGCCTTCTTCCGCAGGTGGTTCTCGTTTTCCAGCCCGGGCTCCTCGCCCTCTTCACGCACCAGTTGCAGCAAGCGTTGGCGCGCTTCGGCCAGTGATATCAGGTCGGTCAGACGATCCCCATCGTCGGCGACGACCGCATGGCCGACCACATCGCCGGGAGCGTACACCGGCTCGTGGGACACCGCTACCAGCTGGTAGCGGCCACGGGTTTCCAGCACATGCCTGAATTCCTGCATCGCACTCCTCCTTGTCGGGGCAACACTGCGCCCCCTGCCCCGCCATCATGCCGGTGGCAGCGTCATGGGCGCATCCACAACCGCTGCGGCTTCTGCGCGAAACTGTGCGCGGATATCCAAGGAAGCCGCAATGGACTGGGTAGCACTTGCCCGCACGCTGGCCACCGAGGCCCACGCGGGGCAGATCGACAAGGCCGGCCAGCCTTACATCGGCCATGTGGCGCGGGTGGCGGCTGCGGTGTGCGGCGACGATGACGCCGAAGTGGTGGCCTGGCTGCATGACGTGGCCGAGGACTGCCCGGCGTTTGCCGCGCGGATCGAGGTATTTCCCGCACCGCTGCGCGAGGCGGTGCAACTGCTCAACCGCGATGCAGCACCCGACGCGGACAGCTACTACGCGCGCATTGCCGCCCACCCGCTGGCACTGAAAGTGAAGCGCGCCGATCTGGATGACAACGCCGATCCGCAGCGGCTGGCGATGCTCGATGCGGCGACGGCCGCGCGCCTGCACGGAAAGTACGCTCATGCCCGGGCGGCGCTGGGCATCTGAGCCGGGCGCGACGAGGCGCGGCGGGCCGGCGTGTCACCGATCAAACGCTGATTTACCCTGAGTGCTGCTGCTCCTGCTGCAGTGCAGCAGTACAATGGGCGGCTCCCGCCCCCCATCGCGCCCCCGCATGAGCCCCAACTCTTCCCTGGCTGCGCGGCTGACGCCCCGCCAGCGCACCCTGATCATCCTCGCCCTTTCACTGGGTGGCTTCGCCATCGGCACCAGCGAGTTCGCCAGCATGGGCCTGATGCTGGAGATCAGCCGCGGCCTGTCGATTTCCGAAACCCAGGTCGGGCATCTGATCAGCGCCTATGCCATCGGCGTGGTGGTCGGCGCCCCGATCCTCGCCTTCGTCGGCGCCAGCTTCCCGCGCCGCAAGCTGCTGCTGGCACTGATGGGCTTCTACGCGGTCGGCAACCTGGCCAGCGCGCTGGCACCGAACTACGGCACGATGCTGGTGGCGCGCTTCGTTGCCGGCCTGCCGCATGGCGCCTACTTCGGCGTGGCGATGCTGGTGGCCGCGGCGATCAGTCCCGCAGGCCAGCGCGGCCAGGCGATGTCACGCGTGCTGCTGGGCCTGTCGATCGCGATCCTGGTCGGCAACCCGCTGACGACCTGGCTGGGTCAGCAGCTGAGCTGGCGCACCGCCTTTGCCCTGGTCAGCGTGCTGGCCATCGCCACCGTGGCGATGATCGCGCGCTTCCTGCTGCCGGACCCGGATGAAGTACGCACCTCGCCGATGCGCGAGCTGCGCGCCTTCAACACGTCCCAGGTGTGGCTGGCGCTGGCGATCGGCGCGGTCGGCTTCGCCGGCATGTTCTGCGTGTTCACCTACCTGGCACCGACCCTGGTGCAGGTCACCGGCGTGGCCGAATCGTGGATGCCGCTGGCGGTGGGCGTGTTCGGCATCGGCGCGATCATCGGCAACATCGCCGGTGGCTGGCTGGTGGACAAGTTCCACTTCAAGGCCGCCGCCGTGGTGCTGCTGTGGTCGATCATGATGCTGCTGCTGTATCCGCTGGCCGCACAGTCGGTGTGGACCATCGGCCCGATGATCATCACTGTCGGCACCATGGGCGCACTGGCGGCGGTGCTGCAGACCCGCCTGATGGACGTGGCCGGTGAGGCGCAGACGCTGGCGGCGGCCTCCAACCACGCCGCTTTCAATACTGCCAACGCACTCGGCCCGTGGCTGGGCGGCATGGCAATCAGCGCCGGCTTCAGTCCGGCCAGTACCGGCTATGTCGGCGCGGCTACCGCGATCGGCGGCCTGCTGCTGTGGTGCGTGGCGGTGATGCTGGACAAGAAGCGCAGGACCGCCGTCGCCGGCAGTCACTGAACATTGCGCCGGATCGTCAGTCGCTGCCTCTGCGGCGACGGCGATCTGGTCGCAGCAACGCTGTATCGCCGGCCACCAGGGTCGGCCGCGCCAGCTCACCGCGCTTCACACGGTCCAGCACCCGCCGCGAATTGGCTGCACAGTCGATGCCGTCCGGCCGCGCCTGGATGTCCTCGATCAGGGCCAGCAGATGCGCCCGGCTCTCTGCCAGCCGCAGCTGCAACGCTTCGATGTCAGCCACCTTCTGCTGCAGCATCGTGATCAACGCCTCATGCTGCCACTGGCCCATGTCCGGTGGCAGCAGGGCGCGGATCTCTTCCAGGCTGAAGCCTGCACGCTGCGCGCCCGTGATCAACTCCAGCAACAGCACCGCCTGTTCCGGATAGTCGCGGTAGCCATTGGCCTGGCGCTGCGCCACCAGCAGCCCCGCGTCTTCATAGAAGCGAATGCGCGACGCCGCGAGGCCCGTGAGGCGGGCCAGCTCACCGATCTTCATCTGCCTGAATCCTCGCCATGGGAGCCTGTTGACCTTCAATAAAACTTGAAGGTTAGCGTAGCGCCATTCCCCTGTCCTGGAGCTGTCCGATGTCGCTGTTCTCGCCCCTGGCACTACCCTCCGGTGCCATCATCCGCAACCGCATTGCCAAGGCCGCGATGGAGGAAAACATGGCCGACGCCGACCACGCGCCGTCCGCTGCACTGCTGCAGCTCTACCAGCGTTGGGCCGATGGCGGCGCAGGACTGATCATCACCGGCAACGTGATGGTCGATGGCCGCGCCATGACCGGCCCCGGCGGCGTGGTGCTGGAAGACGACCGCCACCTTGACCGCTTCATCGCCTGGGCCGAAACGGCACGCTCACGGGGCGCGCAGATGTGGATGCAGATCAACCATCCCGGGCGGCAGATGCCGGCCGCACTCGGCCAACCGGCACTCGCGCCGTCAGCCGTCGCCCTGGAGATGGGCGCGCTGTCCAGGCAGTTCGCACCGCCGCGGGCGATGACCGAGGCGGACATCGAAGAGGTGATCGCCCGCTTCATCCGCAGCGCCGAGCTGGCCGAGCGCGCCGGGTTCAGTGGCGTGCAGATCCATGCCGCGCACGGTTACCTGCTCAGCCAGTTCCTGTCGCCGCTGTCCAATCGCCGCGACGACCGCTGGGGCGGCAGCCTGCACAACCGTGCGCGCCCGCTGCTGGAGATCGTGCAGGGGGTGCGCGCCACCGTGTCGCCCACGTTCGCGGTGGCCGTGAAGCTCAATTCCGCCGATTTCCAGCGCGGTGGCTTCTCGCCCGAGGATGCGCGCGCAGTGGTGGAAATGCTGGCGCCGCTCGGCGTGGACCTGGTCGAACTGTCCGGTGGCAGCTACGAAGCACCGGCCATGACCGGTGCCGCGCGCGACCAGCGCAGCCTGGCCCGCGAGGCCTACTTCCTTGAGTTCGCGCGTGAGATCGCCACGGTGGCAACCATGCCGCTGATGGTCACCGGTGGCATCCGCCGTCGCGCCGTGGCCGATCAGGTACTTGACAGCGGTGTGGCCATGGTCGGCGTCGCCACCGCGCTGGCGATCGAGCCGGATCTGCCCCACCGCTGGCAGCAGGGCCGCGACCCGGTGCCGGCACTGCGCACCATCGACTGGCGCAGCAAACCGTTGGCCGCCAGCGCACACATGGCCGCAGTGAAGTACCAGTTGACGCGGCTGAGCAGGCTCCGGCCCACGGCGCCGGGTGTTTCGCCCGTCTGGGCACTGCTGCTGGCACAGGCGGCCGCAAAGTGCCGGACCCGCCGCTACCGGCGCTGGATCGGTGCACGCGCAGGAGGATACTGAGCGGGCAGGCTTCTCATCACCGAATCGATGCTTCACCATCTGCACGATCGGCGGCAGCCCGTCGCCGGTCGCAACACGCAGAAGGAACCCTCGTGGCAGCAGGACCAACCAGGAACCACGAAAAGCTGCTCGATGACCTGCTCTCACTGGGCCGCAACTGGGCGCTGGCCATTGCCATCGCAGGTGCCGGAGCTGCGGTCCATTACAGCGAGTCGGTCTACGAAGCAGGCATCTGGCGCGACCTGCTGCCCACGCTCTGCTTCCTGGTCGCCATCGTCTGGATCGTGCTCAGCATCATCCGCTTCGACCTGACCATCCAGCAGCACTTCGAGCGGAAATTGTCACGCTGGCTCAGCCGTCTGCTGTATGTCGTGCTGCTTGGCACCGGCATCACTGCCGTGTTCTTCGTCACCGAACTGGCGGAGAACAATCACATCGCGCGGATGTGCGACTCGGTGGCCAATGAACCCGGCAGCCGCATCCACAGGTCGGCCGAGTGCCAGCGGCTGTACCAGCATCGCGCGGCGTACCGGCAGCGTCTGGAATCGGCCGAGGGTGAGTTCGACTGAACGGGCTTCATCGCAGTCTTCGCGCGCGATGAACACATTTCGTGGATGTGCATTTGGGCACAGTGCAGCCGACGCCGCGCTCTCGGCCCGTACCGGACCCGCAATGCCCCCCCATCGCGCACCTGCCCGCCATGATGCCATCGCCTTGCAGGCCGGCATGCTGGGCAGCGTGTTGGGCGTGGCGCTGTTCAAGGCCATCGCACTGTCTGCGTTGGCGACGGGTTCGATGATGGGTATCGGGCTATGGGTGATGGCCTGCGCGCTGCTGGCAGCGTGGGCGCTCGCAGCCTATCTGGCCTGCCTGGCACTGAGCCGGCGCGTGTTCGTGCTGATGCTGGTGCTGTGCACGGTACTGGTGATCTGCATCGCCTGACGCCGGCAGGGGCCGGACTATCGCGCATCTGTTATAGAATAACAAGTGCGGTTGGTCCGATTGTGCATGCCCGGTGTCACGGATTTGAATTCCATGGCCATCCCGGCATCACCCGAGGCCCCCCCATGAACCTGCAGCCCCCGCTCCGCGTGACCCTCATTGCCATCGCCCTCGCATCGCTCAGCGCCTGCGCCACCTATGACGACAGCAACATGCATCAAGCCTGCCAGGAGTCGCCGCACCTGAAGGACCTGCCGCCCGAGGTCGCTGCCCGCGAGAGCCGCTGCAACAAGGGCATGGAAGTGTGGTCGAGCGAGCGCAAGGGCAGTGACAAGCCGCTGGACCTGAGCGGAAAGAAGAACAATCCCTGACGAAGGTGCGCGCCCGGTTGCCGCGCCTGTCTTGATCGCGCCCATGCATCCGGCTGACTGCTCCATCACAGCCGGCGCGCGACGATGAGGTCTCCCCACCCTGTCGAGACTCAGATGCCGGACACTGCCCACCCTGTCATTCGCGCGTTCGAGGCCGTGTTCGATCTATCGGGCAGCGTGCAGCGCATCACTGCGCTCACGGTCACCTGCCGGCATTGCTCGTCGACCAGCTCTGCCAGCGAAGACAACCTGGTGCAACTTCCGGGCGGGGCGTTGTTCCGTTGTGACGGGTGCGGCTGCCATCAACCGGTCAGCCACGCCCGCCTGTCGGACTGGCAACCGGCGTCGTTGCTGGGTATCTGAGGGCCGCCACGTGGAAATGACTGCGGAACAGCGGAAAATACTCCAGGCAATCGCCGCTGCAGAGCCGGTGCGCGGCGATGCCGCAACGTGGGCGGTGACCGCCGGATGGGCGGTACAGGCGGAAGACGGGGATATCGATCTGACCGAGGCTGGCCGGGATGTGCTCACCGCGCAGGCAGGTCGTAAGGGCTAGACCCGCCGATCAGGCCAGCTTCGCCTCCCTTCGCGCTGCGCCGCGATAGCGGCAACCTGCTGAACAAAGGGTGCATCCCTGCCACGTCAACGGCGAAGTGGCGAGGCCCTTCATGCCGAGGGTGTGCAGGGCGTCATGACATGCGCTCGGCTATGCTGCGCCACCTCCTTGCGCCAATGGCGGCCATGCATCCTTTTCCCCTGCCAGTCTCCGCACCTGATCAGCTCGCCTACCGACTGCTGCAGGACAGTGACTGGGCCCGCTCGGCCACTGCCGCAAGCGCACCCGCCGAACTTCGCACCTTGCTGGCGATGATCCTGGATTCGCCGGAACCCCTGTGGCTTGCCTGGGGCAAGGAAGATAAGGCGTTCTTCTTCAATGATGCCTATCTGCCGATGCTGGGGGAAAAGCTGCACGGCGCGATGGGCAACCGTCTGGAGGATGTCTGGGCGGACGTATGGCCGGACGTGGTGCATGCCGTCGACGACGCCTTTGCCGGCACCAGCCGCAGCTTCAAGAACCTGCCATTGATGATGGATCGCGACGGCACGCTGCGCGAAACTTTCTGGACGTTTTCCTATTCACCGCTGCGCGTCGGCTGCGGCAGTGTCGCCGGTATCCTGTGCGTGGTCAGCGAGCAGACCGAACGGGTGATCGAGCGCGACCTGCACAGCCGCCAGGTCGCGGCGATCACCGAGCAGGCGCGGGAGGCCCATCTGGAACTGGTGCGCGCCCGCGAGCAGCTGCGCCAGTCGCAGAAGCTGGAGGCGATCGGCCAGCTCACCGGCGGTGTGGCCCACGACTTCAACAACCTGCTGCAGGTCATCACCGGTTCGGTGGACATGCTCCTGCACACGTGGCCGTCAGACGACACCCGGCGCCGCTACATCCAGGCCATTGCCACAGCCTCGGACCGCGCAACCAAGCTGACCGCGCAACTGCTTGCGTTCTCGCGTCGCCAGAGCCTGTCGCCGGAGGTCTTCGATCTCTGCGAGAGCGTGCACGCGCTTTCGGACATCATCACCACGGTACTGGGTGCACGCATCCAGGTGTCGTTGACGTTGCCCGGCACGCCATTGCCGGTGCTGCTGGACCGGACCCAGCTGGACACTGCATTGATCAACATCGCGGTCAACGCGCGCGATGCGATCGAGGGACACGGCAGGGTGACCATCGAGGTGGAGCAGGTAACCGCGGTGCCTTCGGTGCGCTTCGCCGCGCCGATGAAGGGCGACTTCGCCGCGATCAGCGTGACCGACACCGGAGCAGGCATCGACCCCGCCGTCGTCGACCGCATCTTCGAGCCCTTCTTCACCACCAAGAGCGTCGGCGCCGGAACCGGCCTCGGCCTCAGCCAGGTGTTCGGCTTCGTCAAGCAGTCGGAAGGCGAGGTGGACGTGCAGAGCCAGGCGGGCGCCGGTACCCGCTTCACCCTGTACCTGCCGCTGGCGCAGGCGAGAGAAATGACGGAACGGCCGGCGACGCTACCGGGGCTGCAGCATGGTCACGGTGTCTGCGTGCTGGTTGTGGAAGACAACGTCGATGTGGCCGAATTTGCCGTCGGCGCCCTGCGCGAGCTCGATTACAACGTGGTACTTGCGCACAATGCGGACGAGGCCCTGGCGGAGCTCGAACGGGATGCCTCCCGCTTCGATGTAGTGTTCAGCGACGTAGTGATGCCTGGCATGAACGGCCTGGATCTGGCCCGTACCATCCGCAGCCGCCTGCCTGGGCTTCCAGTGATCCTTACCAGCGGCTACAGCGAACTGCTGGCCCGGGACCCTGGCCATGGCTTCACCCTGCTGCGCAAGCCTTACTCATTGAAGCAGCTGGCCTCGGTGATGACCGAAGCCGGGCGCTGCGCGCAGGCCGTGGTGGCGTCGCCCTAGCGGGCGGTCACCGCAGCGAACCGAACCAGCGTTCCAGCGAAGGCTCCAGCCCCGACGTGTCACCGCCAGCATCGCAGGCCCAGGCGACGATACCGTCGGGGCGGACCAGCACGGCGCCCAGTCCCAGCGTGTCGCGCGCCGTGGACATCACGCAGGTGACCGACCGCTGCCAGCGCTCAATGATCGGACCGAGCGAATCGCCGGTATCGAGCCCCAGCAGCACGCCCTGCCCTGCACGCAGCAGCTCTCCCATCCGACGGTCATCAGCCAGTTGAACGTCCGGTGCGCTTCGGCCAACCCGCGGATGGCTGCCGTCGAGCACCGGTGGCGGTGCTACACCCCACAGCCGCTCGGCGAGATAGGTGGCACCGTCGCGGGTCGCGGCCAGGTCGGCGATGACCGCCGCCAGCGCGCGCGACCCGGGGCCTGGCCGCATCAACGCCACCTGCGCACGTGACCAGTCGAGCACCTGGGCGCCGATCGGATGGCGCTCAGCCTGATAGCTGTCCAACAGCGACTCTGCCACATCACCTCGCACCACCGCGGCCAGCTTCCACCCCAGGTTCATCGCATCGCCGATGCCGAGGTTCAGCCCCTGCCCGCCCAACGGCGAATGCATGTGCGCGGCATCACCGGCCAACAGCACGCGGCCGCTGCGATAGGCCGTGGCCTGGCGCGCGGCATCGGTCCATGTGGTGGCCAGATGCAACGCCGTGATCGTTGCCTCTCGCCCGGACACACGCCGCAGCAGCGCCTGGGCGGTGTGCCGGTCCAGCGGCGTGCGATGGCCGGCGCCACCGTCGAAATCGGCCAGCGCCAGCATGCCCGGCGGATTGAAATTGCACATGCCGTGTTCGGTGAACTGACGCCCCGGGACGAGCACCGACGGGTCTGCCAGTTCGACCTGCAGCGTGTGCCCGGTGAACTCCGGCGCCGTCCCTGCGAACACGAACCCCGACTGCTTGCGTACCGTGCTGCGGGCGCCATCGCAACCGACCAGCCAGCGGCCCCGCATCAGCCCGCGACCGGTCTGGACCACCATCTGTGCTTCGCGTGCGTGCACCGCCTGCACCGTGCAGCCACGCTCGATCTGTACACCCAGTGACACCGCACGCTCGGCCAGCACCGCCTCCAGCGACTGCAGCTCGACCGCCATCTGGGTGGGCACCGGCGTCGGCAGGCGATGGCGCCAGCGCGCACTGTCCACGTTGTCCAGCGCAAAAGGAATGCCGGCGAAGTGGCCGCCCAGCGGCCGCGGTTGCGCCAGCCAATGGGCGGTGCCGGGCGGCGGTGCGCCGTTGTCCGGCTTCAGCACCTGACTGGCGGCAACCGCATCCAGCAGGCCACGTCGATCCAGGGCCTCCAGGGTGGGCGCGTTCAAGCCGCGCAAGCCAAAGGGCAGGCGTTTCAAGGGTGTCTCGGGCGACGCTGCCTGCTCCAGCAACAGGACCGAACAGCCGGCCTGGGCCAGCTCGCAGGACAGGAACAGGCCGACCGGGCCGGCCCCGGCGATGACGACGTCGTACAACATGGGATTTCCCTGTGAGCGCCGGGCCTGCGCTCTGGCGACGCCAATGTTACACTCGGTGTACGTTTCCACAAGTGAACCGCCCATGATCCCGCCCCGGGGCCGCCGCGAGCAGCGCAAGACCGAGACCCGACAGACCATTTCGGACGTCGCCACCGAACTGATCATCCGCCGCGGCTTCGAAGCCGTGTCCATGTCCGAGATTGCCAATGCGGCGGGGGTCTCGCGCAAGACGGTCTTCAATTATTTCGCCAGCAAGGAAGACCTGGTGTTCGACCGCGATGAGGAGGCCCGGACCCTGCTTCGCGAAGGCATGGCGGCGCGCCGTGGCATGGCCCCGCTGGCCGCCTTCCAATCGCTGGTGCGGGAGCTGCTGGACAGCGGCCATCCGCTGTTACGGATCAACTCCGGTGCAGCGGCCTTCTGGGCAACCGTGGCCGACAGTCCGGTGCTGGTGGCGCACGCGCGACGGCTGCAGGCACAGCTGGCCGACGACCTGGCCCAGCTGATGGCCGACGCGGCCGGTCGGCCCGCGCAGGACGCGGAGGCACGCCTGGGCGCAGCCATGCTGCTGGCGTCGATGGTGGCCGCCTATGAGAGTGGACTGGCCAGCCAGCAGAGGGGCGAGGATCAGCGCCAAGCGATGCTGCAGCTGATCGTGCGCGGTGGCACCGGCGTGCTGGTGGCCTTGGCCGGCACCCCATATACCGACCCGGGCCTGCGTCCATAGCGCAATCGGGGGATAGGTCACGAAGCGTTGCAAATGCTAATCTTTCTCATTTGCAGCCCACCCCGACCCCCTCATGCCGCTTCCAACCCCGCTCAAGCACGCCCTCTGCCTGGCGCTGCCCCTTTCCCTGGCTACGCCTGCACTGGCCTCCGAGGCCTCCGCTGACACCCCGAAGGACCTGGACAAGGTCGAGGTCCGCGGCCGCGCGCAGACCCTGTACCGCGCCAACGATGCGGCCGTCGGCACCCGCACCGATACCCCGTTGGAACTGGTGCCGCAGTCGATCCAGGTCGTGCCGCGCGAGCTGATCGACGACCAGGCCGCGCGCCAGGTCACCGATCTGTACCGCAGCATCAGCGGCATCAGCTTCTTCAGCTATGCCGGCGTCACCCTGCGCGGGTTCCGCCAGGAGAACGTGCTCTACGACGGCCTGCGTGGTGATCCCTATGCGGGCTTCTCGGTGCCGCAACTGTTCAATATCGAACGCGTGGAAGTACTGAAAGGTCCGGCCGGTGCGCTGTACGGCGGTGGTGATGCGGGCGGTGTCATCAACTATGTAACGCGCAAGCCCAAGGCGCGCGCCGAACGCCGCATCGAGCTGCAGGCAGGCGACAAGGACTTCCGCGCCGGATCGATCGAAGGCACCGGCCCCTTGAATGCCAGCGGCAGCATTCGCTATCGCGCCGGCCTGTATGCCGACAGCGAGCAGGGCGTGCGCTGGAATGCCGATAGCGAAAGCGTGATCGGCGATGCCTCGCTGGCCTTCGACGTTGGCCAGACCGGCGAGCTGGTGCTGCAGTTCACCGACATCACCCAGAACCTGGGCGGCAACCGCCTGCGCGGCGTGCCGGTGAACGATGCCGGCAGCTTCCTGACCGACCGCCGCTGGAACCACAACGAGGCCAGTGACTTCCTCGACATGCGCGCCAAGGTCGCACTGGCGCAGTATCGCTTCGCACCGCGCGACAACCTGGACGTGGACCTTGCTGCGCGCTGGTTCAGCAACAACGAGCACCAGATGTACCACGAGCCGATGGGGCTGATTGATCGTGACCGTGACGGCGTAGCCGAGTGGATGACGCGCCAGCTGCGCAACCAGATCCGTGACAACACTGCCTTCACCGCCAGCGGCAATGCCGTCTGGCGGATCAACACGGGTCGTATCGAACACAAGGTGCTGTTCGGCGCCGACGTGTACCAGCTCGACGCCGACTTCACCGCGCAGACCGCCAACAGCGCCGACCTGGCACGCGGCGCCGGCCCGGTGCGCGGCATCGACCTGTTCAACCCGGTCTATGGCGCGAGCACCTGGCATGACTACAACCTGGCCGCCCTGCCGTGGCGCAGCACCGCCACCCGCAGCAAGCGCTACGGCGGCTACCTGCAGGATGAGCTGGCACTGGGCACGCGCTGGCATGTGCTGGCCGGGCTGCGCTGGGATGGGTTCAAGGATCAGGACCGCATGGGTGGCGGCAGCGTGGATGGCAACGATCTCAGCTGGCGCCTGGGCAGTACCTTTACCGTCCGGGACGGCGTGAACCTGTACGCCAACATCGCCAGCGGCTTCGTGCCGCAGAGTGCCACCAACCAGAACCCGGCGGCCGGCGGACCGTTCGACGCGGAGCGCAGCAGGCAATGGGAAGTCGGCCTGAAGTCCCTGCTGGCCGACCGTGTGACCCTGAACATGGCGGCCTACCGCATCGACCGCAGCAACATCGTGCAGGCCACCGGCGAGGTGATCGGCGGGGTAAACCAACTCGCTGCACTGGGCCTGGTACGCAGCACGGGCATGGAACTGGACCTGCTGGCCGACGTGACCGAGCGCTGGGTGGTGAACCTGACCTACGCCTACAACGACGCACGGGTGAAGGATGCCGGACCGAACGGCATCACCAATGCCTCCGGCGACCGCTTCGCCAATGCGCCACGCAACAAGCTCGGCCTGTGGACGCGCTACGACCTGCCGTCGATCAACTCGGCCATCGGCTTCGGCGCCGACCATGTGGGCGAGCGTGTCAGCCTGGATGGGCAGACGGTCAAGGCGTACACGGTATTCGACATGAGCTGGAAGACCACGTGGAAGCAGTGGCAGTTCCAGGCCAACGTCAAGAACCTGTTCGACAAGGTGTACGCGGCCAGCGGCTTCATCGAGCGCAACGGGCACTTCCCGGGCGAGCCGCGGCGGGTGTATGTGCAGGCGGCTTACCGCTTCTGAGAAGGCCTTCCAGCAGAGCCGGGCGCCCGCTCGGCTCTGCTACGAACCTCAGCCCATCCGCATCGCAGGGTTGTCACGCGCGTGGACGTCGTTGTCCTGCTGGCGCTGCATGGCCGCCTGCTGTCGCTCCAGGCTGGCGGCCTCGATCTGCCGCAGCGAGTGTTCGACCGGCGTCTGCACCGCCGTGTCCGTAGGCATGACCGCTCGCAGATGCGCGGGATCGCTCATCTCGCCCTGCACCACGAACACGTTGCGGCCGGCCGGGTGATCGGCAGTCTGCGCGCTCAGCAGCACATGGTCGGCGCGTTCGAGCTGGTTGTGGCGCGCCAAGGCCATCACGCTCGCCACCAGGCGCTCGCTGTTCTCGTCGTGGGTACGCCCGGCGCCGGCATCGATCGCGGCCACGCCTTCGCGCACCTGCTGCATCAATGCGTACTCACGGTGGCCGGGTCCAATGTCGGCCAGACGGGTCGCTACCTGCGCGGGATCCGGCACGTCGTCCACGGCTGCGGTCAGTGGGCTGCGGGTGATGGTCCGGTACGGGTCGTCCGGGTGGAACTGGGTACGTTTTTCCTGCCGTTCCAGACGAACGTCCCGCGCGTCGTTGAGTTCAGCGATGCGGGCCGGATCGGTGATCTCACGCATCGACATGTGGCCACCACCCGCGCTGACACTGGCCCATTTCCTGTCCGCTTCGAAGTACATCGCGTAGTAGCTGTTGCCACCGATGACGTTCGGATCGACCGCCGAGCGCCCTTCCAGTGCCTGGGTGGCTTCCAGCACGCTCAACCGGGTCAGGTATTGCCCGCCCTTCGTCCATCCCATCTGGCTGATGGCATCGACGCTGGTGTTGCCTACGCGCGGGCCTCCGGCGTAGTCATTGTTGAGCATGTTGGTCCAGATCTGTTCCAGCTTCTCGGGGCCGTTCTTCTGCTCAGCCGCCTGCAGCAACACGCGCGGCGTCCAGCAGTTCGGATCGAGTTCATGCCGTTCGAATGCCCGGTCGTGTGCCAGCATTACATCCTTGCCGGGAAGATTCAGTGCAAATTCGGGACGCCCCTGCTCCATCCAGAACAGGCGTCGCTCCAGGTCCTGGCGCAGAAGCGTCTGCCCAAACATCTCCCATTGCCGCTCGCTCAGCTGCGCATCGGGAAAGCCGGAGCCCTTGCCTTCCTGATCTCGGGCGTAATCCTGTGCGTAGCTGTTTGCAACGCGGCCTGGCAGGCTGTCGTTGCGAACAACACCCAGCGCAAGCGTGCCATAGCCATCCGCATCTGGCAGCTGCGACAGATAGTTCCAGTACAACTCACGGTTTCCGGCCTTGGCATAGCTGGCCAGAATCCTGAGATTCTCTTGCGTCAATCCGCCCATCGCCTGCTCCTGAATGCACTCACTGCCGGACGCGGGAGCGCGCGAGAAGATCCCGCACCGCATCTTCCATCCGCTTCCAGTCCGCCAGGAAGGCCCGCTTGTAGTTCAGCGAGATGGAAAGCTTGTTCTCCACATCCGAGAAATAGTGGAAGCACCCCGCAGCGGCTTGCCCTTGCTCACTGATGACCTGATCGCCCTGCAGGCGAACGCCATCCCCCCGAAACGCCGTGCTTTCGCATTTGATGAATGTGGTCAGGCTGCCGTTGGGAGCGCGCGCGATGTACCAGTCATCTTCATAGGCAGGATTACGGGTGGGCGGTTTTCCATAGCGTGCCTCGTATTCCTTCGAGAAAATCCCCATCCTCGTTTCATCAATGGCGTAAGGCGTCAGTCCCATGACGTCGGGCCGCGCAATACGCAGATCGAGTCGATCCCGAGGATCCCCTCGCTCCACCGATCCTTCCTCGGCGGATGCCTGGTTGGAGGACAATCGCTCCAATGATGTTTCGATTGGCGCACGATCGATGTAGTCGATCGCCACAGCAATTTCCTTCCGGAAATCATTCGTACGCGGATTCGCCCGGGCACCCGGCGGCGTCGGCTTCATGTCCGGCCACTCGATGACCAGCGTCACGCCCTCGCCGGGCCACGGTGCGATCTGGCTGTCCAGGTAGTTGGCCGGAATGCGGAAAGTGTTCGGCCCGAGCTTCACGTCCACG
>NZ_JCAFRM010000016.1:0-4275 GCF_059368215.1 Stenotrophomonas sp. YJH_SMC_123
GGCGAGATCGTCGCCTCGGTGCAGCGCGTGACCGACATCATGGCCGAGATCTCTGCGGCCTCGCAGGAACAGTCGGCGGGCATCGAGCAGGTCAACCAGACCGTGGTGCAGATGGACGAAACCACCCAGCAGAATGCTGCGCTGGTGGAAGAAGCCACTGCTGCGGCGCGCGCGATGGAAGACCAGGCCGTGCAGCTGGGTGAAGCCGTGGCCCGCTTCCGGCTGGCATCGCAGGGCACGATGGCCATCCCGGCACGCCCGCTGGCCGCACCGGTACCGCGACAGGTCGCAGCCGCCGCGCCTGCGGCAAAGCCGGCCCCGGCACGTGCGCTGCGCACGGCAACGGCCCAGCCGGCGCTGGCCACGGACGGCGACTGGCAGGAATTCTGACAGAAGCACGGGGTCAGATCCCTTTCCTGTGGGAAAGGGATCTGACCCCTTACGCGTGGAAAGTGATGCAAATCCCACTTCATAATCCGGTGCAGAGGCCGATATCCCCATCGAGCCTCGCGCCAATGCGTGCTGGCGCCCGCCCCTGACCGTAGATTCCATGTCCGACGGCAACGACACTGCAGTGCATGATGTCCACGCGGCTGATGCCGCGGACGAACGATTCCTGGTCCGCAACCCGCGCCAGCTGCGCCAGCTGCTGCGCTCGCTGATCGACCAGCGATCGCTGATCAATGCCCATATCGACGGCCGCGACCGTTCCTTCCCGACCGCCCTGCTCGACCTCGACGAGGACGAGGACTTCCTGCTGCTCGATGGCAGCCCGCAGGAAGCCTCCAACCGCGCCGCCGAGCAGGCCGATCACCTGCTGTGCTTCGCCCAGCTCGAGCGCGTGCTGGTACGGTTCCGGCTGCACGAACTGCAGCGCGTGGACAACGAAGGCCATGTGGCCTTCCGTGCGCCGCTGCCTGACGAACTGGTGCACCTGCAGCGCCGCGAGCTGTACCGGCTGGAGACGCCGGTCACCGACTCGCCCCACCTGCTGCTGCCGCCTGGCGAAGCGCGCGCCGAAGCCCTGTCGATGCGCGTAGTGGACATCAGCGGTGGCGGCCTGGCCGTGGTGGTGCCCAATGACTGCGCGGTGTTTGGTCTGCAGAAGCGCTATCCGGCGCGGCTGTCGCTGCCGGACGGCCCCGACCTGGATATCGAACTGGTGGTCTGCAACCTGCTGCCGCAGCGTCAGCCCAATGGCATCGAGGTCAAGCGCGTGGGAATGCGCTTTGAATGCCTGCCACGCGGCGCCGACAGCGCCATCCAGCGCTACATCTTCCGCATCGACCGCCAGCGCAAGGCCCGCCGCAACGGCGAGCTCTGAGGCCGTCCGACCGGTAGTGCCGGCCGCCGGCCGGCAACCCTGGAACGCGTGCCGGGGTCAGATCCCTTTTCCCTGAAAAGGGATCTGACCCCATCCACGGCACTGCCCGGCACCTAAAGTCCCCCCCGGCGGGGCCGATATCGAGCCTGACACCGGGACTTCCGGCAGAACCAGGACCCCTCGATGAACGACAAGACCAGCTCCGCCGCCAGCGCCGGTGGCGAATTCCTCAGCTTCACCCTTGGTGACGAGCACTATGGCGTGGACATCCTCAAGGTGCAGGAAATCCGCGGCTACGACGCCGTCACCCGCGTGCCGGACGCCCCGGACTACATCAAGGGCGTGATCAACCTGCGCGGCACCATCGTCCCGGTCATCGACCTGCGCCTGAAGCTGCGCCTGGACAACGCCCGCTACGATGCCTTCACCGTGATGATCGTGCTGAACGTGGAAGACCGCGTGGTCGGCATCGTCGTCGACAGCGTCTCCGACGTGATCCCGCTGTCGGCCGAGCAGATCCGCCCGACCCCGGAATTCGGCGCGGCCGTCGACACCCGTTTCATCTCCGGCATCGGTACCCACGACGATCGCATGCTGATCCTGCTGGACATCGAGACCCTGCTCGACAGCGCCGACATGGGCCAGGCCAACCTCGCCGAAGACGTCGCTGCCTGAGCAAACGGAACTGCTTCACGTTCCAGTCACAAAACCCTTCAGTTCCCTTCGGCGGTGCCGATAGGGGGACAGAAGCCGGTCGCGCAGGAGCGCGCAGGACCGGCCCGATCGTTACCATCCCCGGAGATACCCTCGATGAAGTCCCTGTTTGCGTTCGTCTCGGCCGCTGTCCTGGCCACCACCGCCGCCTCCGCTTTCGCCCAGTCGGCCGACATGATCCCGCCGGAAATGGCGCCGCGTTCGGTCGGCAAGGACGGCATGGTCTGTGGCAAGGTCGAAAAGGCCCGTTACGCAGAAGGCTCCGAAGGCCAGCCGACCTTCCTGTACATGGGCGGCGCCTTCCCGCGCCACACCTTCTCGGCGCGTATCGCCGGCGAGAACCGCGGCAAGTTCTCCTTCCCGCTGGAAACCCTGGAAGGCAAGACCGTGTGCGTGATCGGCAAGATCCAGCGCGACGCCTCGCGTGCGGAAATCGAAGTCAGCTCGCCGGCCGGGCTGAAGCTGGCCAACATCAAGTAATCCGCCGTTCGTCGGACCACGCCGGGCCTGGTCCTGGCGTGGTTTCTGCTGCAACCGGGCCCGATGCCCGGGCGCGTCTGCCTTAGGAGCTCGCAACGCCCATGCCGTGGATCAACAACCTGAAACTGATGCCGAAACTGCTGCTGACCTTCGGCGTCCTCCTGCTGGTGATGCTGCTGCAGGGCATCGTCGCCTATCGCGGCCTGCATTCGCTGAACAACGTGACCACCGAGCTGGCCGGTTCACGCATGGAGAGCATCCGCATGGCCGGCGAGATGCGCGGCATGCTGGGCGAGTACCGCAATGCCGCCTACCAGCAGCTGATCCGCGCCAGCGATGACGTCAAGTCCGATGCGCGCAAGCAGGGCGTCGACCTGCGCGCCAGCATGGACAAGTCGATCAAGGAGTATCCGAAGCTGGTCGACAACCCGCAGCAGAAGAAGCTGTTCGACGCCTTCGCCAAGGAATGGAAGGACGCCCTGGCATCCTATGACAGCGTCACCGAGATGCTGGAACTGGACCTGCCGGACGACGCCATCGATACCTTCGTCGGCGAAACCCGCACCAAGCACCGCAAGGCCGCCTCCGCGCTGGAGGCGCTGATCGCCGAAGACAACCGCCTCGCCCGCGCCTCGCGCGAAGAGGCCGCATCCACCTACTCCGCCTCGGCCGTGCTGACCGTGATCGCCCTGCTGGGCGGCGCCGCGCTCGGCCTGGTGCTGGTGTGGCTGTTTGCCCGCGCCCTGGTCGGCAGCGTGCGTGGCGCCGTCTCGGTGGCCAACGACGTGGCCGGCGGCAAGCTCGATGGCCACATCGACGTCAGCCGCCAGGATGAAGTGGGCGAACTGATGCAGGCCATGCAGCGCATGCAGCGCGACCTGCGCGAGCGCATCGAGACCGACCAGGCCATCGCCCGCGAGAACCTGCGCATCCGTACCGCGCTGGACTACAGCTCGACCGGCGTCTACCTGACCGACACCAGCAACACCATCGTCTACAGCAACCGCGCCCTGCAGCAGACCCTGAGCCAGTACCAGGACGAACTGCGCCGCGACCTGCCGGACTTCGATGCGCAGGCTTCGCTGATCGGCAAGCCGGTCACCGTGCTCGAACACCGCGGCGAGATGGACCAGACCCTGCTGGGCAACCTGAAGGCACACGGCGTCGCCCGTCGCCCGATGCAGTACGGCGATGCCCAGTTCGCCCAGGTGGTCTCGACCATCCGCAATGAAGGCGGCGACACCGTCGGCTACGTGGTGGAATGGCGCGACCGTACCCAGGAAGCGCAGGTCGAAGCCGAAGTGGCCCGCGTGATCGCCCAGGCCGCCGCTGGCGACCTGTCCGGCCGCATCGATGCCAGCGACAAGGAAGGCTTCTTCCTGCAGCTGGCCCAGCAGATCAACGGCCTGCTGGACGCCAATGCCGGCAGCATCGAGCAGATCTCCGGCCTGCTGGCCGCGCTGTCGCAGGGCGACCTGACCGTGCGCATGCACGGCGATTACCAGGGCGTGTTCGCCCGGATGCGCGACGACGCCAACGCCACCGCCGCGCAGCTGAGCGAGATCGTCACCCGCATCAAGCAGTCCAGCCGCGCGATCAGCTCCGCTGCCGGTGAAATCGCCTCCGGCAACAGCGACCTGTCGCGCCGCACCGAGCAGCAGGCCGCCAACCTGGAAGAAACCGCCGCCTCGATGGAGGAACTGACCTCCACCGTGCGCCAGAACGCCGAGCACGCACGCCAGGCCAACCAGCTCGCC
>NZ_JCAFRM010000017.1:0-3480 GCF_059368215.1 Stenotrophomonas sp. YJH_SMC_123
CGCCAAGGAGATCAAGGGCCTGATCGACGACTCGGTCGGCAAGGTCAACGACGGCTCGGCGCTGGTGCACAAGGCCGGCGCGACCATGGGCGAGATCGTCGCCTCGGTGCAGCGCGTGACCGACATCATGGCCGAGATCTCCGCCGCCTCGCAGGAACAGAGCGCCGGCATCGAGCAGGTCAACCAGACCGTGGTGCAGATGGACGAAACCACGCAGCAGAACGCCGCGCTGGTGGAAGAAGCCACCGCCGCCGCACGTGCGATGGAAGAACAGGCCGGCCACCTCAGCGAGGCCGTGTCGATCTTCGTGGTGGACGAAGCCGAGGTCGTCGCCGCCCCGCGCGTCACCGCCCCGGCGCCGCGCGCCGCTGCACCGGCTGCCCCGGCCCCGGCTGCCCCGCCGGCCCGCCGCACGGCGGGTGGTCGCCCGATGGCCACCGAACTGGCCGACGGGGACTGGCAGGAGTTCTGATGCCTGCCTGACCTGAGTTACGAGAACGCCCTGGCCCTGTGCTGGGGCGTTTTTGTTTACCCCCCGGGGTCAGATCCCTTTTCCTCAGGAAAAGGGATCTGACCCCACGTCGACCCCATCGCGGGATCCTCTACGCCCTCAACTCAAGCCTGTCTTCAAAGTCGAACTCGAGTTGCCTCGGAACACGCAGCGCACGACATCGACGCCATGGCCTCAGGCTCTCCATGCTGATCGGCGGAGCCAGAACGAGCGCATGTTGCCACGCGGACAGCGCGCTCGCACCGGCACAACAACGGTACGTGTGGGAAATGGACAAACGCAGAAAGCGGGCCAGTGCGGGGACGCGGAAATTGTGGTGCTGCAACATCACCAGATAAGTGCTTGCTACGGAATACTTCAGCTCCCCCTCGCCCGGCGGGAGGGGAGCCTCTTCACGCAGTTGCAGAAAGGACAAGGGGTCCTGCCCGTCCGCACTCAACCGCGCCAGCAAGGGGTGACCGCCCTCCTCCCCGCTGGGTGCGTGATCCAGGCGTACGGCGTGCCTGACGTTCACATCGGTGTAGCGAACCAGCTTCTGGTACAGATAACTGATCAACAGGGTCCGATCATCAGGCGCCGCCAGATCCAGCGGCTCCCTCCCTTCATCTCCCCATGTCGCAGCCAACAGCCATGCTTCATTGATCACATCCTGTTCGCTGCATTCCCCCTGGGTATGCCGCGCAACGCGCTTCAGATCGGCCCTCTGCTGCTCGACGAACGCCGCAAATCCATCCAATACGCAATCACCTCGACCCAAAACCTGGAACGTTGAACCGGGTGGCGAACAAGTGGCTATGGGGGAAGTTGCAAATGCGAGGTCCGCCGGATCTACGGGGTCAGATCCCTTTACCCGAGGAAAAGGGATCTGACCCCATGATCCGCAGGCAGCGCCGCAGCCGCCGCTGCAAGGAAACCTGAATACGTTCGGACACCGCACCTCAATCCCCCGCCCGCGCGGCCGATAACGGGGTTGTCACGGCGCATCCCGCCGCTGACCGGCACGGCGCCGCCCGCCCGCTTCGACCTGGTCCTGCTCGATGAATCTCCTGCATCGCTGGCAACACTACTTCCGCAATCTTTCCGTCCGGCGCAAGCTCAACCTGCTGACGCTGCTCATCGCGCTCGGCGTGATCGCGCTCTCGGTGATCGCCGCCCGCATGCAGTACCTGGACCTGACCGAAACCCGCAAGAGCGCGCTGAAGACCCAGGTCGAACTGAGCTACGGCATCCTGCTGCACTACCACCGCCTGGCCGGTACCGGCGAGCTCAGCGAAGAGGCCGCCAAGAGCGCCGCGCTGCAGGCGCTGGAGGTCATGCGCGCCGGGAACGATACCTACTACTTCAACATCTACGACACCGGCTACCGCCTGCTGATGCACCCGTTCCGCAAGGACCTGGTCGGCAAGGACATGAAGGACTTCCGCACCGACGACGGCGTCCGGATCTACTACGACCAGGTCGAAGCGGCTCGCGCCGGCGGCGGCTTCGTCAACTACCGCTGGGCCAAGCCGGGCAGCAAGGGCGAGGTCGAGAAGGTCGCCTATGCCGGCCTGTTCGCGCCCTGGAACTGGGTGGTCAGCAGCGGCGTCTACATGGACGACGTGCAGAAACAGGCGCTGGTGTTCACCGCCATCATGGCGGTCTCTGGTGGCGTACTGGTGCTGATCGTGCTGGCCCTGAGCTGGGTCATCGGCAACCGCATCGCCGTGCCGCTGAAGCAGGCCACCGCCGTGGCCGAAGGCATCGCCGGCGGCAAGCTGGACAGCCACATCGGCCCGCAGCCGCACGACGAAACCGGCCGCCTGCTGGTGGCCATGGCCGGCATGCAGCAGCAGCTGCATGCAGTCATCACCGGCCAGCGCGAAATGGCGCGCCGTCACGACGGTGGCGAACTGAGCTACCGCATCGACGCCAGCGCCTTCCCCGGCGAGTACGGGCTGATGGTGCAGGAAACCAACGCCCTGGTCGGCGGCCACGTGCAGACCCTGCACGACGTGCTGGACGTGGTGCAGCAGTACGCGGTTGGCGATCTCAGCCGCGACATTGCACGCTACCCGGGCGAAAAGGCCGCGATGACAACCACCGTTGATACGGTCAAGGCCAACCTCGGCCGCATCAATGCCGAGATCAAGCAGCTGGCCAGCGCCGCCGCCGCCGGCGACTTCAGCCTCCGTGGCGATGCGCAGCGCTTCGATCACGATTTCCGCCTGATGCTGGAGAACCTCAACGCGATGATGGCGGTCAGCGATGACAACCTCGGCAAGCTCTCGCAGCTGCTGTCGGCCATCGCCGAAGGTGACCTGACCGCACGCATGCACGGCGATTACCAGGGCGTGTTCGCACGCATGCGCGACGATGCCAACACCACCGTTGCACAGCTGACCCAGATCGTCGGCCAGATCCAGGCCACCGCCTCCAGCATCACCCTGGCCGCCGGCGAGATCGCCTCCGGCAACAGCGACCTGTCGCGCCGCACCGAGCAGCAGGCTGCCAACCTGGAAGAAACCGCCGCCTCGATGGAGGAACTGACCTCCACCGTGCGCCAGAACGCCGAGCACGCACGCCAGGCCAACCAGCTCGCCATCGGCGCGCACGGTGTCGCCTTGCAGGGGGGTGAAGTGGTCGGCCAGGTGGTCACCACCATGTCGGCCATCGAAGCCTCGTCGAAGAAGATCGCCGAGATCATCTCGGTCATCGACGGCATTGCCTTCCAGACCAACATCCTGGCACTGAATGCCGCGGTGGAAGCCGCGCGTGCCGGCGAACAGGGCCGCGGCTTTGCCGTGGTCGCCAGCGAAGTGCGCACCCTCGCCCAGCGCTCGGCCGCCGCCGCCAAGGAGATCAAGGGCCTGATCGACGACTCGGTCGGCAAGGTCAACGACGGCTCGGCGCTGGTGCACAAGGCCGGCGCGACCATGGGCGAGATCGTCGCCTCGGTGCAGCGCGTGACCGACATCATGGCCGAGATC